>NZ_FRBH01000024.1 GCF_900142565.1 Chishuiella changwenlii
TTTCTTTACAACAGTAATGGACTATAAACGTTAGGAAATTATTTATGAAATTCTTTAAACGTTAAAGAGTAATCAGTAAATATTTTTATAGTTGTAATATCATCAAACAATACATATGCTTTATCTAAAAGATTAAAATCTGTTGTATAAAAATCTATATCTATTGAATTATGTTTAATATCTATTACTCTTCCTATGTAAATAGAATCCTCTTTAGTAAGAGATAATTCGCAAAAAATTTCATTTATTTTTAAATAGTAAAAAAGATCTTGAAAATTCTTATATTCTATTTTTTGATAATTATTTTTAATACATATCGATTTAAATTTATCGGTAATTATATAATCTTTAAGTTCATCTAAGACAAGGCTTTCTTTTTCAATTTTTGAATTGTTAATAATTAATAAGCCGTCAATTTGATAATCAACAGGATTATTAATAAGAACAGTTAATTCTTTTGAAGTATTAAGAACAACTCCTTTTATTTTATTTTTTCTTTTAGTTAATTTATATTTTATCATAATTATTTATCAACAGATATGTTCCATTCAATATTTTAAAAAATTATGTGTTAAAAGTAGGTTAGATTTCTTTAATAAAATATAGCTACACCATAAAACACCAAAAGCCAGCAGATAGCTGGCTTTTGGTTGTTAAAAAATATTTTTTATTATGTTTTAAAACTGATCGTTAAATTGAGTAATCATAAGTTCGGGCTTTTTCGTGGAATATTTTACAACAACACTATCTCCTTCACTTACATTGTCTTCTGTGTTAATTCCATCAGATTCTATATAAGATTTACCATTTACTATATATCTTACTTTTATATAGTGTGCTTTATAGGTATTTTTATTTGTAACAATTCCTTTAGTATAGTTAAAAGAGTTATTAATAGTTTTTAAATTCTTTTTATCATTAGCACTTATAAAATATACAATACCAGTTATTATTACTACGGTTACTAATAAAATCAATAAAAAAGTTAAAATTTCATTTTGTACTTCTTTTGTCATAATCCAAATACTTTTTTTACGTTCTCACTAGTTTTAGTTTGAATAGCATTATTAATAACTGTTCCATTTTTTGTAGATGTCTGGAATAATTTTGCAGCAGCAGTATGCCCTTTTGCTTTTAGCATATTACTTTGAGCATTACAAAATTGTAAGTGAAAAATCAATAATATCATTATCTGTATTATTTTACTGAACTTCATTTCTTTTTACATTAGTTATATTATTTTACTATTTCTCCATTTAAATTAAATTTTACATTAAAAACATTATCTCGGATATAACTTACTTTATGAATACTATCTTCTGTTCCTAATTTTTTTAATACATCTTTTCCTTCTTCAGCAAATGAAAAGTATTCATCATAAACAAAATATAAAGGAATTAATTTACCATTTAGAAAAACAGCTCTATTAGTATGTTTAACCCAAAAATTCTCAATAGAGTTATCTAAATATATTATATATGTATCACTATCCTCTTTATCTAATATAAAGTAATTATTATCGTTATCCTTTATTTCTTTTATAAAGATATTACTAACGTTAGATGGTAAAAAATATATAAT
>NZ_FRBH01000023.1 GCF_900142565.1 Chishuiella changwenlii
TTAACAATTATCCCTAAAAATAGATAGACTATAAAAATTTTAATAATTTTATTTAGCATTTTGTTTTAATATAGATACATAGTTTATAATAAACTATTTAATTTAAATAGATGTTTATCTTTATTTTCTTCAGGTTTTAATAAAATATTCATTAGTTCTTCATTATTTGTATAGTTTATAAAATGAATATAAACCCATCCCGAACTCCAAAAATCAATTTCACCACCTTTTTGTTTAGAATTAAATTCTACTTGATTTAGATCTCCTAAATCTCCATCTTTAAAAAATCTATATTCTATATGATACTCTTTCAAATTTGATTCAAATACCTGTTTAAACCAGTTAATATCTTTCATAGTCTAAAAGTAATTAAGATTTCTTTACAATAATAATGGAGCTACCAAGGTTTACCTTTTATTTTTTTGAATAGAAACCTGTATCAAAATCTTTAATAATAATTAAGTATTGACCAAAGCATATATAAAAATTTTCTTTAGATAAATTTTTATATAATACATAATCTCCAATATTCACACCTCTACTATATTTCCATTCTTTACTATCTAAATAAATATGAGAATTAAAAAATGAGAACATTAAAATTAGGATTATAAGGGGTATAAATAATATTTTTTTCATTTTATTTAAATAAGAATATAGAGACTTAGTTTACTCATAATTTTTTCCATTTCTAACTATTTTAAATATTTTATAGTCTTTATCATAATAAATCATCTGAAATATATGCTTTTCGCCATAATCATTTACATAAATGCATGTTGTTTTGAAGCTGTTATTAGAGACTTTTTTTATTTCATATAAATAGTTAAGTTCATTTTCATTTTCATATTCAAAAACTGTATCTTTTTTTGTTGAAAACATTAAATATTTACTTCCTTTTTTTCCAGAATAATAAAAATCATTATCAATATTAATAAAAATCCCTGCTTTAATATAAGCCTTTTCATAAATCCCTTTCACTTCTAAATCGATAGAATCGTTTTTGTAATATATTACTTCAATAATATCATCTTTAGCTGCTTTTAATGTTATTTTTTTCTTTGTACAAGATTGAACAATATTTATTGTAAAGACACTTAGTAATATATATATACTACTAATATATTTTTGTTTATTGAAACACTTTTTCATTAATTTTTATTTAATTATTTAGAAAAGCTTTTAAGTTTTTGGTTTCATTTGATAATTGAGACCAATCGCAAACAGATTTTATTTCAGTAGTTTGCTTAACTCTTTCGTCTCTAGTAATTATAATTTTTATATTACCAACATAACCTGTGCATAAATTATCAGTATATGGAGGTTTTTCAACGATAGATTGTATCCATTTATATAAGCTATCTTTTTCATTTTTACTGATATTTTTTATTGTCTTTATTGAGTCACTTATATTAAATGTTTCATATTCATTACTATGCTTATCAAATAAATAGGAATAGGAATTATCATAAGTAATATAGATATATTCCCAAGAATATTCTTTGAGTTTATTATTATCTTTTTTACAAGAAAATAAGACTACAATAAGTAAACAAATAAGTATTTTTTTCATTAAAATTTCTTTTCTTCTAATTCTTAGAAAATATAGGTTAAAAGTAACAAAGATTTCTTTAATAAAAATATAGCTACACTATAACAACCAAAAGCCAGCTTTTAGCTGGCTTTTGGTTGTTTTAAAAATTAATATTTTTTTATTTAGTTATGAGCAGGATGCTCGTGTTAGGTGGGGTAATTAACGTTAGCAAAATTAAACCTTAATAATTCTCATAATTGTTTTGTAAAAAAATAGAAACAAAAGGATAGACAATTGTCTATCCTTTTGTTTAACCCTTATTTTAAGATAAGGAAATGCTTATTCTATATTTATTGAAAGTATTATTACTAATAATTTTCTAAAAATTTTTTAATTTGATTAATGTTAAGTTCTTTAGGTATTTCTTCCCATCCATTATTAGGAAATCTTGTAGAATCAGGGAGAATTACAAATGGTAGTAACATTGCGTTTTGTGGTTTTTTTTTATTTAAAACAATATAGTATTTTTTTCCAACATATAAATTATCAGAAGATGATTCTCCTATTCCTCTGATATAAGAAATACTTTTATAAGTATATTTATACTTGTAATAACCTTCTGATCTAGCGCTTTTACTTAATTCTGTTATTGTGCAAGTGGTGTAAATTGGAAAATCTAAAATTTTTAATCGTCTATTCTTATTATATGAATAAAAAATGACTATAAAAACCAAGAATAATATACTAAATAATAGATTTTTTTTAAAATTTGAATACATAATTATTGAGAATTTTTATAATCGCGGTATTGCTCCATTTGATTATCAAAATATATATTATAGTTATTAGTAGGATGTTTATATTAGTGGGAGGAATTATTTTTTTTCTAAATAATACTTATATGTACCTATATATTTAAATTCAGGGTCATTAAAATATTCATTAAGTTCATCTTCATTAACATGTAAAAAAGCGCTATCAATAAGAATATCTAATTCTTTACTTTCGTATAATTCTAAACAATTTATTATTGGAGAAATATCTAAATTTTGTTTTCTTGTTTTACCCCAATTTGTAGCGAAATCTATAATTTTAGATATTGGATCTCTTTGCTCTTTAATTGTAAAAGGTTCAAAACCAAATAAATTATAATGAGCAAATTCACGATCATTAATCTCTTTAGGGTTTGAATATTTCGCATAAAAACAATCTGTAAAAGCTAGTTTTCTAAGACTTGCTTTGCTAATTTGCTCACTTTGTTCTGAAATTAATTTCTTTTTATTCTCTTGAGAGTAACAAAAAAATGACAGAATCAATATAAAAATAAAAACTATTTTTTTCATTTTAATCTAGAATTATCTATATCTAATATTACAAAAATCAATAAACTCATTCGTATTGTGTGGAGGTGGTTCTTCCATTGTAATGCAAGAAATTTTAGTTTTTAAAATTTCATTTATATTTCTGAATAATGAAGTACTTTCTTTTGAAATTATGTTATTACCATAAATTGATATTCCAAATATCATATTTCCATCATCTGTATATTGTAATGTAAATTGTTTTACAATAGATTCTAAATTTTTATTATTCCAATAAATAATATAATCAGAATTAATTTTATTTTCTAGAAAATTCATGATATGAAAATCATTATAAAATATTATTTCAGGAATATCACAAAAATCTGGAAAAGTATATTCTGTCGCTATTTCCTCTTTTATGAAAGATATATTTTCTAAAAAACTAAATATAGTTTTAGAAT
This sequence comes from Chishuiella changwenlii, assembly GCF_900142565.1. Lineage (GTDB taxonomy): Bacteria > Bacteroidota > Bacteroidia > Flavobacteriales > Weeksellaceae > Empedobacter > Empedobacter changwenlii. The sequence goes on from NZ_FRBH01000023.1 coordinate 3,300, forward strand.
TTCTACCATTAACTAAATAGTATGAATCTATGAATTGGGGCATTAGA
>NZ_FRBH01000010.1 GCF_900142565.1 Chishuiella changwenlii
GGCTCACCTCTTCCCATTCCGAACAGAGAAGTTAAGCCTGCCTGCGCCGATGGTACTGTTACTACGGGAGAGTAGGTCGTCGCCAGTTTTTAATTAAAAGCCTCAAGTGAATAACTTGAGGCTTTTTTGTGTTTATAGATTTAAGATAGTAGAAACTAGATAGGAGATTATTGTACAGAGTACAAAGTAAAATGTACAAAGTAAAATGTATAATGTAAAGAGTACAAAGTAGTTTAGACTTCTTAAAACTAATCTCTAGCTTCTAGTTTGCAGCTTAACAACCCTTACACCTTATAATCTTACATCTTAAACCTAAATTCTAATCTCAGAAAAATACTGTAGGCATATTTATTGTTAAGTGAATTATAAATTAATTTCGTAATTTAACAATCATTCAATTTTATAAATCTACAAATGGAAATTCAGTACTTTTTTGAATTATTTGGTACATTATTTTTTGGTATTTCAGGTGCTCTAGCAGCAGATGAAAAATCTAGTAATGACTGGTTTGGAGTAACTTTTATAGCGTTTTTAACTTCTATTGGAGGAGGGACAATTCGTGATATTTTACTTTCTGTAAAAATTATTTGGATACAAGATGTTAACTTTATTTATGCAGTAGCTTGTGGCGTTATTTTAGCGGCTCTTTTTTACAAACCATTATTAAAATTGAGAAAAACATTTATGCTTTTTGATACTTTAGGTATTGCCTTATTTACAATTGTAGGAATGGAGAAAGCGCTTAATTTAGGAATTCATCCAATCATAGCACCAGTAATGGGAATGTTTACAGCAGTTTTTGGTTCTATTATACGTGATATGATGTTAAATGAAGTTCCAATTATTTTTAAGAAAGAAATTTATGCTTTTGCTTGTCTTTGTGGAGCTGTAATTTATATGGTTCTATGGAAATTAGGCGTTACAAGAAATATTAATTTCTTTGTATCTGGAGGTATTATTGTAGCATTTAGATTGGCTGCAATTAAATATAATTTATCATTACCTAAATTTAAAAGTCATTAATAATATGTTGAGTATTTGAATATCTTTGCAAACTATTTTTAATGACGTTATACTAAGATGGAAATACAATATATTTTTGAGTTATTTGGAACAGTTGTTTTTGCAATTTCAGGAGCTTTGGCTGCGGATGAAAGACAAAAACATGATTGGTTTGGAATTGCTTTCTTTGCATTTATTACAGCAATAGGTGGTGGAACACTAAGAGATTTATGTTTAAATAGTTATCCATTAGTTTGGATAGACGATATGAATGTTATTTATGCTGTTTTAGCAGGTATTCTATTAGCAGGATTATTTTATAAATACTTTTCTCGTTTACGTACAACTTTTATGTTATTCGATACATTAGGAATTGCCTTATTTACTATTGTAGGATTAGAAAAAGCACAATCTTTAGGAGTAAATAATTTTATTGCAGTAATTATGGGAATGTTTACTGCTGTATTCGGAGGAGTTCTACGTGATGTTTTAATTAATAAAACACCTACAATATTTGTAGAAGAAATATATGCAACTGCTTGTATTATTGGAGGTATCTGTTATCTTATTTTGGATAGTTTTGGTGTAGATAGAAATATAAATTTTATTGTTTCTGGTAGTATTATAGCAGTTATAAGAATTATTACAGTTAAATTTAATTTATCATTACCTAAATTTTATAAATAATGAAAAAATCGCCTTTTAATAGTGAACTGTGGACAGGAAGAGTAGATGCTGAAGATAAAGAACTGGGGTTAAGATTGCACCAGATTATTCAGGATTATACTCATTTCAGAGAATCTAATACGCAACCAAAAGTTATTATAGGCTTTTGTTCGGACGAAGGTGTAGAGCGAAATAAAGGAAGATTAGGAGCAAAAGAATCTCCAGATCATATAAGAAAATCGTTAGCAAACTTACCATTTCATTTTTCTAATGATCAATTTTTATTTGATGCAGGTAATATTATCTGTGATGATGATAATTTAGAAGAAGCTAGAGAAGAGCAGATTAATACTGTTGATAAAATTATAAAGAATAATCATTTTCCAATTGTAATTGGTGGTGGGCATGAAACGGCTTTGGGAAATTTCTTAGCTTTAATAAAAACCTATAAAAATGTAGGAATTATTAATATCGATGCACATTTTGATTTAAGAACTCCAAATCCTAAATCGACTTCTGGTACTCCTTTTTACGAAATGTCGAAGTATTGTGAAGCAAATAATTTAAATTTCAATTATATTCCAATTGGTATTCAAGAATTGGGAAATACAAAAGCATTATTTAAAAGAGCAGAAGATTTAAATGTTGAATATATAACAGCAGATGAAGTTCATCTTAATCTAAATAATATTTTAGATAAACTAAAAAGAGAAATTCAACAATATGATGCACTTTACATTTCATTAGATATGGATGTTTTCGATGCAGCTTTTGCTCCAGGTGTCAGTGCGACTACTGTAAATGGATTAACTCCTTTTCAAGTAAAATACATTTTAAAGTTATTGATGAAGTCTGAAAAAGTAAAATTATTTGATATTGTTGAGTATAATTCAAACTTCGATAGAGATAATATGACTTCAAAACTTTCTGCACAGATGATTTATGAAGTGCTGAGAAGTTAATTTTAAAGTAATTTTCATATTTTTTGTAACATTTTTTGTTTTTATGCGTATACATATATACAGGCTTTATTTTTAAAACTTGTAGAAAATTGATATATTAACAAATAAGAGGGTTTTTAGTTAAATGAGACAGCTTAAAATTACAAAGCAGGTAACAAATCGTGAGACTGCGTCATTAGATAAATACTTACAAGAAATTGGTAAGGTAGATTTAATTACTGCAGAAGAGGAAGTAGAGCTAGCACAACGTATAAAAGCGGGAGATCGTGTTGCCTTAGAAAAATTAACAAAAGCAAACTTACGTTTTGTGGTTTCTGTTGCAAAACAATATCAAAACCAAGGATTAAGTTTACCAGATTTAATTAACGAAGGAAATTTAGGTTTAATTAAAGCGGCACAACGTTTTGATGAAACTCGTGGTTTCAAATTCATTTCTTATGCTGTTTGGTGGATTCGTCAATCTATCTTACAAGCATTAGCAGAACAATCTCGTATTGTACGTTTACCATTAAATAAAATCGGGTCTATCAATAAAATTAATAAAGCATATGCTTTATTAGAGCAAGAACATGAACGTGCCCCATCTGCAGAAGAAATTTCTGAAGTATTGGATATGTCAGAAGGTGATGTAAAAGAGTCTATGAAAAACTCTGGTCGTCACGTCTCTATGGATGCTCCATTAGTAGAAGGAGAAGATTCTAATTTATATGATGTATTAAATATCGGAGAATCTCCATCACCAGATATTCAATTAATGATTGAATCTTTACGTGTAGAGATAGAAAGAGCTTTACAAACATTAACTCCTCGTGAAGCAGATTTAATTCGTTTATACTTTGGTTTAAATGGACAACACCCAATGACTTTAGAAGAAATTGGAGAAACATTTGATTTAACACGTGAGCGTGTTCGTCAAATTAAAGAAAAAGCAATTCGTCGATTAAAGCATACATCAAGATCTAAAATCTTGAAAACTTATATCGGACGATAAATAATACTAAGCAGCTGATAAAGCTGCTTTTTTTATATCATAATATTTTTAATCTTATATGAAACAAAGAATTTATACATTACTTTTCTGCTTATTTTTTTCTACTTTATTATTAGCGCAACAATCAATTGATAAAAAATTAGTTGGCTTCTGGTCTTCTATAATCTCCAAAACAAAAGAAGATCCAATAGAAGGGAAGTGGTTAATTAATAGAAAAGCTGACGGTACTTTTGCCATGTATTTAGAAATACTAAATAATAATGATACTATTTACGCAAAACAAAAAGGAAGATGGTGGACGGAAAATGGAAATTATTATGAAGCAGGAGATGTGGAATATGGAGACATTTATACATATAAAACCGATGGTAATAAAGTTGATTTTAGATTAATAAAAAATAGATTTCCTCAAGGTTTTAAAACAGTTAAGTATTCAGAGGTAAAAGCAAAAGATCAGTCAGATTATTATGAAGAAAAATATTCTGTCTTTTCGGCAAAAACATTGCAAAAGACTTTTGAAATGGAAGACAAGATGAATGGCTTTTCTTACGATGAATTAGATGGTACACAAGATGCTAGATTAGTTGGTGTATGGACAGGTTCTGAAAAAGATAATCAGATGGAAGGCACATCTAAGGAATGGGAAATGACAAGAAATACAGATGGAACGTTTGTTTTAGATTTTAGAGTTAAATCTAAAGGTAAAAAAATGCAAAGTCATATAGAGAAAGGAAAATGGTGGGTAAAGGATAATAAATTTTACGAATACCATGAAGATTCTGAAATGACAGATGTATATACTTTCGAAGTTTTAAATGATAATCAAATAAAATTTAAAGAATATAATTTATCTGTGGATCAAAATAAATCCAATTACGAATTTATAGATACAAGAAAGAAATAATAAAAAAAACAGCTTTTTAAAAAGCTGTTTTTTTATTTATAATAATTTTCCACTTAATATGACAGCAGAAATAGAAAAGTAAATAATTAAACCAGAAACATCAACTAATGTAGCAACAAAAGGAGATGAAGCTGTAGCAGGATCAAAACCAATTTTTCTTAGAATAAAAGGAACTAAAGATCCAGATAATGTTCCCCATAAAACAATTATAATTAGAGATAATGCAACGGTAAGCCCAATAGAAAACCAGTATTCTCCATAATCATAAAACCCTAATTGTTGCCAAATGGCAATTCTAGTAAAACCAACTAACCCAAGTATTCCTCCTAATATTAAACCAGAAGTAAATTCTTTTTTCATAACATACCACCAATCTTTTATTTTTAATTCGCCCAATGCCATTGCACGAATAATAAGAGAAGCAGCTTGCGAACCAGAATTTCCTCCACTAGAAATAATTAAAGGAACAAACAAAGCTAACACTACTGCTTTTGCAATTTCTTCGTCATAATAACTCATTGCAGATGCAGTAAACATTTCTCCAACAAAAAGTATAACTAACCAACCAGCTCGTTTTTTAATTAATTCTACAATTGGTGTTTTAGTATAGGAAACATCTAATTCTTCCATACCTCCAAACTTCTGAATATCTTCTGTATCACGCATTTTAACCTGATCTAAAATATCATCAAAAGTTACTATTCCTACCAAAACATCGTTTTCAGTAATAATAGGAATTGCAGCACGATCGTATTTATCAAAAACTTCTAAAGCTTCTTCTATTGGAGCAGTTGTTTTAATAGACACAAAATTGTGATCCATTAATTCTCCCATCGTTGTATGTTTATCTGCTAATAAAATTTCACCAATTTTTAAATCGTCAATTAAACGATTTTTTCCATCAACAATAAAAATATAATTTAATGTTTCAGCTTTTTTACCATATTTTTTTATGTGTGCTAAAACTTCTTTTACGGTGTAATGTTCCTTTACTTGTACATAATTAGGTGTCATTAAACGAGCAATAGAATCTTCCTTATAGCCAATTAAATTTAAGGCAATAGATCTTTCTTCTGGATTAAGAAGGTTGATAGAATGTTTAATTAATTCATCTGGAAAGTTCTCTAATAATTCGGTTCTATCATCAGGATCAAGATTATTAAGTACATCTGCCAAATCTTTATCAGTCAAGCTTTTTACAATTTCTTGTTGAATACTGGAGTCGAAGTAGGAAAACACATCAATTTTTGTTTGATGAGGAAGCGTATAAAAAGCAATATTTCTGTTTTTTACGTCTAATTCTGTTAATTGTTCTGCTATATCTGCAGGATGTTGATTTAACATATTATTTTCCATACATTTGTAGTTTTTTATTCCATTGCGCAAAAGTAAGTTCTTTTAGCTAAAGAAAAGAAAAACCTAGCAATTTTAAGCTAATTTTAATGAATGTTTAGAAAATGAATGATAATCAAAGTAAAAATATAATTGCTTTATTAAAGTCTACAAACCCAGATAAAAGATTTGTAGGCAATTGGTCAGGTACAGATCATGGTAAGTTTTTTAAGGGAGAAACGAATAGTTGGACGGTTAATAGAAGATTAGATGGAACATTTAGTGTTACATTTAAAACGATCCATCAAGATGATACTGTAACATTTTTAGAAGATAAAGGTTATTGGGGTGTAAACAATCAAGATTATTATGAATTTAGAGAATCTGATGAACAAGCCGATCATTACACTTTTTTATTTCTTTCTAAAGACTCCATTCATTTCATTATTAATGAAAAATTGCAAGAAGAAGAACCCTATAATTTTATCGATTTTAGAATGTTGTTAGATTAGAATATTATTTATATTTACCGCTAATTTAACATTATATGAAATACACTATTCTACCATTTTTACTTGCTTCTTGTTTATTTGCTCAAGAAAAAGCAACAGATTTATTTAATGCAAATATTAAATTTATAGGAATTGGTATACAGTACGAAAAAAGTTTAAGCGATAATTTTACTGCAGTAGGAACTATAGACTATATAGGAGGTTTTTCTTACACTACAGATTGGAATGGGGAAGGGGATCTTAATTATATTTTTACAACTAGTTTAAATTTAGAAGGTAGATACTATTATAATTTTGATAGACGAATTTCAAAAGGAAAAAACACAAAAAATAATTCAGCCAATTATATCGCTTTAAAAGGGATTTACATACCAGATCTTTTTACATCAGCTAGTGATAATAAAACTGTTGATCCACAAGGTTCTGTTGTTATAAATTACGGATTAAAAAGATCTTTTTCTAAAAACTTTTTCTATGAATTTTATACAGGTTTAGGAATTGCCTTCTATCAGGATAAAAATTATTATTATGATTTTAATTATGAAACGCAAACAGAATACCGAAGAATAAGTAAGAAAGTAGATAAAGGAATTATGTTAGATTTAGGTTTTAGAGTGGGATATAATTTCTAAAATAACAGATTATTATAAAATATAAATCGTTGAAAGTAGTTTAAACTTTCAACGATTTTTTTATTTCATTATCTTTGTATTTCACTAAACAAAACATAAAAAAATGCCTATTATAGCACCTTCAATTTTAGCAGCAGATTTCGGAAATTTAGCAAAAGACATCGAAATGATAAATAACTCTGAAGCAGAATGGTTTCATTTAGATGTTATGGATGGTGTTTTTGTACCCAACATTTCGTACGGAATGCCTATCATAGAAAAAATAAACGCTTTAACAGATAAAGTTTTAGATGTACATTTAATGATAGTAGATCCAGATCGCTATATTTCGACTTTTAAACAAGTTGGTGCAGACATTCTTACAGTACATTACGAAGCTTGTACACACTTGCATAGAACAATACAAGCTATAAAAGCAGAAGGAATGAAAGCAGGAGTAGCTCTTAATCCACATACACCAGTATCTGTTTTAGAAGAAGTAATTAACGATTTAGATTTGGTACTAATTATGAGTGTTAATCCAGGTTTTGGAGGACAAAAATTTATAGAGAATACCTATAATAAAATCTCTAAACTTAAAAAGATGATTACAACTGCTAATGCAAATGTTATAATAGAAGTTGACGGAGGAGTGAATAATATTAATGCTTCAAAATTAGTAGAAGTAGGAGCAGATGCTTTGGTTGCAGGTTCAGCAATTTTTAATGCCGAAAATCCAACCTCTTATATTTCAGAACTTAAAAAAGCATAATTTTTATACTATAAAAATAATTTTTAGGGCGACCGGGCGGGTTTTTTGCTACAATCTTTTTGCTAAAATTAGTAAGACGAGTATCAGCAAAAAGGATTTCCACTACAATCCCTGTCGAATTTTATATCATTTTTAGTAATAAATTAGAAAACCAATTCATGAGTTTTTCCCAAAAAGACAATTCTAAAAAAATATACACAATAGACGAAATAAAAGATAAAATGGCAAAATATTGCCTTTATCAAGATCGTTGTCATTGGGAAGTAGAAAAAAAACTACGTGAATTTGATTTAATTCCAGAAGCAAAAGACGAAATTATTTTTAAACTCCTTCACTATGGTTTTCTAAATGAAGAACGATTTGTACATAACTTCGTAAGAGGAAAAGTGAATCAAAAATTGTGGGGAAAAAATCGTCTTAAACAAGAATTAAAACTTAGACAAATAGATTCAAAATTAATAGATACAGCTCTTAAAGAAGAAATTGATCCTGAAAAATATTGGAATAATTTGGTTAAGCTATCTCAAAAAAAATACGATGCATTGTATAGTGAGCGAGACTCTTTTAAGAAAATAAATAAAATAAAATCATTCTTAGCCTACAAAGGTTATGAGTTCGATTTAATTAATGAAGCAATTGTTCTACTTAATATCAAATAGTTTTTTAATAAACTAAACGCAATAATGAACTTCTAGCTTCGCAATTCTTCACTCCTTATATCTTATGTCTTACAATCTTATATCTTAAACTAACAATTCATCCGTAAAAATCGACAACTCGGTAAAATAGTTTTTAAAATATTTATTTCTATGTTTAGTTTTATCTAAAATTAACACACATGGAAAACTTTATAAAAATCATCATTTACATTCATGCATTCTTCGGAGGTATAGGTTTATTAGCAGGAACAGTATTAATGTTCTCTAAAAAAGGAAATAAATTACATAAACAACTTGGTAAAATATTCTCTGTAGGAATGATGGTAAGCTCTATTTTATCATTATTTATCTGTTTATTTCCAAATCACCATAATTCATTTTTATTCATGATTGGGATTTTTACAATCTACATGATATTGATAGGAAACCGTGTTTTGAATTACAAGAAAAAATCATATCAAAATAAATTAGATAAAGTAATCTCAGGTAGTATGTTCCTAACAGGAATAGTAATGATTGGACTTACATTTTACCAAAAAATAGTAAATGATAGTTTTCCTATTTTGTTATTACTTTTCGGAGCATTAGGATTATTTATGTCTTATAAAGATTTTAAATTTTATGCTAATTTAGAGAATCATAAAAAGTGGTTAATGTCCCATGTAGGAAAAATGGTAGGAGCTTATATTGCTTCTGTTACAGCATTTTTAGTTGCGGGAGCAGGATTCGGGAGTAACATGTATGCTTGGATTTTACCATCTGTAATAGGAACAGTTTACATTATTGCTTGGGGAAGAAAATTAAATAGAAAAGTAGCTTAAGGCAACTTCAATTCACGTAAAAATATATAAAGCTTTACAGATTTCTGTAAAGCTTTAATTTTAATATTTTCCTAACTCCTTTTCTAATTCTTCTAAGTATTTAGCAAGATGTAAACCGTCTACAAAACCATGATTGGCTTCTACAGAAACAGGCATATACATTTTATCTCCTTCTTGATGCGCTTTTCCAAAAATAATACGAGGAATAGATTCTTTTGTTCCATAATTTGTTGGCTGAACTAACCCTGTAAATCTAGACCAAGGAAAAGTAGAATGACGAACTAAACCAACCGTTATTTCTTCATTTTTAATATGCAAACCAACACAGCTTTCTACGCTTGCAATTTGTTCTTGTAATTGTAGATTAAAAGTTTCGAAATCTTCTGTGAAATTCATCAAGGCAAACCCAAATGTTCCATCTTTTCTTCCGATTGTTGTACCACAATCTAAATGATCATAAACAAATATTTCCTCATCTTCTATGCGATATTTAAACTCTTCTACACGGTTTTCTGCTTGCATAGAACTAAATAAGTAAATGGCAAAAAAAGATTTTTTATGTGCTTTTGCAAATGCATAAGCTTTAGAACACTCAACTTCTGCTACAATTCCGACATAGGGATTATCCATATTAGAGAACATATTGTAATGTTCTTGTCGGTTCCAACCTTCAGGATTAAAAACTCGTTTCATGCTGCAAAAATAAAACCTTCGAAATAAAATCCGAAGGTTGTAAAATGATTATTTTTAAAATATTTTATCCATGCATTGGTGTACATAGTTCGATAAGAAATCCATCAATATCTCGAATATAAGCAACAGTCTGTCCCCATGGCTTTTGTTTTGCCTCTTGTTCTATTATAGCTCCGTTTTGAATAGCTTGATTAATGTATTTTTCTACATCATCTGTTACTAAACCTAATTCTATAGCAAAAGGTTTTTGAGAGATATTACTTTCTACAAACCCATTTTTCAAATTAGAAGTAGCAAGTGTTTTAGAAGCAAAAGAAATTGTTGTTTCTCCTGTGTTTAATTCTCCATAGTCATTTTCTGGCGTAATAAACTTACCTTCGAATCCAAACGAATTTTCGTAAAATTCGATAGATTTTGTTACATCTTCAACATATAAAATTGTGTACTGAAACTTAATCATATTAGTTTAAATTAATTGTATGAATATTATTCTTATCTATTACTTTTATTTCTGTTGTAAATGCTTGTGCTGGGATTTCTGTAGGAAACCAGTTTCTATTTTCTTTTACTATAATTAAAAGACCTTCATCATCGCCAATAGCTGTAAAAACTTCGCTGTTATCATTTTTATCAAATAATTCTAACTGATATTTTTCTATTAAAGCTTTTCCTAATTCGTCTGGTTTTTCCGTTACAATACCTATTTCGCTAATATTTAAAATTTGTTGAGAATTAAAAGGCTTCTCAGTTTCATTTTTTAAATCTTTTCTAGTAATAAATTCAAGTAAATTACCATTATTGTCAAAGAAGTAAACAGAATTTGCTTTCCAAGTTTCAAAATTAGAAACCACCAAATCATTTTCTTTATGGATTAAATCTAATCTATTTTTACTCCAATTAATAGCTTCTTTTAATTGATTAGCTGGAATATTAAATGCCAAATGATAAACTGGTTGATTGTTTTTATTTTGAATAAAAGTTAACAATGATTCTCCAACTTGGATAGTTGCTGTTTCATTTGTTACTTCTATAACTTCTAAATCAAGTTTTTCTTTATAAAATGCGATTGTATTTTCTAGATTAGGAGTTTCTATTTTTATATGATTTATTTTCATTGTTTGTTAAATTAAAATTAATGAGCACCAGATTTTGAAAAAAGATTAATAATAACAACTCCTATTATAATAAATATAATACCGAGTATTGCCGGAAAATCTAAGGTTTGTTGATAAACAAAATAAGCAACTGTGGAAATAAGAACAATACCAAATGCAGACCAAATAGCATAGGCAATTCCAATAGGAATAGTTTTTAATGCAAATGATAAAAGATAAAAAGAAGCAGTTATACCAATAATAAAAAGTATTGTTGGTAATGGCTTCGTAAATTGTTCTGTTTTCTTAAGGATAGAAGATGCAAATGTTTCGCAAATAATTGCTCCAGCAAGAAATAAATAACTTTTCATAAGACTATTTTCTTCAAAAATTTAAATAAATATTATTTCCGTTAAGGTAGAATAGTTTTATGAATTGAAGAAACAAAGAGAATATGAAAAAACTATTCTCTTATAATTTTTTTTCTATGACTTCTTGTTTTTAATTTTATTTAAAACGTTTGTTAATGCATCTTTCGCAGGTACTTTTTCATCTGGAATAACACCATGTAAATCTTTATTTGTAGTACCAATGGTATAGAATTTTTTAGTAGAAATATTCAGTTTCAATTTTGTATTCGGAAGTTCTGTCGGAATATAATCTCCATAAGAAACAATCCATCCTCCAGTTTCTTCACCAATAATTTCACCTATTTTGTAATGTTTAAATGTTTGTGCAAAATTCATTGCAGATGAATAAGTTTTAGTACTAGTAAGTAAATAAATGTCACCAATAAAACGATTATTAATAGGATTTGGAGTAGTTGTGCTGATATCTGCTATTGTATCAAAAGTTCCGTTAGACTTATTTTTTATATAATTGTAAGTATTACAATTATTAGAATCTTTTTCACAATAAAGTTTATAGAAATCTTTCTGTAATTGACTGTATTTTATAACGGTCTCTTTGTATTGAGAAAAAGATACAGGACTTATATATTGTAATAAATCATTTCCTAATGCAGAATTTCCTCCGCCATTCTCTCTTATATCAATAATTAGATTTTCAATATTATTCTCTTTTATTTTTAGAAAGCTATCTTTTAAAAATTCTTGAAAATTCTTTTGATCAGTCATATAATTAAAAGTTATAATAGCAGTTTTTATTTCTGGTTTTAAATGAAAGTCATAATCTTTAACTTCTTCTTTTTTCGTTTGAGTATTTGCTTTTTTCTTAAATATCTCATTCATTTCTGGAATTGTAATAGCATCAACTTTTATAAGACTTGCTTTACCATTATATCTATAAACAATATCAAAATCATTTTGATTGAAATCATAATAAGCACTCAATAAAATTGAAAACATACTAAAATCAGTTCCCATTTTTAATCTGTAGGAATTACTTTCTCCACTTGTATTTTCAATAATTTTATGGATAATATTTTTACTCGATAATTTATTGATACTTAAAATTTCTGCTCCAACAGGTATTTTGTTGTAAGCAGAATCAATATGTTCTGTGATTTTTAAATAGGGTTCATCAATAGAAGATTTAACAATGAAAGGAAATAGATAATCATCTTGATTAAGAATTTTCTTACCAGGAAATAATAGTCTTGTATGACCATCTTGTAACGAAGCAACGAGTGGTGAAACAAGTCGATAATATTCTTTTAATGTCAGAGAATCTTTAAAATTCTCCTTCACTTTTTTAACTTGCTTTTCAAATTTTGCTTTAGAAATAACTGTGTAAGGATTTGGATGAGTTCCCTCAATTGATGAAATTAAAAAAGAGAAATCTTCATTTAGTTCCTTTTTAGAAAATTTTGTAGATGTTAGTTGTGCATTTATTGTTGATAAAAGTAAAAGTAGAGGTATTGCAAATAAAATTTTTATAGATGTCATGTGTAAGTATTTTAACAAATGTAAAATTTATTAAAATACTATGCAATACAAAGTACTGTTTTGTTTGTGAAATATTTATTTATTTATTCAATGTTCTTAAGGCTTTCTTTATAATATATTTAGTTTCTTTCGTATTACTTTCATTTTCCCATCTTAAACATAAATTCTTTACAAATTCAGGCTGAGTTTTACTCGCATCATTTAGCCAATTCCCAACACTGTCTTGAACATATTTTGATGTGTCCGATTTTAAAGACTCCAAAATAGGTAAAGCAAAAACGGGTTGTTGTTTTAATTCTTCAATATGTTCGCACCATACCCCACGAGGGCGAGTAGATTCTGTTGCAAACCGTCTTATGTTTTCATCTTCATTGGTTGCCCAGTCAGTTAATATTTTAATACTTTCTTCGAGATTATGAATAATTTTTTCTCTTGTAACCATCCAACTTATTTCTCTTACACCAAAATGATGGTCAGCTGCAAATGGCTGAAGTTGTATAAGTGTATCTGTAATATTTAACTGTTCATTTTTACCAATTGTATAAGTTGCCCAACATCTTATTAAATCAGCTTTATGTTGAGATAAGATATTCAAGAATTCTTTATCATTATGAGCGTTAGTTAATTCAAAAATTTCTAAGCCAATAGCTTCATTTATTGTATTAACTGTTTGTTTCTTTAATTGATTAATTCTACTTAGAATAGGTTTTAAGTAGTTGCTTCTATTATGTTGTTTCAATAAATTTTTAAGCAATAATTGCTGATCAACAGCTAACCATTCAACTAAATTTACAGTTTCTATTTCTCCATTATTTAATTGTTCTAAAATAGTAGTGGGAATATCTTTTGTAGAACGTGCTCCTTTACGTTTCATAAATTTATATATACTGTTTTAGTTCATCAATATTAATTCTTTGCATGTAGTTAGCATTTACAAAATTATATATAATTGTAGCATTTTTATCTAATACATAAACGGCAGGTATCGGTAGAGTGTAGTTATTAGTGGTATTTATTTTTAGTAAATCTATACCTAAATTCTTATAATGATCAATTACATGATCTTGTAATTCAAATTCGATACCTACTTCTTTAGCAAGTTTATTTTCTTTATCAGATAAAATAAAACTCGATGTTTTATATTCCGATGCCCATTCTAAATTAGCATTTTCATTTTGAGGTGTTATAAAAATAAATCGTATAGCATCATTTTTTTCTATTTCCTCAACCAAAGCTTTTAATTCTAAATTACAATACGGACACCAACTTCCACGAAGAAACGCAATAATTAATTTTTCATGGTCTAATGAATCTTCTAATGTTATCGTTGTGTGATGTTGATTTTTTAAACTAAAAGAAGGAAATATATCTCCATTAGTTAAACTATTATTTTCTATTTTTCTTTCGATTAAATCTTGAATAGATTTTTGAAAAGCCTGTAAAGTTTCTATTGGTAATTGAGTAGATAGTTGTTTATTTAATTCTGTTATCTGTTGTGCTAAAATATCCATAAAGATTTGTTTAATTTTATACAAATATTGAGAACAGTTTCGAGCTAAACAATATCGCATAATATTATCCCATAGGGATAAAAAAGTCAATATTATTTTATTACTAGTATTGAGAGAAGAAAATAATAGATTTTTTTTAGAGTGTTTATAAGAAAACAGATTAATGAGAACAAAAGAACAACTTATAGAAGATAAAATTTGTCCGTTAGAATTTGCAGTGAATGCAATAAGTGGGAAATGGAAAATTCCTATAGTTTGGCAAATAAATGAAGGAAAGAAACGTCCATCAGAATTTCTGAAAGGAATAGGAAAAGTAGATAGACGAGTATTGAATCAACAATTAAAGGAAATGGAACAAAGTGGAATATTGTTTAAAACATCCTATCCAGAATTACCACCACGCGTAGAATACTCCTTAACACCACTAGGTGAGGAATTAGTACAAGTGTTGTGGAAATTAAATAATTGGGGAGAACGTTTATTAGAAGAGAAAGAGAAGTAAGAACTCTCTTTTACATAATAGATTCTCCAAATGTTAGTAAATTATGATCGGGGTCAAGTAAAGAAAATTCTCTTTGTCCCCAAGGTTTAGTTTCTAACTTTCCGTTTAGATGAATATCAACATTATTATCTAACATAGTTTGATACAAAGTATCGATATCATTTGTACGGATATAAACTTGACCATAATTATCGATTATATCTAATTCTTTGAACTCAAAAAAATGAATCTGAATATTGTCTTTTATCACCATTAAATATCCATCATGGTCGATATTTCCAAAGATTTCGAAACCTAATTGATTAATATAATAATCCTTAGTTCTAAGCTTATTACGCATTGGTAATTTTGGATGTATTTCTGTTAGCATTTTTTTTATTTCCATAATCTTATTATTTCATCAATTCCTTTATCAAGACCTTCATAATAGTTTGCTTCTTTAAATTCAGGAACTATAGTTGAATCTATTATTTTTTTACAAATTTCATCTGTCAATACTTTTTGAGCTTCATTTGATGTACTAATTCTTAATTTTCTAATCTTTGGACTAATTATGATGGTTAAGTTATTAACTTTTTTACTGTTATTTGGTACGAATGAATTAGAAAGATTTACAGCAAAAAGGTCGAAAGGTTCTTCATTAGTTTCATTAAAATCTACTATAAAAAGATAAATTTGATTAGTTGGGCTTGTATTGTAATTTTTTAATTTTAATTCTAATTTTTCAATGCTAGTATGATCTAAAAAAAGAAGTTAAATCTATAGCATATTCAAAAGACCCATTTAAACTATTATTTTTATTAATATCAGTAACAATTTTACTGACGCAGTCAGATTTCGATTGGGGAAGACAGGAGTAAAAAATTAAAACAAATAATAAGGTTAATATTTTTTGCATAAAAGTACGGTTGGTTGTGTCTAAATTTAATAAAAGATTTTTTACAAATATATTTTATTGATCAAAATTGATTTTCAAGATGTTGAATAATATAATTTGTTACTTTTTCTATTACTATTTCCGGAACTTGTTTATGTGGTGTATGACCAACTGATGGAATAATAAATTTTTCAGCTTCTCCTTTCACTTTATCAATTGTTTTTTCCACTTGTTCTAATGTTCCATATTCATCTTTTTCACCTTGTATAAAAAGTAAAGGAGAAGTAATATTTGTTAATAAAGATTCTATAGACCAATTTCTGTATTCTTTACTAGTCCATGTTTCTGTCCAAGCTTTAAATAAAAGATCTACTTTATCTCCATGATACTTTGCTAAACGTTCAGCTAAATTCGTGTTTTTATAAGCGTCCATGGCTTCGTGAATTCCAGCAAGAGTAACCTCTTCAACAAAAATATGTGCTGCTTCTACAATAGTTGCATTTATATTTTTGGGATATTTACTTGCCATAAGTAAAGCAATTGTTCCTCCATCGCTATGCCCAAATAGAATGGCATCATCAATATTTAATTCAATTAATAAATTATTCAAAACATCAGCTTCTAATTCCATGTAGTTTACATCTCTTTTAGAAGTCATCATAGAAGCAGATTTTCCATAACCTAATCTATCATACATAAAAAGATTGCATTGTGTAGCTTCTGCTATTTTCTGAGGAAAATCTCTCCAAAGTTGTACACTCCCTAAACTATCATGAAGAAAAACAAGTGTTGGACGATTTTCAAAAGAATTATAGTGTTCAAAATAAAGCTCTTGTCCTTTTATATTGATGGTTTTATTTAATAACATTTTTTATTTTTATTGAGTAGTAAATATAATTCTTTCATTGGAACTGTTAAAATAACGGATTAACTTTTCTTAACTACGTATTGTGATTTCATAAGGCTTTTAAGGTATGTTATTTGACCTTTATAAGTAAACAATACAAAAAACAAAAAATTATGGAAAATGCAGCAACAGTTTCAGTATTAAACGATTTACTGAATATTACAAACGATAGAATAAAAGGGTTTTTAAAAGTCGAAGATAAGGTATGGAATGCTTATCCACAATTAAAAAATGATTATGATCGTATGGTTTCTGAGTCTCAAACTATGAAAACAGAATTATCACAATTGATTGTGGAGAGAGGAGGAGTACCAGATGAAACAGGTTCAGCAGTAGGTTCTTTACACAGAGCTTGGATTGACATTAAAGATTCATTTTCTGGAGATTCAGCTTCGTCTACTTTAGGAAATGTAGTTTTTGGTGAACAATCTGCCATTGATGCTTATGAAAATGCATTAGAAAGTGGAGATTTATGTCCTGGGAGTACAAGAGTTGTTCAAAACCAATTACATCATTTAAAATTATCTTACGAGAAATTTAAAAACCTTGATGAATTGAAAAGATAGAATTATCACAATTCAGTTCATAAAAAATCTCCAAAGAATCTAGTTCTTTGGAGATTTTTTTATAATGTTTGATTTTTTAATCATTCAGTTTTAAAACAGCTAAAAAGGCAGATTGAGGAACTTCTACACGTCCAATTTGACGCATTTTCTTCTTACCAGCTTTTTGTTTTTCTAATAATTTACGTTTACGAGAAATATCTCCACCATAACATTTTGCAGTTACATCTTTACGTAAGGCTTTAATTGTTTCACGCGCAATAATTTTTGCACCAATAGCAGCCTGAATTGGAATATCAAATTGTTGACGAGGAATTAATTCACGTAATTTCTCACACATTTTTTTACCAATGTTATAAGCATTATCCACATGGATTAAAGCTGATAAAGCATCAACTACTTCACCATTAATCATGATATCTACTTTTACTAATTTCGATGCTTTCATTCCAGAAGGAGCATAATCGAAAGAAGCATAACCTTTAGAGATAGATTTTAAACGATCATAGAAATCAAAAACAACCTCTGCCAAAGGCATATTAAAAATCATTTCTACACGGTGCTGAGTTAAATAATTTTGAGACTGTAATTCACCACGTTTTTCTATACATAAACTCATTACTGGTCCAACAAATTCAGATTTTGTAATAATTGCCGCACGAATGTATGGCTCTTCTACACGATTTAAACCTGATGGATCTGGTAATTCTGATGGGTTATGAACAGGAACCATTTTATCTGGATCTTTTTCCAAATAAGCTTCGTAAGATACGTTAGGAACTGTTGTAATAACAGTCATATTAAACTCACGCTCTAAACGTTCTTGTACAATTTCTAAGTGTAACATTCCTAAGAATCCACAACGGAAACCAAAACCTAAAGCAGCTGAAGACTCAGCTTCAAAAGTTAATGAAGCATCATTTAATCTAAGCTTTTCTATAGATGAACGTAAATCTTCATAATCTTCTGTATCTACAGGATAAATACCAGCGAATACCATTGGTTTCACTTCTTCAAAACCATCAATAGCTTCAACAGCAGGATTATCAACTAGCGTAATTGTGTCACCAACTTTTACTTCGGCAGCATCTTTAATTCCAGAAATAATATAACCTACATCTCCTGTTTTAATAACAGGTTTTTCAACTTGATTTAGCTTTAAAGTTCCAATTTCATCGGCAAAATATTTTTTATTTGTAGCCATGAATTTTACTTGTTGCCCTTTCTTTATTTCTCCATTTACAACTTTATAAAAAGCTTCAATTCCACGGAATGGATTGTAAACAGAGTCAAAAATTAAGGCTTGTAATGGAGCTTCAGGATCTCCTTGTGGAGCTGGAATTTTCTCGATGATAGTGTGTAATAATTCTAAAACACCTTCTCCTGTTTTTCCAGAACAACGTAGAACATCTTCAGGATCACATCCTAAAAGATCAACAATATCATCAGTTACTTCTTCTGGGTTAGCAGAAGGTAAATCGATTTTATTTAATACAGGAATAATTTCCAAATCATTCTCTAACGCTAAATAAAGGTTAGAAATAGTTTGAGCTTGAATACTCTGTGCTGCATCTACAATTAACAAAGCTCCCTCACAAGCAGCAATTGAACGAGAAACCTCGTACGAAAAGTCTACGTGACCTGGAGTGTCAATTAGATTTAAAATATATTTTTCACCATCTTTTTCATATTCCATTTGGATGGCGTGCGATTTAATTGTGATTCCGCGCTCGCGTTCCAAATCCATATCGTCTAATGTTTGATTTTGTAACTCACGATCAGAAATCGTATTTGTTACTTGTAATAGACGATCGGCCAAGGTACTTTTACCATGGTCAATATGGGCGATAATACAGAAATTACGGATGTTTTTCATATTCTATTTACTCGAATAGGCAAAAATAATCTTTTCCGCTAAGACTACAAGCTTTTTGAAAAAATAAAGTTTAATAATAAACTTCTTTTAAGTTGCGGAAATTTTAATTGACACGAGACTCAACTTTAAATACAATTTTATAGTCTACATATTGATTGTTTTCAAAAGCAGGAATAATTTTTTTTCCTTTTTTTTCATAATATTTGAAGACTTTTGAAATACGTTTAAGATAAGCTGTAGAAACGACAGGATCACTATCTTTAGAAAAGCTAAAATCAGTTACTTTACCATCTTTTTTTACAGTAAAAAATAATGTTATATCATTATTTAATTTGTCTTCTTTAAAAAAATCTTCAGCAGAGTACTGTGTTTGGTCGTTTAATTCGTACCAAAGTTTTTCAGAAAAACATTTTCCTAATTCTTCGTTTGTTTTGAGTTTATTACATCCAGGAAAAATAGGATGTTTAATACTCTTTTGAGAATAGCATAAGAATGAAATTAATAGTATTACAAAAGATAATACTTTTTTTATGTTTATCATTATAAATAGATTAAGATTGAGTAAAAGTACTTTAACAATCTTAATCTATCTAAATTTTAAGTATAAAAAATTCTAAAATTCTAATTTTGCACTTAATTCAATTTTTCCTGGAATTTCATTAAACATAGCTGGAATAATATGTTGCTCGCTATTGTCTAAATATTCAGAATACTGAACAAATCTTTCATTAAAATATTTTGCAATAGAAACTTCAGAATAAGAAGGAGTTTTAAAGCTACTTAGCTTTCCATCTTTTTCTACATTAAAATAAATAATTAATTGCTTAATATTTTTCTCTTTGATTAAAGATAAAATAGTAGGATCTAAATTAGATTTTAGTTTTTCAGATAGGCTTGTTATAAAGCAATTTTTCATTTCTTCATTTTTTTCTGAAATAGGACATTCAGGAAAAATTGCGAATGTATATCTGTCTTGTGCGAGAGTTAGGGTTGGTATAAGTAACAAAAAAATGTAAATATTTTTCATGATTTTTAATACAAATACTTTGCAAAAGTAGTATATTATAAAACAAATTAATTAATTAAATTGTTAAATATTTTTGATGCTTATCCGATGTATATGATAGTGAAATAGCTGATTTAGAAAAATATTTTATAGATAAAAAGGTTTAATTAATTTTTATCTATTTTTTTAATTTTATCTGTTTTTATTTAATGTAAATAGGTGTTTTAAATTTTATGTTAAATATGAAAAAGCTAAAAATATTTTTTTATCTCATAAAAAAGTTTTTAACTTTGTCGCCGATTAAGTTTATAAAGTTTAACAAATTTAATAACGAAGAAATAAAATGTTCAAAGATTTCACATATCAAATTTTAGCTATTGCAAATTATTTTGCAGTGAGTATTCTTCGTGCATCAACTTTTTAGAAAATAAATTCTATTATATCTCAGCCCGAAGAAATTCTCTTCGGGTTTTTTTTGCTTAAAATTTCCCGAAAAAAAGATGGATAAGAACTAATAAATAATTAGCTCTCATCAAAATCCTTTGTGTTCAATCAAAGCGGTTTTTTAAATTAATTAGAAAATCATGGGAAATAAAATCTCTGGAAAGGACTTTATAAAATTAGGCTTTCCAAATAATAATTCGATTAATATTGTTTTAGGACAAATTCATCGATACAGAAAAAAAGAAAATAAACAAACAATACTTAACGAAGCAAAAGAAGTTTTACTAGAACCAGAAAAATATATTGGTCATGGAATTTGGGGTAAAGTTGCTGAAGGTTTAATAAAACCCGTCGAGATACGTTTACAACAATTAAAAAATACTCGTTCCCCTTTCTCTATTTTTGGAGAAAATGAGATAGACGAAGAAGCTAAATATCAACTTTACGATGCTTTAAAATTACCAATAGCCGTAAAAGGAGCATTAATGCCAGATGCTCATTCTGGTTATGGTTTACCTATAGGTGGAGTATTAGCTACCAATAATGCTGTTATTCCTTATGGAGTAGGTGTGGATATAGGTTGTAGAATGAGTTTATCTGTGTTTGACTTACCAGCTAATTTTTTAAAAGGGAAGTCTCATCAGTTAGTTCAAATTCTACAAGATCAAACGAAGTTTGGAATGTATGAAACTCATAAGGTAAAGGCGGATCATGAAATTTTTGATAGAACAATTTTTAATGAAATTCCTCTTTTAAAAAGTTTGAAAACTAAAGCCTACCAACAATTAGGCTCTTCTGGTGGAGGAAACCATTTTGTTGAGTTTGGAATTATAAAATTAGAGGAAGTTAAACCTGAGTGGAATTTAATTCCAGGTGAGTATTTAGCCATTTTATCACATAGTGGATCTAGAGGTTTTGGTGCGAATATAGCAAAGCATTATACTTATTTAGCAACAAAACAATGTCCATTACCAAAGCATGTACAACACTTAGCTTGGTTAGATTTAAATACGCATGATGGACAAGAGTATTGGATGGCTATGAATTTAGCAGGTGAATATGCGAAAGCTTGTCATGATGATATTCACCGCAGAATAGCTAAATCTTTAGGAAAAAGAATCGTATTTAATATTGAAAACCATCATAATTTCGCTTGGAAAGAATTGGTTGATGGAGAAGAAAGAATTGTTCATAGAAAAGGAGCAACTCCAGCAGGAAAAGGTGTTTTAGGAATAATACCAGGATCTATGACAGCACCAGGTTATATCGTTGAAGGATTAGGAAATGAATTGAGTATTAACTCTGCCTCACATGGAGCGGGTCGTAAAATGTCTAGAGCAAAATGTAAATCTACAATTACGAAAAGTTTTATGAATGCACAAATAAAAGATGCAAGTATAGAATTAATTGGAGGTAGTGTTGATGAGTCACCATTTGCTTATAAGGACATAAAAAAAGTGATGAGTTTACAAACAGAATTGGTAAAAGTGTTAGGTACATTTTCTCCAAAGATTGTAAGAATGGATAAATAATATGCTATGATAAAAATTATTCAAATTACATCTGGAAGAGGTCCTGCTGAATGCAATTTTGTTGTAACAAATGTATTTAAACGTTTTACAGAAGCGTGTGAAATAAACAACATTGAGTATGCTGTTATAGAAAGAGAAATAGATAAGGATTTTAATTTAGTTTGCTCTGTAACATTAGAATTAAAAGGAAAGCAGTTAGATGTTTTTATTAAAGAATGGTTAGGTACAATTCTTTGGATTGGGAAAAGTCCATTTAGAAAATTTCATCAACGTAAGAATTGGTTTATAGGTTGTTTTGAATTAGAATTACCAAAGGAGAATAAAATCAATTCGAAGGAAATTGTTTATCAAACGATGAGAAGTTCTGGAAATGGTGGACAAAATGTGAACAAAGTTAATTCTGCTGTTAGAGCTACACATCTACCATCTGGTATTTCTGTAGTTTCAATGGATTCTCGATCACAGCATCAGAATAAAAAAATTGCTACAACTAGATTGTTATTAAAGTTGCAAGATGATAACGATCAAAAACTAAAGAATTCTATTCAAGAAAGATGGATAAATCAAACTTCAGTAGAAAGAGGTAATCCAATAAAAATTTATAAAGGAGATAAATTCTTATAATATAAGAGCCATTTTATATAATGGTATTTTGGAATATTACTTTTTTAAAATAGCTTCAATCAGATGATTGAAGCTATTTTTGATTTAGGAATTAAAAAAGTCTTTTAAATTTCTATTTCTTGTAATTTTATATAAGAATAATATTACTCCTATAACTTCTACAATAGTTGAAATAAATAAAACCATATTTGCATTAGGATGGTGTGTTAATTCCATTAAAGCACCAATAATCCAAATAATAACTCCTAAAGCTAGGATAATGTATGTATGTTTGATTTTCACTTTTATTACTTCTTTAAAATAGCATCGATTATACTTTTTAGATTCTCATTAAATTCTACGAATTGATCATCTTTAGATAAACCTCTATGTTTATTTTTAACTAGCTTTTACAGCTTCCCTTCTTCTTTTTTTTAAGGGCTATTAATCTGCTATTTCTTTTAATTTTAATAACAACATTTCTAATTTTAATAACATATTTAAATACCATAAAAAAATCATCAATTTCTTGACGGAAATAAATTTTTAATAGGTATTTTTATCTATTTTTACAGAATTACACTTTCGTTGACTTTATACTTAATGTGTAATTGTTTTATAAATATCGAAATATATTTCGAATTATAAAACAATTATTCGAATAATTATTCGGATAATTGTAGATGAAAAATATATAAATTTGGTTATGAGTAATATAAATGACAGGATAAAAGATTTGGTTTTATTTTTTGCTAATGGGAATAATAGTTTATTCGCAAGTAAATTAGGAATAAGTGAAGCTAATGTTAGAAATTATATATCTAAAACAGAACCTAAATTCAATATTTTAGAAAAAATCGCAAATAATTTCGAAATAAATTTCGAATGGCTTTTAACTGGAAAAGGAGAAATGCTTAAACAAGAAAGTGAAATAGTTAATTTAGAAAAAAACTCATTTGAAAACCTTTCTATAGAAGAAAAATTGAAAGCAATTTTTATTCAAAATAAAGCGCTTAAAGAAAAGATAGATAATGTTTCTACTTCTAATAAACAAGCTTTATTAGAAGTAGAAAACAGAATATTTGGGGATGTTAAGAAAAATATGAAAAAGTTTACTCTTCAAGATATTTATCTACTTATTGAAGATGTTGAAACTAAACAAGAAACTCAGCATGATATATTTAATAATATATTAGCTGAATCAAAAATTTTAGAATTTCTTAAGTCTTTAGAAACAAATGAGCACAATATAGATCCTACAAAAACTTTTACTAAATAATTATTTAGTAACTCTGCAATCTTATGTTTTTTATTAGTTCTCTAATGTCATCGCTCTCATAATTATTAATCATATTAGTAATAAACATATAGTTGTGTTCATCAACTAACATTTTATCAAGTGATTTCGACATTTCTATTAAATTCAGATTATGTTCAATCCATGAAATTTTTTCACTTTTAAATAATTCTAAACTTCTTAATCTTAATTTCTGTATCATTATGTTATTATAATTATACTTCATTAGATTTATTATTATTTAATTCTTTAAGAACATTCTCTATAACTTCAATTTTGATAGAATCAGATAAAATTGCTGTTTTTATAAATTGTCGTATTCTTTTTAATAAATAAAAAGAACAAATAGATATAAGTATAATAAAAGCATAAAATTGAGTAAGTCCAGAAATGAAAAAACCAGAAAAATTTAATATTGCAGCTATAAGCATTGTTAGATATGCAAATAAAGGAAATATATATAATATTTTAGATGGACGAAAATATGTTGAGACAATTATTAATATTGGAGACAGAATGACTCCAATTGTCCATATAAAAGCATATATATCAATAAAATAATAGACTTCTAAATCATCTATTGAAACTCCAAATAATTTTAAAATAAGATATAAAAAATTATCAATAAAAGGTGATAGTCCACTAGTAAATAGTAAAAAAAATGATAAAAATGCAGTTTTTGTATTTATTTTGGAAATCTTAGTGTTGAGCTCGTCTGATTTTATCTGTGTCAATTGTTTCAAGACATAGCATTGTTCTTCTTGATTTAATTCTTTGAATAGAGTTAAAATTCTCTTTTCTTTATTCATAGGTTCTAGGAGTAAGAGTGGTAGGTTGTGTATCTTCTTTTTGTTGGTTATTTAAGTCGTCGTTATTGTAACTAAATAATAATAGTCCTCATGTTATAAATACGGATAAAGTAACTTATTTTTTCATTAATTCAGTTTTGTATTTATTTTGGAAATCTTAGTGTTGTGGTGGCGTGTGTCGATCTGGATCAACTGTTCTGGTTTTTTGAATAGAGTCAAAGTTCTCTTTTTTTTGTTCATAAGTTCTAGGTGAAAGAGTTGTTGTTTTAATTTCTTCGTTTTGTTTATTATTTAAGTCGTCATCGTTACAACTAAATAATAGTAGTCCGCATATTACAGATACGGATAAAATAACTTGTTTTTTCATTTTCATTTTCATTTTCATTTTTGTTTAAATTATAATAAATATTTTTTTTAAATGTGAGATCTCTTAATCTTCTTTAAGAACTAAGTTTATTAATTTCATTTTAAGCTCTTCAGAAAGCTTTTTGATTAATAGAAAATTATATACTTTTTTAAATAATAGTATTACTGCAATACTTATAAGCGTCATAACAATATAAAATTGCATTTTACCTGTAATATAGTAACCCATGCTATTTATGATTACAGCGATAGAAGTTACTAATCCGCTAATCATAGGGAAAATATACATTATTTTATTTACTGATAGAAATAAACTAAAAATAATAAGTAAAGGAGCAAAAGAAATACAAAAAGTCCAAGTCGCAGCTAAGAAATTTGCAAAATATGGTACTTTAATTACTTCATTTATATTGGGAAATAGTAATTCTAAAAAATTATCAACGAAAGGTAATAAAGCACTTAAAAAAACAATTGCTATACCGAATATAGATTTAATAAAATCGAATTTATTATCTATTTGAGTATTTAAGCTTGGTTGGGTCAATTGCCTCAAAATATTTTTCCGTTCCTCTGTATTTAATTCGTTCAAGAGAGTCAAAACTCTTTTTTCATCTAATTCGTTCAAGAGAGTCAGGATTCTCTTTTCTTTGTTCATAGGTGGTAGAATTGTAGGTTGGTTTTCTTCTTTTTGTTTGTTATTTAACGTGTTATCAGTGTAAATAAATAACTTGTTTTTTCTTTCATGCTAAATTATGGCAAATATTTTTTTTAAATATTTTTAAATACATAATAGAAAAAAATAACAATTTTATTGTTTTAGGACAATTAGAATTTAGTTTTTTGAAAAAAACAATTTCAGATAATAAAATAGCTTCAATCTATCTGATTGAAGCTATTTTTGCTTTAGGAATTAAGAAAGTCTTTTAAGCTTTTGTTTCTTATGATTTTATATAAGAATAATATTACTCCTATAATTTCTATAATCGTTGAAATAAATAAAACCATATTTGCATTAGGAAGATGTGTAATTTTCATTAATGCACCTATAATCCAAATAATAATTCCTATAGCTAGGATGATTAATGTATGTTTGATTTTCATTACTTCTTTAGGATAGCATTGATTATACCTTCTAGATTCTCATTAAATTCTACTAACTGA
Organism: Chishuiella changwenlii; assembly: GCF_900142565.1. Classification (GTDB taxonomy): domain Bacteria; phylum Bacteroidota; class Bacteroidia; order Flavobacteriales; family Weeksellaceae; genus Empedobacter; species Empedobacter changwenlii. The sequence continues at coordinate 26,381 of NZ_FRBH01000010.1, forward strand.
GAAAAAACTTTATCATCTTTAGATAAACCTCCATGTTTATTATTTTTAAAGAAAGTAGCTTTTATAGTTTCCCATCTTTCTTTTTCTTGAGGAGTTATTAAACCAGCTATTTCTTTTAGTTTTAATAAATTTGATTCTGTGTCAGCAGTTAACGTTTGCGACTCGCTTTCGTAATGAGCTAAAATAGTATCATCAATTTCTTTGTCATTCATCATAGGGACAATTCTTCCAACTAGTTTAGACATATTTCGGTAAGAACCTTGCATTTTAAAAGGAGGTTCTGTTCTATAATCGTCCTGCATTGCCGCGCTTAAAATGTAATTCTGATTAACTTTTACAACAATATTTCTAATTTTAATAACATGTTTTAATACGGTTACAAAATCATCAATTTCTTGGCTTAAATAATTACCTTCTAAATTTGGCAATTGTTCTAGATTTTCGGTTACGAAATTTGTTAACTTATAAAAATCATCTAAACTTTTTGATGCTATCTTATCTAAGTAAGGATTGTCACTTGTTGCATTTTCTATTAAACTTAAGTTGAATAAAGTTTCCGTATCTCCAATTACATCACCTAAATTATAAACATCTGCACGATTGGCTAACATATCTGGGATCTGAAATTTAGAACCGCTTTCTGTATATGGATTTCCAGCCATAACAATACAAAAACGTTTTCCTCTTAAGTCGTAGGTTTTACTTTCGCCATCAAAAATACCGTCAATTTTACGTTGACCATCGGCTAATGAAATAAACTTTTGTAAAAACTCAGAACTTAAATGTTGAATATCATCAAGATAAAGCATTACATTATCTGCCATTTCAAACGAAAGATTTATCTTTTTTAATTCCTCTCTTTCTCCAGAAGTTTTAGCTTCAACGGGATCTATAGATGTTATAGAATGTCCTATTGTTGGTCCGTTAACTTTTACAAAATGTAAACCCATTGTTTTTGCTAGGTATTCCATAAGAGTGGTTTTACCATAACCTGGTGGAGAAATTAATAATAACATTCCCATGCGCGCAGTTCTTTTGTTATCGCCTGCAGCACCAAGTTGTTTTGCTAAGTTATTTCCGATTAAAGGAAAATAGACTTCGTTAATTAATTTATTACGAACAAATGATGTTAAAACTTTAGGTTCAAATTCTTTAATTTTTAATTCCTTTTCATAATTTTTAGAAATATCATCTTTCAAATTTTTAAAAGCATTAAAGTTTGGAACGTCAATCGTTGAGAAATGCTCTAATTTATTCATGATATCATGATAATGATGTTCGTAAATTCCTTCTGAAATAACAGTATGATTACCTTTTAAATCTTCAATCTTTAATAAAGTATTTCCAGAATTGTAATGATATTTTTCTTCTGAAAATAAAATAATCATTGCAACTTCATCAACATAATTTCTAGAATTTTTACTGTCCTCATTTTCATCTAACCAAGAATTTATCCAGTTTTCGACAAGATAAAATTTCTCGATAGAAGAGAAGTTGTCGTCGTTAATTAACGATTCAAAATCAGCAATAGTTCTATTGTCTTTTAGTTGAGAAATAAAATTATTTTTAAATAGATTCGCTTCTTCATTTATGGAAAAAGTTTGATATTTAGTAAATGTCTGAAAGATATAACCTGCAACTTTATTACTTGTTGTAATAGATTTATCCCATGTTGTAATCCATTTATCATATTGTTCAATAAGTTCTTTTATAATATTATCGAACCTTTTAGAATTTGGAAAACTTTTTAGAATAAATTGAGCTGAATTTAAAAGCGCTTTTAATTTATCTCGTGTTTTTTCATCTAAACTATTCCAGAAAAATTGAGCTGTAATTCGTGTTTGTTTATCAAATTTTAAAAGATCTAGCTTTGCCGCTGTCTTATTAATTTCTTGATAAATACGTAATGCATCAAAATTATGAACACCTTTTATGTAACCTTCTGTATAATTTTGTTCTATTGTTTGGTTGATGAATAATTCTGCGTCAAAATCTTTCGTGTCACTAGCTAATATGGCTTGATAGACTAAAAATTCTGCTCGATATACAAGTTGGTTTTCAGAAATAAACTCTTGATTCCAAATAGCTTGATAATTGTAAATTTCTTCATTTTTTACTTTTTGATAGAAACTAGTTCCTGTTAAATGAAAAAATAATTCATTATTTCTGTTTAATAAGGTTAGAGCTAATCGCTGATTATTTACAGCAAATTTATTCGTTCCAAGTGCAATTATATTTTCACCATCAACAAAAAGCTCAGTTTTATCACGCAAAACTCTTAAAGTATCTTCTTGAGATTTCTTAAGAAGATTTTCTAAATTTTCTGCTTTAGAGACATCTTCTAAATCTTTTAATTCCTGAATTAATTGACGAATCTTATCTATCATTAAATCCGAAGAATAAAAAGCAAGAATGTCTTCTTTTGAAGAAAATGAAGCTGCTTTATTTTCGATATTTTTAAGAACACGTAATCCAATTTGTTCTAATGAATTAGTGCGCTTATTTTTTTGTTCTATTATTTGTTCACGTTTTGTATTAAACGCTTTTATAATCTCATCTCTTTTATCTGCAATTTTAATAGAAAATTCTTCAAAGTCAGAAAATTTACTATCTAATTCTTCTAATTGGACGATAAGCTTTGTGTTGTATTCTTCTGTTTTTTCTTCTGTTGTAGAAAGTTCTAAAAAGTTAACAATACTTTGTTCTAATAAAGTCATTTGAGCAGAAAACTCTGCAACAGATTCTTTACTTCTTAAAGAACTTATTTTACGTGTTAATTGTGCGCGGACTTCGTTTAACAACGCAAAAATGAAAGAAATTTTTTCTATAATTTTTGTTGTCTGTGTAGCGTCCTCAATTTTTAAACTATTTAAAATATCAATTAATAGTTCTAATTCTGATGCTATTTTTAAACAAGCTTCTTCTATTTCTTTTGCATCAATAGCTTTCTGTATATTCTCAACGAGTACTTTTTGTTCCGCAACTTTCTCTTCATACGGAATTAAAGCTTCGTCTAATAATAAGAAAGCGATTGTTTTTTCAGATAAATCTACTGTGATTTGATTCAGTTGCTCTTCTAAAGCTTGTACACGTTCAAGCTGAATGTATCGAACAGATTTTAAGTCGATAATTCTTCCTTGTAGCTTTCTAGCTTCTGCTAAATGCTCAACTAATAAATCGAGCTGATTATACGTTGAGCTATTAATTTTGAAGACAATATCATTTATTACTTCTTCTGTTTTTTCTAACGATTCTAAAGCAAATTTTTTCTGTACTTGTACTTTAGCAAATTCATCAATAGCTGTATTAGCAATGCTTTTTACATCTAACAAAGGAATATCTAACTGAAATGTATCTTCTGAATTTATCCAAAAATAACTATCTAATAAGCTATTCGATTTTTTTACAATGTCTTCATAAAGCCCTTCGTAAGAATCTTCTTTATTAATTAATTGAATAATTTCTTGAGATTCTGCCATTGCTTTCACAATGTCTTTGTTTCCGATTTTATAAAGTGGATGATTTGTTTTTTCTTTATTCTCAATCAATTGCTCAACATAAGGTGTTTCCCAAATTTGAACTTGATGATGTCTTGTTGCTTCTTCTTCTGTTCGGAAATAAATTAAATGTCCATCTTTAAAAATTGTAAAACCATTACATATAATAGGTGTTTCTACTGTTTGTTGAATAATATTATAAGAAAGTAGAATATATGTGTTTGTTTCGTCTTGATTAAAAATGTACATAAAATCTTCTCCATTAGGAGAATTTATGCGACGGAAAAATTGAAAATTTTCAAGGTTATTATCAAATAAATGATAAGTCCCATTTTGGAGATAATATCCATTAGAAAAAATTAAACCTTGATTATCTGGAAGTAGAACGGCTGCATCTAATAACGCAGGTACATTTACCACTTCTTTTGTACGGACATTAAAAATATATGATCTAAAATCCTCTTGAAAAGGTTTAATTCTAACAGTAATTAGATTACCTAAATCAGCATAATAATATTCAGCATCATCTAGTTGTTGATCAATATTTGTTACTTTTTCAGTATAAATACCTTTTCCAGAATCTGTATTATCTTCTATTTTAAAGGTGATGTCTCCTCCAATAGCTTCAATAAAAACTTTATCGAGAATAGAAATATGAGGGAATTTACCTAATCTTCTATCTTCTAAGCCAGTTTTTGTCCATTCAAAATCAAACTGATCTGCTTTTTGTACTTCATGAATACTTCTATCGTCTTGATAAATTAACTGACCATCTTTTATTAACCACTTAAATGCTTTTAAATCTTGCGCATTCTTACTGGTTTGGAAAACCATATAAAGATAGTTGTCTGTTCTTCTAAATTTAGAAAAGATAGAATCTCTGTAGTATTTATATAAATTTTGAAAATCTGTAAAGAAATTTTGATCGTCAATTAATTGAAGGTTTTGAGGTATAAATTGATTTTCTTGAAATAAATAAATACTAAAAACATCGCTTAATTGTATGTCTGTGCGTAATCCAAAATGAACATTGTAACCAAAAATACATAACTGATCGAATGCGATAATCCCACGAGCAACACATGTATTTTCTGTTGTAATTCTTTGATTTGCGTTTAATATAAAATTACTCGAATTAAAAACTTCTTTTCTTGCTTCGTTTAATTTTAATAATCTTTCAGAGAGAATATCTTTTTGAGTAAGGAGTCTTTTTCGAATGATTTCGTAGGCTCCGGCGTCTAATGTTTCAGTAATGTGTACGTTTTCTTCTTGCATCAATTAAAATTCTTACTATTTAATTAAAATTTATTCCCCTACCAAAATGTAGAGTAGGGGAATAAAATGGGGTTATCCTAATTTTCTATTCGCAATTCCTAATTGATTTGCAATTCCGAAAAGTGAGTTGATAAATCCTGTGTCTTCTTGATTACCAGCAGCTGTTGTTGCTTGTTGTAATTTTATTAAAGCAGCAGTAATCGTTAAGTTTTTAATATCGTTAGAAGAAATACCATATTTATCTGCAATACCTCTAATTCTTCCGGCTAAATCTCCATCTTCATTTGGATCTATTAAAGCATTTTTAATATCTGTAGCATGCGCAGAGTTGTTGATTAAATGATCAAATCCTTTTGCATTAGAAACTTGTTTCACAATATTCTCGAAGAACATTGTTTCACCACCAACAATATCAATCTTAGCAGATTTTAATGCATTAGATAATACCTCAGCTTGTGCACTGGCAATATCTTTCTGAATGTTGATTTGTGCCAATTCGATATCTTTCTCTTTTTGTAATTGTAATTTAAACTCTTCGTGTTCTTTTCCAACACCGTCTAATTGTTTCATTGCAGCAGCTTTTTCTTCGATACCTTTTGCTTCTGCAAGTGCTTTTTCTTTTACAATTTCAGCTTGTGCTAAACCTTCTTTACGTAAAGCTTCTGCTTTTTTCTCTATAATTGTAGCTTCAACAATACCTTGTCTTTCTTCTGCTTCTGCTTTTGCAATCATAACTTCCGCTTCAGATAAACCAATTGCAGCTTCTTCTTTCGCTTGTGCTTCTGCAATTATTTTTCTTGCTTCTGCCTCTTTTGTTGATGCTTCTTTTTTAGCTTCAGCATCAATTAATAATTCTTGTGCTTTACGTTCAGCAACTTGCTTTTCAGCATCTGCTTCTATGACTTGACGAGCTGCTTCTTGTTCTGCTGCAATTTTAGCTGCTTCTGCTGCTTTTACAGTTTCAATTAATCGCTCTTCTGCTTCTTGAGAAGCTGCAATAATACCAGCTTGCTTTTGACGTTCTACTTCACGATAAACCTCAACGTCTTTCACGCTTTGTTGTTCTTCAATAACTCCTTTTTCAAGTTGAACACGCTCTTTTATAACGTTTTGGATATTCTTTTTCTCTGTTTCTATAGAGCGTTCTTTGTCTATTTGTGCAAGTGTTACAATACGCTCACGCTCTGTTTGTTCTAAAGCACGGTCTTTTTCTACACGTTCTGTCTCGATTGCATCTGTACGTAATTTACTTTTTTCTGCAATGATGATTTGACGTAGTTTATTTTCTTCCTGAATTGCTAATTGCTCTTCAGTAGTTATACGAACAGATTCAGATTTTAAACGTTCCTCTTCTCGTACTTTTGTAATCTCTGCATCTTCACGAGCTTTTATATTATCAATTTCACGACGTTGACGTTCTTCTTTTTCTGCCAACTGACGTTCTAATTCTAAAATAGCTTCACGTGCTTCAACATTTTGTTTTTTAATTACTTTTTCCTCTTCTCTACGAATTAAATTGGCATTCATATTTTGTTGAGCCGTTAATTCGGTAATTTTCTTAATACCTTCAGAATCTAATATATTATCAGGGCTTAAGAATTTTAATTCTGTTTGTTCTAAATAATCAATAGCACAGTCATCTAAAATATATCCATTAAGATCTGTTCCGATGATATTTAAAATCTCATCTCTAAACTCTCGTCTTGCTTCGTATAATTCTATAAAGTCGAATTTCTTTCCAACAGTTTTTAATGCTTCAGAGAATTTTGCTTCGAATATGCTTTTTAATGTTTCTGGATCTGATGCTCTTTCAGTACCTAAGTTTTGTGCCACGTTTATTACATCGTTTACAGATTTATTAACGCGAATAAAAAAGGCAACCTTTATATCGGCACGGATATTATCTCTACAAATCAAACCATCGTTTTGTTGACGAGCAATATCTATTTTCTTTACTGAAATATCCATTATTTCCATTTTGTGAAATACAGGAATAACGTACATACCCTTATTAAAGGCAACATGAGATCCTCCCACACCTGTTCTTACAATTGCTTTTCCTTGAGGAATCTTTTTGTAAAAAACGCTAAGAGCTATGATGAATGCAGCTATGATGAAAATGATAACACCAACAGCTATAAGAATGAATTGAGTCATTTTATATTATTTAAATTTTATAGGTTAAGATTGTTTTAAAATAAATTAATTAGTGTAGAAATTGTTTCTTCTATAAGAAAAGAAAGACTGTAAAAAATTAGTATCATATTTTATTGTTTTATAAGTTATCTAATGTTATTTGTTTTGTTACGTAATAATAATGTTTAGAAGGAGCTTCGTCTGTGATAATAATTGTATCGCCAAATTCAATTTTTTCTCCCGTGTGGCTTTTAATGTTTAATGTAATAATGTCTTGATTTATTAAAAATTCTGCTGAACCAATTTTTTCTCCGTCTATCGTAGATTTAGTTCTTCCAATTCTTCCAATAAAATCTGTCGCTTCTTCACCATGATAGCCTAACTCTTTGTACATTTTTACAAGTGGTTTTGTTATCCAATGCATAATGAAATAAACAACAATAAAAATCGGAATTAAAATGAATACAGAATAAATACCTAGTTTTCCTAATCCAAAAATGAGAGATGAAAGAATTGTAATAACCCAACTAATAAACTTGAATAAAGTAACGATAACCATTAAGGGTACTTTTCCAATATTTATAAAATCTAAACATTTAGAAAAGAAGGATGGCTCAGCTTGTGCATCCGCATCGTGATCTAAATCAGAATCAACATCAACGTCATTTATATCTCCAAAATGGAAGTCAGAATCGCCACCAAAGTCAATTCCATCTCCTGCTAATAATTGAAACACCCAATAAACAAGAGAGAATCCCATTAAGATTGTCATAATCCCACTTGGAAGAGGATAGAATAATAAATTAATTATATCTGTCATTTATAGTTGTTTAGTTTTAATATTAAATTAGTTTAAACTGCTTAATTACATAAGTAATTATAGTATTAACGGAAATAATATGTTAGTTATTTTTATCTTGAATTTTTAATTTTAGAGCTTCTAATTCATCCTCTATAAGATCTTTTTTTAAGACATCATTTATTTCATCTGTTGTCGATTTAGAGTTTTTAGCTAAATCTCCGTATGCATTAGCTAGTGCTTCATCTTCGGCAACCTTTTCTTTCATTCTTTCTAACATACTTATAGTGCTATTAGAATCTATTTTTGCCATTTGTTTGTTTACTAATTTTGTAGCATTAGCAACACGTATTCTAGCTTTTAAAGTAGCTAATTCATTTTCCCATTTGTTGATATTAAATTTTAATATTTCAACACTTTTATGAACTTCATTAGCAGACTTTTCATGAATAATTACTTGCTCTTCTAATTCTATTACTTCGTCAGAAAGTTGTTTTTTTATAGTTAAAGCTTCTTTTGCCAGGTTTTCTGCTTGTTCTATCGTTATTTCGTTACGTTTAGCTTTTTCTAAAAGTAATAATGCTTTATGTTCATACTCTTCAGCTTCTTTATTTTTGGAATTAATTAGATTCTGAGTTCTAATGGCCATCGCTTTTACTTTTGCATATGCCTCCAATGAATGATTTAAGTCTTCGCGCATTTCACGAATACCTTGTTCAGTCATTTTAATTGGATCCTCCATTTTCTCAACAACAGAATGTATTTCTGCTTGTCCGATTCTAAATATGCGTTTGAAAATGTTCATTTTTTATTGTTTTATTGTTTTGAAAATTTAATTAATTGAACAGAGTATTCACTCATCAATAAACTCAAAGAATTTAACGTTGCTTCGAACTCATTTTGATCTAAGTTTGAGATTTGAAGTGTGTAACGAAAAATTACTTTTTTACCGTCTTCTGTAATAGCAAATGCTCCATGAATAATATCGCGATTCTTCATCAATAAAGCTTTGTACATATCAAGATTTTCATTTGTAATTGTAAATAAATACAATTCAAAAATGATTATTGGAGGAGCAACTCCAATAATTAAATTTTGTATACCGTCTAATAAATTCTCAACCATAAAAACACCTTCATCTTTACTCTTATAAGTAATGGTGTAATCTATGTTTTGAATAAAATTTTCAACCTTCGAAAAATAATTCATTTTGTTGTTGTTCGTTATTTTTTGTAATTTGCTGGTGTAAAATTAAACAATTTGCTAAAATATTTAGCAAACAAAAATGTTAAAATTTCAATTAATGACTAAAATAGGTGAAAATATAAAGAAATTAAGACAAGTTAAGAACTTAACTCAACAATCTTTTGCTGATTTATTTGAAGTTAGTAGAGGAAATATCTCATCTTATGAAGAAAAGCGTGCGGAGCCTAAAATTGAAACAATTTATAAAATTGCTAAATATTTTAGCATTCCAATAGGTCATTTGATCGAAAAAAACTTAACAGTAAATGAAATTTTAAATTTTGATAACTATTTTGAGGAAGGTGATACATTGAAAAATGTTAAAAATTTGAGCAAAATACCTTTTCTTTCAAGAGAGATTTTACAAGGTAAAAAAGACATGCACAAAAACTTGTTGATATACCCATCAATTTATTTTCCTATTAATAATTCTCATCAATTTATCGCATTAGAATATAATGACTCAAGTATTCCTGCACCATTAGATTTTCCTTATGAAGAACCTACTATATTATTTTTTGAACAATTAGAAGTAGAGAAGCTGCATTTAACTGAAGAAAAATTTGGTTTATATTTTGTGGATGATGATGCCTTTATTGGAAAGTTTAAACAATCGGGAAAAGATTTAATCTTAGAATTAAATCAATGGAAAGAAATTATTTTTAATGTAGACGATATTCAGAATTATTACCAACTGTATTCAGTTTATAATAAAGTATAAAATAAAACGAGCTTCGGAATTACGAAGCTCGTTTTATTTATATCTTTATTATCTACAAACAATGTTCTTAAACTTTAATATAGATTTTTCTTTTATCTAATAAATAAGCTAAAAACCAGAAAAAGGTTAAGAATATTAATGAATAGACAAATGAACCTATTTCGGGCGAACTAGGAATTTTTGCACAAATATTCTGATAAAACCATCCCAATGGCGAAGTGTAAGTAAGTTCGTTTTGATCGTTAAAACCATTTTCTATTCGTATTAGTCCTAATATTCTTGGGAATAAACCACTTAAAACAAAAATAAAAAGAGGATTTTTTCCAAAGACATCAAAGAATTTTGTAAATCCATTTTTAATGGTAAGAATCTCGATAAACCAAATCATTACACCTATTGCTAAAATAGACAAACCAGTTGTGTGAATAACATACGAACTACTCCATATTTTTTTATTGTATGGAAATTCTAATTGCCAAAAATAACCTATGATTAATGCTAATGTTCCAATTACAAATAAACCAGCTACTAACTTATAGTTTTGCTGATCTGTGGTTGGAAGTTCTCTGTTAAACCATTTTATATTTCCTTGTTTACTAATAAAAATACCAATTAAGTAACCAAATAAAACTTGAGCAATTGCAGGAATTGTACTGTAAAGACCTTCTGGATCGAATGGGATAGATTCTCCTTTGTAAATGTGCTTTATTCCTAAAATTTGATAATCTATTTTTGTTCCAATAAAACCATCTATAGAATAAGGATCAATGCCTCCGAAGTATTTTGTAAGTAACCAATAAATTATTAGTATACTAAACGAGATCCATAAGACTGTTTTTTGTTTAAAATAAAATGCAATAATAGAGGCAAAGAAATAAGCAATTGCAATTCGTTGTAAAACGCCCATTATTCTAATTCCATTTTCATCTGAACCAGTCCACGTTTTTAAAATTAATTCATTGTTTTCCCATTTAAAGAATGGCCACCAATTAATGAATAAGCCAATTAGAAAAATGAGAATACTACGTTTTATTATTTTTTTCCAAAATTCGGTTGTCGGTTGTTGTTGAAAACGAGGAATAACAAATGCCATCGCATTACCAACTGCAAATAAGAAAAAAGGAAAAACCAAATCAGTCGGTGTACATCCATTCCATTCGGCGTGTTTTAGTGGTGGAAACATATATGCCCATGTTCCGGGATTGTTAACCAAAATCATAAGAGCAACTGTTGCTCCACGAAAAACATCTAATGAATAATAACGTGCTGGTTTCATTGTCTAAAAAAATAATATTCTAAATATAAAAAAATCCACTCTAATGACAGAGTGGATTGTAAATATATTTTAAGAGATAATTTAGTAACCATGTAAGTTGACATCGTCAGTAGAAAGTAATTCTACTTTTTTACCCATTTTTTTCTGAATAATTTTAAAATGATGTAAATCTTCTTCTGTAATTAAACTAATTGCTTTTCCTGTAGCATTTGCACGACCTGTACGTCCAATTCTGTGTACATAATCTAAAGGAGAGCGAGGTAATTCGTAATTAATAACAGTTGGTAAACCTTCTATATGTATTCCTCGTCCAATTAAATCAGTTGCAACTAAAACTTGTACATCACCCAATTTAAAATCTTCCAAATTATCTAAACGAGCTCCTTGTGATTTCTTACTATGAATAGCCATAGCAGAAATTTTATTCTTTTTTAATTTATCAACTAAATTATCGGCAGTTCTTGTAGAAGAAACAAAAACTAGAACTTGTTCTAAATTTTCAGATTTTATTAAATATCTTAAAAAAGGACCTTTGTTCTCAGCATCTACTTTGTAGGCAATTTGTTCAATAGAATCAATTTCAACTTCTGTATTTTTTACCTCAACAATTTCTGGTTTAATATTCAGTGTTGTTTTTATTTCATCTACTTTATCATTTAAAGTGGCAGAAAAAAGAACAGTTTGTTTCTTTTTAGGAATAGCTTTTAAAATACGAGCCATTTCATCTCCAAAACCTAACTGAAATAATTTATCAGCTTCATCAATCACTAAATAGTTTAATTGTTCTAATGAAAGAGCATTATGATCCATTAAATCTAATAAACGTCCTGGTGTTGCAATTAGAATTTCTGTTCCATATAAATTTTTCATTTGTGGATTAATAGAAGTTCCTCCAAAAACAGCTTGTGTTTTAACTTCTCGGCGTAATGCTTTTTGTAAACCAACAAAAGTTTGTTCTATCTGTACAGCTAATTCTCGTGTAGGGACAATAATTAATGCTTTTATAAAACGAGATTTTTCGTACGACTGGTGTTGAATTTTTTGTAACAATGGAGCAACAAAACATAATGTTTTTCCAGAACCTGTTTTTGCAATTCCCATTACATCTTTTCCTTTTAAAATGTGTGGAATAGTTTCGGTCTGAATTTCGAATGGTTTTAAAAAACCAAGTTCAGCAATTGCTTTTGAAATATATGGAGATAATCCTAAATTTTCGAATGACATAAATATTGTTAAGACCACAAAGGTAGAGATTAAATTTGAATGATTTTTTAACGAGGTTTAATCCTTTTAGGAGAAATTGAAAATCAGATGAGATTCTATATATTTTAAATATTTCTAGGAATTCAATCAAAATAGTAATCAAATTATATGGGTATATTAAATATTAGAAAAAAATTCGGTTTAAAACTTATGAAATTTCTTTTTGCTTAATAAAACTATTATTAAATTTGATTTATATGAAAAAAGATCAGTCTAAGCTAATTCGCGAACAAGCACCAAGGTCAGCAACACGCGAACATTCAGTACCATTATATTTAACATCAAGTTTTATTTTTGATAGCGCAGAACAAGGAAGAGCAATTTTTGCTGAAGAGGAGCAAGGAATGGTGTATTCTCGTTATGCTAATCCAAATACAACAGAATTTATTAACAGAGTTTGTGCATTAGAAAATGCAGAAGCAGGATTAGCATTTGCATCTGGAATGGCAGGAGTTTTCGCCTCTTTTGCATCATTTATAAAAAATGGAGACCACATTGTTTCAAGTCGAGCAATTTTTGGTTCTACACACCAATTAATTACACAATTATTTCCTCGTTGGGGAGTAACTTATACGTATGTTGATTCTTCGGATGTTGCAGATTGGGAAAAAGCAATTCAGGAAAACACAAAAATTGTCTTTTTAGAATCTCCATCTAATCCTGGATTAGAATTGTTTGATTTAGAAGCGTTGGCAAAATTGAAAGAGAAATATCCACAAATTATTTTTGCAATAGATAACTGTTTTGCTACACCATATTTACAACAGCCATTAAAATTCGGATTTGATTTATCTATACATTCAGCAACAAAATACATGGATGGGCAAGGTCGTGTTTTGGGAGGTGTGGTTGTTGGAAATGAAGAATTAATAAACGAAATGATGTTTTTTATTCGTCATACAGGACCTGCAATGTCACCATTTAATGCTTGGACAATTTCTAAAAGTTTAGAAACATTAGGACTAAGAATGGACCGTCATTGTGAAAATGCTTTAGCATTGGCAGAAGCATTAGAAAAGAATAACGAAATTGTTGAGGTAAAATATCCATTTTTACCTTCTCATCCGCAACATGAACTTGCTAAAAAGCAAATGAAAGCTGGAGGAGGAATTGTAACATTTGAAGTAAAAGGAGGAAAGGAACGTGCTTTTAAATTCATAGATAAACTAGAAATGATTTTGTATACATCTAATTTAGGAGATTCTAGAACCATAGCTACACATCCTGCAACTACAACTCATGCAAAGTTAACAGATGATGAAAGAGCTGATTTAGGAATTATGCCAGGAACGATTCGTTTATCTGTTGGTTTAGAAGATAAACAAGATATTATTGATGATATCTTACAAGCGTTGGAAGCAACAAAGTAAAAGCTTAAATATAGTTTAATAAGGAAATCCAACAATTGTTGGATTTTTTTATATTAATTTGTTTTTAATTAAAACCACTATTATGAAATTAAATGCTGGAATTATTACAGAAAAATTAGAAGAAACGAAACAGTTTTATACAGATGTTCTAAATTTTGGAGTTACGTTTGAAAACGAATTTTATTTATTGTTACATACGCCAAAACAAGAGGCTGAAATTAGTTTCTTACTTCCAAATCATCCTAGTCAACAATCTCTATTTCATCAACCATTTAATGGAAAAGGAATGTATTTAACAATAGAAGTAGATAATGTTGATAACTTGTACAAGGAGATAAAAGAAAAAAATATAGATATAAAGATAGAGCTTCGTGATGAACCATGGGGCGATAGACATTTTGCTATACAAGATCCAAATGGTATTGGAATTGATATTGTGACATATTCTGCTCAAGAATAATTCTTATTTTATCATTCAACATAAAAAAGAGCTTGTTTATAAACAAGCTCTTTTCATTTTTTTAAATTATATTTTGTTTATTTTTTCTAGAAATTCATTTATTTTTTCTTCTGGTGTAGACCAAGATGTAACCAAGCGTATAGACGAATTATTCTCATCTATTTTTGACCAAACATAGAATTCGAAATCATTCTGTAATTTTTCAATTAATTGATTTGGTAAAATAGGAAAAATCTGATTAGAAGATGGTTCTGTTAAGAATTGATATCCTTTATTAGATAATCCTTCAGCAAGTTTTTGAGCTATATTATTCGCATACTTTCCAAGTTCAAAAAATAAATCATTTTTAAATAATTCAGCAAACTGAATTCCTATTAATCTTCCTTTCGCTAACATTCCACCTTTTTGTTTGATATTATAACGAAAATCTTCATCTAGTTTTAGATCATTAATAACAATTGCTTCTCCTATTAAGGCTCCATTTTTTGTTCCTCCAATATAAAAAACATCAGATAAATTTGCCATATCTTCTAATGTTACATCACTTTTAGAAGAAGTTAAAGCAGAAGCTAAACGAGCACCATCTACAAATAAATAGAGATTCTTTTCTTTACAAAAAGTATACAAAGTTGTTAATTCTTCTTTTGTATAAACACTTCCTATTTCGGTAGAGTTAGAAATATAAACCAATTTTGGCTTAACCATGTGTTCGTCCGTATGTGTGTCTAAAACATGTTGTACTTCTTTAGGCGTTAATTTTCCATTGGAAGTTGATACTGTATTTATTTTATGACCTGTAGCTTCTATTGCTCCAGTTTCATGTACTGCAATATGTCCAGATTCTGCGGCAATTACAGATTCGTGAGGTCTTAAGATAGATGATATAACAATTTGATTCGCTTGTGTTCCTCCAGAAACGAAGTGAATCGCAGCTTCTTTTTTTATTTTTTCTTTAATAGAAGCTCTAGCTTCGTTACAAAACTCATCTTCTCCGTAGCCAATAGCCTGTTCTAAGTTGGTGTTAATTAATCTTTCTAAGATAGATGGGTGAGCGCCTTCGCTATAATCGTTTTTAAAACTATACTTTTTCAAAATAGAATACTTAAATTAGAGTCTAAATTTAGATAGTTTTTCCTATTTCTTTCCTAATTTGAACGTTAAATTGCTCAAATTTTTAAAAAACAAATCGATGAAAATATTAGTAGTAGAAGATGAAATACAATTGCAACAAACAATTGTTCAATTTCTAGAAAACGAAAAGTTTATTGTAGAGACTGCAAGTACTTTTTCGGAAGGAATAGATAAACTTATTTCTTTTGATTACGACTGTATTTTATTGGATATAATGTTGCCTGATGGTGATGGAATTTCTTTGTTGAAAGAATTAAAAAAAATGAATAAAAAATCGGCAGTTATCATTTTGTCGGCAAAAGATTCTGTAGATGATAAAGTAGAAGGTCTTTTGGTTGGAGCGGATGATTACTTGGCAAAACCTTTTCATTTTGCTGAATTATTAGCACGTATAAAAGTTGTTTTTAGAAAAAATCATCAGAATGGAGAACAAAATATTTCGTATAAAAATATTGTATTAAATCCAGAAGATCGTCGGGTATTAATCGATAATAATGAGGTGAAATTAAATAGAAAAGAATATGATCTTTTATATTATTTTATGTTGAGACCAGAAAAGGTTTTTCAGAAAACAACGTTGGCAGAAAGTGTTTGGGGAGATCATATAGAATTAGTTGATAGTTTAGATTTTATTTATTCTCAGATAAAAAACCTTAGAAAAAAATTAAAAGAAGCACATGCCGAAGCAGATATACAAGCGGTATATGGAGTAGGATATAAATTGGTTTAATATGAAAACATCTCTTAAGAATTATACATTTCGATATTTAACAATTTCACTTTTAGCAGTTCTTGCTATTTGGGCTATTCTGTTTCGTTCTTTTATTTTAGATGAGGTTTATGACAATGTTGATGATGGATTAAAAAATCAGAAAATAGAAATCATAAGACAATCTTATGTTGATCCAGAAGTTATCAAAACAAATAAATTTGGTTTAAATCAGTTTCGTATTCTGCCTGTAAAACCAGAAGAATATAACGAAATGAACCGTTTAACTAATGAAATGGTTTTTATGCCTTATGATGGAGAAGATGAACCTTATCGTTATTTAAGAACTGGATTTTATGGAAAAGATGGAAAGCCTTATGCATTAGAAATTAGAACATCTACAGTTGAAGAAGATGATTTAATCTATGATTTATCAATGGCGCTTTTTGCATTATATTTTTTCATCTTAATAAGTATTTTACTTGTTAATCACTTTGCGTTAAAAAAGGCTTATCAACCATTTGATAAAATTCTGAAACAATTACAAAGTTATCGTTTTGGACAATCTAAAGAATTAAAACCAATTGAAACAAATGTGATAGAATTTGAACTTCTTCAATCAGAAATTGCTTCTATGATTAATAGAAATGAACAGGTTTTCTATAATCAAAAAGTATTTATAGGAAATGCTTCTCATGAATTACAAACACCTTTGGCAATTGCAATTAATAAATTAGACTTATTATTGGAACAAGATAATTTCGAAGAAAAAGATTATATCCAATTAGCTGAAGCTAAAAATTCGTTGTGGCGAATGGTTAGTCTTAATCGATCACTATTAATGTTATCTAAAATTGAAAATCATCAATACAATATAAAAGAAGAAGTTAATTTTAATCAACTTATTCAAGAAACATTAGATGATTATGAAGCTATTTTCGAAACTGAAGAAATAAAAATTATTACTGAATTTAATGCTGAGTTTAAAACGTTATTTAATAAAGATTTAGCGAATATCTTAATTTCAAATTTAATTCGTAATGCAATAAAACACAACAATAAAGAAAAGCTGATTCTGATTAAAATTAATCATGAGAATGAACTTTCTATTTCGAATACGAGTGATTTGTTTGCCTTAAATACGAGCGAAATTTATAATCGTTTCTACAAGCAAGGTTTTCATATAGAAAGTAATGGTTTAGGACTTTCTATTGTTGATACAATTTTAAAAAATCAAGAAACAATACAAATCGATTATCAATACAAAGATGGTTTGCATCAATTTATTCTTAAAAAATAATTGTTCCTAATTCTTTCCTAATTCATTTATCAACTTTGTCTTATAAAATTTAAAAATAGACAAAATGAAAAATATTTTAAGTATCGTTTTATTAGGATTAAGTGCTTTTACATTTGCACAAGATCAAATGATTTCTTTTAATCAATTACCACAAAAAGGGCAGAAGTTTATTAACACTTATTTTAATTCTAAAAATGTTTCTGCTGTAACGTTAGATAAAGATTACTTTTCTAAAGATTATGAAGTTATTCTGAAAAATGGAACAAAAATAGAATTTGACGGAAGCGGTAATTGGACAGAAGTGGACGGAAAACGTAATACAATTCCGACAGGATTTGCACCAGATAAAATTGTAGCATACGTTAAGAAGAGTTTTCCACAAACAAGTATCATTAAAATAGAGAAGAATAAGTATTCTTATGAAGTCGAGTTATCAAATGGTTTGGATATTGATTTTGATGGAAAAGGTAATTTTGTAAAAATTGATGATTAATAATAAACTATAAACTGGAGTTGAATATAAAATTCCAGTTTATTTATATTTTTTTATCCATTTTACATTTTCAATCGCACTTTTCCATGCTTCGGATAACGCACCATCAAATTTTAATCCTGTTATAGTTTCTAGATTAACTAATTTATCCCAGGCCTTTTTATTACCAATAATCGAAAGCGCTTCTAATTTCCCAATATTTTCTTCCCAATTTGTTTCGAAACTTTTTTCATTTTCCAATGAATTTAAAAACTTCTCTGCTTGTGTCGTATTAATGGTATATGCATCTACTTTTGGTTTTAAATCAGAAACTTTTAGTTGATTTCCTTTTGGTGTTATAGTTTGTTCACCGATTTGTATCAATTCCCAATTCCAATTCGTTCCAATAGGTAGATATCTTAATTGTTGAATTACTAATTCGTTTTTATTTTGTTTGAGTCTACAAATTTCCAATGCACCAAATCGCACATAAGATTTTCCAGTTTCGCAATCAAAAACATCAAATTCCGAAACAATCGGATATTCTTGAGACATTTCTTTATCCACAAATCCGCAAACATTTACAGATTTATTGTTGTCAAATTGATATGTTAATACTGGCTCATCATTTTTTGAAGATCCAATACCGTCAAAACATTTACAATCTTTTGTAGAGGTAACATTGTTTTCGGCAATTAAATTATTCTTGGTTTGTTTTTCACAAGAAAATAAAGAAAAAACAACAAATAGTATACTAACAGATAATCTCATAATGAATGAATTGTGAAATATAAATTTAAGAAAAATTTTATATTTTATTATCAACGCTTAACCATTCATGTTCAATATCAGTCATTAATAATGCATTGTCAAAATTGATAGATCCTTTTGGGAAAATTTCTTCATTTTCAAAGAAAGAAGATTTTACATTTTTAATTTCTAACGGACGAACTTTCCAAGTATAGGCATTTAAACGAAGTCCTTCAAATTTTTCATTATTTGGCGAATAGCCCAAGTCTCCACTTTCAAAAAAATCTGAAACATTCTCTAAAGTTTCAAAAATAGAATTATTATTAAATGACGTTACTTCTTTAGCGTCAATTAATATTTCTGTATTATCCGAGCTTGTGAAATCAACATGATAATTTCCATTATTTTCTTCAACATTAAATTTTGCATGATAATGTTTACCAGGAAATACTCTTCCTCCAATAATTGTATTTAGTTTAGATGAACTATCTCTACGTGGTATATAAACTCCAGATTTAGTTTCACCATTTTCTTCCCATTCAACAGCAATTCTGTGAGCTCCATTTTCGGAATTTGCTCCCACAAAATTAGGAAGTCCTTTTGGTTTTATATCTTTAAGTCTAATTAAGCAAATTCCAACAATCGCTTTATCTTTATAAAGTTTTGGCCTGAATGGGAAAGGAATAATTTTTTCTACAACTTTAGGATCAGCTGTAAAATTTATTAAAATTCTTCTTTCAATATATCCGTGTATTATAGGTATTTTCATATTTGAAGTTTTTTATACAAGTTGATTAATTTTAGCATATTGTAATAACATAATTGTTTTACCATCTTTAATTTTTCCATCCTCAATCATTTGATAAGCATCGTCAAAATTTAATTCTAAAACTTCTATGTTCTCTTGTTCTTCAACTAATCCACCACCTTCATTAACTTTCATGCTTTGGTCGTATTCAGCAATAAAAAAGTATAATATTTCGGTTACAGAACCTGGAGACATATAGGCTTCAAAAATTTTCTTCACCTTGTTTATTTTATATCCAGTTTCTTCCTCGGTTTCTCTTCTTATACAATCTTCGGGATTATTCTTATCCAATAAACCAGCACAAGCTTCTATCATCATTCCAGATTCGTTACCATTTATATAAGTTGGTAATCTGAATTGTTTCGTAAGAATAACTTTTCTGCTTTCTTTGTTATAAAGTAGAATAGTAGAACCATTTCCTCTGTCGTAAGCTTCACGAGATTGAGTTTCCCATTCTCCGTTTTGTTTTTGATAATCGAATGTTACTTTATTCAAAGTATACCAATTATCAGATAATATTTCCGTTTCTTTTATTTTTACTCTTTCGTTATTCATGGCGTTTTACGTTAATTGTTGAATAAATTATCTTGAGTTAAAATTAATAGAAAATATTCGTAAGAGTGGAGATAAAAAAGGTAAAGTTTTAATAAAATTTATCTAAATTTTCTGTTATGAAATTTACTTATCTCTTCTCTCTAACATTGGCACGAATTTAAAATTCCCAAATTCGTAATGCTCATATTGATTCTCTGACAACTTTATGATAACCAACATTTGTTGAGATTCTTCGCCAACAGGAATAACCATTATTCCTCCAACTTTTAATTGGTTTAATAATTCGTTCGGAATTTCTGGAGCACCCGCAGTAACAATAATTTTATCAAAAGGAGCAAAAGAAGGTAATCCTTTATAACCATCGCCATATGTTTGATAACGAGGCTCGAAGTTTATTTTTTTGAGCATGATTTTAGAAAAATCAAATAAATCTTTCTGACGTTCAATTGTAAAAACCTCAGCACCTAAACCAACTAAAACAGCAGTTTGATAACCAGAACCAGTTCCAATTTCTAAAACTTTCTCGTTTGGATGTATGTCTAACAATTGTGTCTGAAAAGCAACTGTAAATGGATGAGAAATAGTTTGTCCTGCAGCAATAGGAAATGCTTCGTCTTTGTAAGCATATTCAATAAAAGCGCTATCTAAAAATAAATGTCTTGGTACTAAATTAATAGCTTCCAAAACCTTTTCATCTTCAATTCCTTTCGTTCGTAACAAATCGACCAACATTTTACGTCGACCTCTGTGTTTAAAATCGTCTACAGACATATTCCAAAATTTTTACAAAAATGCATTAAATACAACTAATTCTCATTAATTTTAACGACAAAATCTACCAAATGTTAAAAGTAGGAGTTATCGGTGCTGGACACCTTGGGAAAATCCATTTAAAGTTATTAAATCAATCCGAAAAATACGAATTAATTGGCTTTTTTGATTCATTTGAAGAAAATGGAAAAAAAGTTGAAGCGGAATTCGGGTATAAATATTTCTCTTCTATGGAAGAGTTAATAGCTCAAGTAGATGTAGTAGATATTGTTACGCCAACTTTATCTCATTACGAAGTCGCTTTAAAAGTAATTGCTCAAAATAAACATTTTTTTATAGAGAAGCCAATTACACATACATTAGAAGAAGCAGATCATTTGTTAGCATTAACAAATGAAAAAGGTCTTATGGCACAAGTTGGTCATGTGGAACGTTTTAATCCTGCTTTTACAGCTGCTGCACCATTTATAGATGAGCCATTATTTATTGAAACACATCGTTTGGCAGAATTTAATCCTAGAGGAACAGATGTTCCTGTGGTATTAGACCTAATGATTCATGATTTAGATGTTATTTTATCTATCGTAAAATCAGAAATAAAATCAATTCATTCTTCTGGAGTTTCTGTTATTAGTGAAACGCCTGATATTGCGAATGCAAGAATTGAGTTTGAGAATGGTTGTGTTGTAAATGTTTCAACGTCTAGAATGTCAATGAAAAATATGCGTAAAATGCGTGTTTTTCAGCGAAATGCTTATATTTCTATAGATTTCTTAACAAAGAAAACGGAAATTATAAAGATGCATAAAGCACCAGAAAATCCAAGCGAATTTGCAATGATTTTGGAAAATGATAAAGGTGATCGTAGAGAAATTTGTTTTGAACATCCAGAAGTTTTACCAAATAATGCTATTTTGGATGAGTTAGAAAGCTTTGCAGATTCTATTGAGAATAATACACCTATTAAAGTTTCTTTACAAGATGGTCGAAATGCTTTAAAAGTAGCATTAGAAATTATTGCTTATTTCGAAAGAGAACAACAAGCAATAAAAAATCAGAATATAGAGAAAGAGTAATCTTGTTAGAGGTTAGAGGTTAGAGGTTGCTGTCACATTAAGCTTGTCGAAATGTAGTTTCAGAATTTTATCAATTTTTAATTAATAATTTCTAATTTGTCAGTTCGAGTGATTTTTAGAAATGAAATGAATAAAAATTGTATCGAGAACTTAGACAAATAATTTGAAGTAAGTAACTAAATAGCTAAAAATCTTTACTTATTTCTCGATACAAAATTCTAATCGAATTTTACTCGAAATGACAGATTTTTAAGTAGAAAAATTGAGCTAATGAAAGCTAAGTTATTTATTGATGAAACAATTATAGGAACTGTTAATTTAAAGATTACAGATGAATATATGGGCGTTTTAACAGGATATTTGACTCCAAATGAAAACTACCATAATTACAAAGAAATAATTTTAAATCAATTTGATAAAGTAGGCATCTCTAATAAAGAACATTTAAATTATAATTTAATTTTAGAAAACGGTTTTATACTTAATCCTGAAGGAGGAATTGGTGTATCACATTCTAGAGATTTTATTGATGAGATTTTCGTAGAAACAGCAGGAAATGATATTGAAAAAATAAAAAACACACAAAAATGAAAAATATTACAGTTATTGGAGCAGGAACAATGGGGAATGGAATTGCTCATGTTTTTGCTCAATCAGGATTTCCAGTTAATTTAGTTGATATTTCGCAAGAAAGTTTAGACAGAGGTCTAAAAACAATTGCTGGGAATTTAGATAGAATGCTTGCTAAAGAAAAAATTACAGAAGCAGAAAAAACATCAACATTAAATAATATTACAACTTTTACTTCGATTTCAGAAGCTGTAAAAAATGCTGATTTAGTTGTAGAAGCTGCAACAGAAAATTTAGATTTAAAATTAAAAATTTTCAAAGAAATAGATGAGCATGCTCCTGCAAATACAATTTTAGCATCTAATACATCTTCAATCTCAATTACTAAAATAGCGTCTGTTACTAATCGCCCAAAGCAAGTAATAGGAATGCACTTTATGAATCCAGTTCCGATGATGAAGTTGGTAGAGATTATTAGAGGTTATGATACAACAAATGAGATAACTAAAAGTATTATGGAAATGTCTGAGAAATTAGGTAAAATTCCAGTTGAAGTGAATGATTATCCAGGATTTATTGCCAATCGTATTTTAATGCCAATGATAAACGAAGCAATCTATTCATTATATGAAGGTGTTGCTGGTGTAAAGCAAATAGATGAGGTAATGAAATTGGGAATGGCTCATCCGATGGGACCATTACAATTAGCAGATTTTATTGGTTTAGATGTTTGTTTATCTATCCTTGAAGTACTGTACGATGGATTTAAAAATCCAAAATATGCACCTTGTCCATTATTAGTAAATATGGTAACTGCAGGTAAAAAAGGAGTAAAATCTGGAGAAGGATTTTATGATTATTCAGAATCGAAGAAAGCAGAGAAATTAGCAGCTCAGTTTCAGAAATAAGAGATAACTTCAATAAAACAAAAAGCGTTACCCATTTTTGAGTAACGCTTTTTTTGTTATTATTTAATAGCAGATAAAGCATCTTTATAATCTGGTTCTTGACCAATTTCTGGAACTTGTTCTGTGTAGACAACTTCTCCGTTAGGATTAATTACAACTACTGCACGAGATAATAAACCATTTAATGGTCCGTCAATCATTTTTACTCCATAAGCATTTGCAAACTCTTCTGTTTTAAAATCAGATAAAGTTACTACGTTATCCAATCCTTCTGCTGCACAAAAACGAGATAAAGCAAATGGTAAATCTTTAGAAATACATAAAACAACAGTATTTTCTGCAGAAGAGACTTCTTTATTAAACGTACGTACAGATTGTGCACAAACACCTGTATCTACGCTAGGAAAAATATTTAATACAACATTTTTACCAGCATAATCGGCTAATGTTTTTTGACTCAAGTCGCTTGCAGTTAATGCAAAACTTGGCGCTTTTTCTCCAATAGTTGGTAAAACACCACTTGTATGTGTAGGATTTCCTTTAAATGTAATTTCAGACATAATATTTTGATTTATTTTTTTGATTTTTAATACTTAAAAGTACTAAAATTATACCAAGAAAAAAGTATCTTCGCAAGAATTAATTATTAGATTACACATAACACACATATAACATGCAACTTTCAAGACGTTTACAAAACTTAAAGCCATCTGCAACTATTGCGATGTCTGCTAAAGCGCGAGAATTAAAATCACAAGGAATTGATGTAATCAGTTTGAGTATTGGTGAGCCAGATTTTAATACTCCAGATTTTATTAAAGAAGCTGCTAAAAAAGCAATTGATGAAAATTATTCAGGTTATCCTCCTATTGCTGGTTACCTAGAATTAAAGGAAGCAATCATCAAGAAGTTTAAACGCGATAATAATATAGAATATACAGCAAACCAAATAGTTGTGTCTACTGGTGCAAAACAATCTATTTACAATGTTTTACAATCTATAATAGATGAAGGAATGGAAGTAATTGTTCCTACACCTTATTGGGTTTCTTATTCAGATATTGTAGAATTATCTGGAGGAACACCAGTTTTTGTAGAAGGAACGATTGAAGCAGATTTTAAAATTACACCTGCACAATTAGAAGCTGCAATTACAGATAAAACACGAGCAATTATTTATTCATCTCCTTGTAACCCTTCTGGATCTGTTTATACAAAAGAAGAATTAAAAGGATTAGCTGAAGTTTTAGCAAAGCATCCAAATATCATTATTATTTCTGATGAAATTTATGAGCATATTGTTTACGGAGATAAGAACGTATCAATTGCATCTTTTCCTGAAGTATATAATCAAACAGTTACAATTAACGGTTTAGCAAAAGCATTTGCTATGACAGGTTGGAGAATTGGATATATTGGAGCGCCAGCTTGGTTAGCAAAAGCTTGTGAAACATTACAAGGTCAAGTTACTTCTGGAGCAACTTCTATCGCACAGCGTGCTGCAATTACAGCATTAGAAGCAGATCCAAGTTCTATTCAGTACATGATTGATGCTTTTGCTGAAAGAAGAGAATTAATGTTAGGTTGGGCAAAAGAAATTCCAACATTTAAAGTAAACGAACCAAAAGGAGCTTTCTATTTATTTCCAGATGTTACAGCAACTTTTGGTAATACATATAAAGGTGTAACAATTAATAATGCAGATGATTTAGCATTGTATTTATTAGAATATGCACAAGTTGCAGTAGTTTCTGGTTCTGCATTTGGTTCTAAAAACTGTATTCGTATGTCTTATGCTGCTTCTGTAGAAGAATTAAAAGAAGCAATGACAAGAATTAGAGAAGCATTAGCTTAAGCTGAAATTCTAAAAATCAATATAAAAACAAAAGCCAGATGAATAGCTATTCATCTGGCTTTTTTATGTAATAGGATTATTATTTAATTTTTACAATTGTATCTAAATTCTCTGTAAAATTTCCAGATGTTATGTAACTACCAGGATCAGTTAAATATCCTCCATCATTATAGATTTGATTTTTTCTAATTTCATAAATCCCACCTCTAGCACGAGGACTGTTAGTTTTTACTTTAATGTGTGTCTCTTTTTCGGTTGTAAACTTTCTGTAAGACCAA
Organism: Chishuiella changwenlii; assembly: GCF_900142565.1. Lineage (GTDB taxonomy): Bacteria > Bacteroidota > Bacteroidia > Flavobacteriales > Weeksellaceae > Empedobacter > Empedobacter changwenlii. Next base: position 51,606 of record NZ_FRBH01000010.1, read on the forward strand.
CTACATGGTGCAATATCAATATGTTTAATACCATCAATTTCAAATTCTACTATTTTTTCTTCTTCAGTTTCTGCATCTAAAACACTACTTACACTAAAATAATAGTTGATAGGAATTTCTTTTTGGACATTATTATTATCATCATTAGTACAAGATGAAAAAATGAATAATGAGATAAGGGTAATAAAGATTGGTTTCATTTTTATTTAATTTTTATAATTGTATCTAATTGGTCTCGAAAGCTTGTATTTGTAATTAATTTTCCATTAGTTATTATATTTCCATTATTATCAAGCATTATATTTTTTCTCACTTTAAAGTAAACATGAGTACCTTTTTTCTTAATAATATTTACTTTTATATTACTTTCTATTGATGATGTAAATTTTCTATGATGCCAAAAACATGGAGCTGTATCTCTATGTCTAATGCCATCAATTTCAAATTCTACTATCCTTTCTTCATCATTTTTAGATCCATAGATTGTATCTACGGCAAAAAAATAATCAACAGGAATTTCATTTTGAATGTTATTGTTATCATCATTATGACAAGATGAAAATATAAATAATGATGAAAGAATAATAAGGATTGGTTTCATAGGCTTTTGATTTTTTGTAAAACTATCAGATTTTTTCAGAGAAAAAAATGATAAATCCATATCTAATTAAATTTTAATCTACTTCTAATTGTCTTATAATGTGTTTGTTAAATGTTTGTTTTATAACTGAATAGTTGTTTATCTATTTGAGACAAAAATTGAAATTATATAAAAAATAAAGCCGAATGAATTATTATTCATTCGGCTTTTATATGCAGTTAATTAATTTAAATTAATCCATGTACGCTTCAATAGGAGCACATGTACAAATTAAGTTACGATCTCCATAAGCATCATCAATACGAGATACAGAAGCAAAGAACTTACGTTCGCGTACCCATTCTAATGGGAATGCAGCTTTAGAACGAGTATAAGGATATTCCCATTCATCTGCTGTTAATAAATGCTGAGGGTGTGGAGCATTATGTAAAACATTGTTTTCTGCTGGATAATCTCCGTTTGCTACTTCATCAATCTCTTGACGAATAGAAATTAATGCATCACAAAAACGATCTAATTCAGGCTTGTTTTCAGACTCTGTTGGTTCTACCATTAAAGTTCCCGCAACTGGGAAAGAAACAGTAGGAGCGTGGAATCCATAATCAATTAAACGTTTTGCAATATCAGTTACTTCGATTCCCAATTTCTTAAATGGACGACAATCTAAAATAAACTCATGTGCAACAACATTATTTGCATTTGTATATAAAATATCGAAATGTTCTTCTAAACGAGCTTTCATATAATTTGCATTTAAAATAGCACCTTGTGTTGCTTTTAATAAACCTTCTGCACCTAACATTAAAATGTAAGAATAAGAAATAGGTAAAATGAAAGCTGAACCGTAAGGAGCTGCAGCAAATGTATTTTTAGCTTCTTTTCCTCCCATATCAATTAATGGAGAAGTACCTAAGAATGGAGCTAAATGTGCTTTAACACAAATTGGTCCAACACCAGGTCCACCACCTCCATGAGGAATAGCGAATGTTTTATGTAAATTTAAGTGACAAACGTCTGCACCAATATTTCCTGGAGAAGTTAATCCAACTTGCGCATTCATATTTGCACCGTCCATATAAACTTGTCCTCCATATTCGTGAATCATTGTTGTTACTTCTTCGATATTGCTATCAAAAGCTCCATAAGTAGATGGATAAGTAATCATTAATGCAGCTAAGTTGTCTTTGTATTTTTCACATTTATCTTTTAAATCTACTAAATCTGTTTCACCAGATTCTAAGTTTTTCACAACAACAACTTGCATTCCTGCCATTGCAGCAGATGCAGGATTTGTTCCGTGAGCAGATTGTGGAATTAAAACAACATTACGGTGTCCTTCTCCTTTCGATTGGAAATAAGAACGAATAACCATTAATCCAGCATATTCTCCTTGTGCACCAGAATTTGGTTGTAAAGAAGTTGCGTCAAATCCAGTGATAACAGCTAAGTAATCTTCTAAATTTTTAATTAATGTTTGGTATCCTTCTACTTGTTCTTTTGGAGTAAATGGATGAACATTCCCCATTCTTTCCCAAGATAAGTGTAATAATTCTGTTGCAGCATTCAATTTCATTGTACAAGAACCTAATGCAATCATCGATTGATTTAAAGCTAAATCTTTACGCTCTAAACGTTTGATGTAACGCATCAATTCAGTTTCTGTATGATATAAATTGAAGTTTTCGTGTGTTAAGAAATCAGAAGTTCTAACTAAATCTTGTGGTAAATAGTTATCCTCAACTTCAAATTCGAAACCTTCTTCTGTATTTTTAATTGTTGCAAAAACACTTAAAATTTCGAAGATATCTTCTTCAGATACCATTTCATCTATTGTGATAGAAATTTTTCCGTTTTCGAAACCATTTACATTAATTTCTTCTTCAGCAAAAATCTTAACAACTTCTTCTGTGTTTTCAACCTCTATTTGTACTGTATCAAAAAATACAGTATTTGTAGTTTTAAAACCTAAATGTTGAACACCAGCTTGTAAAATTCCAGCTTTTGTATGAATTTCGTTTGCGATATATTGTAAACCATCTTTACCATGGTAAACAGCATAAAAAGAAGCCATAACAGCTAATAATACCTGTGCAGTACAAATGTTAGATGTAGCTTTTTCTCTTTTAATATGTTGCTCACGTGTTTGTAAAGCCATACGTAAAGCACGATTACCTAAACGATCTTGAGAAACCCCAATAATACGTCCAGGAATTACACGTTTATATTCTTCTGTACAAGAAAGGAAAGCAGCATGAGGTCCTCCGTATCCCATTGGAACACCAAAACGTTGAGAAGTACCAATTGCAATATCAGCTCCCCACTCACCAGGAGGTGTTAATAATGTTAAAGCTAATAAATCTGTTGCAACAGCAACTTTAGCTCCTACAGTATTTGCTTTTTCAACAAAAGATCTGTAGTTGTTAATTTGTCCACCTTTCCCTATGTATTGAACAATTGCTCCAAAGAAATCTTCTGTTAATTCAACAGTTTCAAAATCTCCAATAACTAATTCAATTCCTAATCCTTCTGCTTTTGTTTCTAAAACAGCAATAGATTGTGGAAATAAATTATCAGCAACAAAGAATTTAATTACATTATTTTTCTTTTGTTCTCTAGAACGAGATTCTAATAACATGTGCATAGCTTCTCCACATGCAGTACCTTCGTCTAATAAAGAAGCGTTTGCGATTGGTAAACCAGTTAAGTCAGAAATAACTGTCTGGAAATTTAATAAAGCTTCTAAACGACCTTGTGCAATTTCTGCTTGGTAAGGTGTATAAGCTGTATACCAACCTGCATTTTCTAAAACATTACGTTGAATAGGAGCAGGTAAAATAGTTCCGTAATACCCGTAACCTAAATAATTTTTTACTTTTTTATTTAAAGATGCGATTTCAGCTAAATGATTTGTTGTTTCAAATTCTGATAAAGCTTCCGGTAAATCTAAAGCATCTTTTAATCTAATGTTCTGAGGAACTGTAGCTTCAATTAATGTATCAATAGAATCTTTCCCAATTACAGAAAGCATTTCTTCTACTTGCTGTGTGTTGTTTCCTATATGTCTTATGGAAAAATCGTTTGTGTTCATTGTGTTTGCGCTGTGTTTATTTTCGCGTAAAAATACGGAAATTTATCATAATATAAAATAGTTACGCTCAGTATAATTAAACAAGTTTATTAGTTAATATTTTTTAAAGATTAACTAATTTGGTCAAAAATTTGAGTTATATTAATTCAACAGAATTTTATATATTTATTCTGAATTTCAAAAGGAACTAGCTAAGAAAATATTTTATGGAATTTAATAACAACGCTTCAGACGTAAAAAAAGAGAGAAAATTTCCTTTCTTAAAGAAATTGGAGATTATGATTGAGGACGCTAAGCAAGAAGACGCCAAAAAGACAAAAATGAAGCGTGTTCATAAAAAAGGAAGTTCTCAAATAGCGAAGAAAATGGGAGAAGAAGCAGTTGAAATGGTAATTGCCTCTGAACAAGATAATGATATTAATTTTTTAGAAGAGTCAGCAGATGTATTCTTTTATTATTTAATGGCTTTACATGACCGCGGTTATGAATTGAAAGATGTTTTAGAAATCTTGAAAAAAAGACATAAATAGGATTGAGAGGTTAGAGGTTGTGTTTTCTGTCACATTTAGCTTGTCGAAATGTAAGACAAAATTCTTTCTGAACTTACTTTAATAAATCTGAAATTTTCTCAATTAAAATCAAAAACATATAAACAATATTTAAATTTTTACAATCATATAACTTTATTATGAATGGTTTATTTTAATGAATTATAATGTCCACTAAAAAAGAATTACAAAATAGGATAGATCAATTTGATGAAGATCAATTAAAAGAAAATGGAGTTTTTGGAATTTTTACATATGGTGGAGATTCAAGCGAAAATTATATAAAAGCTAATAAAGATGGGCTGGAATTATATGCTTTACGCCTTTTAAAAATAGCGAGAGATTTAGAGGATACTTTACCAGATAATAACGAAAATGATATTTGGTTTGATAAAGAAAATTGGATTGATGAAAACAGTGAAGTATTTATTAATTATGTAGAACAAATAGTAGATAAACAAAAAGATATTGAAGGTCAGCAAAACACGAAATTTAGTGATAATTTGGCGCTGTATGGCTGTATATTTATTCTAATGTTTCTATTGTTTTCTATTCTTGTTGGTGTTAGTACAATGTTTGGATGGTTCTTCAATTAGAATAAAAAAAAAGAATTAAGCTATGTCTTACATCTTGTAATCGAACTTTACTCTAAAAACCTAGCTTTTAATTCTGGAGTTGGTAACCAACAACTTTCTTGTTTTCCAAACCATTTGTAACGATTTTTAGAAATAAATTTATAAATAACATCTCGTATTGGTTTCGGAACAATTAAAAAAATACCTAACCAAGAAAATTTAGCACTCAAATGTTTTGCAATATTTAATGGAGCAGAAGATTTTGTGAAAATTTTTTCATTTTCAACATACACCATCGAATCAAAATTTGTAGTATCAAAATTATTTTCTTTTAAAAAATTTTGACCATAATTAGATTGTAGTGAAGCAAATAAAAACTGTTTTTGCTTGTCATGTTCAATCACAAATTGAACAGATTGATTGCATAAATTGCAAATTCCATCAAACAAAATAATTTTCTTAGTTTTCATTCAATAAATATACGTCAAAAAGTAGCAAAACTCTGATGGTTATTTTTAAATTAGCTAAAATTAACAAACTAGAATGTTTAGCGAATATTTATTTAGAAAAGTAGATAATTCTCCACTCGTTATTTTCCGAATTATTTTTGGATTATTAATTATTGCAGAATGCTGGGGAGCAATTTTTACAGGTTGGGTGCAGACAAATTTTGTCGATCCGCAATTAAGTTTTTCTTTTATTGGACTAGAATGGACAAATGTGTTTTTAGGACAAAATATGATTTACTTTTATGTAGCAATGGGAATTTTAGGATGGTTTATTACCTTCGGTTTTGCTTACAGATTTTCAACAATTGCTTTTGCTATTCTTTGGACATTAACTTATTTAATGCAAAAAACAAGTTACAATAATCATTATTACTTGTTTATGTTAGTTTCCTGGATGATGACAATTATTCCTGCTCATCAATTTTTATCCGTAGATGTTCTGTTATTCCCAAAAATAAAACGATTAACCTGTAGAAATTGGATTCCAACATTGTTAATTATTCAATTACTTATTGTTTACACTTTTGCAGCAATTGCTAAAATATACCCAGATTGGTTTAATGGTGTTTTTTTACAAATGAAATTTCAGCAATATGGCGATATTCTATTATTAGATTATAATTTAGGAGGATTAGCAAAAATAATTAGTAGTTTAGAATTTGCACAAGTCTTTGCATGGTGTGGTTTTTTCTTTGATTTATTGATTATTCCAGCTATGTTATTAGATAGAACACGAGGAATTGCATTTAAATGCGCCGTGTTTTTTCATATATTTAATTCTGCAGTTTTTGGAATTGGAATCTTTCCTTTTTTTGCATTAGCAATGATGATATTCTTCTATGATCCTAAAAAAGTACAAGAAATGATTTTTCCTAAAAAATCATTTATGATGGATCGCTCTAGCGATGATAACTTATTAACTACAAGAAGAGTATTATTTACTTATGTAATGTGGTTATATGTTTTATGGCAAGTTTACTTACCAATACGTCATTATTTTATTCCAGGCGATGTTTTTTGGACAGAAGAAGGACACAGACTTTCTTGGAGAATGATGTTACGTAATAAAGCAGGTTACGCTCACTTTTATATTTCGAAACCAGATCCTAATAATAAAGGTAAATTTTTACCAAGAGAGAGTATAGATGTTTATCAATATTTAACGTATAAACAGGCATCTAAAATGTTTTTTAGCCCAGATATGATGTGGCAATTTGCTCGTTTTGTTAAGAAAGATTATGAGAGTAAAGGGATAAGTGATGTAAAAATATTTGTTGATGCAAAGGTTTCGGTCAATGGAAGTGAATATTATCAATTTACAAATCCCAATTACAATTTAGCTTATACAACTTGGAGCTATTTTGGACATCAAAAATGGATATTACCAAAGCCAAAAGAATTGCATTTATCGTATGTGGAATAATTTTTGTCGCTTAATTTATTAGGAAACACATAAAAACCATTAAAATAACTTGATATGAAATATACTTTTTTAGCAATAATATTTGCAACATTATTCTATTCTTGTGAAAAGAAGACAGAAAAAATAGGCTTAGATGCGTATAAAGGCATAAATAAATTAGAAAAAGAACAAAAGGATTTAGATAGTATAGCTAAAGAAGCTAGACAAACTTTTGATGATTTTACATTGGCGTTATCTATGAAAGATACGACAACAACCAATTTTATTGTGAAACAAATGTATAACATACCAAATTCCAAAAGAAAAGAACATATTTGGATAAGAGATGTATATACAGATAATGATCAATTAAAGGGGGTAATAGATAATGTACCTCAGTATACAAAAGATGTAAAACATAATGATACAGTTGTAATTAATCCATTAGAATTAGCAGATTGGATGTATTACAAAGGAGATAAAATGATTGGAGGTTTTACAATAAAATACATGAGATCACAACTAAAACCAGAAGAACGTAAAAAGTTTGACGAAGAATATAAAGTCAAATTTGAAGATTAATAGATTAAAAAAAAGCCGCATTAGCGGCTTTTTTTTAATCTATTAATGATAATTGTATTTTTCTTTTATCAGTATCTATTCCAATTACAGTAACTTCTACTTGCTGTTGTAAATTTACTTTTGTAGAAACATCAGAAATAAACTCGTTGCATATTTTAGAAATATGAACTAATCCGTTTTCTTTAATTCCTATATCTACAAAACACCCAAAATTAGTAATGTTATTTATAATTCCAGGAACTTTCATTCCGAGTTGTAAATCTTCAAACTTCTTTAACTTAGGATCAAAACTAAATACTTTTGCAGTAGAACGAGGATCAAGTCCAGGTTTTTCTAACTCTTTTTTGATGTCTTCTAAGGTAGGTAATCCGATAGTTTCTGTTACATAATTATTTAAATCAAGCTGATTAATTAATTCTTTATTCTGAATTAATGTAGAGACATCAACCTTTAAATTTTTAGCCATTTTTTCTACAATCGAATAAGATTCGGGATGAACAGCAGAATTGTCTAAAGGATTTTTCGCATTTGGAATTCGTAAAAATGCAGAAGCTTGTAAAAATGCTTTTTCTCCTAATCTAGGAACCTTTAATAATTCTTTTCTCGAATTAAATGCACCATGTTCAGTTCTGTAAAGTATTATATTTTCGGCCATTTTTTCTCCAATTCCTGCAACATAATTCAATAAATGTTTACTTGCAGTATTAAGGTTTACACCAACTTTATTTACACAAAAAGAAACCACATCATTTAATTCATTTTTTAATAAACTTTGATCTACATCGTGTTGATATTGTCCAACACCAATAGATTTCGGGTCAATTTTTACCAACTCAGCTAATGGATCTTGTAAGCGACGACCAATAGAAACAGCACCACGAACAGTAACATCTTTATTAGGAAATTCGTCTCTTGCAATTTTAGATGCTGAGTAAATAGAAGCTCCGGCTTCATTTACTACAAATACTTTTAAAGGACGATCGAATGCGATATTCTGAACTAGATTTTCGGTTTCTCTAGACGCTGTTCCATTTCCAATAGAAATTGCTTCAACAGCATAAGCATTAACCAATGATTTTAGCTTTTTTATAGCTTGAGGTTTATCATTCTGCGGAGCATGAGGATAAATATTCTCATTGTGTAATAAATCTCCTTGCTCATCTAGAACGACAACTTTACAACCTGATTTATAACCAGGATCAATTGCTAAAATTCTTTTTTGTCCAAGTGGTGGAGCTAATAATAACTGATTTAAATTTTTAGAGAATACATCAACAGAAGTTTCATCTGCTTTTTGTTTTGCTTCTTTTAAAACTTCATTAGAAATAGATGGAGCTAATAAGCGCTTGTAAGCATCTTTTATAGCCTCTTCTATTAACCAAGAAATTGCAGGCTGAATAGATTTTATTAACGTATATTCAAGAAACTGAAAAGCTTCTTTTTTATCAATGGAAACAGAAACTTTTAAGAATCCTTCATTTTCACCACGTAAAATAGCTAAAAGTCGATGCGAAGCAATTTTCTTTAATGGTTCTGAATACTCAAAATAATTTGAATAAATTTTGGCATTTTCATCCTCAGCTTTACTTTTTACAATCTTACTTTCTATAAGAGCAGATTTTCTAAAAATGTTTCTTAGTCTATTTCGAACATATTCATTTTCATTTATCCATTCTGCAATTATATCTTGCACACCAGCATATACATCTTCTAATGTTGGAACATCTTGATTGATATATTTGCTAGCTAATTCATCTAAATCTGCAATATTATTTTGCTTCATTACAATTTTAGCTAAAGGCTCTAAACCTTTTTCTTTTGCAATAGTAGCTTTCGTTTTTTTCTTCTTTTTATAAGGAAGATATAAATCTTCTATCTGAATTAAATCGTAACTTTTCTGAAGACGTTGCTGTAATTCTAAATTTAAAATGCCTTGTTCTTCTAAAGTAGATAGAATAAATGCTTTTCTAGCTTCAATCTCTTCAAATAGGGTTTTTAACTTTTTGATACTAGAAATTTGCACCTCATCAAGATTTCCTGTTAACTCTTTTCTATATCTCGCGATAAAAGGAATTGTGTTATCATTCTCTAAACAATTAATGGTGTTCTTGATTGATTTTTCTGAAATGTCTTTTAATTCTTGATGAATGTACTGTATCAAATCCATATTTAAAATTTGGTTGTGCAAATTACTTCTTTTTTAAAGAAATATCATAAACCAATAAATAAAGTGCTGATAATGGGTTTTATGGGGCTTTTACGATTAATGAAAATATTTTTTTATCAATAAGGTGAAAAAAGTATAATTTTTTTTTTTTAATATGAGAAAAAAGTATACATTTGTTCCAGGTAGTAGAGAGTAAGATTGATTTTTTTAATGTATAATTTATGCTTACAGTGTAAGTTTTTAAAAATCAATTGGGTTTAAGCTGAGGAGCTTAAACCCGTTTTTTTTATATCCATTTATCATTTATATTTGAGTTTAATAAAATACTTTTTTAATGGCTCGTATAAAGTTAGACTTCAACAACAAAGTTCTATTCTCTACAACAATCAATGTTAGAATTACAGATTTAAATTATGGTAACCATTTAGCAAATGATAAACTTTTATCTATTTTGCACGAAGCTAGAATTCAGTTTCTTAATTATTTTGGTTATTCTGAAATGGATTTTGCAGGCGTAAGCATTATTATGGGAGATGTTGCAATAGAATATAAAAATCAAGCTTATTATAACGATCAATTATTAATAGAAATTGGGGTAAGTGATTTTTCTAGAGTAAGTTTCGACATCAATTATAAAATATCTACACAAGAAAAATTAATTGCTAAGGCAAAAACAGGAATTGTAACCTTCGATTATCACCAAAATAAGGTGACAGAAGTGCCTCAAGAAATTATAGAAAAATTTAATCAGTTATAAAGACTAAAATTATTGCGTCAATCTACTTAAGTCTTTGTAAATTTGCATCGAGTTATGAAGATTTTACCATATAAAAATTTATTTGTCGGAATTACCGATACTTTGCAACAAATTTTCTTCGAAGGAAAATATGCAGACAAAGAAGTTGAGCGAACATTAAAATCTAATAAGCAATGGGGAGCGAGAGATCGTGCATTTATTGCTGAAACAGTTTATGATTCTGTTCGTTGGAAACGCTTAGTTGAAGGTGCTATGAGTCGTCCACTTTCTGCTGATACAATTTGGGAGTTTGTAGGGACTTGGTTTGCATTAGATCCAGAACAAACGTTACCTAAATGGGAAGAATTTCAGAAAATATATCCAAAAGAAGTTTTAAAAAGACATCACCAATCGTCTAAGAATATTGCTGTAGCAGAATCTTATCCAGATTGGATGTTCGAATTGGGACAGAGTTCTTTAGGTGATCGTTGGATAGATGAGGTTCGTGCAATGAATTCTCAAGCGCCAACAGTTTTACGTGTAAACTCTTTAAAAACAGATCGTAAAACATTACAAAAAGCTTTAAAAGATCGTCGTATTAAAACGAAAGTTTTATCTAAATATCAAGATGCTTTAGAGTTAGAAGAAAAAACAAATATATTTAGAACAGATGAATTTCAAAACGGATGGTTTGAAGTTCAGGATGCTGGTTCTCAATTAATAGCTCCTTATTTACGTGTTCAACCAGGAATGCGCGTTGTAGACGCATGTGCTGGTGCTGGAGGAAAAACATTGCATTTGGCAACTTTAATGGAAAATAAAGGTCAAATTATAGCAATGGATTTGTACGAATGGAAATTAAAAGAATTAAAACGTCGTGCAAAACGTAATGATGTACAAAATGTTCAGACAAAAGTAATCGAAGCAAAAACTATCAAAAGAATGGAAAATTCTGCTGATCGTTTATTAATTGATGCGCCATGTTCTGGAATGGGAGTTTTAAAGCGTAATCCAGATGCTAAATGGAAATTAAAGCCAGAGTTTATTGATGAAATAATTGCTACACAAGAAAAAATCTTAGCAGATTATTCTAAAATAATAAAAGTTAATGGGCTTATGGTTTATGCAACTTGTTCTATTTTACCACAAGAAAATGAACAACAAGTAGAAAAGTTCTTAGCAAATAATTCTAATTTTAAATTAGTTTCTGAGAAAATGCATTATCCATCTCAAACTAATTATGATGGTTTTTACATGGCTTTAATAGAAAGAATTTCTTAAAAGAAGAAAAAAATATTATAATAATAAATAACTGTTTTTTACGAAAGTATTAAACAGTTTTTTTATACAATTAACTTTAATTTTTTTCTTGGTACATATTTTGAAAAAGCATGAGATAATTAATTAAAAAATTAACGAAAAGTTAATTAAATTTATACTTTATTTTACATAGGAAATATGAGTTTTAATTTTAAAGAAGTTGAAAGAGTAGAAAACATATCAGCAAAAGATTTTCAAAAGTATTATGTAAAACCTCAAAAACCAGTTGTTGTTGAGCGAATTACTGAAGATTGGCCAGCATACGAAAAATGGAATTTTGAATATATAAAGCAAATTGCTGGAGAAAAAGAGGTACCTCTTTATAATAATGATCCTGTTGATTTTACTAAAAAAGTAAATGAACCAGTTGCGAGAATGCAAATGAGTGATTATGTAGATTTATTACAAGATAAACCCACAGACTTACGTATATTTTTATACAATTTAATGAGTCAGGTTCCTCAATTACAAAACGATTATAAAATGCCAGATTTAGGTTTAAATCTTTTTAAATCTATGCCAATGTTATTTTTCGGAGGAGAAGGTTCAAATGTTTTTATGCATTATGATATCGATTTGGCAAATATTTTACATTTTCATTTTGCAGGAGAAAAAAGATGTATAATTGTTCCTCCTCAGGATTCTAAATACATGTATAAGATTCCTCATTCTGTAATTTGTAGAGAAGATATAGATTTTGATAATCCTGATTTTGATAAATGGCCTGCATTAAAAAATATTAATCCCATGTATGCAGATTTAAAGCATGGAGAAATGTTATATATGCCAGAAGGTTGGTGGCATTATATGAAATATTTATCTCCAGGTTTTTCTATGAGTTTACGTTCATTGGCGCACAAACCAAAAAATTTATCAGAAGCTGTTTATAATGTTTTTCTTATGAGAACGTATGACAATATCATGAGAAAAATAAAAGGACAAAACTGGATTAATTACAAAAATGAGCAAGCTATTTTAAAAACAAATAAATTAATTTTAAGATAGATACATTTACTCTATTTATAATAAACTTTTATCTAACACCTCATATATAAATATATTTTATAACTCTATCTAAACAATAGAATAATGGATTAATAATTGGACAAGATTATTTTGTAACTTTGTTGCTTCAAATTTTTTAAAATGAAAAGAGTAGTCGTAGGACTTTCTGGAGGAGTAGATTCAAGTGTTACAGCATATTTGTTAAAAGAACAAGGATATGATGTAATTGGATTATTTATGCGTAATTGGAACGATGCTTCCGTTACTCTAGAAGATGAATGTCCTTGGATAGAAGATAGTGCAGATGCTTTATTAGTTGCCGAGAAATTAAACATTCCTTTTCAGGTGATAGATATGTCAGAGTCATATAAAGAACGTATTGTAGATTATATGTTTAATGAATATGAACAAGGAAGAACACCAAATCCAGATGTATTATGTAATAGAGAGATAAAGTTTGATTTATTTTTAAAAACAGCTTTAGATCTTGGTGCAGATTATGTTGCCACAGGACATTATGCACGTAAGACATCTACAGTAGATGAAAATGGGAAAGAAGTTTTCCAGTTGTTAAAAGGTACAGATAACAATAAAGATCAATCATATTTCTTATGTCAATTGTCTCAAGAACAATTGAGCAAAGCATTATTTCCTATTGGAGATATAGAAAAACCAGAAGTTCGTAAAATTGCATTAGAGCAAGATTTGGTAACAGCTAATAAAAAAGATTCTCAAGGATTATGTTTTATTGGTAAAGTAAGTTTACCAGAATTTTTACAACAACAATTAAAGCCGAAAGAAGGTATTATTGTGGAGGTAGCGAAAGATTGGGAAGGTTACAAACGTGAAATTCCAACTTTTGAAAATAAATATGAAGCATTGGATTTTGAAGCCAAAGGATATTCGTATAAACAAGAAGATGCAGAAGTAGTTGGTCAACACCAAGGTGCGCATTACTTTACACGTGGACAAAGAAAAGGTTTAGGTGTAGGAGGAAAGGTTGAACCATTGTTTATTATAGATACAGATGTTACAGAAAATGTAATATATTCTGGACAAGGAGTAGATCATCCTGGTTTACTTAAAAAAGCGCTTTTTATTAAAGAAGAGGAAGTGCATTGGGTTCGTGAAGATTTAGCTTTAAATGAAGATGAAACAATGGAAGTTTTAGCACGTATTCGTTACCGTCAACCATTGCAAAAAGCAACATTACATAAAGCTAAAAGTGGAATGTATGTTGAGTTTGAAGAAGCTCAAACAGCTATTACAGAAGGACAATTCTGTGCTTGGTATGTGAATGATGAATTATTAGGATCTGGAGTTATCAATAATTAAAGATTTAATTTATTACAATAGTAAAACGCTCAAGAAAATCTTGAGCGTTTTTTTGTTTTAAATATTTACTAAATTTAACTTACAAATTATAGCATATGGCAAAACTTCAACTTCGTTTTTATCAACAAAAACACTACAATGATTTAGTTAGTTATTCTTTGCCAGAAGAACAACTGTATTTTACGGCATTACCATTACAAGTTTTTGAACGTTTAGAGCAAAGAGAAGATGATTTTGCTAAAGCAGTAACTATACTTTTAGATGAAAAACCAATCGGTTTTTTTGTTTTAGATTTCGGAGAAGATAAAATGGATTTAACGAATAACGAAAATTCTTTATTATTGCGTTCACTTTCTATTAACCCAAAGTACCAAGGAGAAGGATATGGAAAATCTGCCATGTTATTAATGGATAGTTTTGTAAAAGAGAATTATCCAATTGTAGAAGAATTGGTATTAGCTGTTAACTTTAAGAATAAATCTGCTTATAATTTATACTTAAAAGTTGGTTACATAGATGATGGCTCAGTTCGCGAAATGGAAAAAGGAAAACAACATTTATTGAGAAAGAAATTATAATTTTTCTTTTTCCCAAGCAACAACTTGTACACCTGTAGAATAATGGATAAAATTTGGATTAGAATCTAAAATAAGGTTTCCTAATTTATAATCTAATTGTAAGTAATCTAACTCTAACTGATTTAGATTCCAAGGTAAATGCTGAATCTCATAACGGAATAAATCTTTTCCTTTGTTTAGATACAAGCAATAACGTTCGGTTAAAAATAAATCTAATTCGTTTTTATGCTTTATTTCCATTCCAATATAATAATCAACACCCAATGAAAAACCTTTCAGAGAATGCTGTGCTTGATAAGAGTTTTTAGTTCTTTTAATAGTAGATTTTTCGTAAGGTAAGCCAGAAAGTGATTTTGCTAAAATTGCAGACATTAATTTTTCTGCTTCAATAGATAGAAAATATACACCAGGTTTATTGTCTTTTGTAACATAAGTCCTCACATTAATTTCGCCAAAATTAGAGATAGAAGAAACAGAAGGTAAAAAACGAGGTCTTATTCTTTCCATTGCAAATGCAACAACAGAAACCCATGCTTTACCATTTATTAAATCAATTTCTAAATTATCTGGAACAAGATCTTGTAAAATATTTTTATCTACTTCGTAATGAAAAAACAATGCATTGTTCCATTCTTGGTAATAGCTCCATTTTTTTGAAGGATAGCTCCAAGAACGATGCTCTTTTTGTTCTAAAATTTGGCTGATAGAATATTCCATTTTTTTTTCTGTAAAACTTTCTATTGCAAATTAATAAAAATTGTAGTTAATTCGTTTTACTAATTCTCAAGGAATGAAAAATATTTTCTTTATACTGATAATAAGCTTTCTAACTTCGTGTGCGGCAATCCATAATGTTCCAGCATCACAAAATCCAAATAATTTTATACAACCCAATACAACAAGTTCTTTTGTAGATCAGAATGGGAATTTTTATCCAGACAGTTGGTTAAAAGAATTTGGGAATCCACCCAAAAATGCAAATAGGAGAGATTATTCGTTAATGAAAATAGCAACAGAAAATAATTTTCAAAACAAATTAACGTCTTATGAAGAATTACGTTTAAAAGCTATAAAAAACAGAGTCAAGAATAAGAAACGTGTTATCATATTTGTACATGGAATAGATAATGATTATTTAGTTAGTTTAAAAAATTACAACAAAGCACGTACTTACATGAATTTAAATAATGAGAAAGACGAAGTGCTTAATTTTTATTGGGATGGTTTGGTAAATCAAAGTTTATTTGGAGCAGCAAAAGTTTGGGTATCTGCAACAACAAATAGCCAGTTAGCAGGTGTTTTTGGTTTAAGAAGAATTCTAAATGTTATTCATGATAAGGATGTTTATTTAATTTCTCATAGCCGAGGAGCATCAGTTGTATTGAGTGCTTTAGTTAATCCATCACTTAAAAATAGTGAGATAGATCTTGCACAAACGCATCATGTAGATTTTAGTGAAGCAGAAGAACTAAAAGAAAATAATAATAGAATTTATAGTATAATGCTTGCTCCTGCAATAGGAGAAGTTGATTTTAAAATGGATAATGAGCAATTAAAGATATTTTCACCTCAACTAAAGAAAATGCACATAACCATTAATAATACTGACTATGTATTAGGAAAAGGGAAAATAGGCTTTTTATCTCGTCGTTTTACAGCAACAGATTTTGGTTACGAAGACGAATTGTTTAATGAATTAAATAAAACTTATTCATTTTTAGAGAAAACAGATTTTACAGGACAAAATTCCCATAATTTTAGAGATTATATAACTAACCCTAAGTTTATAGGAATTTTAAAAGAATTTAAACTAGGTAAATAAAATAGAACTAATTCTAATAGTGTTTACCTCCTTCGTATTCTAAATGTAGATAATTAACTGTTTCCATAAAAGGTAGGAAGAAGTTCTCTCCTAAATGATTTCCATTAGAACTTGTTATTACCTCTACTTTTTTTCCCATTAATTGACGACCTATTTTTTCTTCAGAACCAATTAAATCTGTTAATCTATCAAAGAAAATTTTCATTAAACTACTCATGGAATACCAATAAACTGGCGTGGCAAATATGATTTTATCATACTTTAATACTTCATGAATAATTTCTAAAAACTCATCATCTTCAGAATATATTTCATCATAATTATATAACTCCATTTTGTAATCAATAAGTTTAATCGATTTAGAGTTAGGATATAATTTCTCAATTAATTTAGATGTTTTACCATCCTTATTATGAGTTGAGTTTATAATTATTTGTTTTTCCATTTTTACTTTTTAAATTCAATAACTTCTAAGTTTTCAATTTTACCATCGTTCAATTCAAATCTTAACATTGTGCGAACTTTCTGAAAACCATGTTTTCCTACTGCACCAGGGTTCATGTGTATTAGTCCTAATTGTTTGTCGGGCATCACTTTTAAAATATGAGAATGTCCACAAATAAATAACTTTGGCGGATTAGCATATATTTCTGCTCTAATAGCTGGATTGTATTTTGTTGGATAACCACCAATATGCGTTATCCAAACATCAACACCTTCAAGAATAAAACGATTATTTAAAGGAAATTCTGCTCGAACTTTCTGATCGTCAATATTTCCATAAACAGCACGTAAAGGTTTTATTGCAGCTAATTTATCCGTTACAGAAATGTCTCCAATATCCCCAGCATGCCAAATTTCGTCTGCTTGTTGAGCATAATCTAAAATTCTATCATCAATGTAAGAATGTGTGTCCGAAAGTAAAAGAATTTTCTTCAAAAGTTTGTATTTTTGTCCTTCAAATTTACAACAATTGCGATATTTTTTAGAATTAGCATACAACGGAAAAAATTATTTTGGCTATCAAATTCAACCTAATCAGATTTCTGTACAAGAAGTTATTGAAGATAGATTATCTAAAATTTTAAGAAAACAAATTTCTATTGTAGCTGCCGGTCGTACAGATACTGGGGTACATGCAAAAAGAATGTTTGTTCATTTTGATTATGAAGAAGAGTTGACTGCTGAAATTATTAAAAAGTTAAATTCATTTTTACCAAAAGATATTGCTGTTTATCACTTATTTTTGATGGATGAAGAAGCGCATGCACGTTTTGATGCAACTTCTCGTTCTTATAACTATTATATCTCTCCTTTTAAAGATCCGTTTTCGTATGAAAGCGCTTGGATTTTTAATAGAGAATTAAATGTTGATAAAATGAATGAAGCAGCTAAACTGTTGATAAAACAAGGCGATTTCGGAAGTTTTGCAAAATTACATACAGATGTAAAAACAAATATTTGTGATGTAAGAGAAGCCTTTTGGCGAAAAAATGAAAATAATCAGTTAGTATTTCAAATTACAGCAGATCGTTTTCTAAGAAATATGGTACGTGCTATTGTTGGAACATTGGTTGAAGTTGGATTAGGAAAAATTTCTATTCAAGAATTTAATGACATTATCGAACAAAAGAATCGATCTTCTGCAGGAGCTTCTGCTCCAGCACATGGATTGTATTTAGTAGATGTTCAATATTCAAAAGAATTATTTAAAAATGAGCTCAAATAACGAAAATTCATCGTTTGATTTTAATGGATTAAAACGTGTATTACAAGTAGGTGCACAGAGTAAATTTTTATTCTGGTCGGTTGTGTTTATCGCAATCTTTAGTGCATGTTTTTCAGTATACAGACCTTATTTAACAGGAAATATTATTGATGATTATATTCTTGGAAAAGATGTAGTTAAGTTAAAAGAACATATTTTGTTCTTAACGTTAATATTAGTCTTAGAAGGTATATTATCCTTTTTTATGGTTTATTTAGCGAATGTTGTTGCACAAAGAGTTATTCGTTTGTTACGAGTTAATTTGTACAATCATTTAATAAAATTTAGATTAGGATATTTTGACAAAACACCAAATGGAGTTTTGGTGACAAGATCTGTTTCTGATATCGAAACAATTGCTGAGGTTTTTAATGATGGTATCCTAGTTATGTTAGGAGATATCTTGAAAATTATCTTTATTGTTTTTGTAATGTATTGGATGAACTGGGTTTTAGCCACAGTTGTAATTATTATTCTTCCTTTAATGATGATAATTACAAGATTATTCCAAAAAGCATTAAAAAATGTTTACCAAGAAGAAAGAACAATTGTAGCTCAGTTAAATACATTTGTGCAGGAACGATTAACTGGTATGAATATTATTCAGGTTTTTAATCGTCAAAAAGCAGAATACGATAAGTTTGTTACAATTAACAACGATTTAAAGAAGAATTATTTAAAAACAGTTTTTTACTTTTCTTTATTATTTCCAGTTGTAGATATTATTTCTGCATTAGCAACAGGAAGTTTAATTTGGTTTGGAGGACTTAGAACAGCTATTCATGGTGACGTTTCTGTAGGTGATTTAATTGCATTTACACAATATGTAGTTTTATTAACAGCGCCAATGCGTGCAATTGCAGAGCGTTTTAATACCATACAAAGAGGTTTAGTTGGAGCAGATAGAGTTTTTAAAATTTTAGATGATGATCAATCTTTACCAGATAATGGTAAAATAGAAATTGACCATGTAAAAGGAAAAATTGACTTTGAAGATGTTAAGTTTTCTTACGTTCCCAATAATTTAGTTTTAAAAGGAATATCATTCTCAACAAAACCAGGAGAAAAAATAGCAATTGTAGGAGCAACAGGAGCTGGTAAATCTACCATTATCAACTTATTGAGTCGTTTTTATGATATAGATTCTGGTACCATAAAAATTGATGATGTTGATATTTATGAAATGAATTTAAAAAATCTGCGTCAACACGTAGCAGTAGTACTACAAGATGTCTTTTTATTTAATACAACGATTTATGATAACATTGTTTTAGGAAATAAAGACATTAGTTTAGAAGAAGTACAGAATGCGGCTAAAATTATTGGAATTGATGATTTTATTACATCTTTACCAAAAGGATATTATAGTGAAGTAAGCGAAAGAGGTTCGACACTTTCTGTTGGTCAACGACAATTAATTTCATTCTTGAGAGCTTATATTTATAATCCAGAAATTTTAGTTTTAGACGAAGCAACATCATCAATAGATACAGAATCAGAAGAACTAATTCAGAATGCTACAGATAAACTTACACAAGGAAGAACATCTATTATTATTGCACACCGTTTAGCAACAATTCAGAATGCCGACAAAATTATTGTAATGGATAATGGAATGATTGTTGAGCAAGGTACACATAATGAATTGTTAGCGCAACATGGTTATTATGCTAATTTGCACGAAGTACAATTCTCTAAAGAAAATTAAGATTTAATAAGTATTCAATTTCTAATATAAATTAAAAACTAAGAAAAATGAGAAAAATATTTTTATTAGCATCAGTATTAAGTTTAGTAGCATTTACTTCTTGTAAATCTGAAAAAGAGAAAGTAGACGCAGAAGTCGAAAAAACAAAAAATAATGTAGATGAAACGGTTTCTGAACAATTAGTTGAAGGTGAAGAAATCAAAAATAAAGTGAACGAAGCTGTAGAGAAATTACCTACATTTTCTGACCCTAAGATTACAGAATTTGTAGCTAAATACAGTAAATGGGCTACAGATATAAAATCTGCTGCAACTTCAGAAGATATTAGCAAATTAGCTGTTCTTACACAGCAATCTGTAGATTTCCAAAAAGAATTAGAATCTATCAAGCAAACTTTAAGCAAAGAGGATGCTAAAAAGTTACAAGATTGGACAGCAGAAATACAAAAAGAATTAAGTAAATAATAAAAATATTACACAATTTTTTGAAAGCTCGATTATTATAATCGGGCTTTTTTTTATGTTAAAATATTATCCTATATAATATAGATTGATAGTATAATATTGCGTACATTTATCACGAAAATTTATAGAATTTAATAGATAAATATATGACATTAGTACAATTACAATATGTGTTAGCAGTTGCTGAACATAAAAATTTTACAATTGCTGCTGATAAATCTTTTGTTACTCAACCAACATTGAGTATGCAAATACAGAAGTTAGAAAAAGAACTAAATATTGATATTTTTGATAGAACATCGCACCCAATTAAAATAACACAAATTGGAGAAAAGATTGTAGCGCAAGCTAAAACAATCTTGATGGAAGCAAATAGAATGAAACACTTAGTAAACGAAGAAAAAGGTTTATTAGAAGGTGATTTCATTATTGGAGTTATTCCGACAGTTTTACCATCACTTGTGCCATTATTTTACAAAACTTTTCAGAAGAATAATCCAAAGTCGAATTTAATTATCAAAGAATTACAGACGGATAAAATTATAAAAGGAATAAAAGATGGATCGTTAGATTTCGGTATTGTTGTTTCTCCTTTATTTGAAGATCAATTGGTAGAAAAACCTTTGTATTACGAACCATTAGTAGCTTATATCCCAAAAGGACACAGATTAGCTGATAAAGAAAGAATTATTGAAAATGATTTAGATACTTCGGATTTATTAATACTACAAGAAGGACATTGTTTTAGAAATAATGTATTAGCACTTTGTGATACATCTAATCTAAAAAATCGTCCAATTAAACTAGATTCAGGTAGTTTTGAAGCTTTAGTAAAATTATCAAATGATGGTTTTGGAATGACGCTTTTACCAGCTTTAGTTGCAGATGATTTACCAGCTGAATTAAAACATAATGTAAAGAATTTTGAATCTCCTGTTCCGACAAGAGAAGTGTCATTAATCTTTCATCAATCTCAATTAAGAGATTCTTTTGAGAAAGAATTAATCAATACAATTCAAAGTATTTTAAGAGGAAAGATTTTCTTAGAAAAAGATCAAAAAATTGACGCAAATATGGTTTCATTACCAAAAAATAAATAATAAAAAAGCTGCTTATTTAAGCAGCTTTTTTATTGTTAATCTTTTTCTATATCGATTAAGATTTTTACTTCGGCAGGATTATTTACCAAAGCTTCAAATCCTTTATCAACTATTTCGTCTAATTTTATTTTACTCGTTATTAACTTTTCGGCAGGAATTCTTCCGCTGTCAATAAGTGCAATTACTTGAGGGAAAATATTTCTGTAGGCAATAACTCCTTTTATTGTAATTTCTTTTAAAACTTGATCAAGTGGATTTGCTGTAACTGGTTTACCAAATAAAGCAACAAGAACTGCAGTTCCTCCGTTACGAACAGAGTTTAATCCTGTATCATAAGAAGCTTGTACACCTGCTGCATCTAAATAAACATCTACACCTAAACCATTTGTTAATTTCTTAATTTGTTCTGGGATATTTTTCTCTGTAGCACTAATAATATAAGTTGCACCGATTTCTTTTGCTTTTTCTAATCTTTTCTCAGCAACATCAGTAACAATTACGGTAGTCGCACCAGCAGCAATAGCAGCTTGAACACATAATAAACCAATTGGTCCAGCTCCTGAAACTAGTACCGTTTGTCCTATTTTAAGACCACTTTGTAAAACAGCATGTACAGCAACTGCAGCAGGTTCTACTAAAGCTCCTTGTTCAAAAGACATACTATCTGGAATCTTATGAACCATGTAATCTTCTACAACAACATAATTTGCAAAACCACCATTAGAGCTTAATCCTATAAAACCAAGAGGTTCTGATAAATTATATTCTCCAGAAGTTAAGAAAGGACTATCAGGATTTCTATAAATAGGTTCTACAACAACTCTGTCTCCTTTTTTAAAATTTCCATTTGCGTTTTCTCCAACTTCTTCTACAATTCCAGAAAACTCATGTCCAAGAGTAGTTACTCCTTTGTGTCCAGAAAGTAAATAAGGTTCTTCTGTCGGAATTAATTGCGGTCCATGAACATATTCATGCAAATCAGATCCACAAATACCAGCAAATTTAACTGCAATCTTTATCTGTCCATTTTTAGGTGTAGGAATTTCTGCTTGCTCTACTCTAATGTCTTTTTCTGCATACCAGCGAGCTGCTTTCATATCTTTCATAGCAATTACTTATTTTTGTTTGTCTTATAAATTTAGGAAACTAAAAACAAATAATACTAAAACGATTATTAAATATTTCTTAATTAGATAAAAATCATGTTTAATTATTAAAAGTAGTTTAAACCTTAAAAATTAAGGAACTATTGTAGTAAACAAATAGGTTGCAAATAAAGTTAAAAGAACAATTCCTTGCTGAATGTTTGTTCTTCCAGAGCTTAAAGACAAGTATACTGTAAATAAAGATAAAACTAGAAGAACAGATGACTTGGCTCCAATTCCTAAAGATACTTTTAGACCTGTTACAAAACAAACAATCGCTACTGCAGGTATCGTTAATCCAATTGATGCTAGGGCAGACCCTAATGCTAAATTAAGACTAGTTTGTAATCTGTCTTTTTTTGCAGCTTTATAAGCAGCTAATCCTTCAGGCAATAAAATAACACCAGCAATTATAATTCCAACTAGTGATTTAGGCGCTCCTAAATCTATCACAATAGACTCTATTGTTGGCGATAATTGTTTAGATGATAAAACAACAGCAACTAACGCAATAAGCAATAAAACTAAGCTAGAAATTGTTGTAAGTGAATTAGGTTTTTCTGCATGTAATTCGGAAACTGTTTCGCCTTCTGAACTACTTTGAGGTAGAAAATAATCTCTATGACGAATGGTTTGCACAGATATAAAACCACCATAAAGAATTAATGAAATAATTGCGACAAATATTAATTGACTTGATGAAAATTCTCCACCAGATTCTGTTGTTAAGAAGTTTGGTAAAACTAACGTTAAAATAGATATTGATACTAAAGTGATTAGGGCAGTTGATACACCTTGTTTTATAAAGTTTTGTTCTCTAAATCTAAAACCACCACCTAGTAAACAAACACCAATTATTCCTGTTAATATTATCATGACAGCTGCAAAAACAGTATCTCTAGCAAGAACAGAAAGTGTACCTTCTGGTTCTGATAACATAAGCGATACAATTAGTGACACTTCTATAACTGTAATAGCTAAGGCTAAAATAATTGTACCAAATGGTTCTCCTACTTTATGTGCTACAACTTCTGCATGGTGAACAGCAGCCAAAACAGATGAAACAAGTGTTAAACCTAAAAATATTAAAAAAAATGTATTCTCTTTTAAAGTACCAGCAAAGAATAAAGTGATAACTGCAATTACAGGACAAGCAATAGTCCAATAGGGTAAAGCTAAATTTAGTTTTCTTGAAAGAAAATTTTCTACGTTCATTTTATACTTAGTTTTGATTTTTACGAAAATAATAAATTTTATTGATAATTTAGATGGGTATTTATCATAAATAACAATAATTGCACCATAATTTTATAAAAAAAACTAATTCATATCATAAATATACGAACCATAAAAAAGTTAAATTTGCACCATGATAAGCTTATCGGATGAAAAATTGAAAAATTGGTTTAGAATTTCTTGTATATGGGAAACAATAAGCTGCACCCTTTTATTTTTGATTGCAATGCCAATCAAATACCAATTTGGATACATTCTACCAATGCCATTTGCAGGTTGTTTCCATGGTTTTTGGTTTACAGCTTATCTAATTTTACTTTTCCGAGTGAGAAAAATATACAAGTGGGACGATGAAGATTTCATCTTTTATATTATGTATGCTTTTATTCCTTTTGCGACATTAGCTGTACATAAAGCAATAAAAGAAAAATAGTATATTATGAGCTATAGGCTTTTTTCCATCTTGTAACAGTATTTCTACTAAGATTATATTTCTCAGCAGTTTCCTGATTTATGAATTTATTTTTTTCTTGATAAGCTAATACAGTTTTAATAAAATCTAAATCATAAGATTTATGTTTTTGATTTTCTGATTTTGACTTAGGAGACAATGTATTAGACAAATTAATAACATCTAAAACATTCATATTTTCTTTTAATAAATGTTTTGTTTGCTCCATCTTTTCAGGAAAATTACGCTCAATAATTTCCTGATAGATTTTGTTGTAGTTTGGTTTTTTCATTTGTTTAGGTCTATAGGTTAATGTTTATAAATATTTTTTAATCCAATTATTTATAGTATTCTTAGGTATGTTGTATTCGTTAGATATCTCTTGAATCTTTTTATTCTCTTTTGTATACAAATCCAACACAAAATCAATGATTTCTTTTGTGTAAACATTTTTTCTATAATTTGGTAAAGAAGAAGGTGTTGTTGTCGTCTTGGACACTGTTTTTCCTACTGGAGCGAATAAAATGATGTGTTGTGTGTAGATTCTAAAAAAATCATATTCTAAAAGCTTAGACCATCTTAGTAAATGTTCTGTGTCTATTGATTTTTTTTTATAATGATCTGTGATTTCTTTTTCAGATAAGTTTTTAAAAAATGAAACTATACGTTTCATATCAATGTTTAGTTCTTCAACTCTTTGCTTTATTAAAGAGCCAATATGGATATTTTTCATTTTAATAGGTTGTTGTTTGAATAGGTTGTAGTAAAAATATAAAATAAAAATAAATTACACAAAAAATCTTCTAATTAATTAAATTATTTATTTTTAGTGAGTTGTATTGAATAAAATACCACACTTTTTATTCAAAAAAAGAGGGTTTTCAAATTGGATAATATTTCATATTTTTATGCGATTAAAATTAGAAAAATGATTATTCAACCAAGAACAAGAGGTTTTATTTGTATTACAACTCATCCTGAGGGAACTGCAAAAAATGTTCACAATCAAATTGAGTACGTAAAATCAAAGAATATTACTGAAGAAGGACCAAAAAAAGTATTAGTAATTGGTGCTTCTACAGGATTTGGGTTATCATCTCGTATAACAGCAGCTTTTGGATACAATGCTGCAACAATTGGAGTTTTCTTCGAAAAGCCAGCTGCTGAAAGAAAACCAGGAACTGCAGGATGGTATAATACTGCTGCATTTGAAAAAGAAGCTTTAGAAGCAGGTTTATATGCAAAAAGTATTAATGGTGATGCATTTTCTGATGAAATTAAACAACAAACAATAGATTTAATTAAAAAGGATTTAGGTCAAGTTGATTTAGTTGTTTATAGTTTAGCTTCACCTCGTAGAAATCATCCTAAAACAGGAGTAGCTTATTCATCTGTTTTAAAACCAATAGGAGAGTCTTTTACAAATAAAACAGTAGATTTTCATACAGCTAATGTAACAGATATAACAATTAATCCGATTGAATCTCAAGAGGAAATTGATAATACTGTTGCTGTTATGGGTGGAGAAGATTGGAAATTCTGGATAGAAGATTTAAAAGCTGCTGGTGTTTTAGCTGAAGGAGTTAAAACTGTTGCTTATTCTTACATCGGACCAGAATTAACACATAGAATCTACAAAGATGGAACAATCGGAATGGCTAAAAATGATTTAGAGAAAACTGTTCCAACAATTAATAATTTATTAGCAGATTTAAACGGAGTTTCTTACGTTTCTGTTAATAAGGCTCTAGTTACACAATCTAGTTCTGCAATTCCTGTTGTACCTTTATATGTATCATTATTATATAAAGTAATGAAAGAAAAAGGAATTCACGAAGGAACAATAGAGCAAATGGAAAGATTGTTCTCAGAGCGTTTATATACAGCGAATGGAAATGTTCCTTTAGATGAAAATGGACGAATCAGAATTGACGATTGGGAAATGAGAGAAGATGTACAAAAAGAAGTAGATGATTTATGGAAAATTGTTACGTCTGAAAATATTCATGAAATATCAGATATTAAAGGGTATAGCGATGAGTTCTTCCAATTATTTGGATTTAACTATGACGGTATAGATTATGAAGCTGATACAAACGAATTAGTTGAAGTACCAAGTATAAAATAATACATACATAACTTACATATAAAAATGACCTGAATTAATTCAGGTCATTTTTTATTTATACGCAACATCAATCGTTAATTTATCGTAAAAAATAAGTATTTTCGTTGTACTTATTATTAAGTAAGAAAAAATCCAATTATGAACGAAATACTTTTAGTAGAAGACGAATTACATGTTGCTGATCTTATAAAACAATGTTTAGAAGAAGAGGGCTATACTGTAACACATGTAGATGATGGATTAAAAGGTATAGATTTATTAAAATCGCGTAAATTTAATTTAATCGTATTGGATATTTTATTACCTAAAATGAATGGTTTAGAGGTTTGTAAAGAAATTAGAAAAATGGAATCACAAACAAAAGTTCCAATTTTAATTTTAACAGCGCTTGGTAGTGCAGAAAATATTGTATTAGGTTTAGATACAGGAGCAGACGATTATTTATCAAAACCATTTAAATTAATAGAATTAAAGGCAAGAATTAGAAATCTGCTAAAAAGAAGCGAATATTACGATCATACAGCAAATAAACAACAAACAGATGTTTACAAATTTGCAGATTTAGAAGTCAACGATTATACTAAAATAGTATTAAGAGGAAACGAAGAAATCTCACTTACTTCTACAGAATATCGTTTATTATTAGAATTTATAAAAAACCCGACAAAAGTAATTAATCGATCAGATTTATTAGACAATGTTTGGGGAATAAACTATGATATAGGTACTAATGTTGTAGATGTTTATGTAAATTATCTAAGAAAAAAAATAGAGAAACCAGGTTCTACAAGACTTATACATACAGTTACTGGAATGGGATATGTTTTAAAAGAAGATTAATTAAGCTTAATAAACTATGAAAACTTACAATAAAACAGTTCTTATTATAGTCGGTATTTTTATTATTTATACAGTTTCTTTAACGACATATATTTACTATTCATTTTCTAATTTTGAGTTTATTGATTTCTATAAACGATTAGAAACTAGAGTAAATGTAATTACAACAGAGAAAGATAAAAATAACGAGATTAGTTATTTATTAAATTCTTCTTTAGAAAGTTTACCAAGTGAAAAAGAGTATGTTATTCCTATAAAAGATGGGAATATTGCAGATAAAATTCTTCCAGAAAAGGTTATTCTACAAACCTTGAAAAATGGGAAGTATGAATATAACGAAGGTAATTTATTTTATTCAAGTCTTCTTTATAATGATAAAAAAGGGGAATCATTTCTAATTGCAGTTTCAGCAAAAAACCCGAATTATTCAACACATATAACCTATCTAAGAAATTTATTAATTATATCTGTTTTATTTTCTATTTTATTAATGATTTTTATTGCTCAGTTAGTTTACAATACGCTTATAAAACCTGTAAAAAAAATAATAAAAGACGTAAATAAAATTAATTACGAAAATCTATACCTACGCTTAGAAGTTTTACATAGAAAAGATCAAGATCCTATAAGCGAATTAGGGCATACGTTTAATGGGATGCTAAATAGACTAGAAACAGCTTTCGAAACGCAAAAGAATTTCATTAGTAATGCCTCTCACGAATTAAATACTCCTTTAACATCTATTATTGGTGAGGCTGAATTAGTATTAAGCAAAGACCGAGATAAAAAGGAATATGAGAAATCCCTTTGCAATATCTTGCGAGAAGCAGAAAATTTAAACAATAAAACAAAAGCTTTATTATTCCTTGCAAGAACAGGTTTTGATGGTAAAACGCAGAAATTTGATATTGTTAGGATAGATGAAATTTTGCTTAATGTAAAAGATAATCTTCAAAAAATTAACGAAGGTTATAAAATACGAATAGACTTTAGTATGTTGCCCGAAAATCCTTCTATGTTAAGAATTAGAGGGAATGAACAATTGTTACATCTTGCTATTGCAAATATTGTTTCTAATGCCTGTAAATATTCTAACAATCAAGAAGTAAGATTAGCTTTGGGTGCAACTAATCATTCAATTATAATTATTATAAAAGATTATGGAATAGGAATTCCAGATGATGATATGAAATATATTTACGATCCTTATTTTAGAGCTTCGAATACTTTAAATTTCGAAGGGTATGGAATAGGTTTACCTCTTAGTCGAAATATAATTAGAATGCATAATGGTGAATTAATTGTACAGTCTAAAGAAAACGTAGGAACTACAGTTCAAATAAGTTTTCCTTTAGATGACGTTTAGTTATTCTTAACACTCTCTAATCAGTTTCTAATAATTATATCAAATTCTAATTACATTGTAATATCGTTCTAAAACACCTCTAATCTCTCCAGTTGTACATTTGTATTGTAGTGGTTTAATCCTAAAATTAGCTCATTATGAATGGCAATAAGAGAGTATTTATACCAACCGATTTTTCAATACAATCGTTAAGTGTAATTAATCAATTAGTAAAAGAATCATCTAATACGGTGTTCGATATAGTTTTGATTCACGGTTACCAACCGTCGAATACGATTACTGATTTGCTATTTTTTTCGAAAAATAAAATGATCGAAAAACTTCAAAAATCGGCTTTTGTAAAAGCTTATGAAGTTATAAAAAATGCAAATCAAAGTACTATTTCTAGCATCAAATTAGATATAATACCTTTCAAAAGAAATCTTTACATCAAGAATTTTTTTGAAAACAGTAATATCGATTCTTTTATTATCCCAAGTACTCAGCAGTTTCATTTTGAGAGTAAAAACAGTTTTGATTTAATTCCGTATATCAAAAAATCTAGAATTCCTGTAAAAGAAATTCTTGTAAATGAAAATATAAGTGGATTAGGCTACACAGAAATTATAGATGAATTGTTTATTGCAAAATCAACATTATGAAAAAAGTAGCAGCAATATTCTTTTTATTATTTCTACTTGTAACTACTGCAGCAGTTGTTGTTGTAAAAGGGAAAGGTGCTGAAAGAAATTTAATTGGAGTCTGGGAGAAAGAAGGCTTAGATTTTGAGCGTGTAAATTTCGAAGGACACGAAATAAAGTCAATTATTTTACAAGCACAAGAAAATGAAATTTCTCACGATTTAATTGTAGATAGAATTAATATGTGGGAATTTAGTAGAGATAATTTAAAAGTAATAAATAACACAAAAAAAGAAAATAATAACTTAACTTGGAAGTTGAAAGGTAGAGGTCATATTTTAGAAATTACTGATAATAAAACTAAAAGTGTGGAAAGTTACCAAATACAAGAGCTTTCAGATGATAAGCTTGTTGTTTTTGCAAATATAGATTTGCAAGTTAGAGGAATTGTAAAAATTACATTCAAAAAAAATAAACCAAACTATGCTAAGAAAATATAGTAACCATAGAACAAATGCTGATAACTTAAAATTAGGTACATTAACAGCTTTTTCTGCCGGAATGGTTAACGTATTATCTTTGATAATATTTTTTTCGTTTACATCAAACGTAACAGGTCATTATGCCATTTTAGCACAAGAAATAGCAAAACAAAATTGGATACAAGCATGTGTTGTATTTTTATGGATTTTCTTGTTCTTTGCAGGAAGTATGGTGTCTAACTTACTTATTATTCATGGTAATAAATATTTTGGAAGGCATTTATCGCATGCAATTCCCATTATTTTAGAAACAATTTGTATTTTATCTACGGGTATATATTTACAGTATTTTTATACAGAATCATTGTATGAAACAGAACTGTTAGTTGCTTTATTGTTATTAGCAATGGGTTTACAAAATGGTTTAACAGCAAGTATTTCTAATTCTTCTGTAAAAACTACTCACCTTACTGGTTTAACAACAGACTTGGCAATTAACTTGTCTATGATGACAAAAGAAAGTTTTAGAAAAGATCCTAAAGTTAGAGCCAAAGGAAAATTATTATTTTTCATTATGGTATTTTATATGATAGGGGCAATTTTTTCAGGATTATTATACTATGAAATAAAGTACTATACATTCTACATTGTATGTTGTGTATTATGTTTTATCATGTTATATGATTATTATAAATTGAGTATAACAAAATTGGTTCACGGAAAATCTTATTTATTAAAGAAATATAAAAATACCGATCAATAAACAAAAGCCCTAAATTAGTTTAGGGCTTTTGTTTTATAATGAAAAGAGGTTAATTATAAATCAACCTCTTTATTTCTATTTTATAAATTAATTTTATTTAATCAAGATTTTTGATGTCATTTTACATTCATTTGATATTGCTTGAATGATATACGTACCTGCAGATAATTTAGAATGAATTGCTTTTTTATAATTCCCATTTATATTGATTGTTTCTGTATACACTACACGACCATTTAAATCAACAATATCAAGTTTTACATTTCCATTTGCTTTTAAATCAATAGTAAAATCTCCATTAGATGGATTTGGAAAAATCTCTATTTTTTGGGTGTTAATATCTACAGTAGATAATACTTCTTCACTAGAAAATTTTTGTACAGCCAAGAAAATATTATCAACCGCTTCAATCATAATATAGCCATCGTTTACTAGTTTAGCTTTTTCAGGCACAGCAAAATTTGCTAATCCAGTATTCTCTACAATCCCCAATTCATCAAAAGTATTTCCTTCATCCCAAGAAATAGAAACTTTAACATGACTTGTTTCTATAGGAGCCAAGTTTGTATTTGCAACATTCCATGTTACATCAAATGTTGTATTGTTTATAGGTAATTTATTGTTACTATTTGGAGTATTAATTCTAAAAGCAGACGAATTGGTTGAGATAACTTTTACTTTTTCAAATGAATTAAGAGGTCCGTTCGGGTTACTATCTCTTGCGGTAATTGTAAAGTTATATTCTCTAGGAATAACATTTAAAGATTCCCAAGTGCTTACATTTTCCCATGTAGGTATATTTATATTTTGAGTATCGAATAAATTATTATTTAAAATATGATCGAAACGAGGAAAATACCTGTATGTTTCTGTAGAAGGTTTTACAGATCTAAAGTTAGGACCTTCGATTTTACGAGGATAAACTTTACTATCAAAATCACCTTCGTTTTTAAGGTCCAAGTCATTTTGTTCCCAATTAACTAGAACAGCATCATTCTCTTTATCATTTATTTTTGCATCAAGTTTAAATGCTGTTCCTACAGGAATATGGTATATTTTTTTATCTAACTCTATTTGTGGAGGAGTGTTTATTATTTTTGAACGAATACCACAAGATTTTGAATCGATATTATTTTTTATTTGTTGAATACTTACATGAGCAAAATAATCATCGACATTCTCTTGAACTTTCATCTCACTATAAGTACCAGTTGTTCCCATAATTGTAGATCCTGCACCAGGTTCAACTTGAGTAGTATTACCTTCAGGAAGATGAGTATATGTATGATTAGCTCCTAATTGATGACCTATTTGATGAGTAAAAACATCATAATCAAAGTCTTCTCCTTTAGGTACTCCTAAAAATCTACTAGATATACCACTTCCTTTTCCTTTAGGAAAACTAGATTCACATACGCATCCAACACAATTAATAGATGGACGATAACTAGAACTTCTATCATCAATATTATAACCTAACAAATGACCTAAATCGTAGTTATCTTCTCCAATATTATCTCGTAAATTAGTTTGTAATTCGACCATCCAATTATTTGTTGAATGATATAAAGATGGACTTACACCATCAACATATACAGAATAAGGATCTGTTTCGGGATTAGTATAGATTAATTTTTCGATATCATCTATAAACCTAAGATTTATAGCTAAATCTCTTTCCATAATAACATTAACACGTGTTAAGGTATTATTCATGGCTTCTAATGCTTTTTCTTTTGTTCCACCAAAGTACTGACTATATTCTCCTGTAACAGATAATGCTAAACGTAATATTTTTAATTCGTTATTATCTGTAGAAGGATTATTAGTAGGTAAGGGAACTATAGAGTGATTTATATTTTCTTTTGATTGATGATTTGAATGTTTTGCAGTTTTTCTTTGATGAATTTCAAAGTATTTACCATCTGCAGAGTAAGTTTCTAAATATTCTGAAGAATTGTTTGCTCTAAAAATTGTAGAACTAATTCCAGAAGGTCCTGTACTAAAACGAATAGAAGTATGTGGATCTACTAAACTTTTTCCAATATAAGAACGAATATGAGGATATTTTGCCTGACCGATTTCAGAAAAGTTTGAAGCTTCCCAAATTTCAAAACGTTCAAGTTTTCCATTTACAGTTGGCATGGTAATAATTGTTCCTATACTATTTTTACCACGAGAAGCTGTTTTAGCTAATTTTTCTTCTAAAGTTTCACGATCAAGTTTAAAAATTTTTTGATTATTACTAATTTGATACTCTTTTTTAGCATGAGGAGATGCTTCTTTTTCTGAAACAAGTTCCCAGTTTTGGGCGTAAGATGTTACTGCAGCTAATGCAATTATAGGTACTAGGAGAGGTTTATTCATAATTTATTTTTTTACAAAACTATTAAAAAAAACAAATTATTTATATTTAATCTAAATAAAAATAATTACAACTAGCTATAAGGTTTTAATAAATATTGACTAGTGTAGTTTATTGATTATTATGACTTTTTAATTTTTTATCATGTAATAATCTTTATTCTCTAAATAGAGTTAATCCTAAACAATAATATGTGAAGCATGTATTTTCTGCTCGTAAAAGATAGAAGCATTTGTCTCAAAACTTTTTGCATCATCTGTTGTATAAAATTTTAAGACACCATTTTTAGAGCAAATAGTTTCAACTTCTGAATGATGATTTAAATAACTTTTTAATTTATCTGCAACTAAATTTCCTTGCGAAAGAATCGTTACATTTTCAGGTACATATTGTTTAATAACTGGCAATAAAAGAGGATAATGTGTGCAAGCCAAAACAATAGTATCAATTTCATTAGATTGTAAGAATAAATTATTTATATCTTTTTCTACAATATCATGCGCTGCTTTACTATTTATTTCGTTGTTTTCTACTAACGGAACCCAAAGGGGACAAGCATGTTGAAAAACATCAATTCCTGGATAAAATTTATTGATTTCAATTTTATAAGATTCAGATAAAACAGTTCCAGATGTTGCTAAAATTCCAACCTTATTTCGTGTTGTGTATTCATTAATAGACTCGGTTGTAGGACGAATAACGCCTAAAACTTTTTTCCCTGGTGGTAAATCATTTTGCTGAATTGTTCTCAACGCTTTTGCAGAAGCAGTATTACAAGCTAAAATGACCAAATTACAGCCTAAATCGAATAATTTAAACACACATTCTTTTGTGTATTCGTAAACCGTTTCAAAAGAACGAATACCATATGGTACTCTTGCATTATCACCTAAATAGATATAATCGTATTGCGGAAGTTTTTTCTGAATTTCTTTAAAAACGGTTAAACCTCCATAACCTGAGTCGAAAATACCTATTGGTCCTTGCATTTTATTTTTCTTATTGTGATAACAAATGTACAAAACAGTCACAAAAAACAATAAAAAGAAAATGCTTTGTTTAATAAGAAAACAGTAAATGATATACATAATTCTTCTAATTGTATAACGATTATAATTGATAAGAAATAGAAATTTGTGGTAGATAAATTGTAAATTGGGTTAAAACTAATTGAATATAGATTCTGATGGAAAAGTTGAATAAGTTGTTTATTAAGAATATGGTTTGTTACCGTTGTAAAATGGTTGTTGGTAAAATATTAAAACAACATAATATTGAGACAAATCATATAGAATTAGGTGAAGTAGAATTAACAAATGTTATTGATCCAGAACAATTACAGACTATAAAAGAGGAATTAGAAGAGGTCGGGTTTGAATTAATTGATGATAAAAGAAATAAGATAATAGAACAAATAAAAACATTAATTATACAATTGGTACATGAAGAAAATGGGGTGTTGAAAATGAATTTATCGGACTTTTTATCAGAGAAAACAAAGTTAGATTACAAATATATTTCGAATCTTTTTTCTGAAATGGAAGGGCAAACAATAGAAAAATATTTTATTCAACAAAAGATAGAAAAAGTAAAAGAATTAATGGTGTATGATGAATTGTCATTAAGTGAAATTGCTTTTCAATTAAATTATTCCAGTGTTGCCCATCTTAGTTCTCAATTTAAAAAAGTAACAGGATTAACACCATCAATTTTTAAACAATTAAATAAGTATACAAGAAAAGCAATAGACAAAATTTAAGTGTAGTATGAGAAAGTATAGTTTATTTTTATTCGTAAATCTTTTTGTTTTAGGCATAAATGCACAAATGAAAAATATAAAAACAGAACAGTTTCAGATAAGTGGAAATTGCAATTCTGCCAAACAATTAATAGAAAAAGCAGGGAACAATAATAGAGTTTCTAAAGTAGATTATAATTCTACAACTCAAATAGCTTCTATTTCTTATGATGAGAAAAAAACTTCATCTAACGAAGTCTTAAAAAATATTGCTTTAGCAGGATTTGATAATGCTGAATATATGGCTCCTGATGAAGCTTACATGAAATTAGATAAAACATGTCAGTATGAAAGAGCTAAAAAGATGAAAGAAGAAAATCATCATGATATGAACCATTCATCATCTAATCAATCAGAAAATAATCAAACACAAAATCAATTAGATAAAGTATTTGATTCATACTTCAAATTAAAAGATGGTTTTGTAAAAGCAGATAAAACAGTCATTTCTAAGCAAGCGGAACAATTAAAACAAGCTGTTTCAACTGTAGAAATGGGAAAATTAAGTCATAAAACACATTTAGTTTGGATGGATGTTTTAAGTAAACTAGAAAAAATTACTACTCAACTTTCACAAGAAAAGAACATAGATAAGCAAAGAGAATTATTTGCTCAATTATCTGAACCATTATACAAATTGACAAAAGTTGCTGAATTAAAGTATACGGTTTATTATCAGAATTGTCCTATGTATAAAGGAGGTGCAAACTGGTTAAGCAAAGATTCTGATATTAAGAATCCTTTTTATGGTAGTATGATGTTAACATGTGGAAGTACTGTAGAAGAACTAAAAAATAAATAGAAAATGGGAGGATATAAGTATAAACTTATTGTATTATTTATTCTGACTGTTGTTCAAATAAACGCTCAAAAAAGAGTAGAATATGATTTATATGTACGCGATACAATTGTAAATTATTCTGGTAAAGAAAGAAAAGCGATAGCTGTTAATGGACAGATACCAATGCCAACTTTAGAATTTACAGAAGGTGATACTGCTGTAATACGTGTGCATAATGAATTAAAAAAAGAATCTACTTCTTTGCATTGGCACGGAGTGTGGTTGCCTAATAAAGAAGATGGCGTGCCTTGGTTAACGCAGAACCCTATAGAAGTAGGTGAAACATTTACATATACTTTTCCTATTATTCAGAATGGTACGCATTGGTACCACAGTCATTCGGGTTACCAAGAACAAGTAGGAATGTATGGTTCTCTTATCCTAAAAAAGAGAAAAGATGATCCTACATTTAGAAAAGGAATTGATGACTTACCCGAAGTTCCTGTAATTTTAGCAGATTGGACAGATTTAAATCCAAAAAATGTGCAGCGAATGTTACAAAATGCCAACGATTGGTTTGGTATAAAAAAAGGTTCTACACAAAGTTACGCAGAAGCAATAAAAGAAGGTCATTTTAAAACGAAACTTACCAACGAATGGAAACGTATGTTGGCAATGGATGTGAGTGATGTGTATTATGAGAAGTTTACAATTAATGGTAAAAATGAAAGCCAATTAAAACAATTTAAAGCAGGAGATAAAGTTAGATTGAGAATTTCTAACGGATCAAATTCAACTTATTTTTGGTTACGTTATGGAGGAGGGAAAATGACAGTAGTTGCCAATGATGGTCAAGATGTTGAACCTGTAGAAGTAGACCGATTAATAGTGGGTGTTTCAGAAACATATGACGTTATTGTAACGATTCCAAAAGATGGTTTTTCTTATGAGTTTCAAGCAACTGCAGAAGATAGAACAGCTTCAACTTCTTTATTTATTGGAGAAGGAAAAAAACAATTGATAGCGCCACTTCCGAAGTTAAAATATTTCGAAGGAATGAAAATGATGAACGACATGATGAAGATGGATGGTTCTATGAATGATATGGGAATGAAAATGAGTCTTCAACAAATGGATATGAATACAGTAATGTATCCAGAAATATCAGGAGAATCAACAAAAAAATCCAAGTCAAAGACAGATCATAACATGGAGATGGATCATTCCAATCATGGAAATAATAATTCAGCTATCACAACCTTAAATTACGGAATGCTACGAGCACCTCATAATACTGAATTGCCTAAAGATGCACCTGTAAAAGAATTACGTTTTGAATTAACAGGAAACATGAATAGATATGTTTGGAGTATGGATAATAAAGTTCTCTCTGAAGTAGATAAAATTCCTGTTAAAAAAGGTGAAGTTTTACGCATTACTTTATATAATAATTCGATGATGCGACACCCAATGCATTTGCATGGATTTGATTTTCGTGTATTGAATAAAAATGGAGAATATTCTCCATTAAAAAATGTATTGGATATTATGCCAATGGAAACAGATGTGATAGAATTTGAAGCAAATACAGAAGGAGATTGGTTTTTTCATTGTCATATTTTGTACCATATGATGGCAGGAATGAACAGAGTTTTTGAAGTTGGAGATTATAAAAATCCTTATTTACCGCACAAAGAACATGCTTATAAAATGTTACAAATGGATAGTAATATGAAGCATATTATGGCAGAAAATGATTTTGCTACCAATGGTTTAGACGGACAGTTTATGGTTCAGAATGCTCGTTGGGTATTAAGTTCTGAATGGAATATAGGATACAAAGATGAACATGGTTACGAAGTTGAAACACATTTGGGTAGATTTATTGATAAAAAC
Organism: Chishuiella changwenlii; assembly: GCF_900142565.1. GTDB lineage: Bacteria > Bacteroidota > Bacteroidia > Flavobacteriales > Weeksellaceae > Empedobacter > Empedobacter changwenlii. The sequence goes on from NZ_FRBH01000010.1 coordinate 88,785, forward strand.
CAATGGTTACAAGTTTTTGTAGGATTTGATTGGAATAAACATAAAGCATTAAAACATAGTATAGAGAAAAATATATTCGGACAAAATACAGAAAGAAATAGAGGATTGTTTAGTGCAGGATTTGTATATAAACTACCTATGCTAGTAGATTTTCAGACAGAAATTTATCATACAGGAAAAGTTCGTTTACAAGTTATGAGAGAGGATATTCCGATTTCTAAAAGAATTAGAGCTGGTTTTATGTGGAATACTGATAAAGAATATATGGGAGAGCTTAGTTATATTATCAATAGAAATATGCAATTCCGAACACATTATGATAGTGATATGAAATTTGGAGTAGGATTAAGACTTGTTTATTAAAAACTATGATTACTCTTTTAAAAATCTGTCATTTCGAGTGAAATTCGATTAGAATTTTGTATCGAGAAATAAGTAAAGATTTTTAATTCTTCATTTCTTACTTAAATTAATTTGTCTAAGTTCTCGATACAATTTTTATTCATTTCATTTCTAAAAATCACTCGAACTGACAAAATAAAAACTATTGAATAGAGCTTAGCTTAAACAATTTTAATATAAAAAAACCGGATAAATTATCCGGTTTTTTGTATTTATATTAATTTTTCATTGTTTTTAATTCATTCAGAAAATCAACAACTTCTTGTCCAGAATAATCTGCCATTCCAAGCGTTGTATGTGCTATGTTACCTTGCTTATCTAATATAATAGTTGTTGGTAAAGCATAATCAAAAAATTCTTTCGGGATAGTTGAATTAGGAAAAACGATAGGTAAAGTCAAGTTTTTACTTGTCATAAAATTCTTCGCTTTCTCTTTTTTGTTTTCTACTTCAACCGTTAAAATAACAACATCTTTATCATCTTTAAACTTATCGTATAGTTTCTGTATCGTTGGCATTTCTGCAATACAAGGTCCACACCAAGTTGCCCAAAAATTAAGAAAAACAACTTTACCTTTTAGTTCTTCCATTGTTGTAATCTTACCATCAGCATCTATCATTTCAAATTGATAATTAGCTTCTGTTTTTGGTTGAGTATTTTCAACTGTTTTTTCAATTTTAGGTTGAAATAATCCTATTTTCATTAAACCTTGGTGCATCATTGCTTTTGCTTCTGGAACAAAAAGTATGATAAGGGCAATAGCGCCTATTATTATTGTTGAGTAATTTCTTTTTAGCATTGATATAATGTATTTCGTTTTCATAAATGTATTGTATATAATCTTTTAATTAAAATTTCTTTTGATTTATAATCAATCGTTTAACAAAGAAAATTTTAACTGCTTATACAATAAATAGTATGGGATTTTAGAAGAACTATAACTTACAGTCTTATTTTCGTCTTCTATAAGAGAAGATCGAGGTAAACTTGTGAAAATTATAATATTTTGTGGGATATCAAAATAATGAAAATCAGAATTTAAATCGAATGTTTGTGTAGGGTTAAACTCACTTAAAGAACATACATCTTTTTTATTCTGAATTGTTTTTGCAGACGTAATTGTTTTTTGACTAACAATTTCTGCTTTAAAAATAGTATTGATAGAAGCTTTTATACTACAAGGCGTAAGTAGTATAAAGATAGAAGAAATGATTAAAAATAAATTTCTAGGCTTCATGATTTCAAAGGTATTAATAATAAATAAACAATGATTCAGTTAGATAAAAGTTTAAGAAAATATTAGATTTTTTATATTTGTGTAAATGAAAGAAAAACCATTATTTTTTGTTCTAATTGCTCTAACGATTTTACTTTTTTTATTAAGTTTAAGCGTTGGTAAAGTTGCTATTTCTTTCTCAGAAATCTATCAAGTTTTTTGCGGGAATGCAGATGAAATGCTCCATAATTTGGTATTTAATTTTAGGCTAACAAAATCTTTAACAGCATTATTAGTTGGTATATCATTGCCAATTTCTGGTTTTTTAATGCAAGAATTATTTAAAAATCCATTAGCTGAACCATCAGTATTAGGAATAACTTCTATGGCAAGTTTAGGAGTTGCTATTGTAATTTTTATGTTTTCTATCGTTGGATTAGAAGAATATTTAAATAATCCTTGGATGATAATTTTTGCATCATTCTTTGGTTCAATTCTAGCGCTTGTTTTAATAATTTCACTTTCGTTTAGAATAAAATCTTCTGCATCATTGGTTATTATAGGGTTTATGATAGCTGGTTTAGCAGCTGCATTTATTGGGATTATGCAATATTTTGCACCTTCCGAAAAAATAAAATCTTATTTAGTTTGGGGATTTGGTTCGCTTAGCGGTTTATCATGGGAACAGTTGGGAATTTTTACATTGTTTGTATTTAGTGGAATCATAATTTCATTATTCACTTTAAAAGGAATCACAGCGCTGCTATTAGGTGAAAAATATGCACAATCTTTAGGAATTAATATCAAAAAAATGAGATTAATAATCTTAATTTCTACAGCTTTATTAACAGCCTCTGCAACAGCTTTTGCAGGACCAATAAGTTTTGTAGGATTAGCAATTCCACATATTTGTAGAACGTTGTTAAAAACAGGAAATATGAAAGTGCTTTACCGATGGGTTTTTGTGACGGGAATTTTTTTCATGTTACTTTTTTCTATTTTAACGGAGATATTCCCTTTTGGAACTTTACCAATTAACATTATAACAGCTTTGTTTGGGGCGCCAATTGTAATTAGTATTTTGTTGAACAATAAAAATGAAGTACGATGAATGCAGAAATCTTAAGATTAGAAAATCTAACAATCGGTTATCGTTCTAAAGAGATTGTTTCTTCGATTAATGTCACAATTCATAAAAATGAATTAATCACAATATTGGGAAAAAATGGAGCAGGAAAATCTACATTAATTCATACGATTCTTGGTTTTCAGAAAGCAATAAACGGAGAAATTATTTTAAAAAATAAACCACTTTCTAAAATATCAGCTCAAGAGATTGCTCAAGAAATTGCGGTTGTTTTGCCAAGACTAACTGTTGTCCCAAAAATTAAAGTTTCAGAATTAGTTGCAATGGGAAGATTGCCTTATCATAAGATTTTAAAAGAAAAATCTATTCAAGAAGAACAGTTAATAGATGAGGTATTTGATCTAGTTGGAATAAATGAGCTTAAAAATAAATATGCAACAGAAATAAGTGATGGGCAATTACAATTGGTTATGATTGCAAGAGCTTTATGTCAGGATGCAAAATTGATAATTTTAGATGAACCAACATCAAATTTAGATTTAGCGAACCAGTATAAAATTTTTAATTTATTGAATGAGTTAAAATCAAAAACAGATAAATCCTTTTTGATGATTACTCATGAAGTAAACTTGGCTCTAGAAAATTCTGACAAAATATGGTGGATAGAAAACGAGATTTTATCGGAAGGAATACCAGAACAGCTGGCATTTGAGCATCAAATAATTCAGAAATTATCTAATCAAAATTTACTTTATAGTCAAGACAAGAGTAAGTTTTCTCAACCAAAAGAATATCAGAAATCAGTTCATATAAAAGGAGATTCTGAATTAGCATACTGGGTAAAAAATGCTTTTTTACGCAATGGATTTTTAGTTGAAAATAAAGACGAAAATCATATTGAAATCACAGAAAATAATATCATCTTTGATGGGGAAAAATTTGAAAATATTCAAGCAATTATAACATTTATACAACGGTATGAAAAATATAATCATCACAGGAGCGAGTAGAGGAATTGGTTACGAATTAGCAAAGCAACATTTAGCTTTGGGAAATCGTGTTTTAACAATTTCTCGTAATGTAGAGAAATTAAAAGAATTAGAAACTTTTGCAAAAGAAGGACAATATCAATTTATAGGAATTGATTTAACTGATTTTAATGAGATTGAAAAAGTTTTAGAAGCTGTAAAATCATGGGAAATAGTAGATGTTCTATATAACAACGCAGGTTTATGTATTAACAAACCTTTCGCTGAAATTAAACAAGAAGATTTATTACAATCATGGCAAATTAATTTTATGGCGCCATATAGATTAATTCAGGTACTATTACCAAAGTTTAAAATATCTTCTCATGTTGTAAATGTTTCGACAATGGGAGCGGTACAAGGATCTGTTAAGTTTCCTGGTTTATCTGTTTACTCTTCATCTAAATCTGCAACAGTTAATTTAACTGAGTTATTAGCGGAAGAATTAAAAGAAAATGGACCAAGAATAAATGCTGTAGCTTTAGGTGCAGTACAAACAGAAATGTTAGAAGAAGCATTTCCTGGTTATATTGCTCCAACACAACCATGCGAAATGGCAGAATATTTAGTAGAGTTTGGATTAAATGGTTGGAAGTATTTCAATGGGAAAACTCAACAAGCTTCAATATCTACTCCATAATAAAATACATTAAAAAAGTCGCTTTCAGCGACTTTTTTAATGAGTATTTTGTACTCTTTTAATAATCTCTTCTATACGCTTTTGTCTCGTTTCAGGACGTTTCGCAAGAACAAGTGAAGCCAGCATCATTTTTCTAACCGATTTGCTTAAACTTAGAAAATACGTTTTAGAATCTTTATGCTTTTCGAATGCTTTTTCCAAATCAGTAGGAATTATTAATTCTTCAACTTCATCTAAAATTGTCCATGAACCATTTTGTTTGGCAATTTCAATGCTATCTAAACCTGCCTGTTTCATCAATCCACTTTCAATAAGAAACTGAATTTTCTGTTTATTGACTTTAGACCACGTACTTTTTGGTTTCCTTTTACTAAAAAACTGATGTGATGTTTCTTCGTCTATTTTAATTTTCTTACTATCAATCCAACCAAAACAAAGCGCAACATCAACAGCTTCGCTCCAAGTGATTGAATTCTTTTCGGATTTTTTAGAATAAAAAACAACCCAAACAGATTGTTTTGATAAATGATTTTTTTCTAACCATTCTCTCCAAGCTATTTGGCTTGTCGGATAAAAAACTTCAGTTTCTTTCATTGTTATTTTACTACTGTAGCTTCTAATTCTACACTTAAAGTTGCAAAAAGTCCTTTAACTTCAAGTAATGTAGCAGCTTGTTTAATATTGTGTTTATTTATAAATGGCACATAGATGTCCATACAACTTGTAAAAAAATCCTGTACAGATGTCGTATAAACATTTAACCTAACAATGTTTTTCATTTCATAACCAGATTCATTAATAAGTGTTTCTAAGTTTTGAATAGTTTGTATTAACTGTGTACGCATATCCGCATTGCTAGGTATTCCATGTTCATCAATTGCGACTTGTCCAGAACAGTAAAGTGTTCCTGAAACGTTTTTTACTTCTACTGCTTGTACAGAATTTGTTTGTTCTCCCCATTTCCAAGGATCAATTGTTCTTTTCTCCATTTTAAATTTGTTTTATACTTTAATATCTTACAAAGCTAAAATGGAGTACTGACAGCCTTATGTCAGAGGTCTAAAAAAGTTTAATGGTATTTTTCAAAATATTGTTGCAAAGTCATCTTATGTGGTTGAAATTCTTCTAATAACACCTCTAATTTTCTAATTCTATCTAAACGGAAATACCGAAATTCTTTTCTTAAACGACAATAGGCAATCAATAGCCAATTTTCTGTACTAAGTACTGCAAATGGTTCAATATCTCTAGTCGTGATTTTATCTTGTTCGTTACTATATTCAATTTTAGTAACGCGAAAATTTGTTAAAGCAAATTGTAAATCAGATAAATTACTGCTATTTCTTTCTCGGTTTAAACTTTCATCAAAATGTGTTCTTTCGGAAAGTAAATTAACTTTATCTTTTATGTTATATTTTAAAACTGCCTTTATTTTATCAACAGCTTCTTTGTAATCTTTTATGAGTGAAGTGTCTTTATTTTTGAGCACTAATTGTTCTGCAATTATTAAAGCATTGGCTTGCGCTTCATTAAACATTACTGGTGGAATTCTGTAACCATCCATTAAGGTATAACCTTTTCCTTCTTCCGTTAAAATAGGAACTCCCGCTTCTTCTAATGCTCTTATATCTCTGTAAATGGTACGAATACTAACAGAAAATTTTTCTGCAAGTTGAGTTGCTGTTAAAAGTCGTTTTGTTTGCAACTGAGTAAGAATTGCAATTAATCGCGAAAGTCTTTTTGTATCGTTATCATTCATTTATCAAAAATTGTTGAGGTATAATGGCTAGCATAAAAATACTAAAAAAGTCGCTGTAAAGCGACTTTTTTAATCTTATTTCTTGTAAAAATAAAGCAATAAGATTCTTGTATTCACAATGTATAAATTGTAAATAATTTAAAATAATATAATTGATTTTGAGATTAAAAGTCGAAGAGAATTTATTTTCTTAAATAAATGTTCCCGAATTTTGAAGAGAATTCTTGACGAGGATTTTTACCAGTAAACGCTGTAATAACTGTATGGAAGTCTTCTTTTTTAGTCGTCTGCATAGGTAATTTTAGATCAGTAAAAATAGTACCATAAAATGTTTCTAATTTTATTTCACCTGTTTTTTTCTCATCTATAGTAGCATCAACACTCCCGTAAGTTGAAATTGCTGTAATTGTATTTGCTAAATTTTTTATTTCGATTGTTCCGTAAGTAGCTTCAATTTTAGTTTTAAGTTGACGAGGAATTTTTATTTCTAACACTATTTCAACTTGTGAATTGAGAGAAGTATTTGAGAATTTTACATTATTTGTTTTCTCATATTCCTTTAGTTCTTCTTTACTGTTAAAAATTTTCTTCTCTTTTCCATTATAAGCAATAATTTTTTGAGGAATATTTTTGTAATCATGTAATTTTCCTTCTATAGTAATTTGCTGAGAGGATGATTGTTTTGTAATTTGAAATGAGGCATCATTTTTTCCATCATTAATATTACTTGTACCAGTAATTTCGATTTCATTTTTATCCCAAGTTGATAATTTAATCAACTGAGGGAAATCGAAATTTAAAGAAACTTCTTGTTGTGTATCAATAGGGAAAGTTTGATGTATTTTAGTTTGTCCAAATACAGAAAGAACAAACATGCTAAGTCCAATAGTTAATAATTTTCTCATAATGCTCTTAAATAAACTGTTTCATAATCTGATCTAAAGTTGAAAGAATTACCACCACCATTTAAAGTTGCATTTAATTGATCGTTGTATTTAATCATCCCAGAACTGTCTTCTAATTTTAAACCTAATTTTGGATCTACTAAAATTTCACCATAGTTAGTTGTGATTTTTACATTTGCTTTGGCTATTTTAGGAATGCTTATATCAACTTTTCCGTAGATAGAAACTATAGACAAAGCTCCTTTAATATTTTGGTTAAACTTTGCATCAATATTTCCATAAATGCTGTTAATAGTTGTTGGTCCAGTAACATTTTCAAAAATCATATTGTTGTAAGTTGAAGTAGCTTCAATTTCGTTTTCAATATTTTTGAATGTTATTTTACTACCAAATTGAGATTCATGGCTAAATGAAATAATCATTCCTTTTGGGACAAGGATTTTAATGTCTGGAGGACTAATTCTCCTTAATTGATTAACTTCTATAACTCCATTTTTTTCTACAACATTAATTCCTAAACCTGTATTATCTTCTAAACCTAAAGCGTTAATTGCACGTAAACCTTTTGCACGGTCATCAACCTCTCTATTAATTTTACTATTAGAAAAAATAATTTCTTTCCCGTCATAACCTTCAATCGTTGCACGACCAAGATCAATTTTTAATTTTCCTTTGTTCGTAGCTACTTTATAAGTTTGTTCGCTTGTAGAACTTTCTTTTTGTCCATAAAGTGAAATCATACATAATGACATCACAATAAAAAATGTTTTTCTTATCATATTTATCGAGATTTTAATTGTTTTCTTTCTTTAAGAGTACAGCATACGCTTCATCTTTTACAAAAGGCATTGCTTTAGGATCTAAAACAATTTCTTGTAATTTTTTAATTAATTTTTGATTTGTTTCTCCATTATTATAATGTGCAATTATTCCAATTAATTCCATTTGTACCATCGGATTATCTTGCTCTAAAAACAGAGCGGTCATTTCATCTGAAGCCGTTGTTCTTGATAATTTTTCAGATAAAATTTCAATTGCATTTAATCTTACATTGGTATTATTATCATGTAACGCTACTTGCTTAAGAGTTGCTATTTCATTCGCATTTAAAGAAGAAGCATTATTTAATTTAGCTAGCGCTTCTATACGATTACTAGTTGATTCTTGATCACTTAAAAGATTAAAAATCTCAGTTTTATCAGCTTCAATAATTTCATCTTTCATCGGAGTAACTTGCTCAAGTTTTTCAACAGTTTTTTCTGATTTAGAAACAACTTCAATAGGTTTTGTTGTTTCTATTACAGGATTACTTTCTGTTGGTATTGTAGATTCCTTTTTGATGCTCTTTTCTGATTTAATCTTCACAATTTCATTTTCAACGACTGTATCTTGATTATTAAATAAGAAATAAGCTCCGATACTTAAAATTAAAAGCATACTAGCTGCAATACTCCAATAGCCTATAGACCACTTTTTCTGCTTTTCTATAACTTTTGGTTGCTCTGGAATATTATTTTTAATTCTGTTCCAAAGTTCAGGAGAAGGTTGATGAATATCAAAATCATCTCTATTCTGGTCGATATATTTTTTTAAATCATCTTTCATGATATATTTTTTTGGAGTAAGAGTTCTAAAATTTTCTTTTTTGTACGATGATATTTACTTCGCACAGTTGTATTCGTTATACCCAACATTTTGGCTATTTCTTCTTGTGCTATATTCTCGAAAAGAAATAGGTTTACAATTGTCCTTGTTTCAGTTGGTAAAGATTCTATAATAGTAATTATTTGTTCTATTTTTCCATCCCAATCTTGTTTTTCAACTAATAAATCTTCACTTTCATCTACAATAGAAGTATTTTCTATATCTGTAAAATAAACTTTCTTCTTTTTACGTAAATGAGAAATTGATTTATTTACTGCAACACGTTTTAGCCAAGCCTCAATATTTTCAATATCATTTAATTTCTTTATATCAGAGAAAATAGTAATAAAAATATCTTGTGTTATATCTTCGGCTTCAGAAAAATCTGTTACTAAACGAATAACACTATTATAAATTGGTTTGGAATAACGTTGGTAGAATAGAGAATATCCTAGCTCGTTCCCGGCTTCGCAGAGACTGATTAGTTTTTTATCACTAAAAAGGATATTTTTTTCTATTTCCAAAATATTTAGTTTTTCATATTAGTTTCTACTTAGTAGACGCAAGAGGTAAACAGATGTTGCATTATTATTTTGAAAATAATAAAAAAAATATGAAAGGGCTTATTTAGAATAGATTCTTTTCTTAAAAATATACATTAAAGGAAAGCTTCTAAGAAGCATCCAAACCCCGAACGCAATCCAAATCCCATAAATTTTTAAGCCAAAATAATCGGCAAGAAATATAGTAGGTAAAAAACCGAAGAAAGTAGCAAAAATTAAATTATTTCGAAGCAGTTTAGCATCTCCCATTCCTTTAAAAAAGCCATCAAAAATATAGGCTAAGGTATTAATTGGTTGCATAAATAGAACGATCCAAAATACAGATTTAAATAAGGTTAATACGTTTGGGTCTTGATTAAATAATTGTCCAATTTTATCATAAAATATAAAACAAATGGCAATTAAAATAGAGCAAATTAGAATTGAGTACTTGGAAATATCTTTACTTAATAGCCAAAGTTGTTTGTAATTGCGTTCGCCTTGTAATTTACCAGCCATTGCATTTCCCGCACCGGCATATCCATCAATAAAAAAGGAAAAAAACAACCAAATATTCATTAAAATACTTTGTGCAGCAATGTAACTTTTTCCATAGCCAGTGGCATAAGAGTTTGCTAAAAAGAAAGCGACATTTAAAGAGGCTGTTCGCAGAATAAAATTAAAGCTTAAATAAAGATATTTTTTAAAAAGTGGATGAATCGTAGAACTTGGGTTTAAACGAAAAGGAGTTTTAGTAAAATAATAATAGAAAGCCATAATAACCATTATTAATTGAGCAATTAAACTTGCGTAAGCAGCACCTTTAATATGAAATGCAGGAATGATTCCATCTATTCCAAAAATTAAGATATAATCTAAAAAGACATGAATAATTGCAGCAGTTAAGCTACACTTCATTGCCCAATAAGTATTTTGTATTCCTCTAAAAGCACCAAAAAGCGTTAATGAAATTAAAGTTAAAGGATAACCAAAAGCTCTTATTTTATAATAATCCACAGAAAATTCTAATACAAGATTTTTTGCTTGATAGAGTTCAAATAACTGTTGAGCAAAAAAATAAGATGGAATAAAAATTAAGAAACTTAAAAACACATTGAAATACAATGCTTGAGGAACCAAATGTTTTATCTGTTCTATTTTATTTGCGCCATAACTCTGAGATACTAAAGATGAGATTGAAGTTCTTGTTTGTGCTATAATCCAAATTATTCCAGATAAAAAGGAACCAACCAAACCTGTTGCTGCTAAAGCTTCTACAGAATGTTCTTTTACATTACCAACCATAGCAATATCAGTTAATGTGATAAGTGATTCTGCAATTCCAGAGAATATAGCAGGTATCGCAAGTTGATTAATTTGTTTAAAAGAAATTCTGGTAGATGTCATTGTTCGTATAGAATATTATGCTTGATAAATTTATTGCTGAATAATCGAATAAAAAAATCAGATTAGTAATAAAACTAATCTGATTTCTCTTAACTGTATTTTTAAATTTATTGTAAACTAATTAAACTAATATTTAAAGATGCATCAGATAATTTAGCTTCTATACCATCCGAATAAATATATAATCTAAGTCCAGTTCCAGCTGCAAAGTTGGCAATTCTTGTATAAAGCATTGTCCATCTTGCTCCTGAGTTTGTTTGCCAAATTCCATCAGGGATATCTATATTATCTGTATGTACCGCCTGGAAAATATTTCTAGTTGGGCTATTCGTAGAACCATCAATTAACCTAATACTAGATTTTATTAAGTAAGTTCCAGTAACGGGAACTGTATAGATATTATTTGTTGCATTCCATGTTCCTCCACCAACATTAGATGTTACATTTGGTAATGGTACTGTAAGAAATGCAGTTGCACCTATTGTAGCATTTGTAACTGTTCCAGATCCAGAACCTAAGCTTGCAGTAAAACTTACTGTACCAGCTGTTGATTCCATCGTATTCCAAACTGTTCCATTAAAGTAATAATAACCAACTCTTTTTATATTGTTTGTCGGCGTATTTGTACTACCAGAAATATCCGATACATATACAATTGTTCCTGCTTGTGCAGCACCGTATAAACTAGATTTTGCAATTAATTGTGCCTTTGTAATTTTTGGAGCTATTAATCCATCCGTTTTTGATGTATTTGTTGGTTCTCCATCTATTTGTAATGTTGCTAGGGGTGTTAATGTACCAATACCTACTTGTGCGATAGAGAAGTAAGATAGAAGTAAAATAACTAAAGTAAACTTTGTTTTCATCTGTTAATTAAGTAATTTAATGCTATTATGTTATATAGCATAATTAATAAAGGCGCAAAACTACTTAAAAAACTATTCAAAAATCAAAAAAAATGATAAAAAAGTAATTGAGTAACACAAAATTAACCTCAATATAAAGTTATTTTTTCACCTTCTTATAAACAGGTCTATTTTTAAGCATCTGATTAAACATAAAAATTGTTATCACAACTAATGTAAAGTAACCAAACAAAGGCAATCCTTTAATATGATAATCATTGTATTTAAACATAAAAATGCAGAATAAATAACCAGCAAAAACAGTGTAGTAAAATAATTTTTTTAAAGAACCGTATTTAAATTTCCCAAACCCATATTCAATTAAATTTAAAAAAATTAAAAAGAAATAGAAACCAAAAAATGTATAACGAAGTGGATTAATTGGACGATCTGTTGTTTGGAAGTTAATCATTAAATTATAATTATAAATTCCGTTGTACATAAGGATTAGTAGGATAATTAAAATTATGATACGTGCTGCTTTCATAAATGTTATTTTCTAATTGAAAAAAGCTGTTAAAAACAGCTTTAAAAATTTATTTATTTTCTTTAAAATTTAATGATAATGAGTTTACACAGTAACGTAAACCAGTTTCAGTAGGACCATCATTAAAAACGTGTCCTAAATGACCTCCACAACTTGCGCAAAGAATTTCTACTCTCTCCATACCATGTGAATAATCAACCTTTTTTATAACTTTTTCACCAGGAATTTCGTTATCAAAACTTGGCCAACCACAATGTCCGTCAAATTTTGAATCCGAAGAAAATAATTCTGTATTACAAGCTCCGCAAGTATAAACTCCTTTTTCGAAATGCATGTTATATTTTCCTGTAAATGGACGTTCTGTTCCTGCTTCTCTTAAAACATAATATTGTTCTGGAGAAAGTTCACTTTTCCATTCATCGTCAGATTTATTGATCTTGTATTGAGGTAAATTATCCATATTTATAATTTTTTAACCAATCCACTGATTATATTTCTCAAAAGCTTGTCTAATTTCTGCTTCTGTACAGATAATATCATGTCGACAACTTCCGATTTTATTAATTAAACTAAAACTAATCGAATTATTTTGATTTTTCTTATCATGTTTCATCCACTTCATTAAGTTGGGGAAAATTTTCATATCTATTGTATTAAGAGCATACATGGATAAAAAGCTTTCACAAACTTCTTCTAAATCTACTTTAGAAATTAATTCTTGGTCGTAGCTTAAAAAAGTTTCAATAATCATCCCAATAACGATCGCTTCTCCATGTAGCAAAGGAAAATCTGTTTCTAAAGATTCACTTTCGATAGCATGACCAACTGTGTGACCAAAATTTAAAACTTTACGTTCACCTTTTTCATATGGATCACTATCAACAACTTTTTCTTTGATATGAATAGAGTCTAAAATAAATGGAGCCAATGATTCTGCATCATAAGAAGGTAATTGAACTAAATTATCCCAATGATCACGGTTTTTAATTAAACCATGTTTTAACATTTCTGCTAAACCAGACTTTACTTGACGTTGTTCTAATGTTAATAAGAATTTAGGGTCTATTAAAACCATTTCTGGTTGATTAAAAGTACCAACCATATTTTTCATTCCTTCTAAATCTATTCCATTTTTACCTCCGGCAGAAGCATCTACCATAGATAATAATGTAGTTGGAATATTAATAAATTTAATTCCTCTTTTAAAAGTTGAAGCCATAAAGCCTCCCATGTCTGTTAATACACCTCCACCAACATTAATCACTAGTGAATGTCTATCAGCTTCTAATTCGCTTAAGGCTAACCATAAATTATTAACTGTTTCGATGTTTTTATTTTCTTCTCCAGCGTCAATTTCTAATATCTCATAAGCAGAAAGATGGTCTAAATCTGCTAATAAAAGTGGTAAACAGTGTATATGTGTATTTTCATCTACTAAGAAAAAAACAGATGAAAAAGAATTATTAGCAAGGTAATCGTCTAAAATATATGCGATTGAACCAAAATGAATCGGCGCTGACTTCAAAATGAGAAATTTTTTAAAATGTCTGTAAAATTACGCAGACCTTTTTATAAGAACCAAATAAAATGGCTGATTTATTTTGATTATATTAAATTGCAGAAACTATCCGTATATTGTGGTGTTAATATTTTTATGTTTAAATTTGCACAAATTATTTTAAAATGAATATAGTACTTTTTGATGGAGAGGAATGGGAACATCTTTTACCTCTGACGTTTACAAAGCCAGTAGCATCCCTACGAATGGGGATTTTAAGTTTTACTGAACGTTGGGAAAAAATACTAAATGAAAAGGTTTCTTTTAAAACACAAAATTATTTAGAAGAAAAGTTTCCAATACAACTTCAAACAGAAAATATATTCATCAATCCTTCCTATTTACCAACCGAAGAATTAATCAATACAATAAAAAACCTACAACTCAACCAAACAATTCTTCATCAAGATAAAATTGTTGCTGTAAAAACTGATCATAATAATCCTACAATTACAGAACAAGTTATTCACATAGAAAATCTTATTCATATTCAAAATTCATGGGATTTATTTACTTATAATTTCCAAGCAATAGAATTTGATTTTGAATTGTTAACAAAAGATAGAGTATCACAACCAATTTCTGAAACAAATAGAGTTTTACATCCAGAAAGAATATTTTTGGAAGAAGGAGCTAAAGTAGAGTTTTCTATTTTGAATGCTTCAGAAGGACCAATTTATATCGGAAAAGATGCAGAAATAATGGAAGGTTCTATGGTTAGAGGAGGTTTGGCATTATGTGAACATGCTAAAATAAACATGGGCGCAAAAATATATTCTGGTTGTACAGTAGGTCCATATTGTAAAGTTGGAGGTGAATTGAATAATGCTATTTTGATGGCTTATTCTAACAAAGGACACGATGGCTTTTTAGGTAATGCTGTAATTGGAGAATGGTGTAATTTAGGAGCAGATACAAATAATTCTAACCTAAAAAATAATTATGCTGAGGTAAAATTATGGAGTTATAAAGATCGTCGATTTGTGAAAACAGGTTTACAGTTCTGTGGCTTAATAATGGGAGATTATGCAAAGTCTGCGATTAATACCCAATTTAATACTGGTACAGTTGTTGGTATTTGTGCTAATATTTTCCAATCAGGTTTTCCACCAAACTTAATTAAACATTATAGTTGGGGAGGTAATTCAGATGCTCCTGTTTTTAATTTAGACAGAGCATATGAAGCTGCAGAGAAAATGATGGAAAGACGAAAAATAGCGTTGACATCTGTGGATAAAAAGATTTTAGAACACATTTTTAATTTAAATAATAATTAATTACAAAAACAAATTAAGTTGTTGATTTTTAAAATATTAAAAGGTTTTTAATTATTTCAAAGATCAATTTTATTGTTAATCTTTTAACAGTTAATGAAAAAATCCTTAATTTTGCTTTTTGTTAGAAAAAGAATATTTGTGAAATGACTGGTAAATATAGAAACGTTTTAGAGTTAATAGGAGATACTCCTTTAGTTCAATTAAACAGAATTAACCAAGACATTCCAGGTGTAGTTTATGCAAAGTTAGAATGTTGCAATCCTGGACATTCGACAAAAGATAGAATAGCTTTACATATTATAGAAGAGGCTGAAAGAAAAGGTTTATTACAACCTGGAGCAACGATTGTAGAAACAACTTCTGGTAATACCGGATTTGCTGTTGCTATGGTTGCTATTGTAAAAGGATACAAATGTATCTTGGCAGTTTCGGATAAAACAAAGGCAGAAAAAATTTCTTTTTTAAAAGCAATGGGAGCAAAAGTATTTTTGTGCCCAGCTAATGTACCAGCCGAAGACCCAAGATCTTATTATGAAGTAGCAAAAAGAATTGCTGCTGAAACACCAAATTCCATTTATATTAATCAATATTTTAATCAAGGGAATACAGAAGCTCACTATTTAACAACAGGTCCTGAAATTTGGAAACAAACAGAAGGTAAAGTTACGCACGTAATTGGATGTACAGGAACAGGTGGTACTTTAACAGGTAGCGCACGTTATTTAAAAGAACAAAACCCTGATGTAAAAATTATTGGAGTAGATGCTTACGGATCTATTTTGAAAACTTATCACGAAACCGGTGAGGTTGATAAGGACGAAATTTACCCATATAGAATAGAAGGAATGGGAAAAAATTTAGTTCCAGGTGCTCTTCATTTTGATATGATTGATAAATTTGTGAAGGTAACAGACGAAGAAGCTGCATATAGAACTAGAGAAATCGCCTTAAAAGAAGGAGTGATGGCTGGTTATACTTCTGGAGCTGCAACACAAGCATATAGACAATTAGCAGAATTAGGTGAATTTGACGAAAATTCTGTTATTGTAATTTTATATCCAGATCATGGATCTCGCTACATGACAAAAGTGTTTAGTGATGATTGGATGGCGGAGCAAGGTTTTACAAATAGTAGACTAAATGGTTTAGAAGCCAGAGCTACTGTAGAACAAATAAAATAATACGTATATTTGTAGAAATTAAACTATTAAAGTAGGTCGTGATTATTCACTTTCTACTTTTTTTCAATTAATAAAAAATAAACAAGAATAAAAATGGACATTTTTGAACGTTTAAAACAAAACCCAGGACCATTAGGTCAATTTGCTGATTACGGTGAAGGTTATTACGTTTTTCCTCAATTAAAAGGAGAAATAGGACCAGTTATGGAATTTCAAGGAAAAAAAGTAGTTACTTGGTCAATTAACAATTACTTAGGTTTAGCAAATCATCCAGAAGTTCGTAAAGCTGATGCAGATGCAGCAGCACAATACGGAATGGCTTATCCAATGGGTGCTCGTGCTATGTCTGGTCAAACAGATTATCATGCTCAATTAGAGCAAGAATTAGCAGACTTTGTTCAAAAAGAATCATCTTATTTGATGAATTTCGGTTACCAAGGAATGGTTTCTACAATTGATGCTTTAGTAGGTAAAAACGATGTTATTGTTTATGATGCTGAATGTCATGCTTGTATTGTAGATGGTGTTCGTTTACACTTTGGTAAACGTTTTATTTATCAACACAACAATATCGAAAGTTTCGAGAAAACAATTATCCGCGCTCGTAAATTAGCAGATAAACAAGGAGGAGGTGTTTTAGTTATTACAGAAGGTGTTTTTGGAATGACAGGTAAACAAGGAATCTTAAAAGAAATCGCTGCTTATAAAGAAGAGTACAAATTCCGTTTATTAGTTGATGATGCACATGGATTTGGAACTCTAGGAAAAACGGGAGCTGGAGCTGGTGAAGAGCAAGATTGTCAAGATGATATTGATATCTACTTCTCAACTTTCGCAAAATCAATGGCTGGTTTCGGAGCATTTATTGCTGGTGATAAAGACATTATTCGTATTTTAAAATATAACTTACGTTCTCAAATTTTTGCAAAATCTTTAACTATGCCAATGGTAATAGGAGGATTAAAGCGTTTAGAATTATTGAGAAATTCTCCAGAATTAAAAGATAAATTATGGAGTAACGTAGAGAAAATTCAAAACGGTTTAAAAGAAAGAGGTTTCGATATCGGAGGTTCTGATACATGTGTTACTCCAATCGTTTTAAATGGTTCTCCAATCGAAGCAACAGTTCTTGCAAAAGAAATGCGCGAAGAATATGGAATCTTTGTATCGGTTGTTGTATATCCAGTTATTCCTAAAGGAATGATTATTTTCCGTATTATTCCTACAGCTGCTCACGAAGATGAGCATATAGAATATACTTTAAATTCTTTCGCAGAAATTAAAGATAAATTAGCTGACGGATATTATAAACGTAAAGCAGAAGAATTAAATGTTGATTTTGTTCAATACTAAATTTAAACTTCAATTATAATATAAAAACCTAAACAAAATTTGTTTAGGTTTTTTTGTTGATATATTGATAAAAAGTAGTCGTTTATTTATCATTTAAAGACCATTTGATTTACTATATTTGTTTAGATAATACAAACACAACACATAACAATATCATTATGAAAGTACACAATTTCAGTGCGGGACCATGCATTTTACCTCAAGTTGTTTTCGAAAAAATGGCTCAAGCTTGTTTAGATTTCAATAATTCAGGAACTTCTATTTTAGAAATTTCTCATCGTCGTAAAGATGCGGTGGAAGTTATTGATACTGCTAGAGCATTAGTAAAAGATTTAATGAATGTTCCAGAAACGCATGATGTTTTATTTATGCAAGGTGGAGCTTCTTTACAATTTCCTACAGTTGCTTATAATTTACTGAAAGAAGGAGGTAAGGCAGCTTATGCTCAGACAGGTAAATGGGCAGAAAATGCAATAAAAGAAGCAAAACGTTTTGGAGAAATAGAAATTGTAGCCTCTTCTAAGGATAAAAATTATAATTATATTCCTAAAAATTATACAATCCCTACAGATGTGGATTATTTCCATTGTACGTCGAATAATACAATTTTTGGAACACAAATAAAAGAATTTCCAAATTCTCCAGTTCCAGTTGTTTGTGATATGTCTTCGGATATTTTATCAAGAAAAATAGATGTTTCTAAATTTGGAGCAATCTATGCTGGTGCGCAGAAAAATATGGGACCTGCTGGTTCTGCTGTTGCAATTGTACAGAAAGATTTATTAGGGAAAACAGGACGTAACATACCAGATTATTTAAATTGGGATACACATATCAAAAAAGAATCATCTTTTAATACTTGGCCAGTTATTGCAATTTATGGTGTAATGCTTAACTTACAATGGTTAAAAGAGCAAGGTGGTGTTGAGGCGATTGCTAAAATAAATACAGAAAAAGCAGAAACTGTTTATGCAGAAATTGATAGAAATGGATTATTTACAGGTACTGCAGAAACAGAAGACCGTTCTCAGATGAATGCAACTTTTGTTTTGAATAATGAAATTTTAAAAACTGAATTTGACGAATTATTAAAAGAAGCAGGAGTAGTTTCTTTGGCTGGACATCGTGATGTTGGAGGATATAGAGCATCTATGTACAATGCTTTACCATTAGAATCTGTACAGGTATTGGTTGAAGTAATGAAACGATTCGAACAAAAATTTGGATAAAAATTAGATTTGAGATACTAGAATTTAGATAAGAGATTTTCTTTACTATTTATGTTCTAATATCTAACATCTAATATCTTAATACTAAAAAAATAACATGAAAATATTAGCAAACGACGGAATATCTAAAGCAGGAGAAAATGCTTTATTAGAAAAAGGATTTGAAGTCCTTACAATTCACGTAGCACAAGATCAATTAGAAAATTATATCAATCAAAATGGAGTAGAAGTTCTTTTAGTTCGTTCTGCAACAAAAGTTCGTAAAGAACTAATAGATTCTACTAATCTTAAAGTTATTGGTAGAGGAGGAGTTGGTATGGATAATATTGATGTTGAATATGCCAGATCAAAAGGAATTCAAGTTATTAATACACCAGCGTCTTCATCTGCGTCTGTAGCAGAATTTGTTATGGCACATTTATTTTCTATTGTTCGTAATTTACATCAAGCCAATAGATCTATGCCTTTAGAAGGAGATTCTAATTTCAATGGATTGAAAAAAGCTTATGCAAAAGCAATCGAATTGAGAGGAAAAACAATGGGTGTAATAGGTTTTGGTAAAATTGGAGTAGAAGTAATTAGAGAAGCAATTGGATTAGGAATGAATATTCTTGTTTATGATAAATTCCCTGTTACTCACGATATCGAATTAGAATTTTTTGATGGTCAGAAATTAAACTTTACAATTGCATCGGTAGATTTTGATGAAGTAATTACAAAGTCAGATTTTATTACGTTACATGTACCTGCACAAGACGGTTATATTTTAGGAGAAAATGAATTTGCTAAGATGAAAGACGGAGTTGTTGTAATTAACACTGCACGTGGAGGAGTTGTAGATGAGAAAGCTTTAGTAGACGCTATAGAAGAAGGAAAAGTTGCAGGAGCAGCATTAGATGTTTTCGAAAATGAACCAAATCCTGAAATGGGATTATTAATGAATGAATCTATTTCATTATCACCTCATATTGCAGGTTCTACAAACGAAGCACAAGATAGAATTGGAACTGAATTAGCAACGCAAATTGCAGATATTTACGGGAAATAATTTTGTTCAGTTTTTTATAAAAATTAATAATGCCTCAATTTAAGCCATTTAAAGGAGTTCGTCCTACAGAAGAAACATCACAAAATTTTGTTACACTTGCTGTTAATCAATATTCTAAAGAAGAATTAGAAAATTATATTAACACAAAAGATAACTCTTTTTTGCATGTTATTTTACCAACGTGGGATGAAACAATTAAAGATTCGAAAGAAAAATTTAAAAAAGTACGAGAGAATTTTGAAGATTTTATCGAAAGAAAAATCTTAACGCAAGATAAATCTTCATTTTATATTTATCAAGTTATTCAGCCAGATGGTCGTCAAACCAAAGGGCTTGTTGGTTTGGTAAGTATAGAAGATTATAAGAATAATAAAATAAAGCGTCACGAAGAAACAATAGAACGTCGTGTAGAATTATTTGCAGATTATTTAAAAGAATCTCATTTTCATGCCGAGCCTGTTTTATTAACTTATAAGCCTACGCAACGTGTAGATTTATTAATAGACACAGAGATGAAGCGTAAACCAATGCTAAAAGTTTCTGAAGAAAATGGTGTTCAACATTTATTGTGGCGAGTAGACAATCGCTTAAATTTAAAACAGTTTAAAGAGTCGATAGAAAATCTTAACGAATTATACATTGCAGATGGTCATCACCGTATGGAAAGTTCGGAACGTTATACACAATATGCAACAAAAAATTCTGAAGATGAGGTTTACGGAAACGAAGCTTTTAATTATACTTTAGCACTGCTAGTTTCTAACGAAGATTTAATAATTAATGATTATAATCGATTAATTAAAGATTTAAATGGATTAAGTAGTCAAGAGTTTTTAAGTGCATTAGAAGAGTATTTTGAAATAATACCAAAAAAAGACGAATTAACTGTTCCTACAAAAAAACATCATTTGGTATTGTATTTAGATGGTGAGTTTTACAGCCTTTTTGTTAAAAATAATATTTTAACAACAGAAGGCCTTAGCGAATTGGATACTTATATTTTTGAAGAGAATGTTCTGAAACCAATTCTTAATATACAAGACTCTCGTAAAGATTCTCGTGTACATTATGAAAAAGGTACAAGAAGTAAAGCTGGTATAGAAGCCTTAAAAAATAAAGTAGATCACAGCGAATATAAAGCCGCATTTGCTTTTTATCCGATAGATGTAAAGGATTTACAATTAATCTCTGATTTAGGTCTTAAAATGCCTCCAAAGAGTACATATATCGAACCAAAACCATTAAGCGGATTTCCTGTTTTTGACTTAAATGAATAATTAAAAAATGAGTATTCAAACTAATTTAAAAAATATAGAAGCAACTATTCCAAATCATGTAACCTTGGTTGCCGTTTCTAAAACGAAACCAGTAGAGGATTTACAAGAAGCTTACGAAGCTGGAATAAGAGACTTTGGTGAAAATAAAATTCAAGAAATGTGTGATAAATTCGAAGTCTTACCAAAAGACATTCGTTGGCACATGATTGGTCATGTACAAACCAACAAGGTGAAATATATGGCTTCTTTTGTTCATTTAATTCACGGAGTTGATAGCTTAAAATTATTAAAAGAAATTAATAAGCAAGCAGAAAAAAATAATCGTGTAATAGATGTTTTGTTGCAACAATTTATTGCTGATGAGGAAACAAAGTTTGGATTTGATGAAGCTGAAATTCGTCAAGTAATGAAAGATGAAATACAAGCTTTACCAAACGTTAGAGTTGTTGGTTTAATGGGAATGGCAACTTTTACAGAAGATGAAAATCAAATTAGAGAAGAGTTTAAAACATTAAAATCAAACTTTGATTATCTTAAAAATAATTACTCAACTATAGCTACTTTATCTATGGGAATGAGTGGAGATTATGAAGTAGCGATTGAAGAAGGAAGTACAATGGTTAGAATAGGAAGTTCTATTTTTGGTCATAGAAATTACAACGTTTAAAAACTTCTTGAGATAATAAATTAAGCTATTTAAACTAATTATTTTATTCAATAATTTTAATAATAAAAAATAAAAACCCAAAACTGAATCGTTTTGGGTTTTATTTTTGAAATTATTATCCTTTTCCTCCTTGCTCTTGATTAGATTTGGATTTTTCCATATTAAATTGTTTACCAAAATTATAGGTTAATCCTACACGGAAATTTCTGTAAGCGTTATAAAAATTATCAGTAATAATACCATTAGAAATATTTCTATATGTACCATTTCTATTTTCTAATAAATTATAAACATTAACAGATAATTGAAGTTTCTTGTCAAAAATCATTGCTCTAAAACCAGCGCTGTGTCTCATAAAGTCACCAATTGTCGTTAATGCTTCATAACTTTTTGTATAGTAAGCAAATGTATAATTTGCAAAAAGTGTTTTCTTTTTATTTAACTCTAAGTTATTTGTCAATCTAAACTCTCCAGTTAATCCATCTAAATTTTTTACTTCAGGAATTTTACTGATTACTTTTCTATAATAAACATCTGCACTAGCATTTAATTTCCACCATTTGTATGGTTTTAAGTTTAAATTTTCACTGAATCCTATGCTATAATTACGTCCAAAATTTAAAGGTTTTGTTATCGCAACTTTTGTTTCAGGGTCTTTGATTTCAATTTGATCAAAAATATCTTTTTCTGACTTATAATAAATACTAGAAACAATTAAATCTTTGTATGCATATTCTAATTCAAAATTACTAGAATTAGCTGGAGTTAAATTAGGGTTACCCTCAGTTTTAGTAAACTCATTAATATCTGTTTTCATTGGATTTAAATACCAAATAAATGGACGTTGTACACGACGACTATAATTTAAGGTAAACGTATTATTTTCAGAAGCTTGATACATTACATAAGCCGTTGGGTATAAACCATCAAACTTGTTTGAATACGTTAAATTATCTTTTTCAATAAAACCTTTTACACCAGCATGTTCATAACGTAAACCAGCTTTAGTAGTCCATTTTTCTCCAAATTTTCTTTCTATTGAATAATATAATGCTATAATATTTTCGTTATACTGGTAATGATTAGCTAAATCTTTGTCTTCAGTGAAATCCGTGTCTAACTCTTTACTATAACGTAAATTATCAGATTCGTCTTTAGCAAAACGGAAACGTGTTCCATAATTCATTTTCCAATCATTCATAGGATGCTCCATATCTAAACTAAGATTAAAACGATTAGATTTTTGTTGAACATCAGTAAGATAACCTACATATTTGTCTGCAATTTCTGTCCCATCTGAATTAAATTCATTACTAATAGATTTTGCAATATCTCCTTCAACATTATTAGAATAATCAAAATCGAACGTTAATTTTTTACCTTCAGTATCAAACTTTTTAATGATATGATAATTTAATCCTAAGTATGTCCAATCCCAGTTACTTCCTCTACGATCTGTAGAAATATAACGAGAAAATGTTCTCTCTGGTAATTTAAAAATATTTGAAGTTCCTTCGTTATCATAAGTTCCATCTCCCTGACCAAGATCAAGATTAAAACCAGTGATTAACTTATCATTTATTTCGTAGTCAGCACCAATTCTTCCTCCTACATATTTATTTCCATTTTTGTTGTAACCAGTTGTTGACCAAAATTCATCTTCATATGTAATATCATTTTTAGCACGCTGAAACCAGTTATTATACCCATTGTAAATATTAGAATTTAATGTCCATTTTCCTTTTCTGTAATTAATGTTTCCACTAACATTATAACCAGCATTCTTTTGCTGACTATATGTTGAAGATAAGGAACCATTTAAACTATCTTTTTTACCATTTTTAAGTACAATGTTTACGATACCACTGTTTCCTGTTGCATCGTATTTTGCAGGAGGATTTGTAATGATTTCAATTTTCTCTATATCTTCTGCACGAATAGTTTTTAAATAGTTAGCTAATTGCGTACTACTCATTTGCATTAATCGATCATCAATCATTACAGTAACATTACCTTTTCCAATGATAGATACAGTTTCGCTATTTTCATCAACTTTTATACGTGGAGCTAAACGAAGTGCATCTAAAGCATTTCCTCCTTTTGCACCTTCTGCTTGATCTACATTAAAAACTAAGCGGTCAACTTTTTTCTCAATTAATTTTTTCTGGCTAGTTACTACAGCTTCTTTCAACGTTACATTTTCAGGCTTAGCTATAGAGATAATTCCAATTTCAGAATTATTATCTACAATAATAGTTTGAGAATGTAATAAGTTTCCGTATTCTTCAATTCTAATAATATAATTTCCCTCAGGTAAATCAATAGAATAATCACCATTTTCGTCAGTAGAAATTTCATCTATTATCTTATCGCCATCTTGTATAATGATGTCTACAAATGCAACTGGGGTTTGGTCAGAGTATGTCAATTTTCCTTTTCTATCTTGTTGTGCAGAAATGTTAACTGCTATACAACAGATTATTGGAATTAGTAATTTTCTCATTATAGGATTATTTACAATTTAGACGCACAACTATTGTAAATGTTACAGAATAAAAATTTATTTTTTTATTTATTTTAACAATTTGACTTAAATAGAGACTTATTGGCGTAATATAATTTTTATAAAATTGTGAAGAAGAGTCTTTTAAAAACAATTAGAAGATAAAATATAATAACTTAATTTCATTTCCTAAATTTGAATGATGAAAGCAAGTTTTGAACAATATAGATTAAAATTTAAGAATCCAAGCGGAACTTCTCGCGGAATATTAACAGAAAAAATCACTTACTTTATTACGATAGAAGAAGATGGAAAAAAATATTTAGGAGAGTGTGGTTTATTTAAAGGTTTAAGTTCTGATGACCAACCAAATTATGAGGAAAAATTAAATTGGGCTTGCGAAAACATAGAGTTAGGAATTGAAGAATTATGGAATCAATTGCGCGAATGGCCTTCTATACAATTTGGTTTAGAACAATCTTTTCAGAGTATGTCTGTAAATCGTTACAATGATAATTATACAGATATATATAACCCAGATTTATATGAATCATCTTTTTCTACAGGAGATGAAGGTATCCAAACAAATGGACTAATTTGGATGGGGTCTATAGATTTTATGCGAGAACAAATCAAAGAAAAATTAACAATTGGTTTTAAATGCATTAAAATTAAAATTGGTGTTGATTGGGAAAATGAGCATAAAATTTTACAACAATTGCGAGAAGAGTTTTCTGCTGAACAATTGGAATTACGTGTAGATGCTAATGGAGGCTTTAAATTTGATGAAGCTAAAGTTGTTTTACAACAATTAGCAGATTTAAAAATTCATTCTATAGAGCAACCAATAAAAGCGGGGCAAATAAAAGAAATAACAGAGCTATGTGCTATTACTCCAACACCAATTGCATTAGATGAAGAATTAATTGGAGTTATTCAGCAAGAAGATAAATTTAAGTTATTAGAAACTATAAATCCTCAATATATTATTCTAAAACCAAGTTTAGTTGGAGGAATTAGAGGATCTTTAGAATGGATAAATGCAGCCGATACTTTCGGAATTCCTTTTTGGATTACATCAGCATTAGAAAGTAATGTCGGATTAAATGCAATTGCACAATGGACAGCGATACTTTATCCAGAGATGCCACAAGGTTTAGGAACAGGAGGATTATTTACAAACAATTTACCAAGTAAATTAAATTTGAAAGGAGAATTTTTATACAGAAATAAATGAAAAACAAGATATTCATAATTATATTTTCGTTCGTAATATTAGTTAGTTGTCAGGCTACAAAACAACTATCAGGAATAGAAGAAATTAAAAACTATCAAAAAGAGTTAGCAGAATCGTATACAGATCCAAAAACAACTCCTTTAGTAAAGGAAGAGAAAGATAATTTTAAAGGAATTACATTTTTTCCAATTAATGAAAAGTACATTGTAGAGGCTAAATTTTCGCCTATTAAAGATGGTAAAGTAATCCCGTTTCCAACCTCTGCAAAGAAGATTAAAAATTATAAAGAGTATGGAGTTGTCGAATTTGAATTAGATGGACAACAAAATCAATTAACAATTTATCAATCATTCCCAATTATGGAAGAGTATAAAGAGCATCTTTTTTTACCTTTCATGGATGATACAAATGGTGTAACATCTTATGGAGGAGGACGCTATTTAGATTTAAGTACAAAAGATTTGGGAACAAAATCTAAAACGATTATAATAGATTTTAATAAAGTATATAATCCTTATTGTGCATATAGTAAACATTATAATTGTCCAATTCCACCTGCAAATAATTTATTAGATGTAGAAATTAATGCAGGAGTAAGTTATATAAAATAAGATGTTATATTTAAATTTTTCTAAAGCAGATTTTGATGCGAATATAATTGTTCCAACGAATGATTTTGAGCAAGCTGTAAAGGATTTCTTAATTGAATGGTTTTCGGATTCAGATATAATGATTGCTCATACATCTGGTTCTACAGGAACTCCAAAAGAAATTATTTTAACCAAAGAAAATATGCGTAAAAGTGCAAATATGACTGCTAAATATTTGCATTTACAAAAAGGAGATACTGCTTTATTAGCTATGCCAGTAAATTACATTGCTGGGAAATTAATGTTGGTAAGAGCAGTTGAAATAGGTTTAAAATTAATTAGTATACAACCAACTAGTCATATTTCTTTAGATGAAATCAATCAATCTATACAACAAGAGTTACAATCAATAGATTTTGTTGCATTAACGCCAATGCAAGTAGAAAAATCATTAGATTTTGTTGCAAAATGTAATAAACTAATTATAGGTGGAGCGCCACTTTCTGATAAAGTAAAACAAGATTTGTTTGATTTTGAAAATGAAGTTTACGAAACATATGCAATGACGGAAACCATAACTCATATTGCATTTAAACAAGTTAAGAATAAGAAATTTTTAGATATAGAAAATGTTTTTGAAGCATTTGATGAGGTGAAAATTTCTCAAGATGAGAGAGGTTGTTTGGTGATTGATACACCTTATGATAATTTACAAGTTGTTACCAATGATGTTGTGGAATTGGTTAGTAAACGAAAATTTAATTGGATAGGTAGAGCTGACAATGTTATAAACTCTGGTGGAATAAAATTATTTCCAGAACAGATAGAAGCTAAATTAAAAACTTTCATCAATTCAGAATTTTATATTACATCAAAGAAAGATGAATTATTAGGCGAAAAATTAGTTTTGGTCGTAGAAGGAGAGGAGAGAAGTTTAGATTTTTCTTTGGCAGATTTAACCAAATATCAAGTTCCGAAAGAAATTATTTTTATACCAGAATTTCCTAGAACAGAAAGTGGGAAAATTAAAAGAGATAGGTATTAATAGATTGTGAATTAATATTAAATAAAATTTCAAAAATGGAATGCAATATAAATTGAAAATATTGTGTTCCATTTTTTTATTTTAGAATTCCTTATCGACAAAAAAGAGTATTTCAACGAAACTTAATTTAAGTCTATCGAAAATAATTTGATTCAGTTTATAGCTGATTTAGTTTTGAATCAAAATTATTTATCATGACAAAAATAAAGATGATTATTCTGTTTTTATTGAGCTTTCAATTTGGATATTCTCAAGAAAAAGAAGTTTCCTTTGATACAAATTATATCAAAACTAATGATGGGAAAACAACTATAGAAATTAATGAAGTACAAGAATTAATTTATACGATTTTCTCATTAACGAAAAATGGAGATAATCCAAATATAATTAATAAAGAAACTGCATACTATAAAGTTGTTCAAGAGAATTTTAAGCCATTCTTTCAACATGAAATTGTACTTGCTTTTGATAAATTATTAGAAGAAAATATAGTTAATTTTATTCTTTTACCAGGAAATGCTTACGGATTTAGATTTGATGAGAATAAAATTGTAGCAACAAATGTGTATAAATTTCCAGCAAAAGGAATTGGAAAATATGAATTAAAAGAAAATCCTATTATTAATTATATATCACTATTAGAGGATTTTGCAAATAAATCTAATTTTAGAAAATTCTATAAAGAAAATAAATCATATTACTTATCCTTGAAAAAGGACTATGAGAAATTTGCAGAAATAGCTATTCAGAAAAAATGGATAGAAAGTAAGTTTGATACGAGGATAAATAGCTACCGTGTTTTGACTTCTCCTTTGTTAGGATCTATTAATGCGACACATACTTTTGAGGACAATGATTTTAAAGAAATACTACTTTTTTTACCAACTATAAAAAATGATGAAACTAAATCTGATTTGTATAAAAAAATGTTGAATATTAGAATTATTTTTACAGAAATTGATCACAATTATGTTGGACCAGTTAGTGAAAAGTATAAAGAAAAAATAAATTCTATTTTCAACCAACGCTCTATTTGGGTAGATGAAAGTAATAAGGGAACTCAACATTATCCAAATCCAATAAAATTATTTGATGAATATTTAACTTGGTCGCTTTATACTTTATATGCTTTTGATCATTTTGAAAAAGAATCTGTTGAATTTAAAGAAATAATGAATAATTTAAATGAAATTATGGTCGAAAAAAGAGGTTTTATAAAGTTTAAAGAGTTTAATTTATTTCTATTAGAACAGTACAAAACTAATAATGAAATTAAGGTAGAGAAATTATATCCTATGCTTTTAGAGTGGTCAGAAAAACAAAATAAATTGTAAGATGCAGAGAGAAAACTCTGCTGGAGGATATTTTTTAGATAAAATAGAATCGTTTAATTTCGAAAAGATTTACACAAAAAGGATACAATTATTACTTCACTTTTTTATGTGGTTTTTCTTTGGCTCACTATTAATGTTAGCCTATAAATTTTCTTATCAATTAACTTTTTTTGAAGGATTGGTGATGACGATTAGAATGACAGTTGTTAATATGAGTATTTTTTATTTTTTCTTTTATGTTGTTGTTCCAAGCTTTAAATACCTCAATCGAATAAAATCAATTTTATTATTGCTATTAAGTATTATATTTTGTGGTATTCTATGGTTATTAATTACATATTTATTTTCGGTAAGTTACCATTATTTCGGAATTGAAATTTCTGCAGGAGAATTAAAAGGCGCAATAGGAATGAGTGCTGCTCAGACTTTATTAGAAGCTATTTCACCTTTAAGATTAATGTCTCAAGCAATTATCATTTTTTCTAATTTGGCACCATTTTTCTTTTTCAAAATTTTATTTGAAATTTTTAGAGTTTACAATAAAGTTTTAACCATTCAAAAACAAAAAGCAACTTTAGAGATTGAGAAAATTAATATTGAAAAAGATTTTTTAAAGGCACAGCTTAATCCTCATTTTCTTTTTAATACTTTAAATAATCTATATGGATTAGTATTAAAAAAAGATGATTATGCACAAGAGGTTATTCTAAATTTATCAGAAATAATGAGCTATACCTTATATGAATCTAATGCTGTAACAGTTCCTTTAGAAAAAGAGCTAGAGTTTATTCAGAATTATTTTCAATTAGAAAAAATGCGTCATGCTACCAATAAAAATATTTCTTTTAAATTAATTAATCATACAAGTAAAAAACTAACTATAGCTCCTTTGCTAACATTTACTTTTATTGAAAACGCATTTAAATATGGACTAAAAAATAATGATAATTCATTTCTGAATATGATAATTACAATTGAGGATAATCAGTTTAAATTTATATTGCTGAATGATGTTGAAAAAAAATCTCAGATAAATAATTTAGGAGGAATAGGATTAGATAATGTGAAGAAGAGATTATTACTTCTTTATCCTTCAAATCATGAATTATTTATAAAAGAAGAAGAGAAAAAATTTGAAGTTGATTTAGTTTTAAATTTACAAGAAGAATGGAAAAAATAAGATGTATAATTTTAGATGATGAACCAATAGGAAGAGAAATTTTACAAAATTTCACAGAAAAAATTCCTTTTTTAGAAGTATGTAATACTTTTGAAAGTCCGTTAGATGTGATTACTTATTTACAAGAAAATGAAATAGACTTATTAATTACAGATATAAATATGCCACATCTAAATGGAGTAGAATTAGTTCAGAGTTTACAAAAACCTCCATTTATTATTTTTGTTACAGCACATAGAGATTTTGCACTAGATGGATTTGATTCTGGAGCAGTGGATTATTTAGTGAAACCTGTTCGTTTTGAACGTTTCTTGAAAGCTGTAAATAAAGTTAGTTTGTACAAAAAGGATACACAGAAAGATAAAACGTTGGATACAAAAACAAATATCTTTTTAAAAGTTAATGGGAAATTTGAAAAAATTATTTTAGATACTATCCTATATATAGAAGCAAATGGAGATTATTTAAAAATAGTTACAGAAAAACAGAATTATACCATTTTATCGACAATGAAATCTTTCGAAGAATCGTTAGATTCTTCAAATTTTTTAAGAGTCCAGCGATCATTTATAATTAATATCAATAGCATTCAATCTTTTTCTGGGAATACAGTTCAACTAAATAATGGAAAAACAATTTCTATCTCTATACAGAAAAAAGAAGAGTTATTTAAAATTCTAGGAGTTTAATCATCAAAATTTGTAAACTTCTAAAAATAGCTTAATTTTAGCAAACGTAAAATAAAACAACTGTGGATTATAATCGATTATTTAATGACATTTTTTTCTTAATTCTCGATGATGAAATAGATGAAAATAAATATCCAATCTGGAAAGGTTTTTCATTTATTCATAATCCAATTCAGCAACTTATAAAGGCTCAGGATTTACTTAATCAGTTACTTCACGAATTTCCTAACGATAAGAAAGCGCTTTTTTTAAAAGGAGTTGTACAGCGAAATTTAAATTTCAACGAAGAATCTATTTTATATTTATTAGAAGCTAAAAAGGAAGACTATTATCTATTTGCAGCTAATTTTTACATTGCAGAATATTATATTCACAAATTAAAATTTGAAGAAGCATTAAAATATTTACAAGAAATAGAAATTGTTTATCCAATGAACAAAAGATTTCTTTTTCTGTCTGTTTTAGTAAATATAGAATTATTTAATTTAGAAGAGGCTAAACGTTACTTAAACGCCTTATATCAATTGGTAGAAGATAAAAGAGTTGTTGAGTTATTAAGCAAAAATATTCAAATAACAGAAGAGATTGTTTTAAAAACAACAAATCGTTTGGTGTTGAAAAATTTTAAGTTGAAAAGTTTTAATTATAATCTTCAGCTCAAAACAAACTTAATTTCTTTTTATAAAAGTTTTGCTGATATTGGTGTTAATTTTAATGGAATAGATTGTTTTGTTCTAGCACTTACACTTAAACAAATTACCCTTTATCCAATTTATAATTGCATCGAAAAATACAATGTGCATACTGTTTTAGATTTTATAGATATCGATAAAAAGAATTTACAAATGCGTTTAGAAGATATCGATTTCGAACATGATTTTGTGAAAAACTATCACGAATATTTAGAAGTGGAAGTTTTATTAAAAGAGGATTAATTTTTAAATTTGCTAAAATTTAGATAATGGAATTTGTTCAGAATAAAGAAGAAATTTTTGATAATGTAGAAATGTTTTTAGAAGGATTAGAACTAGGTTCTGATTTTGAAAAAGAAAAAACAATTCAATTAATTAAATTATCAAAAACCTTTTTGGTAATTGACACAGAAGAAGTATTGGTATTTGTACCAAGTACATTTGTTGGTTACAAAGAAAACTTTATAGAAACTTACAAAGGAAAATTAATGGAAGAGGAAACAAATCCAGTTATCACAAATTTATTGGGTTCTACACCAAAAATAGATAAAACTTTGGATGAGTTATTCCTTGATTTTTGCGATGAAATAGAAGTTAACCGTAACGATGTTGGAATTTCTCGCGATTATTGGATTATAAAAAATATATAAATACTAAGATTTTTAATTTATCTTTTTTCTCTTCGTAATCTTTGCGGTTAATTTAACTGTAAGTGATAAGTATGTTTAGAATCAACGTAACTTTTTAAATGGCTACATTTTATTAATTCTGATGGTCATTCTGAGCCTGTCGAAGAATTATAGCGAATTCAACAATGTTTCGACGAGCTCAACATGACAAGATCTTATTAAAAACAAGATGACTAAACAATAGATTATTTAATCTTTTTTAAAATATATTTATCTTTTAAATTTCCTGTAATAACTTTCCCTTCTTGATCTAAAACTTTTAACTGGTTTTCTTCAACCTTTAAGATAAGTGGAGTTACATTAGAATTTAAATGTAAAATATTATTAGAAGCATCCCATTTATAAAAACCTTCGTCTTGATAAACAGTTTCTTTTCCTAAATACTCTTGTTCAATAAAAAAGTTACCATCTTTCTTTAATTCAACAATATATTTTATTCCTTCACAATCGGCACAAGGAATTGTACCTTCATACTTACCTGCCCAATCTAATGAGTTTTTGGAATTATGTTCTTTCGCAATAGCTTTTGCTTCTGCTTTAGTTTCAACTTGTTTTTCTTCCGTCTGAATACTTTTAGATTGGCAAGAAAAAATAACGAATAACGTTAAAATAAAAAAAGATATAGATTTTTTCATTATTAAAATGATGAGTTTTTAATATTAATTTTGATAACAAATTACGGATATATTTAATTAACTTTCAAGTAAAAATATAAAAATGTTTTATTCAAAAAATGTACCAACATTGTTGGGAGAAATGATTGCTGTAAGATCTGAGAAAGGAGTTTGTATGTTAAATTTTTTGGATGGAAAAACAACAACACAACAAGTAAAAGAATTAGAAAAAATTGGAGAAATTATTTACAATGATAATGATGAAATTCTAAATCAACTTCAAGGCGAATTAGATTTATATTTTGAAGGTAATTTAGAACAGTTTTCCATTCCAATAGATTTTATTGGAACAGAATTTCAACAGAAGGTGTGGAATCAATTATTAAAAATTAAGTTCGGAGAAACACGATCATATAAAGAACAAGCTATTGCAGTTGGTGATTTATTAGCGATAAGAGCTGTTGCTAATGCCAATGGTAAGAATAAGATATCCATTCTCGTTCCTTGCCACCGTGTTATCGGCTCTGACGGTTCTTTAACTGGATTTGCTGGTGGAAAAAATCGTAAACAATTTCTGTTAGATTTAGAATCAAAACAACTTAATTTATTTTAACAGCAAATGTGCTAAAGGATATTGTTTTTTCACTAAATTTGAGAAAACACTAAAAACAATAAATGAAAAACATCTATTTTTTATTGGTAATGATTTTATTATTATCAGTTCCTATTTTTGCACAGGTTGGTATTGGAACAACAATACCACATGCTACTTTAGAAGTAGCTTCAAGCTCTATTTCAACAATCCCAGATGGAATCATTCCTCCAAAATTAACAGGAGAAAATTTAAAACTTAAAGACGGTTTATATTCCTTAGATCAAACAGGTAGTATAATATATGTAACAGAAGCTTTGTTATTAGCTAATAGAACACCAAAAACGGCAAATGTAAATGAGATTGGTTATTACTTTTTTGATGGTTTAGTTTGGCAAAAATTAAAGCAACAAACTGGTGCTATAAATGGAATAACACAAGTCGGTGGAAATGTTAAATTAGGTGGAACATTAAGTGAAGCTACAGCCATTACAACTTCAGTGGCAAATACTTTAGCACTAAATGGATTACAAGAAGCTAATGCATCTACGGGAAAGATTTTAATGGTTGATGCTAGTAATAATGTAAGATTAACAAGTAATATCGCAAACGATTTCTCTATACCATCTCCGTCTGTTTTTAATCTTGGTACTGCAGAAGCTAATTTTTTAAATGGACAAGGAGCAGGAGGTTCATCAATTGTTCCTATGACTTCAGTTAAGAATGCAATTACTGGTTTGACATACAATGAAACTACTAGAACAATTTCGTTCCCTACAGGAGTTTATCAAATTATTTTTGTTTACGAGGCTACTCACGACGTTGCTAGTTGTACTATTAGTTCATATTTTGTAGATTTCCCTAACACATCTGGAACTCAAAGAATTCATAATACAGCTTCTCATAATCAAGGAGCATTATCTAATCACGGAAGTACAATTAGTTACGCAACTGTTTTAACGACTCCTACAAATTGGCAAATACGATTAGGTAGGGGGCAGTCTGGTAATTGTTCTGGAACAGGAATGACTTTAGCAGCAAGATCAACACATTTATTGATATTTAGAATAGGTGATAGTGTTTAAAAACAATACCAAAGGTTTTTAATCTAACTAAATTTTAAAATAATTAATTTTAATAGAAAAAGTGATTTACTAAACGTAGTGAGTCACTTTTTTTATTCCATTTTATAATGAATTTGCCTTATACTTTCATTGTATATCTACCGATGATAAGCATGAATAGCTGTATAATTTTGTTTAATTATAAGCAATCAAGATGTATCCTAAATTGAGTTATTGTTCTTTCATATGATTAAAATTTATTAAAAATATGTCGTAAATTAGCAAATTAGAAAAGTAACGTATGAGTGTTGAACTATTACCAGACGGAAGAGTAAAAAAACCTGAATGGTTACGTGTGAAGTTACCAACAGGAAAAAAACATAAAGAACTAAGAGGATTAGTAGATAAATATAAATTAAATACAATTTGTCAAAGTGGAAGCTGTCCAAACATGGGAGAATGTTGGGGAGAAGGAACTGCGACATTTATGATATTAGGAAATGTTTGTACAAGATCTTGTGGTTTTTGTGGAGTAAAAACTGGTCGTCCAGAACAAGTGGATTGGGCAGAACCAGAAAAAGTTGCACGATCTATTAAATTAATGAAGATTAAACATGCGGTTTTAACATCTGTTGACCGTGATGATTTAAAAGATATGGGATCTATTATTTGGGCAGAAACAATACAAGCTGTCCGCAGAATAAGTCCTGGAACAACAATGGAGACTTTGATTCCTGATTTTCAAGGAGTAGAAAAACACATTGATCGTTTAGTTGAAGCAGCACCAGAGGTTTTATCTCATAACATGGAAACTGTTCGTAGATTAACAAGAGAAGTTCGTATACAAGCAAAATATGATCGTTCATTAGAAGTTCTTCGTTATGCTAAAGAGGCAGGACAACGTCGTACAAAAACAGGTATGATGCTTGGTTTAGGAGAGACTGAAGATGAAGTTTTTGAAACTATTCAGGATGTTGCAAATGCAAATGTAGATGTTATTACAATTGGACAATATTTACAACCAACAAAAAAGCATTTACCATTAAAAGAGTTTATAACACCTGCACAGTTTAAAGCTTACGAAGATTTTGCTCGTAGCTTAGGTTTTAGACATGTAGAATCAGGACCGTTGGTTCGTTCTTCTTACCACGCAGAAAAACATATTTTATAATAATTTAAAAGCTCGGAAATTTTCCGAGCTTTTTATTTTATCAATCTTTTATTTCATTTCAAAAGACTTTAATGTTCCATCTTCATTAAACTCTATATCATATTCATAACGATCGTTAGATAATGTAGAAGGATACCAATTTACTCTATCTTTATAATAAGCTACATAAATTGTATAATCAGTAGATTTGCTTCCTATTTCCTTTCTCTTTTCAACTAACGCATTGTAAACATTGTTTACATGAAGAAAAGAAACACGATTTAAATTAACTAAATCTTCTTTAATCTTATCGTTCTTAGAAAGTCTAACAGGAGTAGGTTCTTCCCATTTTTCATCTTTGTATTGGTATTGATCTATAAAAAGAGGATTATCAGGATTCTGTAATTTTACATTAATTCTACCATCATCATAAAAGTGAATTGTTCTATAAATAAAAATATCTTTCCCTTTAAATTCATTGCGATTACGTAAAGCTTTTTCAGCCTTTTCTAATGCATGTAAATTGTTCACAAGCACTAATTCGTCTTCTTTTTCTACATGGGTTGATACAGGAGTTGCTTTTTCATCTTCAACAGAATCAACTTTTTCGTTAAGCGTATCATTAATGGAATTTTTAAATTCTTTACAAGAATAAAATCCAACAGATATAAATGATAATAAACTTAAATAAATGTACTTTTTCATGCTGTTAAATTTCATATAAATCATCAGTAAATGCAATTGTATTAGGATCATCAATCAAATAAAAAATCTCTTTTTCTTTTTGTTGTAAGTTTCCAATTTCCATAAGAGATACAATTTTTTTAATTGAGTTATGATGTATCTTTCCAGAAATATCAGTGTAAGTTAGTTCAAATTTTACTTGTGGTTGATTATTAATATAAGTTCCAGTTTGCTCGGCACTAATAATTTTAGCTATTGTCTTTTGACCTTTAAATTTTAATTCTAATGAAGATTTATTTCTAAAAGAAAATTTTCCCATTAACTTAACAAAGATTAACCAGAATATAAAACCAATAAAAAATATAACCAATGGAGATATAATTAATGGATGTTCAAAACTTAAAAATCGCCATCCATACCCAAAGTTTTCTGTTTTGTAACTGTAAACATAGTAACTAATGATTGCTGCAAGAAAAAATAACCAAATAAAATAGAGAGAATAATTGACTTTGGTTTTTATTCCATCTAAAGTAATGTAAGGAGCTTTCTTAAAATTTTCGTCAATGATTAATGTAATCCAGTTTCCTTCTTCGTATCGATTTTCTTGTGGACGAGAATCATTAATTTCTAAAGAATGTAAAATGGTATCACGATTAAAATTCTTTAATTCTAAAACCAATTTTTTATGAGCAAATTTTTTATTTTGTAATACAGCTGTTTTAGCTTCAATAATTTTAGCTTCAACTCTTTTTCCATATCTTAATAAATAGGCAATATTTTTCTGTGTGAGAAAAGAGCTTTTGTAAATAAGATAAAAAGTAATTCCAAATACACTAATCCATAATAACAAACTTATACCTAAATAGATTAAAGATGTTTTACCGTTAACATTCGCTAAGTCGGAATATGATACAGTTGAGTAATAAATAATTGCCGGATGGGCAAAAATGAAATACATAATGAATACAACCCAAAAGTAAGTGAAAAACTTTCCCATAATAAATTGTTTTATTTACTTATTCAGCACCTTTTAATGATATCGTTACACCAGAATACTTCTCGTTATCTTTCCCAATATATAAAAGATCAAATCGATCATTATCCTTTTCTTGTAACCCTTTTTTTAGCAACGGATAATTAATTTTCTCTACATGAGAATTCCATTCGTTTTCTGTTGTAGGTTTAAATTTAGAAATATTTTCCATTTCAAACAACGCTTTATCAGTTTCTGTTTTTAAAGAACGTTTTACAAAAATTGTATCACCCTCAATTTTTTCAATCTTTATCCAACCTTGTGGTAAACCATTTATGCTATTTCCTTCTGCATCTGTAAAGAAAGTTGCACCATATAATTGCCCAGCTTTTAAATTATTTAAAGCTTCATTTAAATGAGTCGTTTGGTCATTATATTTATTCGCTTTTATTTTATTGTTGATTGCGAAAATTACTGCTGCAACAGATACAATAGCTAATATGATTAAGTAACCTTTCCATAATTTGAAATAAGGAATTTTTAAGGTTTTCTTTAATTTTTTAACTTCATTTTTAATTTCAGGAGAATAATTTCTAGCATGAATTAATTCGCCGTTCATCGTGTATAAACGAGATAGTTTTACTAAACCTCCTCCCATTGGCAAACCTAAAAATTTAGTTCCAGGAGTTATAATATATAACTCGAATTGTTGAGGTTGATTTTCTTTTTTTAACGTTCCAGTAATAAATTTTCGTCCTAGAATATGCTCATATTGAGTATAAAAAAATATCATTTTGTATTGATTTTATTATAGAGAATTATTTAATTTTTTATAGTCTGATTTTACTTTAAGTAGGGCTAAATTAAAATTTTTAATTTCCTTTAAAAAATAACTGAAAGCCAATTTTAATTATTTAACATATTCACTTTTAATGTGAAAATAAATATCACTTTGAAATGTAATAAGGTGAATTGGAATAAAATTATTTAAGAATTGTCCGAAAGTGCTATAAATCAATGTTTTTTATTCAGAAATAACACTTTAATATATAATTTGTAACTTTGCAATGTCAAAAGAAGTTGTGCGTAATTGTTGCGCTTTTATTTGTAAATATTTATTTACATATAAAATTCAAGTTGTTCGATATAAATACTTGTTCATTATCAATACTGATAATTTAATTTCTGATTCTATAAAAAGAGTTTCTCTTTTTACATAGACAACCCTTAATCGATCGAGGGAAAAATCTTTTAAATGGTGTAAAAACTGTAAGCATAAAAATTATATTTTATAAAATATGATTTTTAGTGTAAGGTATTGTTTTTGATATTAATGAAATTATTAGGTGTGTTGTGCCTTATGATTACTATTCAACCGTGTTTTGACAAAATGTTTAATCAAAATTTCTATAATGGAAAATAAAGAGAGTAATAGAAAAGTAAAACTAAAAGTCGAAGATTTAACCATTATTTTCGGAAAACAAAAAGAGAAAGCTCAAGAATTATTGGATAAAGGATTTTCTAAAAAAGAAATTCTTGAACAAACTGGCTGTACAGTTGGTATAAACAAAGCCAATTTTGAGATTTACGAAGGAGAATTCTTTGTAATTATGGGATTATCTGGAAGTGGAAAATCTACATTACTTCGTTGCTTAAATAGGCTAAATGAACCTACATCTGGAAAGGTTTATATTAATAATGATAATATAACAGATAAGAATAATAAAGATTTACTACAGGTTAGAAGAACAGAAATGAGTATGGTTTTTCAGAAGTTTGGATTACTACCTCATCAAACTGTTTTAAATAATGCAGCTTTTGGTTTAGAAATTAGAGGAGAAGAAAAATCTTCTCGAGAAGCAAAAGCACAAAAAGCATTAGACATTGTTGGATTAAATGGTTTTGAAAATCAATTACCATCTCAATTATCAGGAGGTATGCAACAGCGAGTTGGTTTGGCAAGAGCATTAGCCAATGATCCTGAGGTTTTATTAATGGATGAGGCTTTTTCTGCTTTGGATCCTTTAATAAAAACAGAAATGCAAGATCAGCTACTCGAATTGCAAGATACATTACAAAAAACAATCGTTTTTATTACACATGATTTAGATGAAGCCATAAAAATTGGAGATCGTATTGTAATCATGAAAGATGGAGTTATAGAACAAATAGGAACGGCAGAGGATATTTTAACCAATCCTAAGAGTGATTATGTTAAAGCCTTTGTAGAGAAAGTGGATAGAAAAACAATTATTACTGCAGGTTCTTTAATGTTCGAAAAACCTACAGTTGTTCGTTTTAGAAAAGATGGTCCTGAAGGAGCATTAAGAAAAATGCGTTCTACAAGTTTAGATATTTTACCAGTTGTTGATGTGCATAATAATTTTTTAGGATTTGTAAGTTTAGCAGATGTCGTAATTAGTGCTAGAAAGAAAGAGCCAACAGTAGAAGCGATTATAAATAGCGATGTTCCATCAGTTTATAGTGATGCTACAGTAGAGGAAATGTTACCACTTATTTCGGGTAATAAATCTCCTATTGCTGTTATAAATGAACAGAATAAAATTTTAGGAATAGTTTCACAGACGTCATTAGTTATAGAAGCTACAAAGTTTAATGAAGAAGAAATAATTGAATTAAAAGAAATTGCAAACAATCAATAAAATGGAGAAAACAATCAATTTAGGACAATACGTAGAAATTGCTATTAACTGGCTAACAGAAAATGGAAAACCTGTATTTGACGTCATAAAAAATATTGGAAATTCATCTATTATTGGTGTTGAATGGACTTTATTATCATTGCCATTTTATGTGGTTATTTTAATATTTGCATTATTAGCTTTTTGGAAAGCTGGTAAAGGAATAACAGTTATGACAATTGCAGGATTTCTACTTATTTATTTCATGGGATTTTGGAAAGAAACAATGGAAACACTTGCACTTATATTTGTTGCGACATTAACAGCGCTTATTTTTTCTATTCCATTAGGAATTTGGGCAGCAAAAAGTAAATTGGCAGAAAAATTTATTCACCCGTTATTAGACTTAATGCAAACCATGCCTGCGTTTGTTTACCTTATCCCTGCTGTTTTATTTTTTAGTATTGGTAAAGTTCCAGGAGCATTTGCAACAATTATTTTTGCAATGCCACCAGCTGTAAGGTTAACAACATTAGGAATAGAATCTGTTCCCAAAGATATTGTAGAAGCCGCACGTTCTTTTGGTGCTACTAATAAGCAAATATTATTTAAAGTAGAGCTTCCTTTAGCTGCAAAAACAATTTTAACAGGAATTAATCAAACCATTCTTTTATCGTTATCAATGGTGGTTATTGCGGGTATGATTGCTGCAGGAGGTTTAGGAGAAAAAGTATTAGAAGGAATTAATAATCTTGATATTGGTCTAGGTTTTGAGAGTGGATTATCAGTTGTAATTCTTGCTATAATATTAGATAGGATAACACAAGGTTTTGTAAAGAAAAAATAGAATTATGAGAAAATATACCTATACTATCTTCGCTATTTTTACACTTATTATAACCATTTTTTATTCATGTCGTAATGCTAATAATTCAAAATACATTACAATAGGAATGGTAGATGGATGGGCAGAAGATGTAGCGATGACACATGTTGCTAAAGCAATTTTAGATGAAAAAGGTTATCATGTAATTATACAAAAAGCTTCTACCGATATGATTTTAGCTTCTATGAATAATGAAGATACGGATTTGTTTATGGGTGTTTGGTTACCTTATACTCATGCTACAAAAGTTGCTAAATTTCCAAATCTAGTTGAACTTGGTACAAATTACGAGAATGGAAGAATAGGTCTTGTAATACCAGATTATGTTCCTATAAATTCTATTGAACAGCTTAATCAATTTAAAGATAAGTTTCGTCATCAAATTATAGGAATTGAAAAAGGTGCTGGAATGACAAAAGCAACAGAACAATCTATCGTTGATTATCAATTAGATTATAAACAGATTAATTCTTCAACAATTGCCATGATTACTGAGTTACAAAATGCAATTAGAAACAAAGAATGGATTGTTGTTGCAGGTTGGAAACCGCATTGGATGTTTGGTAAAATGGAACTGAAATTTCTTGAAGATCCTAAAAAATCATTTGGTGAAACAGAACAAATAAGAACGTATAGTAGAAAAAGTTTTGGAAAAGATCATCCAGAATTAATGAGTTTTTTCTCTAAAATCTATTTTGATGATGATGAAATGACAGATTTAGTTACCGAAATGGAAGGTAGTACCAACAAAGAAGAAACCGCAAAAGAATGGGTGAAGAAAAACTCTAAGCTGGTTAACTCTTGGTTAAAGAAATAATAGAATTTTAAAAAGTCTTATAAAAACATAATTTTATAAGACTTTTTTATTTAAATCATTTTCATATTTTTATATCACACAATAATTTATGAAAAAAATAATACTATTATTTATACTTGTTTCGAGTTTTATGCAAGCGCAATTCTACGAAGTAAGCTTCGATGTACAAGTGCAAACTCATTACAATGAAAAAGGATTAAAATGGTTCGAGGAATGGGAAGAGGATCCTAAAGATCGTCAGATTTTGATCGAATTAAATAAAAACCCTCCTGTAGAGAATTATAAATTTATATTCGATGAAAATTTTAGTTCTTCTACGCATGAAACAAGAATAAATAATTCACAAACAGAACAAAATATATTTGTTTCTAAATTTGCACCAACTTTTGGTAAAAATGCTTTTATAGATTATAAAGAAAATAAATTTTGGGCAAATACAGATGTATATGATGATAAGTATCTAGCCTATGATTCTATTTATAAAGTAAATTTTCAAGATACAGGAAAAACGAAAGAAATTTTAGGTATAAAAGTAAAAGAAGCAGTAGCAAAACAAGGAAAATATGATTTAATAGCTTGGTACGCTCCATCAATAAAATATAATTATTCTCCTGATATATTTTACGGAACAAATGGACTAATTCTAGAATTACATTATAAATTCGAAGTGGAAGATGAAGGAGAAGTTCTGGTTTCTTGGAAATCATCGAAAATAAAACCATTAAAAAAGAACTCTAAGTTAGTTAAACCAACTAAAGGTAAAGTTGTAAAATTTTCAGAATTAAATGCTGTATGGGAAGAAGCAAATAATAAACTAAATGCCTTGTATAATGATAACGATGGCGTTGATAAAAAATAAAATTAATCACTTACTTAAAAAGAAAACTTACTACATTCGAGTAAGTTTTTTTTATACATGAAAATCAAAGCAACGTTATTAACAATAGGTGACGAAATACTAATAGGGCAAATTGTAGATACCAATTCTGCATTTATTGCAAAACAATTAAATAAAATAGGAATACAAGTCGAAGAAATTTTATCTGTTCAAGATGAAATGATTCACATTATAGAGGCTTTTCAAAGAGGAATTACTAAATCCAATATCATTATTGTAACGGGTGGTTTAGGACCAACAAAAGACGATAAAACGAAAGCTGCATTATGTCAATTTTTAAATTGCGAATTAGTAAGAGAAGAAAAAGTAATAGAAAATATTATTCAATTATTTGAAGCGCGTGGTTATACGAAGGAGCTTAATAATCTAAATCAAGAACAAGCATTAATACCAGAAAAATCTAAATTTATCCAAAATAAATATGGAACAGCTCCATGTTTATGGACAGATTTTGAAGATAAAATTATTATTAATCTTCCTGGTGTTCCATTTGAAATGAAAGGATTGGTTTTGGATGATATAATACCACGATTAAAAAATAAATTTGAGGCAGATGTTATTGTTCATCGTGATATTCTAGTTACTGGAATCTCCGAAAGTGATTTAGCTATTTTGTTAGAAGATTGGGAAAACCAATTACCAGATTATATTCATTTAGCTTATTTACCAAATCGTACCTCAATAGATTTACGCTTTACAGCAACAGGAATAGATGAGGTTTATTTAAAAGAAAGTATTCAGCAAGAAATTAATAAATTTAAAGTGATTGCTGGGCAATATCTTATTTCAGAAAATTCTGGAAAAGCGCAACGTGTTTTAGGTGATATTTTAAAACAAAATAATTTAACAATTTCTACAACAGAAAGTTGTACGGGAGGAAATATAGCAAGTTTAATTACGTCAATTTCGGGTAGTTCTTCTTACTTTAATGGAAGTGTTGTAGCATATGCAACAAATGTAAAAACATCTGTTTTGGGAGTTAATGCAGATGATATAGATAAATTTACAGTTGTATCGGAGCAAGTTGCTGAACAAATGTCTAAAGGAGTACGTACCATTTTAAATACGGATATTGCAATTTCTACAACAGGAGTGGCAGGTCCAAATAAAGGAGAGGACGGAAAAGATGTTGGTACAGCATGGGTAGCTGTAACAAATGGAGAAAAAACAATTACTAGAAGTTATTTTTATCCTTATATGGATAGAGAGGATTTTATAAAAACTGTTTCGAATAATGCATTGAATTTAGCAATTCAATTCATTCAAAAAGAATTATCTTAGTTCTATCTCAACAGGTTTTTTTATTAAATAATTTCTAATTTGTCAGTTCGAGTGATTTTTAGAAATGAAATGAATAAAAATTGTATCGAGAACTTAGACAAATAAACTTAAATAAGGAATGAATAGACTTATTTCTTGATACTAAATTCTAATAGAATTTTACTCGGGATGACAGATTTAAACTAGTTGAGTAGTAAATAGAAAGAATAGAATTTTATAAAATGTTTCGACAAGCTCAACATGACAGATTGTTGTAAAGCAAGATTATAATTGAAAAATATAGAATATGAAAAAAATAATTGCTTTAAGTTTTATTTTATTAGCTAGTTTTAATTTTGCTCAAAACTCTTTTGGAGTAACAGCTGGTGGACAAACTTCTGGAATTACGAATGCTAAAATCGGTGACAATCAAAATGGTTATGGAGCATATGCTGGATTTTACTACAGAACAAGTTTAAATGATAAATTTTCATTTCAGACAGAGTTAACATATTCTTATCAAAATATCAGAAACCTAGATGTTTTAGCTCCGTCAGGAATTGCAGAAAATTCTTTAATGATGGATTATAAGTATCAATTGCATTACATTAAATTGCCTTTGCTTTTACGTTATCAACCAAATAAAATTTATGGAGAAATAGGTCCAGAACTTACATATTTATTAAGTGGAAAAATAAGAAATGAAAATGAAGAAGCAGGTTTCAAAAATGATTCAGATTTAAAAGATATTAATGCTCTACAATTTAATGTTGCAATAGGAGCAGGATATCAAATTAATGAAAAACTGAGTACTGGATTTAGGTTTACATGGGGAATAACACCAATTTCAGATAATTTACCTTACGATATAAAAGTTTTTAATATCGCATTGGGAATCAATTATACAATATTTTAAAAACAAATGAATCACTTCCCAAGGGAAGTGATTCATTTTATAGTTAGAAATTCTAAACTAGTATTTTATTTTCTTCTTCTGTTTCGGTCATTTTTCTTCTTGAAAAACTCTTTTT
This sequence comes from Chishuiella changwenlii, assembly GCF_900142565.1. Lineage (GTDB taxonomy): Bacteria > Bacteroidota > Bacteroidia > Flavobacteriales > Weeksellaceae > Empedobacter > Empedobacter changwenlii. The sequence goes on from NZ_FRBH01000010.1 coordinate 132,967, forward strand.
TAGCTCCAGAATTCGTTGTTTTATTAGTAGAACTAGAAGAAGATGGCTTCTTTTCCATTTTAGGCGTTTTTAGAACATTAACATAACGTCCAATTAGTTTTTCAATATTTATCAAATCACCTTTTTCATCAGGCGCACAAAAAGAAATCGCTTTACCTTCTTTTCCAGCACGACCAGTTCTACCAATACGGTGTACATACGTTTCAGGAACATTTGGTAACTCGAAATTGATAACATAAGGTAACATATCAATATCAATTCCTCTCGCAGCAATATCAGTTGCAATTAAAACTTTTAATTTTTCTTCTTTAAATTCATTTAATGCACGTTGTCTTGCATTTTGAGATTTATCTCCATGAATGGCAGCAGCAGGAATTCCAACTTTTTCTAAGTGTCTAACCAATCTATTTGCACCATGTTTAGTACGAGTAAAGATTAAAGTTCTTTCTTCTGGATTTTCTTTTAAAATCTGAACTAATAACTCAACTTTATTGTCTTTGTCAACATGATAAACAAATTGTTCAACCGTTTCTGCTGTAGAAGAAACAGGCGTCACATTTACTTCTTTTGGTCTTCTTAAAACGCTATGAGCAAATTTTCTAATAGGCTTTGGCATTGTAGCCGAAAAGAATAATGTCTGTCTTTCTTCTGGAACTAATTTCAATATCTTTTTAATATCGTTTACAAATCCCATATCCAACATACGATCAGCTTCATCTAAAACCAAAATTTCTAATTGATTTAGTTTGATATAACCTTGACCTATTAAGTCTAATAAACGACCAGGAGTTGCAATTAAAATATCAATTCCGTTTTTTATTGTACTAATTTGTGGTTTCTGATTAACTCCACCAAAAATTGCTAAATGACGGATAGGTAAGTTTTTACTGTATAATTTAAAATTATCATCAATTTGTACCGCTAACTCTCTTGTTGGTGTTAGGATTAAAGTACGAATTCCTTTCGTTTTCTTAGGCTTATTCGTTAAATTCTGAAGAATAGGAATAGCAAAAGATGCAGTTTTTCCAGTTCCAGTTTGTGCACAACCAATAATATCGTTTCCTTCTAAAACAATTGGAATAGATTGTTTCTGAATTTCTGTTGGTTCTGTATAACCAGCTTCATCAATTGCTTTTAGAATTGGTTCTATTATATTTAATTCTGTAAAATTCATTAATATGAGTATGTTTTAATCAATCTATAATTGATTATTATATTGAAAATAAAAGCACTCCTAAATGAAGTGCTTTTGTATTTATAATTATAAATTAATCTTCTAATTCTTTTGCGTTTCTATCTATTGGAGCATCTTGTTCTTGAGCATGAACAGAATTAATAGAATAATTTCTCCAACGATCTATAATATCTAAGAAGTCCGCAGGAAGTGGAGATTCAAAAGACATTCTTTCTCCTGTAGTAGGATGATTAAATCCTAAAGTACGTGCGTGTAATGCCTGACGTGGACAAGCTTTGAAACAGTTATCAACAAATTGCTTGTATTTGTTAAATGTTGTTCCTTTTAAAATATTATCTCCACCATAACGAGCATCATTAAATAATGGATGACCAATGTGTTTAAAATGCGCACGAATTTGGTGTGTACGTCCAGTTTCTAATTTACATTCAACTAAAGTAACATACGAAAAGTTTTCAATTACTTTATAATGTGTTACCGCATGTTTTCCTTGAGAACCATCTTCAAAAACAGTCATTTGCATTCTGTCTTTTAAATGACGACCAATATGACCAGTAATTGTACCTTCGTCTTCTTTTAAAACTCCCCAAACAATTGCATTATATAAACGATCTGTAGAGTGATCTGCAAATTGCTCAGCTAAAGAAGTCATTGCAATTTCTGTTTTTGCAATAACTAATAATCCACTCGTATCTTTATCTATCCTATGAACAAGTCCTGGACGTTCCATTTGGTCTGACATAGAAGGTAAATTATCAAAATGAAACTTTAATGCATTTACTAAAGTTCCAGTATAATTACCATGACCTGGATGTACAACCATTCCTGGTTCTTTATCTATTACAACAACTTGGTCGTCTTCGAAAACAATTTTAATCGGAATATTTTCTGCTATCACCTCATTTTCGCGAGGAGGATTTTCTAACATAATCTGAATAAAATCATCAGGTTTTACCTTGTAGTTAGATTTTACAGGTTCGTTATTTACTAAAATATTTCCATTCTCAGCAGCTTGCTGTATTTTATTTCGTGTAGCATTCTCAATGCGAACCATCAAGAATTTATCTATACGCAATAACGATTGACCTTTGTCAACCGTTATTGAGAAATGTTCGTATAATTTATTGTCGTCTTCTTCTTGTAAGAAGTCTTCTAAATCTTCTGTCATTTATTCTTTTCTATTCAATAATAACCTCTTCTGGAGCTTTTGGTGTTTCTACAGGTCTTTGCTCCACAGGATTATTTTGTTCTTGTAAATTTTTTATTTGCTGTTCAGCTTTTTGTCTAAGAATATCTCTGTATTGAGAACCGCTAATTGTATCCTCACCAAAGTTCTTGTACTGAACATCTAACTCTTTTAATTGAGCTCTAATTTTCTCTCTAGGTTCTGTTGATAACCAAATATCAATAGGTTGTCCTTGATCGTAAGTATCTGTAGCAAAAGGAAATTGATAAACAACACGAGCGTTTATTGTATCATTAGATCCTCCAATAAATTTAATTTGTCCTATTTCAAAGAAATTATCTTTAATAGATTGTTTAGCCTCTGATAATGTCATATTAACCAAATTAGGCATACGTACACCTGCTAACATACCTCTTCCTAAAACTAAATCAACAGTAGCAAATCGTGGTAATTGCTCACCAGCTTTAATTATTTTACCATTGTATAATATTTTAAGAACAGCATCTTTAGCTAAATCTGGTTCATAAATAATTTTTCCAATTTTTAATCCAGAAATTCCTAATTGTGTAAATGCTAATCGCTTAGATTTACCAATTAAATCTGGTAATTCTACAGGACGATATGTTTTTGGATTCGATTTAATAAAAATACGACGTCCTTCTTTTACTTTAGATTGTGCTGCTGGATAAAAATCCATAATAGCAAAAGGTTTTGTATTTGGGTCAAAACGAGAACTGTCTACTTCGTATGTTAATCCAAGTTCTTCTAACTTAGCTGTAGCATCAGTTACATTCATCTTAGATAAATCTGGAACATCAACAAATTCGCCATGGTTGGTATATGAATCTAACCAAACATTAAAAATAAAATGATAAAGCCCATAAGATAGTGCGATAACGATAACTACATTAAGCAAAATTTGACTGATTGATTTTACTCCTCTCATTGAAATGATATATTGTCGCACAAATATAGTTTAAAAATAATATTTATGATTGATGTCAAAGTTCTATATTTGAATAAATTTTAAGTTAAAAATGTTAAAAGTTGCAGTTGTAGCAGGTGGATACTCGGATGAAAGCGTTATTTCGCTTAAAAGTTGCGAGTTAATTTATGCGAATTTAAATCCAGAAAAGTACGACAGAACAAGGGTTAGAATCCTTAACGATGGTTGGTACGCTGAAATTGATGAGGTAAAATACCCTATTAATAAAGGAGATTTTTCTTTTGAGAAAGATGGAGAAAAAATAAATTTCGATGTCGTTTTTAATACTATTCACGGTACTCCGGGAGAAGACGGATTTTTACAAGCATATTTCGAAATGATAGGTTTGCCTTATAATGGGTGTCCTTTTTATCAATCTGCATTAACTTTTAATAAGAAAGATTGTATTGCTGTTCTAAGCAAATATGGAATTCCACATGCACAATCTGTTTATATTAATAAAGGAGATAATTATTCTGTAGAAGAAATTATTAATAAAGTAGGATTACCTTGTTTTGTAAAGCCAAATAGATCAGGTTCTAGTTTAGGAATATCAAAAGTTCATAAAGCAGAAGATTTTGAAGCTGCAATGGAAAAAGCTTTTCATGAAGATAGAGAAGTTTTAATAGAATCTTTTTTAGATGGAATTGAAGTTTCTGTTGGTGTTTTAAATTTTAAAGGAGAAACAACAGTTTTAGGAATTACAGAAATTGTATCACATACAGACTTTTTTGACTATGATGCAAAATACAATGGTTTATCAGACGAAATAACACCAGCTCGTTTAACAGCAGAAGTTGAAGAAAGAGTTAGAGAAATTTCAGCCAAAGCATACGATTGTTTAAACATGTCTGGTTTTTCTAGATCAGAATATATCATAGTTAACGGAGAACCACATTTTATAGAAATGAATACATTGCCAGGATTTTCACCAGCAAGTATTTTTCCTCAACAAGCCACTTATGCAGGTATTACTTTAACAAAATTAATGGATAGTGAAATAGAATTAGCACTTAATAGAAAATCACCATGGACAGAGTAGCCGTTTTTCCTGGATCTTTTGATCCAATTACACTAGGACATTTAGATATTATAGAAAGAGCAGTTCCTTTATTTGATAAAATTATTGTTGCAATTGGTACTAATTCTTCTAAAAATTACATGTTTTCTTTAGAACAAAGAATTAAGTTTATTGAAGAGTCAGTTGCAAAATTTAAAAATGTAGAAGTAAAAGCTTATAAAGGTTTAACTGTTGATTTTTGCAGAGAAGAAAATGCTCAATTTATATTAAGAGGACTTCGTAATCCTGCCGATTTCGAATTTGAAAAAGCAATTGCACATACCAATAGAGCAATTACAAATCATAATGTTGAGACTATATTTCTATTAACTTCTTCTGGTAAAGCTTATATCAGTTCAAGTATTGTAAGAGATGTCATGCGAAATGGAGGAAAGTACGAGATATTAGTTCCGGATACCGTAAGAATTTAAATAAAATTATAAACAAGATAAAAAGAGAAGCAGTATTACAAATTTGTAATACTGCTTCTCTTTTTATCTTACTTTTTTAATCTCAAAAAAAGCATACTTCTTATTGCAATTTTAATTTTTTAAAAACGCTTAGAGTTTTAAAAAATTTCTAAAAAAGCAATAGTGGTTATGCTTGTAAAAGCTTCATTTTTAGATTGTTTTCTCTATTTTATTGTATTGACTTTAATGGTTGTTAATTTCTTATTTTTTTCTTAATTTTTTTAATATATTGATAAAATGTTTAAGATTAAACGGTTTTAAACGACTTGATATTTTATAAATATTATCATTATGATAATTTAAAAATATTAAAGAAATGAGAAGAAATTTAAAGAGCTTATTTTTACTTGGAGGCTTACTTTTAGGATCTTCTTTGTATGCACAAGAAAAGACGGTTACGGGTAAAGTAACCGATTCTTATGGGCTTGGAGTTTCTGATGTTGTTGTAAAAACTACATTAGGACAGGAAGCTATCACAGATGAAGATGGAAATTTTAGTATTCAAGCCAAACAAGGAGACCTAGTTTCTGTAGAGGCAATAGGTCTACAATCACAATCTTTCACAGTAGGAGTTAGTAATGAGTACAAAATCTCTCTAAAACCAACAGAAACTGTTGATTTAGCTGATGCTGTAGTTACAGCTTTGGGAATTACAAGAGATAAAAAATCGTTAGGGTATGCAACACAGCAGATTGCGGGTGAAACGGTGTCAGCAGTTCCTTTAACAAATTTTGCAGATGCATTATCAGGAGAAGTAGCAGGTTTAGATATTAAATCTTCTGGTACAATGGGAGGTTCATCTAACATGATTATTAGAGGTTTTAGTTCTATTACTGGTAGTAATCAGGCATTAGTTGTAGTGGATGGAACACCTATTAATAATGCAACATACAATACTACCAATCAAACAACAGGTAGAGGAGGTTATGATTATGGTAATGCAGCTTCTGATATTAACCCAAATGACATTGAGACATTAAATGTACTTAAAGGTTCTGCGGCAACAGCACTTTATGGTTCTCGTGGTCAAAATGGTGTTATTATGATTACGACTAAACGTGGTAAAAAGAACAAAGGTATTGGAGTAGAATTTAATTCAGCAATTACAGTTGGTACTGCGGATAAATCTACATTACCACGTTACCAAAAACAATATGGAGCTGGATACAATCAATTAAATATTTCAGAAGGAGGACATCCAGATAATCCTTATTTTACAGTAGGACCAGATAATGCTTTTGTAACTCAGTTTGGAGCTGATGCTTCTTATGGAGCCGCTTTTGATCCGAATTTAATGGTTCGTCAATGGAATTCATTGTACGAAGGTTTACCAAATTACGGAAGAGCAACTCCATGGGTTGCTGCAAAAAATGACCCGAATAGTATTTGGAGAACTTCTACAACTTATGTAAATACGGCATCATTTTCTGGTAGTAACGAAGATGGTAGCTTTAGAGTTAGTTTTACCAATAACTTGACTGATGGAAATTTAGCAAATAGTGAGTTAAAAAGAAATACATTAAGTTTTGGTGGAGATTATAAATTAACAGATAAATTAAAAGCTACTGCAAATATTATTTACACAAACAATAAAGGTAGAGGACGAATAGGTACTGGGTATAATGGATTAAATCCTATGCTTCCTTTCCGCCAATGGTGGCAAACAAATGTCGATTTAAAAGAACAAGAACAAGCCTATCTACTAACAAGAAAAAATGTTACTTGGAATACCAAAAGTTTTAATGATACTACTCCTCAGTATATGAATAATTTTTACTGGACGCGTTACGAAAATTATCAAAATGATTCGCGTGACCGCTATACAGGTAATGTGTCTTTAGATTATAAAATTAATGATTGGCTGAGTTTAACGGGACGTTACGCTTTTGATAATTATGATGAATTAAGAGAGGGAAGAATTGCAGTAGGATCTGCGGGATCAGGTTTTTTAGGTGAGTATATGCTCTTCAAACAATCTGTTTCCGAAAATAACTACGATGTAATGCTAAACTTCAACAAAAAGCTTACAGATAATATTACTTTAGATGGTAATACGGGTTGGAATTTACGTGTCGAAAAAAATGAACGTGTTATAAGTACTACTAATGGAGGTTTGTTAATACCTCGTTTATATGCTCTAAGTAACTCTGCAATTGGTTTAACATCAGCTAATATTAGTCAATTTCAAGGGACAAAGAAAGTAGATGGCATGTATGCTAGAGTAAGTTTAGGTTTTTATAATATGTTCTATTTAGATGGATCGATAAGAACGGATAGATCTTCAAGTTTATGGAGTGGACAACAAAATAGATATTGGTATCCATCTGTTTCGGGAAGTTTCGTTTTCTCAGAATTACTAAAAGGATCATTTATTAATTTTGGTAAGGTAAGAGCCAATTACGCGCAAGTGGGGAACGATACCGATATGTTTAACTTGTATAATGTGTACACATTAAATGCTCCATTTAATGGAATAGGTTCAGCAATTAACCCAGATCAATTTAAAAATCAGTTTTTAAGACCAGAGAACATGACTGAATATGAAGTTGGTCTTGAGATGGCAATGTTTAAAAACAGAGTAACATTTGATGTTTCGTATTATAATAGAAAAACAACAGATTTAATTACACCAGTAGATGGATCTTCTTCATCTGGAGCCTCTTCAGTTTTTATGAATGCTGGAGACATGGTGAATGAAGGTATTGAAGTTTCATTAAATGTAGTTCCATTTAAATCTGAAGATTTTACTTGGCGAGTAGGGTTCAACTTTGCAAGAAACAGAAATAAGGTGACCAAATTATCTGAAGATGTACATTATTTACAGCTAGCTAGTTTACAAGGTGGTATTTCTATAGGAGCGCAATTAGGCGAGGCTTATGGTGTCATTAGAGGGACAGGTTTTGTTTATGATGATAATGGAAACAAAGTTGTTGGAGACAATGGTCAATATTTAGCTTCTGCAACAACAACTAAAATAGGAAACATGAACCCTGATTGGGCTGGAGGAATTAAAAATACAATTTCTTACAAAAATTTAAGTTTAAGTTTTCTAATTGATTTCCAAAAAGGAGGAGATGTCTTTTCTCTTGATACATTCTATGGTTATGCAACAGGTATGTATGATAATTTTACAACAGGCTTAAATGATTTAGGAAATCCAGTACGTAATACTTTAGCGAATGGAGGAGGAGTTATTTTACCAGGAGTTAAGCAAGATGGAACACCGAATGATATTCGTGTAGATGCTAGTAGTGGTAGTGGACAAGGAAACCCATGGGGGTATTTGGGAGGAACTTCACCAAGACAAGCGCACGTATATGATGCTTCATTTGTTAAATTAAGAAATGTAACATTGACGTACGATGTGCCTCAAAAATTTTTAGATAACACATTTATTAAGAAATTATCTCTTTCTGCTGTAGGTAGAAATTTATGGATAATTCATAAAAATGTACCATTCTCAGATCCAGAAGCTGGTTTAAGCTCTGGTAATATTCAGGGATATCAATCCGGAGCGCATCCAACAATTAGAGAAATAGGAGCGAGCCTTAAAGTTCAATTTTAAAAAGAAGAATTAAATGAAAAAGATATTATTAGGATTGGTAGCGGTTTTCGCTTTAAACTCGTGTACCGATGAAGATTACGATAACTTAAATCACGATCAAAAAAATCCAGAAGATGTACCTGCTAGTTTTTTAGTAACGGGAGCGACAACAAGTTATTTCTATAGAATGATTTCAACGAATGTAAATCAAAATATATTTAGATTGGTTTCACAATATTGGAATGAAACCCAATATACACAAGAAACAAATTATGACTTAGAAGGAAGATCTATTAGTGATAATTTGTGGAATGAAATAAATATGAAAGTCTTGTATAATTTAGATGATGCAAGAAAGAGAGTTGAATTAAATGAAGATTTGGATAAAGAAGAAAAAGCGAATCAACTTGCAATTATCGATTTATTACAAGTCCAAGCTTGGCAAACCTTAATTGATACTTTTGGGAATATTCCATACTCGGAAGCACTACAAGGTAAAGATAACCTTAATCCAAAATATGATGATGCAAAAACTATTTATGAAGATTTAATAAAGAGAGCAATTAAATCAACAAATGCCATTGATGTAAATTCTCCTGGATTTCTTAAGTCTGATATAATTTATTACACAACAGAAAATGGAATTGTCACTTATAATAGTGATATGTCTAAATGGAAAAAATTCGGAGCTTCATTACAATTAAAATTAGGTATTCAATTATCAGATGTTGATGCTTCTTTAGCACAATCTACGATTGCAAATGCGGTAAATGTTGGTGTATTTTCATCTCAAGCGGATAATTTTACATTACGCTATACAGGTTCTGAACCTTACACAAATCCATTATGGATTGATTTAATTAAAAGTGGACGTACAGATTTTGTTGCGGCGAATACAATTGTAGATAAAATGAATACTTTAAATGATCCTCGTAGAGCGAAGTTTTTTAAGGAAAATCTAGGAGAAGGAGTTTTCGTTGGAGGAGAATATGGTAGAGCAACTGCTTTTGCAGGTCATACTCAAATTTCTGCAACATTAGAAAGTATGAGCTATCCAGGAACATTATTAGATTATACAGAAGTTCAATTTATGTTGGCTGAAGCTGCAGCAAGAGGTTTTGCAGTTGGTGGAACAGCTGAAAGTTTCTATGAATCTGCAATTAGAGCATCATTTGAGTTTTGGGGTAATACTACAGTAGAAGCAAATACTTATCTAGCGCAACCAAATGTTGCGTATGCAACAGCAGCTGGAGATTGGAAACAGAAAATTGGTACTCAATTTTGGCTTGCAATGTATAATAAAGGATTTGAAGGATGGAATGTTTGGAGACGTTTAGATGCACCAATATTTAATTTACCACAAGCAACAAAAAATCCTGTTCCAACAAGATATACTTATCCAATACGTGAAAGAAATTTAAATGCTACAAATCATAATCAAGCATCTTCTGCAATAGGAGGAGATACGCAAACAACCAAATTATTTTGGGACGTTAATTAATAATAAATATTATTATAATGAACTTGTTTAGATTTTCAGATATTGTATTTTAAATATTTAGCTAATTTTCTTTTTTTTATCAAGATTCCCCGAAGGGCATATGAATTCATATGATAACAATTAAATAGTCATGAATAAAAAAAGAAAATATATTAAATACAAATAATCTGTATTGCACATTAAAGAACTACATTCTTTGTATTAAATATATAGTATATGTTATACAGGGAAAAATTAAAAAAATATCATCACCTCTTTTGAGGTGGTGATATTTTTTATACATAACTATTATATATCCAAACTTAATTGATCTGGTAATAATTTAAAAGATAATCGGTGATATGGTGTTACACCAAATTCTTTTATAGCTGCACGATGATCTTTTGTTGGATACCCTTTGTTCTTTTTCCAATTGTACATCGGAAACTCTTCATGAATTTTTTCCATGTATTCATCTCGGTAAGTTTTTGCTAAAATAGATGCCGCTGCGATATTCATAAACTTAGAGTCTCCTTTAACGATACATTCGTGTGGAATATCTTGATAAGCAGTAAAGCGATTTCCATCAACGATTATCAAATCTTTTTGACAATTTAATTGATCAATAGCTCTGTGCATCGCTAAAAAACTAGCATTTAAAATATTTATTTCATCTATTTCTTTTGGGCTAACAATACCTACAGCCCAAAATAGAGCATTCTCTTCTATAAATGTTCTTAATGAGTTTCTCTTCTTTTCAGAAAGCTGTTTCGAGTCATTTATAATATCATTTTCAAAACTATTTCCTAAAATAACAGCTGCCGCAACAACGGGTCCACTCAAACAGCCTCTGCCCGCTTCGTCGCATCCAATCTCGAATTCTTGATTTGATAAAACTTTATTCAATTTTCTTTATTTTTCACAAAATTAAAAAACTTTATGATAATTAAATTTGGTAAATGTTACAGAAATCTTAAGTTTATGATAGTTTTAAAAAATGTTTTAACAAATGAGGAGAAATTTAAAGAACTTGTTTGTACTTGGAGGATTACTTTTTGCGTCTTCTTTGTACTCACAAGAAAAGACGGTTACGGGTAAAGTAACCGATTCTTATGGCCTTGGCGTATCCGATGCTGTCGTAAAAACTACGTCAGGACAGGAAGCCATCACAGATGAAGATGGTAATTTCAGTATTCAAGCCAAACAAGGAGACCTAGTTTCTGTAGAGGCAATAGGTCTACCATCACAATCTTTCACAGTAGGAGCTAGCAATGAGTACAACATCTCCTTAAAAGTAACAGAAACAGTTGAGTTAGAAGGTGCTGTAGTTACAGCATTAGGTATAACAAGAGACAAAAAGTCTTTAGGTTATGCAACGCAACAAGTTACGGGAGAAACCGTGTCGGCAGTTCCATTATCAAATTTTGCAGATGCATTATCAGGAGAAGTAGCAGGTTTAGATATTAAATCTTCTGGTACAATGGGAGGATCATCTAATATGATTATTAGAGGTTTTAGTTCTATTACTGGTAACAATCAGGCATTAGTTGTAGTGGATGGAACACCTATTAATAATGGAACGTATAATACTGCAGATCAAACAACAGGTAGAGGAGGGTTTGATTATGGTAATGCGGCTTCTGATATTAACCCAAATGACATTGAGACATTAAATGTACTTAAAGGTGCTGCAGCGACAGCTCTTTATGGGTCTCGTGGTCAAAACGGGGTTATTATGATTACGACTAAACGTGGTAAAAAGAACAAAGGTATTGGAGTAGAATTTAATTCAGCAATTACAGTTGGTACTGCAGATAAATCTACATTACCACGATACCAAAAGAAGTATGGTGCGGGTTATGGACCTGATGGATCTTCAACTTCAAATCCATATTTTAATGCAGGACCAAATGGATCTTTGACAACTCAATTTGGAGCAGATGCTTCTTATGGAGCAGCTTTTGATCCAAATTTAATGGTTTATCAATGGAATTCATTGTACGAAGGTTTACCAAATTATGGAATAGCGACACCTTGGGTTGCTGCAAAAAATGACCCTAACAGTATTTGGGGAACTTCTTCAACTTATGTTAACACAGCCTCATTTTCTGGTAGTAATGAAGACGGAGGTTTTAGAGTTAGTTTTACGAATAACTTAACAAATGGAAATTTAGTAAATAGTGAGCTAAAAAGAAATACATTAAGTTTTGGAGGAGATTACAAGTTAACAGATAAATTAAAAGCTACTGCAAATATTATTTATACAAATAATAAAGGTAGAGGACGTGTAGGTACTGGTTACGATGGATTAAATCCAATGCAGTCTTTCCGTCAATGGTGGCAAACAAATGTTGATTTAAAAGAGCAAGAACAAGCTTACAATTTAACAGGAAGAAATGCTACTTGGAATGTTAAAAGCTTCTCTGATAATAGTCCTCAGTATACTGATAATTATTATTGGACACGTTACCAAAATTATCAAAATGACTCGCGTGATCGTTACACAGGTAATGCAGGATTAGAGTATAAAATTAATGATTGGTTAAGCTTAGCAGGTCGTTACTCTTTCGATAATTATGATGAGTTAAGAGAAGGTAGAGTAGCAGTAGGGTCTGCGGGATCTTTAGGAGAATATATGTACTTTAAGCAGTCTGTATCTGAAAATAACTATGATGTAATGTTAAATGTAAACAAACAACTTACAGATAATATTAGTTTAGATGCCAATGCTGGTTGGAATTTACGTGTAGAAAAAATAGATCGTTTTATAGGAACAACTAATGGAGGTTTAAGTATTCCTGGTTTATATACATTGGCAAATTCAAGAAATGCTTTAACAGCTTCTGATATTAGCCAATTTCAAGGAACAAAGAAAGTAGATGGTATGTATGCTAGAGCCAGTTTAGGATTCTACAACATGTTCTACTTAGATGGATCGATAAGAACCGATAGATCTTCAAGTTTATGGAGTGGACAACAAAATAGATATTGGTACCCATCTGTTTCGGGAAGTTTCGTATTCTCAGAATTAATGAAAGGATCATTTATTAATTTTGGTAAGGTAAGAGCGAATTACGCGCAAGTGGGTAATGATACTGATATGTTTAATTTGTATAATGTATACACATTAAATGCTTCTTTTAATGGAGTTGGTTCAGCAACTAACCCAGCTCAATTTAGAAATCAGTTTTTAAAGCCAGAGAATATGACTGAATACGAATTTGGTCTTGAGATGGCAATGTTTAAAAATAGAGTAACATTTGATGTTTCATATTATAACAGAAAAACAACAGATTTAATTACACCAGTAGATGTTTCTTCTTCATCTGGAGCTTCTTCAGTTTTTATGAATGCAGGAGATATGGTGAATAAAGGTATTGAAGCCTCTTTAAATATTATTCCAATTAAATCAGAAGATTTTTCTTGGCGTTTAGGATTTAACTTTGCTCGAAATAGAAACGAAGTTTTAAGATTATCTGGAGATGTAGATTACTTACAGTTAGCTAGTTTACAAGGTGGTATTTCTATTGGAGCGCAAGTAGGTGAAGCCTATGGTATCATTAGAGGAACTGGTTTTGTTTATGACGATAATGGAAATAAAATAGTTGGAGACAATGGTCAATACTTGGCTTCTGCAACAACAACTAAAATAGGGAACATGAATCCTGATTGGACAGGAGGTGTTAAGAATACAGTTTCTTATAAAAACTTAAGTTTAAGTTTCTTAATAGATTTCCAAAAAGGAGGAGATGTCTTTTCACTTGATACATTCTATGGTTATGCAACAGGATTGTATGATAACTTTACAACAGGATTGAACGATTTAGGAAATCCAGTACGTAATACTTTAGCGAATGGAGGAGGAGTTATTTTACCAGGAGTTAAGCAAGATGGTACGCCGAATGATATTCGTGTAGATGCTAGTAATGGTAATGGTCAAGGTAACCCTTGGGGATACTTAAGTGGAACTTCACCAAGACAAGCACACGTATATGATGCTTCTTATGTAAAATTAAGAAACGTAACATTGACGTACGATTTACCTCAAAAATTCTTAGATAATACATTTATTAAGAAATTATCTATTTCTGCTGTAGGTAGAAATTTATGGATAATTCATAAAAATGTACCATTCTCAGATCCAGAAGCAGGTTTAAGTGCTGGTAACATTCAAGGATATCAATCCGGAGCGCATCCAACAATTAGAGAAATAGGAGCTAGTCTTAGAGTTCAATTTTAAAAAGAAGTATTAAATGAAAAAGATATTATTAGGATTGGTAACGGTTTTTGCTTTAAACTCGTGTACCGATGAGGATTACGATAATTTAAATCACGATCCGATAAACCCTGAAGTTGTACCAGCAAGTTATTTAGTAACGGGAGCGACAACAAGTTATTTCTATAGAATGATTTCAACGAATGTAAATCAAAATATATTTAGATTGGTTTCACAATATTGGAATGAAACACAATATACACAAGAAACTAACTATGACTTAGAAGGAAGACAAATTAGTGATAATTTGTGGAATGAAATTTCTATGAATGTGTTATATGATTTAAATGAAGCTAAAAAAATCGTTAATAATGATACTTCTTTAAATCAAGCCCAAAAAGATAATCAACTTGCGGTTATTGATTTATTACAGGTACAAGCATGGCAAATGCTAGTTGATACTTTTGGTAATATTCCATACTCGGAAGCATTACAAGGAGTAACATTGGTTAATCCAAAATATGATGATGCAAAAACTATTTATGAAGATTTAATAAAAAGAGCTATTGAGTCTACAAATAAAATTAATGCTTCAACAGCTGGTTTTGGAAGTAACGATATTATCTATAATGGAGATATGACTAAATGGAAAAAATTTGGAGCTTCATTACAATTAAAGTTAGGTATTCAATTATCAGATGTTGATGCTGCTTTAGCACAATCAACAATTACTAATGCAATAAATGCTGGAGTATTTGCATCTCAAGCAGATAATTTCACATTAGTTTATACAGGTTCTGAGCCTTATACAAATCCACTTTGGATTGATTTAATTAAAAGTGACCGTCAAGATTTCGTTGCGGCGAATACAATTGTAGATGACATGAATGCCTTAAATGATCCTCGTAGAGCTAAATTTTTTAAAGAGAATTTAGGTGCTGGAGTTTTTGTTGGAGGTGAATATGGTAGAGCAACAAATTTCGCTACACATTCACAAATTTCTGCAACATTAGAAAGTATGAGTTATCCAGGAACATTGTTGGATTACACAGAAGTTCAGTTTATGTTAGCTGAGGCTGCTGCAAGAGGTTTTGCAGTTGGCGGAACAGCAGAAAGTTTTTACAATGCTGCTATCAAAGCTTCATTTGAATTTTGGGGTAATACAACAGCAGAAGCAGATACTTATTTAGCTCAACCAAATGTTGCATATGCAACAGCAGCTGGAGATTGGAAACAGAAAATTGGTACTCAATTTTGGATTGCAATGTATAATAAAGGATTTGAAGGATGGAATGTTTGGAGACGTTTAGATGCACCAACATTTAACTTGCCACAAGCAACAAAAAATCCTGTTCCAACAAGATATACTTATCCAATACGTGAAAGAAACTTAAACAAAACAAATTATGAACAAGCATCTTCTGCCATTGGTGGAGATAAACAAACGACCAAATTATTTTGGGACGTAAATTAAAATAAAATTATAACATTTTCTCATAGTTAAGCCATCTCTTAGGAGATGGCTTTTTTGTGCTTTGAATTTAGGCAGCATAAAAAAAGCATCCTATTGGATGCTTTTATACTTAAATATTTTATACGAATTAGTTCGAATAATTAGGAGCTTCTTTAGTGATAACCACATCATGAGGATGAGATTCATTAAGACCAGCACCAGTAATACGAACAAATTTTCCGTTTTCTATTAAATCTTGAATAGTTCCTGTACCACAGTATCCCATACCAGCTCTTAAACCACCACATAATTGGTAAACAACCTCAGCAATAGATCCTTTATGAGGAACACGACCTTCAATACCTTCTGGAACTAATTTTTTAGCATCAGATTGGAAATATCTATCTTTTGATCCACGTTTCATTGCAGCTAAAGAACCCATTCCTTGGTAAGCTTTAAACTTACGTCCTTGGAAAATAATTTCTTCTCCTGGAGCTTCATCTGTACCAGCAAATAAACTACCTAACATAACTAAGTTTGCTCCAGCAGCTACAGCTTTTACAATATCTCCAGATAATTTAATTCCACCATCTCCGATAATTGAAACATTACGTGTTTTTGCATAGTTGTAAACATCATGAATAGCAGATAATTGAGGAACTCCTACACCAGCTACAACACGAGTTGTACAGATAGATCCAGGACCAACACCAACTTTTAAGGCATTTGCACCAGCATCAATTAATGCTTTAGCAGCTTCTGCTGTAACAATGTTTCCACCAACAATGTCTAATTCTGGGAAAGCATTTCTTACTTCAGCAACTTTACTTAAAACTCCAGCAGAATGTCCGTGTGCAGAATCTAATGCAACAATATCAACACCTTTATTAACTAATGCTTGTACACGATCTAATGTGTCTGCACCAACACCAACACCTGCACCAACACGTAAGCGACCTTTAGAGTCTTTACATGCATTAGGGAATTCTGTTAAATTATCGATGTCTTTGATTGTGATTAAACCAATTAATTTATTGTTTTCATCAACGATAGGTAATTTTTCAATACGATGACGAGAAAGAATTTCTTTCGCTTTTCTTAAATCTGTATCAATATCAGAAGTAACAATATTTTCTTTTGTCATTACATCTTCTACTAATTGACTAAAGTCTTCTTGGTAACGAATATCACGATTCGTAATAATTCCAACTAAAGTTTTATCATCTTCAACAACAGGTAAACCAGAGATTTTATATTTCTCCATTAAGCTTACTGCATCTTGTAATGTATGTTGACGAGATAATGTCACAGGATCTGTAATCATTCCATTTTCAGAGCGCTTAACAATTTCTATTTCGCTTGCTTGCTCATCAATTGTCATATTTTTATGAATAAAAGATAATCCTCCTTCACGAGCTAATGCAATTGCTAATCTTGCTTCTGATACTGTATCCATTGCTGCAGATACGATTGGAATATTAAGTGTAATATTGTCTGTGAATCTTGTTTGAAGAGATACTTGGTTCGGTAATATCTCTGAATATGCTGGCACTAATAACACATCGTCAAAAGTGAAGCCTGTTTGTAGAATTTTGTCTGTTAAAGGCATTGCTTTTTGCATTGCAAATTTAGATGAAAAAACTTTACCTGCAAAATTATTTAGAAAAATGTCAAAATAAATTTAAAAAATTGACTATTTATTTACATCAAAATGAACGAATTATACTTTGTTTTAAACTCTTATGTATTTAAGTTGTTATGTTTTTGGTTTATTGATAGATGAAATTTTTAAATTTGTACCACATTACCACATTACCACATTACCACATTACCACATTACCACATTACCACATTACCACATTACCACATTACCACATTACCACATTACCACAT
>NZ_FRBH01000002.1 GCF_900142565.1 Chishuiella changwenlii
GGCTCACCTCTTCCCATTCCGAACAGAGAAGTTAAGCCTGCCTGCGCCGATGGTACTGTTACTACGGGAGAGTAGGTCGTCGCCAGTTTTTAATTGAAAGCCTCAAGTGAATAACTTGAGGCTTTTTTGTGTTTATAGATTTTAGATAATAGAAACTAGATAGGAGATTATTGTACAATGTAAAAAGTATAATGTACAATGTAAAGAGTACAATGTAGCTTAGACTTCTTAAAACTAATCTCTAGCTTCTAGTTTGCAGCTTAACAACCCTTGCACCTTATAATCTTAAACCTTAAATCTAACTTCTAGTTTCTAGCCTCTAGTTTCTAAGATTTGAGATACTAGATAAGATCTGAGATAATTGTATAGAGTAAAAAGTATAATGTAAAATGTACAGAGTAGTTTACTATTTACTAGCTTCTAAATCTCTAATCTCGAGTTTCCAACTTAACAATCCTTATTCCTAATAGTCTTACATCTTAAGTCTAACCTCCAATTTCCAACTTCTTTTTAACGAAAAATAAAGTCCAAAATAAATAATTTCAAAAGTTTTAAATTTTCATTTTATATTTAAGGTAATTAATTTAATATCTTATGAAGCCATTTAATGTCAGAATATATGCCTTATTAGAGCATGAAGGAAAGATTTTAGTAATGCATGAACCATTTCAAGGGAGATTGATTTATAAATTCCCTGGAGGTGGACTAGAGTTTGGTGAAGGAACTGTTGATTGCCTTAAACGTGAGTTTCGAGAAGAGTTGAACTTGAATGTAGAAATTACATCACATTTTTACACGCAAGATTTTTTTATGTTAAATGCCTTTGATGAATCTGAACAGATTATTTTAATTTATTATAAGGCTTCAATAACAGCGAAAGAATTAAAGAACCTAAAAGTTCTTGATGCAGATATTAATGAATTACTTTGGATTACTCCTAACGATTTAAGAATTGATGATTTTACCTTAGCGGCAGATAAAATTGTTGTAGACTTATATAAAAAAGAAAACTCCGAATCCTAAGATTCGAAGTTTATGATTTGTTGATCATCAAAATATTGTATTACTGCATATTTCATCAATAATGTTTGTTCGTTAGTTTTAAGAGGAGGCAACTCATCTAATAACTCGAAATGAGGCCAA
The DNA here is from genome assembly GCF_900142565.1 of Chishuiella changwenlii. Taxonomy (GTDB): domain Bacteria; phylum Bacteroidota; class Bacteroidia; order Flavobacteriales; family Weeksellaceae; genus Empedobacter; species Empedobacter changwenlii. The sequence continues at coordinate 1,144 of NZ_FRBH01000002.1, forward strand.
CCATCTGCATCTTTTCCATCGAAGCGATAAAAACCAAATGGTTCTAAAACACGACATACTGCAATATGTAATAAATTTAGTTTATCGTCTTTTTTAAATTTCTTTTTACCTTGACCTAATTCTTGTACGCCAATTATAAAAAGAATTGTATCTAAATCTGGTTTTTCACCGTCTGTGAAATTTTCTTGAAAGAATTGTTCAATTTTTTTCCACTTTTCAGTGTTTGATGATGTTTCTTCTGTTAATTTTGAAATATCCATTTAGAATTTACGTCCTTTATGACGCATATTTGGGTTCTGTAATTGTGATGTACTTACATTGAAACGTTTCATTTGACCAGTCATCATCTTAATTTGGTCAGTAAACATTCCTTTAGTATCATTCTTTTTAGCTTCTTTGATATAGTTTTCAGCTTCTTTCTTTTTACCTTTTGACATAGCAGCACCAGCTAAAGATAAGTTAGCCATAGCACGATCATGATCAAATGATAAACCGTAATTTAAAGCTTCTTTCATATATTTTTCTGAAAGAGCAACATTATCTTGTGCTTCTGTAATTCCTTTCATGTAATTAAAATATCCCATTTGTTTAGGAATTAATTGTGATGAAGGATTAGTTATTTTATTTAACCATTTCTTAGCCTTTACCATATCTTCTTTACGTAAGAACCAAAAAGCAAGTAAAATATTTTCGTTTCTGAAATAAAATAAGATTGGAAAAACAGCCAATAATAAAGAAACAAATCCCCAACCGTATTCACGAGTTGTAAATAAAAAGATTGCTAAAGCAATTAAGATAACAGCAATTACTAATTTGATATACTTATTCATCTTATGATTATATATTAGATTTTATAGCTTCTGCAATTTCATTCATTTTTTCTGCAGATAGCTGAATTTTTGGATTTGTGAAATTGATATCTTGCATTGTATTTAAAGGTACTAAATGTACATGTACATGTGGAACCTCAAGTCCAATAACAGCAACACCAACTCGTAAACATGGAACAGCCTTTTCTATAGCTTGTGCAATTTCATAAGAAAAGTCCATTAACCCAAGGTAAGTTTCTTTATCTAAATGAAATATTTTATCTACTTCTTTTTTAGGAACAACTAATACATGTCCTTCTACTAAAGGAAAAGCATCTAAAATCGCAATAAAATTTTCATTTTCTGCTATTTTGTAAGATGGGATTTCACCATTTATAATTTTTGTGAAAATACTTGCCATATTTTTTTTGTTTAAAAAATTATTAATCCAAAGATATTTCTAAAATTTCAAAATTTAAAATCATACCATTAGGTAATGTAATTTCTGCAAGCTCTCCTAAAGATTTTCCTAATAAACCTTTTGCAATTGGTGTATTTACAGAAATTCTCATTTTAGCTAAGTCTGCTTCAGACTCTGGAACTAATGTATAAACTAACTCCTGTCCGTTTGCAGTATTTTTAATTTTAACTTTAGATAAAATTGATACCTTAGAATGATCTAATTTAGACTCATCAATTACACGAGCATTTGCAACTACTTCTTTTAATTTAGCAATTTGCATTTCTAACATTCCTTGCGCTTCTTTTGCAGCGTCGTATTCTGCATTCTCAGACAAATCTCCTTTGTCTCTTGCATCAGCAATTTGTTGAGATATTTTTGGACGTTCAGTAGTTTCTAATTGATGAAGCTCTTCACGTAATTTTTCTAATCCTTCTTTCGTTACATATTGTATATTTGCCATAACAACAATGTTTAATTAATTTTTATTAATAGGTCATATAAAAAATAATCCTACACATATATCTTAAATATGCGCAGGACTATTTGTTTATCGTTTAACAAAGATAATAAAAAATAAATACGAAAAGAGAAATGAAACAATTTATTAGAATGATTCTAAATAAAGTGATATTGATAGCTAGTTTTATCTTTATATTACAATCATGTGCATCAGATGATGGAACGGTAAGTTGTGTTCCCTTAACAACAGTAAGTTTTTCAATCAATACAAATTTACCATTATATGCCAATTTAAATAGTCCTGGAGGTTATGTAGAAATTCCAGCTGGCCCAACTTCAGGAACAAGAGGATTAATTGTTGTGAGAACAGCATCAGGATATAAAGCATATGATAGAAATGCACCTCATATTTGTCCAGACGAAAAAACGACTTTATATGTAAAAGATGGGATAAAAATTGTCTGTGATGCTGATAATTCAGAATGGATTTTATTAACAGGACAACCTACTAAAGTTGCAAATAGAGCACCAAGAACTTATCAAGTTTTTGTGAATGCTAATAACGTAATAATGATTACGAATTAATATGAAATTATTTTGCTTGTTATAACATATAATAAGCGTTTGATTTGTATTTAATTTAAATGGTTAAAATACAGGTTATTATGTTTTTATTTGGATGATTTTTGTTTTTTTTAATAAATATTTATGATTAAATTATTTTTAAAAAAAGATGAATTCGTTGTAAAGATTACACAAATCCATTATTTTTGATAAATATAAATTTATCAATATAAAAACAAAAGTAATGAGCATTATTTCGCATATCCATGCAAGACAAATTTTAGATTCTCGTGGAAACCCAACAGTAGAAGTAGACGTTATAACAGAATCAGGTATTTTAGGTAGAGCTGCAGTTCCATCTGGAGCATCAACAGGAGAATACGAAGCCGTTGAATTACGCGATGGAGGAGACTTATTCTTAGGAAAAGGAGTTTTAAAAGCCGTTGAAAATGTAAACGATGTAATTGCTCCAGAATTAATTGGTTTTTCAATTTTTGAACAAAACTTAATTGATCAAGTAATGATCGATTTAGATGGTACAGAAAACAAAGCAAAATTAGGTGCAAACGCAATCTTAGGTGTTTCTTTAGCAGTAGCAAAAGCAGCAGCAGAAGAATTAGGTTTACCATTATTTAGATATATCGGTGGTGTTAACGCTAATACATTACCAGTTCCAATGATGAACATTGTAAATGGAGGTTCTCACTCAGATGCTCCAATCGCATTTCAAGAATTTATGGTTATGCCAGTACAGGCAGAATCTTTTTCTGATGCATTACGTAAAGGAACAGAAGTTTTCCATTCTTTAAAGAAAATTTTACACGATAGAGGTTTATCTACAGCAGTAGGTGATGAAGGTGGTTTTGCTCCAACTTTTGATGGTACTGAAGATGCTTTAGATACAGTTCTTTTAGCTATTGAAAAAGCTGGTTACAAAGCTGGTGAAGAAATTATGATCGCTTTAGATTGTGCATCATCAGAATTTTACGAAAACGGTAAATATGATTATTCAAAATTTGAAGGTGATAAAGGTGTAGTACGTTCTTCTGCAGAACAAGCTGCTTATTTAGCTGAATTATCTGAAAAATATCCAATTATCTCTATTGAAGATGGAATGGATGAAAATGACTGGGAAGGTTGGAAAATCTTAACAGATAAAATTGGTGATCGTGTACAATTAGTTGGTGATGATTTATTAGTTACTAATGTTAAGAAATTAAGCCAAGCTATCGAAGACGAAACTGCAAATTCTATCTTAATTAAATTTAACCAAATCGGTACATTAACAGAAACAATTAAAGCTGTACAAATGGCACAAAATGCTGGTTACACTGCTGTAATGTCTCACCGTTCTGGAGAAACTGAAGATGCAACTATTGCTGATTTAGCTGTAGCGTTAAATACAGGACAAATTAAAACTGGTTCTGCTTCTCGTACAGATCGTATGGCGAAATACAATCAATTAATTCGTATCGAAGAAATCTTAGGAGAGACTGCAATTTTCCCAGGATTAAAAGCTTTCAAAATTAAGCGATAATTAATCTCGAGTGATTTATATCAGTCTTGAATTAATAAAATAATAAGTATATTACGCAATAAATAATAATATAAACTATAAAATGTCAGATAAGGTAATATTAAATTACAACGGAAAAGAGTTGGAACTTCCTGTTACAACTGGTTCTATGGACGAAAAATCCATAGATATTTCTAAGTTGAGAAGTGAGACTGGATTAATCACAATGGATCCAGGTTATAAAAATACAGGAGCATGTGAGTCTAAAATTACATTTTTAGATGGTGAAGAAGGTAAGTTAATGTACCGCGGATATCCAATTGAACAATTAGCGGAGAAATCTTCTTTTGTTGAAGTTATGTATTTACTAATTAAAGGAGAGTTACCAACTCAAAAAGAATTAGATAAATTTGTAGCAGATATTACTGAATATAATTATGTATCAGAAGATTTAATTAAAATCTTAGATGCATTCCCAAGTTCTGCACACCCAATGGGAGTTTTAACTTCTTTAACAGCTGCTTTATCAGCTTTTAACCCAAAATGTGTAGATGTTTCTTCAGCAGAAGACATGTACCGTGCAGCAGTTACATTATTAGGAAAATTTACTGTTTTAGCTTCTTGGACTCAAAGAAAAATTAAAGGATTACCAGTTAACTACTCTAATGATAAATTATCATACGTAGAAAACTTCTATCAATTATTATTCAGAAAGCCAGGTCAAGATTTAGATATTGATCCAGTTATTATTGATGCAATCGATAAGTTATTAATCTTACATGCAGATCACGAACAAAACTGTTCTACATCTAGTGTACGTTTAGTAGGTTCTTCTCATGCAGGTTTATTTGCTTCTATTTCTGGAGGTATTTCAGCTTTATGGGGACCATTACATGGTGGTGCAAACCAAGCGGTATTAGAAATGTTAGAAGCTATTAGTAATGATGGTGGAGATGTTGAAAAATACTTAGCTAAAGCGAAAGATAAAAATGATCCTTTCCGTTTAATGGGATTCGGACACCGCGTTTACAAAAACTTTGATCCACGTGCGAAAATCATTAAAGTAGCAGCTGATAATGTTTTAGAAAAATTAGGAATCAATGATCCTATTTTAGAAATTGCTAAAAAATTAGAGCAAGCAGCTTTAGAAGATGAGTACTTCAAAGAAAGAAACTTATATCCAAACGTAGATTTCTATTCAGGAATTATCTACAAAGCATTAGATATACCTACGGAAATGTTTACTGTAATGTTTGCAGTTGGACGTTTACCAGGTTGGATTGCTCAATGGATGGAAATGCGTGAAACTAATCAACCAATTGGTAGACCTCGTCAATTATATACAGGTTCTCCATTACGTGATTACGTTGAAATTGAAAAAAGATAAGAATTATCTTTCCAATAAATTAAAAGCCAAAAATCAAATGATTTTTGGCTTTTTTTATTTCCTTAATTTAAATTCATTTGCTTTTGAAAACTTAAATCGCTACTTTTAAATTGACTAAACTATTATTTAAGATGAAATTTGACAAAATACACAACAAAGGACAAGCTCAGATTTTTGAGAATAAATATTTAGAAATGTTAACGAAAGGACATCCTGCAATTATTTGGGGTATGTATATTCCAATACTTGCTTATTGTATTTATTATGGCGTGTCTTCTCAAGGTTTATCTATAAAAGAAACAGTTTTTTTATTTTTTGGAGCTGTTTTGTTTTGGACGTTATTTGAATATTTTGCTCATCGTTATCTTTTCCATTGGACAGGGAAACAAGCAAGCCTTAAAAGGGTCGTTTATATATTTCATGGTAATCATCATCATTATCCAAGAGATAAGCAGCGTTTATTTATGCCTCCTATTCCAAGTATTTTATTAGCTTCTATTATATTTTGTATCCAATATTTAATTTTAGGAAACTATGTTTTTGCATTTTTTCCAGGTTTTATGATTGGTTACTTATTATACGCATCAATGCATTATTTAATTCATGCCGTAGCTCCTCCATTTAAGTTTATGAAACCTTTATGGAGAAATCATCACTTACATCATTACAAAAATGAAGAATTAGGCTTTGGTGTTTCGAACACATTTTGGGATAGAATTTTCGGAACAATGTTCGATTTAAGGAATGAAAAAGAAGATAAAGAGAAAGTAAAAGATTTAATGTTTCAGAAAAAGTAGAACATTAATATTTGTATCTTAAACAATTAAAAAAAAATAATTAACACATAGTATGAAAAAATACACCTTTCTAGTTTTAGCTTTATTGGCTTACTCACAGATTAATGCACAATATTCTAAGAAAACGCAATTAAAATATATAGAAGAATTGTCATCCGATAATATGAAAGGAAGAGGATTTGGAACAGAAGAAAGTAGATTATCTGCTGAATTAATTGCAAAAACCTTCAAAAAAAATAATTTGAAACCTTGCGTAGGAGATTCTTTTTTAATTGAATTTGAACATAATGGTAAAAAGGGACAGAATGTTTGTGGAATAAAACAAGGTAAGTCAAAAGATATTTATGCTTTTGGTGCACATTACGATCATATAGGTTATGATGATAAAGGTGATGATAAGATTTTTAATGGTGCAGATGATAATGCAAGTGGAACTTCTACTGTAATGGCTTTATCAGATTATTTTAAAGACAAAAAAACAGAAAAGACCTTAATGTATATGGCATTTGATGCTGAAGAAATAGGATTGGTAGGCTCTAAGAAATTAGTAGAAAATGAAGCTTTTTCTTCTTATCTATCTGATATGAAAGTGATGTTGAATTTAGAAATGCTAGGAACGCTTTCTGCTTTTGGTGAAGGGAAAGTTTATATGACAGGAAGTGATCGTTCAGATTTAATGGCATTAATGAATAGTAATACTAAAACAACGTTTAAAGTTGAAAGTGATCCATATTTAAAACAACAATTATTTTTCCGTTCAGATAATGTGAATTTTGTAAACAAAGGAGTAGTTTCTCATTCACTGTCAACAGTTAATATGGAAAATCAACATCATTATCATCAGAAAAATGATGAATTAGATGTCATTAAGATTGATAATTTATCAATAATTGCACAAGGTATAGGATATTCTATAGAAGAAATGATGAAACAGAATCAACAACCAAAATATTCTAAGTAGTATATAAGAATAATAGCCCAAGTTTTTAATTATATGATTTCAATCATTTAGGCTAAATGTTTATTAAACTGATGTTTAATTTTTTACTTCTAATTTAGTGATAGAATAAATCTAAAAAAAAATAATTAAAACGGCTGTCTCAGAAGACAAAAGAATCCCCTAAATGCCATTTTTTTTCATTTAGGGGATTCTTAATGAGGTTTAATTTTGAAACAGCTTTTTATATTTTATATATATGAAAATAAATAAACGACTACGATCAATTTTTGTTATAGCATTGGGTGCAATAATTACATACTATTTTTTAGAATTTTTAGATAGCCTTAGGGGGTAATAAATCTTAAAAAAAATCACAACTAAGTATTTTGTAACATTTCAATGCTTTATGCGTCTTTCTATTAACACAGTATGAAGACAATAAAAATAAAGTATGAAACGAATATTCATTGTAGCATTCTCGCTATTTAACTTTTATACATTTGCTCAGGTTACAGAGGAAAACGATTCTACCACTTATGACGTAGTCGAAATAAAAGAAGTTTTAATTGAGGCACAACGTAAGAAAATGTATGCAGATAAAGCCGTATATACATTTGATAAAGATGCTTTAGAAAAAGCAAGATTTGCACGAGATTTATTAAATACATTACCAGAGTTACAAGTAGATCCAGTAAGTAATAAAATAACGAGCACAAAAGGAGGTACAACACTTTTTTTACTAAACAATATAGAGGCTACAGATTTACAAATACGTTCTGTAAAACCACAAGATGTTATTCGAGTAGAATATTTTGATATTCCACCAACACGTTGGGCAAACAGAGCAGATCAGGTTATAAATATTATTACTCGAAATCCAGAAAATGGTTATGTTTTCGGAAATGATATTGCTACAGCTGTTTCGGCAGGCTTTGTAAACAATTCTACTTATGCCAATTTTACACGAGGCAAAAATAATTTCGGTTTAGAGTATAATCTTAATTTTAGGGATTATAAGAACAGAACTTCGAGCAATGTTTACGATTATAATTTAAATGGCGTTCATTATAGAAATGATGATAGGCGAAAAGAATATTTTGGATATACGGATCAATCAATAGCATTACGTTATACGAATACAAATCCAGAGAAATATGCGTTCCAAGCAAAGTTTGACTTAAGTATTAATACTGCTTTTGCTTATGCCAATGGTGAAACTATTTTTTCTCGAGATGATGTAAATGCCAATCATTCCATTTATAAACATTCTAATAATAATTATGTGAAGCCTACATTAGATTTATATTATTCTAAGAAAATAGGAAAGAAAGACGAAGTTTCAGTTAACGTTGTTGGTTCTTTCTTTACCACTAAAAGCTTTGATAATATTAGAGAATGGATTACAAGTTCTGGAGAAGAGCAATATAATTATTTGACAAATTTAAAAGCCGATCAAAAAGGAATTGTTGGAGAGGTTGCACATACTCACGATTTTGAAAAAGGAAAATTAAATTCTGGTTATCGTGCATCTTATAACTCAATAGAAAATAATTTAACTAATCTAAATGGAGTTTCAGATAATACAGTAAAGTATCTAGAACAATACATGTATTCTGAATTTTCAGGTAAAACAAAAAAGTTGATGTATCGTTTGGGATTAGGATTAACTAATATTAATAACAAAAACGAAGAAGCAGAAACGAATACATGGACATTAACACCAAAATTAGTTTTGGGATATGAGTTATCTAAAAATCAAAGTTTGCGCTTATCAAGCTCATACAAACCAACCAGTCCTTCTAATTCTGCTTTAAGTGCAAATGTTGTGCAAATTGTACAGAATATTGTACAAACAGGAAATCCATATCTTACTATTCAGAAATCGTTTAGTAACAATTTAATTTATTCATTCAATTCTAAATATTTCGATCTTAATCTAAATACGTTTTATGTTCGTACAAACAATCCCTATAATCAATTGTATTTAGAAGATAAGGACGGAGATGATATCAGAGGTTATAAATTAACTTACGAGAATGCACAGAATTCTCAACATTATGGTGTTCAACTAACGGGATCTGTAAAACCATTTGGAAATGATTTACTAACACTTAAAGTAAATGTTTCGCCAGCAACACAACGTTTTAAGACAAGTGATGGACGAATTTTAAAAAATGATTATATCGGTAATTATTTTGTTATATCATCTAGTTATAAGGATGTGACATTAAATTATCAGTTTAATATTCCGTATTATACACTTGGTGGAGCTTTATTGTATACACAAGAGAACATGAACCATGCTTTTGCAAATTATAAATTGAATAATTGGACATTTATGGCTGGTGTTTATTGGATTGGAATGCCATCTACTTACAAACAAAAAACACTAGATAAACAATTTGTAGATTATTCTCGTGTAGGAAAAATTTGGGACAATAAATCGATGTTTGCTTTTGGAATTAGCTTTGATTTTGCTACTGGAAAACGAACAAATATTAATAGAAAGTTAGAAAATGATACGGCAGGTGCTGCAACTTTTTAATAAATAAAATAATGTGTAAATGTAACTTTTTTGTTTAATCTTACGTCTAATTATAAAACGGTTAAATAATGAATAAACTACTTTATATTTTTACATTACTTTCAATTTATATAAGTGCACAATCAACTAATCTGAGAGTTTTAGATTATTCGACAAATTTATCTATTGATGACGCAGATGTTTATTTTTCTCAATCTAGAAAAAACTTTATCACCGATTTAGATGGAAGAGTTGTGGTTAATTTAAAAGATGTTAATGCTACAGATGAACTAATTGTTTCTAAAAAAGATTATCAAGATGCAAGAATAAAAGTTTCTAACCTAAAATCAGATTTAACAATTAAACTTGAAAAGATTTCTGAAATAGAATTACAAGAAACGATTGTAACGAATCTTAGAGCTGAAGACATTTTACAAAAAGTAATTGATAATTATGAGAATAATTTTAAAGTTGATAAATATTATTTTTTAGCAACTGTAAAACAAAGTGTAATAGAAGATACGAACAAAGATTATATTGATGTTAATTTACAGTTTAAGTTTAAGAATAAGGATTTAAAAATAAAATCAACAGGAAAAGTAAACAGTCGCTACACGGAAGGAAAGTTAAAATACAAAGTCAATATTAATACAGTAGACTATTTAAAGAATTTATATCTTTTTGATGGACTAAAAGAAATGCACGAATCTACTTTAAATAAAAGATATTTAGCGTCAAAAGTAGTTAGTACAAGATATGCTGATAAGCCCATGTATGAAGTTTATTTGAATAAAACAGAGGATCAACAAATTTATTTATTAATTGATAAAACCACTTTTTCTCTTGTTGAGTTTAAATCTAATTTTATAAAAAATAAGAGTATAAATTTGGATATAAAGAGCAACGAAATCTCAATAAAGTTTAGACCTTATGGAGACAGTTGGATACTGAAAGAATCTACAGTGTTTATGGATACTTCTTTTAAGCATGATTCTTCTCCAACCATTAATTTAGATTATAAATTAAATACGTATGACTTTAGTACAAATCCATTTCCAGAATTTAAAAAATCTGTGAGAGAAGAAGATGATATTCGTAGAAGTTTCAAATAAAAGATTTAGGTTTAAGATATAAGATATAAGATATAAGATATAAGGAGTAAGTCTTATTCCAAATTGTTGCTTGGCGTTCTCTGCGTAATCTTTGTGCTCTTTGCGGTTAAACAATATAATAAAGAAGTTAGAAGTTGGAAATTAGATTTCCTCTATTATCAAGCATTGTCTGTTTAGCTTATAGCTTCTAAACTTCATTAAACTAAATTATAAGTCAATCGTCAAGCTTTGTCTTGCGAAGCATCATTTACTATATTCACCCAACTTGTCAAGCTGATTTCATTTCAGCTTCACATTATGTGAGTAGTGATGTGTTCCTGAAACGAGTTCAGGATTTTCTTAATAAAAAGAGAAGGATTATTTATAAAAATCCTTCTCTTTTATATTTAATTTTTCAAGGATGAAATTTATAACCCTGTGTAGATTTGTATCCTCTCTTTGCATACAAGAAACATCAAAAGTTGTATTACTATTTTGATTTCCTATTGTTAATATTAAATGATATCCATCTAAGCACATAAGATTGTTAAAAATATCTTTAGAATTCAATTCTAATAATTTATCTTCAATTTCTTTATAATCTTCCAAAGACAAATAGACATTCTTTTTGTAATCTCTATTAGACTCTAAATTCATTTTTATAACTGCAAGAGCTTTTTGCTTTTTATCTTTTTTGTTTATAGGATAAAACATAGACTCTGGATGATCTATAGAAATATCCGTATTGCTAAACAATTTAAAAGAGGAATAATGAATATTAAACCACGTAATCTTTGTTTGTCCAAAAGTTAGTATCGATAGTAAGAAAACAACTAAACTTAATTTCATATCTCAGCTAAAAACTTTAAAGTATCAATGTTGTCAGCATAATCAGTTAATAAAGGTGTTTGCGTTTTTCCGAAATCAACATAATTCGGATTATCTTTTAAATCATTTCCAACAACACATTGTATTTGATCTTCATTATTGATTAAATATGATTTTACTTCATCAAGATCCGAGTAAATTTCATAATTAACTACAGCAATTGGAGAATGTAAGTTTTCATCTTTTTTTAATAAAACGAAATTATTATCTAAGAAATCATCTTTTCCTAATAAGTAAATCGCACGATTATAATCGTAGTTATTGGCATATTTAGGATGATTAATAACAGTTGTACCCCAATCTAAAATATTCTCAAAAAAAGTTGGAATCTGTTCTTCAGATTTAAAGTAAATCTTTGTAATATTTCTGCAACCTAAACCAAAATATCTAAAAATATCATCTCCTAATGCTTTTAATTCATCATTCGTTTCTGTACCATTTAATACAGCGACAGAAGTTCTATTTTTACGAATAATGTTTGGAACTTTAGAAAAATATTGCTCAAAATAACGAGCAGTATTGTTACTTCCCGTAGCGATAACAGCATCAAAATTCTCTAAACGATCAATTTTTTTGATAATTTGTTTAAAATCATCATTAATTGTGTAAAGGAATTTTATGATAAATAACATTAACTTATCGTCTTTAGAAGATGTTTTTACCAAAGCGCTATGTCCAGCAAGTATAACAGCAAGTAAATCATGAAACCCAACTAAAGGTAAATTTCCTGCCATAATAATTCCGACATTTTTCTCTGTTACTGTAAAATTGTAATTACTTATCCAATTAGATAAACTCTCTGTTGTTAAAGCTTTTGACCAATTTTCTAATGCAAAGAATATATTCTCTTTGGTAAACCAATTGTTATATGCTTCAGCATCATTTACAGCAAAATTTATTTCTTCATCTAAGGCATTAAATTTCAATTTTAACACATCCGAGATAGGCGCATTTTTATTTGAAATGTATAGAAATAATTGGCCTAATTCGTTAAAAGCAGAAATCCTTTGTTCGATTGTCATAATTCTTAAAAATAAAATGTAATTTTGCAGTTACAAATGTAGGAAATAAAAAAACAGATACAATGGCTATAATTATTACAGATGAATGTATAAATTGTGGAGCTTGTGAACCAGAATGTCCAAATACAGCAATATACGAAGCTGCTGTAGATTGGAGATATTCTGAAGGTACATCTCTTACAGGAGATATTGTAAATGTAGATGGTGTTACTTTTAATGCTGATGCAGTACAAGATCCTATTAGTGATGAAGTGTATTACATAGTTCCAGATAAGTGTACTGAATGTAAAGGATTCCATGAAGAGCCACAATGTGCGGCAGTTTGTCCTGTAGATTGTTGTGTTCCGGATGATAACCACGTAGAAAGTGATGAACGTCTTTTAAGTAAGAAAGCGTTTATGCATTTAGAGTAAAAATCGTCACAACTTTACATATTCATAACCTCGACTTTTATAAGTCGAGGTTTTTTTATTCCAATTTTCTCCAGTTTTTCTAATCACATTTTAATGTTATTCTAATCGGATAGTAATACTATTATAGGGTATAGTCATGTATTTTTGATATCAAATATTAAACATTTAATAAACGGATGGATTTTCAATTGAAATTCAATGTAAACGAAAAACTGTATCTCAAAAATCCAGAAAGTAGCGAAGTAGGTAAAACTATCGTTAAACAAGCTATAGAACTGATTTTTGAAACCGGATTTGAGCATTTTACTTTCAAAAAATTGGCTATAAAAATTAATTCTACAGAAGCAACAATCTATCGTTATTTCTCGTCGAAGTATAAATTATTAACCTATATTTTGAATTGGTATTGGTCTTACATCGAATTTATTTCTGAGCTAAAAACAAAAGAGATTAAAAACTCATTAGAAAAATTAGATAAAATATTAGAAATTATTACACACTATGATAATTCTTGCGATGAGGTAGAAGATTATAACATAAAAAAACTTCATGCAATTGTTATTTCAGAAAGTAGTAAATCTTACTTGGTAAAAGAGGTTGATTTAATTTGTAAAGAAATGGTTTTTGAACCTTTAGAAAGTCTTTGCAAGTTTATAGCAGTAATTATAAAAGAAGTTAGAGAAGATTTTCCTTATCCGTTTTCTTTAGCAAGTACATTATTAGAAACTGCACACGATCAACATTTTTTTAGTGAGCATTTACCAAATCTTACAGATAATAATCAACACGAGAATCATACAAAATATGTGTTAGATTATTTAAAATATATTACGTCAAACTTTATCAAATAAACAAAATGGCATCAATATCAGCAAGCGAACACGGTAGAAAACTACTTCGCTATATTACAAAGGAGAAAAAAGATGTAACCAATATTTATTTTTATGCAATACTAAACGGACTTGTTTCTTTAAGTATCCCTTTGGGAATACAATCTATTATTAGTTTTGTATTAGGAGCAACTATGGTTACGTCTATTTATATTCTTATTTTCTTCGTCGTAATAGGAACTTTTTTGGTAGGATATTTTAGATTAAAAGTTATTGAGATTATCGAAAAAATTCAACAAAAAATATACGTGGAATTTTCAATGGCTTTTGCAGATAAATTACCTAAAGTAAATCTATCTACAAATAGAAAATATTATTTACCAGAATTAGTAAATAGATTTTTTGATATTCAGAATCTACAGAAGGGTGTTTCAAAAATTCTTTTAGAAATACCTACAGCGTTAATCCAGATTTTATTTGGTATTTTATTATTAGCCTTTTATCATCCATGGTTTTTAGCTTTTGGAGGACTTGTCGTTATATCAATTGTTATGATATTTTATTACACAATGGAAAGTGGAATAAAATCTAGTATAGATGAAAGTGATAAGAAATATGAAACCGCAGCTTGGATAGAGGATGTAGCTGGATCTGTAAAAACTTTTAAAATGCACTCAGAAAGAGGAACGCATATTTTAGGAACAGATGATCGTGTTTCTGATTATTTAGATGATAGAACTTCTCATTTTAAAGTTTTAGTGTTTCAATACAAAACAATTATTGCATTTAAGGTAATTATTACATTTACAATGTTGGCTATTGGAACTTATCTTATGTTAGACCAACAATTAAATATCGGAGCTTTTATAGCAACAGAAATCGTTGTATTAACAATTATGGCTGCTGTAGAAAAATTAATTGTTAGTTTAGAAAGTTACTACGATATGATTGCTTCTTATGCGAAGTTAACAAAGGTTACAGAGCTAGATGAAGAAGTAGAAGGAGATATAGAACTTTTACAAAAAAATAAAGGAACAACAATAGAGTTTAAAGATGTTGAGTTTGCTTTTAATGACAGTCCTAAAATTTTACATGACATCAATTTTAAACTTCAAGAGAATTCTTTAACTGTTGTAACAGGAAAAACTGGGACAGGAAAATCTCTTCTTTTAAATATGTTAGCAGGTTTTTATGAATCGAGTTCAGGAAGTATTCTTTTTGATAAAATACCATTGAAAAATCTAAATAAAAAACATTTCAGAAATAGTGTTGGACTTTATTTAGAAAGCTCAAAAGTAATTCAGGGAACTGTACAAGAAAATATTCTTTTAGGAAATACACAAAGTAATACACAAAGTATTTTAGAGCTTTCTGATGAATTAGGGATAGATAATATTTCGAATTTATTTAGTAAAGGTTTCACAACAGAAATTAGCGAAACAGATTCTGAACTTTCATTTAATTCTAAAAAGAAAATTCTTCTTCTTCGTTCTCTTTTAGGAGAAAAAAGATTATTGCTTTTAGAAAATCCTTTAAGTGGAATGTCTGATACTTTTCAACAAAAGATGATAGAATATCTTAACCATTTAAAACAGCATACAACAATTGTAATTGTATCATCAGATGCAAATCTTGTTAAATACGCTGATCAGCATCTTCATTTAGAAGATGGAACACTTAGAGTTATTTCATAAAAATTACAGAAAATGCAATTAAAATCATTCGATAAAATATATCAAATACGTAAAAGATCAAGAGTAAAAAGATGGTTTTTATTCATTCTTTTAGCTGGAATTGTGACGTTATTTCTTCCTTGGACACAGAATATAAAAGTCAAAGGAAATGTTTCGTCTTTGTATCAATCTCAGCGGCCACAGCAATTAAATTCTCCTATTCCTGGACGAATTATTAAATGGAATGTAAAAAATGGAGATTATGTTTCTAAAGGAGATACGCTTTTACAATTATCAGAGATAAAAGAAGATTATATGGATCCTCTGTTAGTACAAAGAACAGAAGAACAAGTTGATGCAAAAATTGGTGTAAGAGAGTTTTATAAAGCTAAAGTAGGGACAGCTAAAAATCAACTTGAAGCATTGAATGCTGCAAGAGAATTAAAACTGAATCAGATTAAAATTAAGATTAGTCAGTTAAATAATAAATTAGTTGGAGAAGAAGCAGAACTTTCTGCAGCTGTAAATGAATTAAAACTTTCTGAAGATCAGTTTGCAAGACAAAAGAAAATGTACGACGAAGGTTTAGTTTCGCTTACACAATTTCAACAAAGAAGTATTTCTTATCAAAATTCTATTGCGAAGAAAACAGCTTATGAAAATAAAGTTTCACAAACGAAACAAGAAATCATTAATACACAAATTGAACAAAATGCTGTAACCCAAGATTACAACGAAAAATTGAGTAAAATAGAAGGTGAACGTTTTCAAAGTATGGGACAAATTGAAGGAAGTGATGGAGATATTGCAAAACTTCAAAATCAAGTTGCGAATTACAAAGCAAGACAAGGTTTATACTTTATTATAGCATCTCAAGATGGACAAATTGTTCAATTAAACAAAGCAGGAATTGGAGAGGTTTTAAAAGACGGAGAAAATATTGGAACTATTGTTCCTACAAAAGTAGATTATGCGGTAGAAATTTATGTTCGCCCTGTAGATTTACCTTTGATAAAAGAAGGACAACGCGTCATGTGTATTTTTGATGGTTTTCCTGCTATTGTTTTCTCTGGTTGGCCAGATTCTAGTTATGGTGTTTTTACAGGAAAAGTTATTGCAGTAGAAAGTAATATTAGTCCAAATGGTCTTTTTAAAGCATTAGTTGTCGAAGATAAGAATGAGAAAAGGTGGCCAACAAAAATTAAAATGGGAACGGGAACACAAGGGATTGCTATTTTAAACGATGTTCCTATTTGGTACGAATTATGGCGTAATATAAATGGATTCCCTCCAGATTATTATGAAGTTTCTAATACAAAATCTACAAAGGATGAGAAAGGTAAATAATAGTGTTTTTATTTTCATTTTATTTCTTTCCCAATTCACTTTTGCACAAGATTCGTTGAAAATATCTTCTAGTGAGTTTATTTCTGTTGTTAAAAACTATCATCCACTTGCAATAAAATATCAACTTCAAAATAAAATTGCGAAAGAAGAAATTACACAAGCAAGAGGAGGGTTCGATCCTGTTTTAGCAGCAAAATTGGGCGAGAAAAACATTGATGGAACAAGATATTATGAACAGAAAAATATTGAGATTGGTATTCCTACTTGGTATGGAATAGATATTCACGGAAGTTATAATCATCTTGAAGGAGATAAATTAAATGCGAGTGATACTAGAGGAGGACTTTATCAATTTGGAGTAACAATTCCTTTAGCTAAAAATCTGTTGTATGATAAAAGAAGAGCTATGTTGGATCAGGCAAAATTTGCATTGAAAATGACAGAAGCTGAACAAATTGTTTTAACGAATGATCTTCTTTTAGATGCAGAAAATACTTATTGGGAATGGGTACAGAATTATGAAATTTATAAACTGAAATCAGAAATTGTAGACATTAACAGAAAGCGATTAGATTTTACAAGAAAAACCTTAGATTTTGGTGAAATTCCTGCAATTGATACAATAGAAGCACTTTCTCAATTACAAAGTTTTGAACTTCAACAGCAAGATGCTTTTCTAAATTTTGTAAAAAGTACGCAACAACTTCAATTGTTTTTATGGAAAGATAATCAACAGATTTACGAGCTTACAGAAATGATTTATCCTTCGGATGGTTTAGAGAATCATTTGGCTTATTCTGATTTCGAATTTTTAATTAATGAAGTGGAATCGCAAGAACTAAATTCACATTCATCAATCTTATTTTATAATCAGAAACAAAATATTTTAGAGAGTGAGAAACGATTAAAATGGCAGAGCTTTCTTCCGAAAATAGATTTCACCTATAACTTTTTTAATAAAGAAGGTTATTCAGCTGATTACATACCATTCTTTGATAATAATTTTCAATATGGTTTAAAACTAGAAATTCCAATATTTCAACGAGAGGCTAGAGCGAATTATGAAATTGCCAAAATTAAACTGCATCAGAATATTCTTGATACGCAGATTAAAACAAGGGAATTGGATGTGAAAATTGAAACCTATAAAAACGAAATTTTAAATTTTCATACACAAATAGATCTTTCTAGAAATAATTTACAAAATTATAGAAAGTTATTAAACGCTGAGGAAACAAGGTATGGTATTGGAGAAAGTTCTCTTTTCCTAATCAATTCAAGAGAAAATAAAGTAATAGACGCGCAAGAAAAATATATCTCGATACGAACAAAATTTCTGAAAAGTTTTAATAAACTAAAATGGTTGAAAGAAAATTTTTTAGTTACCTCTATAAATTAGAAAGCAAAAATCCACTTCTATATGAAGTGGATTTTTTTTAATTATTTTTAAGTAATATTGTTCCTTGCAGTTTATTTGGTGTAGTTGAATTTAATTCGTTCCATTGAGCGAGATACCAATAACTATCCGATGGTAGAACAGTACCGTTTACTCTTTTTCCATTCCAGATAAAATTATTGTTTAAAGAACCTTCAAAAACATTTTTTCCTTGTCTATCAACAATTCTAAAAACAGGATTTTCTTTGGTTGATAAAAAAGAGAAATCGATTTTATCATTTACACCATCTCCGTTAGGAGATATAAAGTTGTAAAAATCTGGAATGATAAACGTCGTACTTTTTATACAACCTTCTACAGTTTTTATTTCAATTTTATGAGAACCTTTTGATACATTATTAAAAATGTTTGTACTTACCCATTCACCTTCATCAATTCTATAAAGTATAGGATTGTTTCCATTCATAACATTTACTAATACATCATTTTTTGTAATGCTTAAACTAAGTTTTACAGGAGCACAAGGATCAGGCGCAGGTATAGTTTCAAAAGAACTAACAGAACATGAAACAGCAGGTCCAACAGAATTAGTTGCTGTTATTTTTACATAATAAGTTGTAGCATGTTTAAGTGCAGCTGTAAGTGTAAAATTATCTACATCATCAACATTATAATTGTCTAGAATATCATTCCCATCTGGTGTCGTTCCTATTGTAATTAAGTAAGCTGTAGCATCTTCTACTTTATTCCATCTAATAATAGGAGTTAAGGCTACATTTTTTCCTCCATTTGCAGGAAGAGTTACAGATGTACAAGCAGGAATTGTTGGAACTTTTTCTGTTTTAAATCTATAAATAGAACAGTTTTCTTTCGAAATTCCGATAAGTGTATTTTCTGGATGTATTAAAACAGTATGCCAAGTATTCGATTTTAAATTTGTTGTTATTTCGTTGTAAGTTATAACACCAGTAGAAGAAGAATTATCTAATACGGTTGCTGATACTACCGTATTACTAGGTTCTTCGATAACGGTTAGCTTATATTGATTGGCATTTGTAATCTTATTCCAAGAAATAACAGGAGTAAGTGATACATTTTCTTCGCTATTATAAGGAGAGATAATAGCAGGACAATCTGCAAAAAATAAATCACGATCAAACGTTAATTCGTAAGCACCTAAATCTACCGAAGTACCATAATGTCTATTTCTTTTATCTAAATCATGAAAAAGAGATGTTGCACCACCAGCTACAAGCTGAAATAAACTTTCTTTACCAGCATTAAAAGCAGGACTAGAAGTTTGTAAAGTATAGTCACTATCATTGTTTACGAATAAAGGATCAATCCCGATTAAATTATCAACTGGAGAATATTCTTCAACAATATTATTGGTGATGTTATTTGTAAATGTTGTAGAACCTATCGTTTCTGCTGCAACGTCTTTTTTAAAGTTACTAGATTGTGCAGTATTTAAATAAAAAATACTATTAACAACTGTGTTCGTAGATCCATCTTTAAAAAGGATTGCAGAATTTGTATTCTTTACAAAAGTTACATTTGTTATGGCTAAATTCTTCGCATTATAAATACCTCCACCATTAACAGTAGCAGTATTGTTACTAACCAAAGAACTTAAAATTTTTAATTCATTGTTACTATTGTTATAAATACCTCCACCAATTTTTGCTTTATTATTTATAAAATGAATTCTATTTAAGTATGTTTTAGATGAAGGCGTAAGGTACATAGCACCTCCATTTTCTTCTGTCGTATTATTAATAAAGTAAATAGCTGTTAAACTAATATCACTATTGTCGTTATAAATACCAGCACCATTTTGAGTACTGTAATTATTCTCAAAATTTAATTTTGTATCAAATCCAATACTATTACCAGCAACTTGTTCCATTCTTAAGTTAGATGATTTTACATAAAGAGCACCACCATTAGAATAGGATCTGTTACCAGAAAAAGAAAAATTTTCTATTACAGCTTTTTTAGAATTGTTGATATATAATGCACTCGAATTAGTACCATTTGTTGAGGTGTAATAATTATCTTTAAAATCAACAAAATCAAAATAAAGCTCATCTACATTTTCAACATACACAGCACTTGTGTTAGAAACATTATTACCTTTTACAGTTATATCTTTAAAATTTAATTTAGGTGTATTTAAAACAGAAATTGCACTTCCTTCCTCAGTCCTAGATGTTAGATTAGCATTTTGTATTGTAAAAGTAGTTAATTCAACCGTTCTACTGTTATTAAAAGTAAAGATTTTAGTAATGTTTTGTCCATCAATAGAAGTTAATGTAGGATCACTAGAAATAATTTCGATAGGATTTCCTGTTTCAGGATCAATTTCATAAGAATAACCTCCTGATATTTTAACGCTTTGGTAGTTACTAAAATCAATTTTTTTACTCGTTTTTATGACTCCTTTATAAAGTTTAATTTCGACAGAAAATCTTGTTGTACTAGCGTTTATTAAATCCGCTACATTATCAAAAGACATCGCATTATCCCAGTTAGCTCCAGATCCGTTTCCAGTTCTAGAATCTTTAACATAGTATTGTCCGAATGAAAAATTAATTCCAAAAATTAACAATAGTAAGTAAAAGTATTTAGGGATAATATTCATAAATTTTTAATTTTAACAGTAGGGATTAAAAATAAACAAAATATTGAATAATTGATGATATAAGTTTTAGAAACTTACACATTGTTGAAAAACTATAAATGGATATTCTCCTGAGCTTGTTTTCAGGGGAATATCCATTTATGTTTTTATGTTTTTTTGAGAAAAAATTAGATGTAAAACTCGAATAAAATATCTATTTAGCGTATTTCTTTTTTCTTAACCAAAAACCTATTCCTCCTAATAACGCAATAATAGCAGTAGGAACGATAAGGTTAATCATTTGCCAAGTCGATTTCTCTTGTATAACAGCTGTTTCGCTTAATAAAGGAATTTCTAATTTTCTATTTCTTAGTGCTAAAAAGTCTGCATCACCCAATAAATAATCCATCGCATTCATTACAAATGTCTGATTGGCGTATGTTTTCGGCTTTCCATCTGGATTATCGGGACGTACAGAGAATTTATTTTCACCTAATTGCATTGGAACTCCACGCCAAAGCGAATTTTTTAAGACATCACCATCTGATATGACAATCATTTTTCCATCCACTGTTTTAGCTTTAAAATTCGGAAATTCTTTTCGCTCATAACGCATTGCATAAGCAGAATTAAAATTTCCTTCTAATAAAACAGCCATCGGAATTTTACCCATTCTGTATTCTTCAGGACTCTCTATATTAACCTCATCTAACTGAATGTAATTCATAGACGGTTTTAGTGATGTTTGCTCTGTCGTACTTAATAAAACAGTTTGTTTTATGTTAGGATTTTTAAGCAATTCTATTGGATTAGCAAACTGAAATAAAACGGGATCTATAGAGCTTGTAATAGGATTTTCTTCTCCTCTTACACCTAACTCAAAGTAAGGCCAATTGTAGTAATTGTAGCTTGTGTTTCCTGCAGTTTCTCCATCAGCTAAAACAATTTGAGCACCATTCATATCTTTAATAACTGCTGGATGGATACGAACACCGTAATTAAATAAGAAATCATTTAGTTTTAAATCTCTCGGAAAAGCAACTATTTTTCCACTACGGAAAATAGAATCCATTTCGGCATCTACGGTTTCAACAGCCATCATTAGTTTTCCTCCATTCATTACATATTGGTCCAATACCAACTTATCCATATCAGAAAAAGGTAATGTTGGTTTTGCAACAATTAATGCGTCAAAACGTTTTAAACTATCCAAATCAGAAGGCTGAAAAGATAAAGTTTTATTAACGATTGGATTAAGGTAAATTTCGGCATCATACTTTTCAGATAATGCGCTACCTAATCCTTGTATGTTAGCTTCTGGTAATTCGTCATGATGTACAACAAAGCCAATTCTTTTACGTTCGAAATTTGTTACTTTCTGAATTTTTTCTGCAAATAGATACTCTAGTTTTTCACTAGAAGCCAATGCTAATTCATTAAATGGAGTAGAAGGATCATTCACCAACACTTCCATATAAGTTGTTTTGTCTCCGTAAGTTAATTTAGCATAGGGATATACATTTAATAGACCTTTATCTGTTTTGATAGGAACTGCTGCTAATTGGTTTTGTTCCAATTCAGCTTGTCCTAAATCTAAAGGATCAATAAAAGAGTAACTGATATTACTATTTTTCTCTCTTAATTCATCTAATAAAAATTGAATTTCATTTTTCAGAATTCTATAATCTCCTGTTAAATCTCCACCTAAAAGAATTTCAATTTTTAGAGGCTGTTTTACATTCTCTACTAATTTTTCTGTTGTAGAAGTTAATGTGAAACGTTTATCTTTTGTCATATCAATTCGTGTATATACAAATTGACCAATGATAAAAATAACGAATAATGAAATGAAAATAATAAGATGTGATTTATTTAATTTCTTCATGCTGTTATTTTTTATTTTCGATATTAACGATTGTTAATTGGTTTAATAGACCAATTAAAATTAAAAAGTAAAGAACATCTCTTGTATCAATAATTCCTTTTAAAAATTGATTATAATGTGTAAAACTTCCCATTTTTTGTACATAAAAATCCATTGTACCAAATAAATTATAAGAAGCTAAACCTTCAAAACCATAAAAAATAATAAAACAAAAGAAAACGGCTAAAACATAAGCCATTACTTGATTTTTTGTTATTGATGAGGTAAATAATCCAATTGCTGCAAAAAGAGAACCTAAGAAGAAAAGACCTAAATATCCAGAGAAAATTGTTCCATAATCTAACTCTTGGTCTGGAATTAAAAACTCTTCTAACGTAAGTGTAAATAAAAACGTAGAAATTAAACAGAAAATAACAACCGATAAAACAGCAAAATACTTACCTAGAATAATCTGATTGTTTTTTATAGGTAATGTAAATAACCACAATAAAGTTCCATTAGCATGTTCTTCTGCAATTAATTTCATTGTTAATGCAGGAATCATAAATAAAAAAATCCAAGGACCAATAAAAAAGAAACTGCTTAAAGAAGCATTTCCTGTATTAAAAACATTAAACTCGTTATCAAAAAACCAAAGAAATAAGGTTGAAACGATGACAAATGTTGCCGCTGATAAATAAGCCGTTAAGCCTAAATAAAAATTGGAAAATTCTTTTTTGAAAATTGTCCACATATTATTTTTTATTATTTCTATTAATTAAACGAACAATAACCATAAGTAGTATTCCACAGCCAAAGAAACTAACAAAAGACCAATACCAATCTCTACCAAATTGTGTTTTTTGTATAACAGCAAATACGATAACGAAAAGTAAAATTGTCGCCAGCTCATTCATCATTCTAAGTTGAACAGAAGTGTATTTGTAAATATTTTTCTGAACTTGTCTTAATGTTCTCCAACACCAGAAATGATAAACCAATAATAAACTTACCATTCCTAATTTACTTTTCATCCAAGGAACTTGTAACAAGGCTTGATTTTTCATCAGCATATTTACTCCCATTACAATTAAAATAACAAGAGCAGGGGCGGTAATTACATTCCATAGTTTTTTCTCCATGTATGTATATTGCTCTTGCAAAATGCTTTTCTTAGGTTCTTCCATCTTCTGCGTTTCGGTATGATAAATCATTAACCGAACAATGTAAAATAAACCTGCAAAGTAACTGACTACAAAAATTACGTGAATTGCTTTGTATATTAAATAATTGTATGCCATATATAAATGAAAAACTTCTTTTTTTTAAACTATTTTTTAGCGTTAAATGTCAAACTCAATTGTGATTGTATCGCCCTTTTTTAATCCCATTAATTGATTTGCTGCTCCAGAAATTGTTGGATTACTTTTATAAAGAGTTACTTCTAAAAAGTTGGCAGAATTAAACAAACATAGTGTTCTACCAAAAGCTTGTACCTCTTTACTAAAATCTTGTACAACCTCATTATAATGATCGTAAATGATGTTGATATCAGTAATCGAAAAATCTTTTTGACGTAATAGAATCTTATATTTTCTATCTTGAGCAATCTCTTCAAAATAATCTTTTGAAATATTTGTTACTACATTTCCAAAATGATCAATATAAATAACATTTCCAATAATAAATTTTTCATCTCTATAAATTGGTTTCAGTTCATTTAATTGTTTTACTTCGTTTCGTTTTATTCCTAAAAGTGCAGGTACTCCTCCTCGTGCTAAATGACAAGCAATTGGTACAAAACAATTTTTCATAGGAAATAAACTATCCATTCCTTCTGGATAAGCAGTTATCTCGTAAATTTCTTCTGGATTGTATTCTTGACAGATTAGAGATAAAATCCCATTATCTGCACAAATAAAATAATAACCATTAATTAAAGCGCAAATAGGTTTCTGAAATGGAGTGCTTAATGCATTAACACCAATAATGTGAATGGTACCTTTCGGAAATTCTTCGTAAGAATTACGAATAATATATGCAGCTTCGGATAAATCGTAAGGGTTAACATTATGTGAAATATCAACAATTGTAACATCAGCCAATTCCTTTAGAATTGCGCCTTTAACGCTGGAAACAAAATAATCTTTGAGTCCAAAATCCGATGTTAATGTAATAATTGCCATTATTCTATAATAAATAGCAAATATATTGTTTATTTTTGTGATAAGTGAACCAAAAATACAACCACATTTGACAGAAATTAACATCGAATTAGCAGAAATTAATGCCCAAGATTTTTACGGCGCTAATAATGAACATTTAAAAAGGATAAAAGAGTACTATCCTAAATTAAAAATCATTGCAAGAGGAAGGCAGTTAACTGTCCTTGGAAATGAAGATATTTTGAAAGTTTTTGACCAAAAAATTCAAAAAGTCATTCAGCATATTCATAAATATAATCGACTTTCTGATCGTGAACTTGAAATTATTATGACAGAAGATAATAATGAAATGCTTCAGATGAAAAAAGAAGATGAAATTATTGTTCATGGAGTTAATGGGAAAATTATCCGACCGCAAACACCCAATCAACACAAATTGGTGCAGACTGTTTACAATAAAGATATGGTTTTTGCCATTGGACCAGCTGGAACAGGAAAAACTTATACTGCGGTTGCTTTAGCTGTACAAGCATTAAAAAACAAAGAAGTTCGTCGTATTATTATGACACGTCCTGCTGTAGAAGCAGGAGAAAATCTTGGTTTTTTACCTGGTGACATGAAAGATAAGCTTGATCCTTATTTACAGCCTCTTTATGATGCTTTGAAAGATATGATTCCGTTTGAGAAACTTTCTACTTATACAGAAAAAGGTGTAATAGAAGTTGCACCATTGGCTTTTATGAGAGGTAGAACATTAGACGATGCATTTGTTATCTTAGATGAAGCGCAGAATACTACTTATGCACAGATGAAAATGTTTTTAACGCGTATGGGAAAACATTCTAAATTTATAATTACTGGAGATCCTAATCAGGTAGATTTACCACCGAAACAAAAATCTGGATTAAGAGAGGCTTTAAATGTTTTACATGGTGTAAAAGATATTGGTTTTATTTATTTAGATGATAAAGATGTTGTGAGACATAAAATTGTTCGAGAAATCTTAAAAGCTTACAAAGTGAGTGAAGATAAAGAAAGAGAGAAAATAGATATAAAGAAATAGAAATTAAAAAATCCCCATTCAATACATTGAATGGGGATTTTTTAATTATCACTTAATTTTAATTTGTAAAAAATGTGTATTTAATATTTATGTTAACAGTTTATTATATTAACTTTAATATTATATTGATTGTTTGTAAAACTAAATTAATTAACACACATGAATAAAAAATCTACAACATTTAAAATGCTTATGCTGTGCGGATTTTTAGCGTTTAACACGCTTTCTGCTCAGAACTACGAAAATCTTATATCAGATTATTTATATTCTAATTCATCTAAATTAAAATCAGCATCCAATGCAAGTAAAGAATTTACGATAAGTAATATAGACCGTTCAGAAAGTATGAAGGCAGATGTTCTTCAGGTGCAACAAATGTATAATTCTATACCTGTTTATCAAGGTATATCTACTTTTCTGATAAAGGATAATCAAGTAGAATATGCAAATGAGAATTTTGTATCAAACTTTGATGCGTCTAAGACTTCCAAAAAAAGTAAATCCTCTATAGATGAAGAAAAAGTAGCTCAATCATTATTTCCAAAGCTACTTGCTAATGCAAATATAAAATCATCTTCAACCTATACGATTACTAAAACAAATAGTATTGAGAGTAATGTAGATAAAAAAATAATTTATTTTCCGAAAGACAATCAATTGATTTTGGCAATGGAATTTAACTTCGAAGAAGTTAATACATCAAACTATTGGCATATTTTAGTTGATATTGAGACTGGAGAAATATTACTAAAAGAAAACCTTACCGTTTTTTGCCAGTTCGATAAAGGAACATTTTCTCATGAAGATCATACACACAGTGTAACTACACTTCTAGAAAATAAAGCAAAACAAGAAGAAACGAACAATATTGCAGATGCAAGATATAATGTTTTTCCTTTTCCAATAGAAGCACCAACTTTTGGTAATCGTGCAATGGTTTCTGAGGATAGAACAATATCTCCAGACGGATGGCATTATGATGGTACAACTTCTTACACAACTACAAGAGGGAATAATGTATACACTTATGAAGATATTAATGGAACAAATACGGCATCTTATGTTACAGATGCAGGAAATTCTCTTGTATTTGATTATCCATTAGATATTAATTCTACTTTAGACACCTATAGAGATGCAGCTATTACAAATTTGTTTTATGCAAATAATAGAATTCATGATGTGTTTTACAAGTTTGGATTTACAGAAACAGCTCGAAATTTTCAGCAAAATAATTATGGATTTGAAGGAAGAGGTAATGATGCTGTTTTTGCCGAAGCCCGAGACGGGTACGGAAGAAATGATTCGGAATATTTAAATAATGCGAATTTTAGTTCACCTTCAGATGGAAGTCGTCCAAGAATGCAGATGTACGTATGGAACCCTATTTCACCTCCACAAAGAATAAGTTTTAACGCACCATCTGATTTAGTAGGTTTAAATATGCAAACACAAACTGCTAGTTTTGGACCTTATTCAACGGTAACACCAGTTGTTGGAGACTTAGTGAAGTCTGAACCAGCAAACGGATGTACTACGTTTACAAATGATTTAACGAATAAAATAGCTTTTGTAGAAAGAGGTACTTGTAATTTTACTGTAAAAGTTAAAAATGCTCAGGTTGCTGGAGCAAAAGCTGTTATAGTTTACAATGTAGATACTACTCAAGCATATGGGGGAATGGGAGGTACTGATGCTACAGTAACAATTCCATCTGCATTAATTACTTATCAAGATGGACAACGACTTTCTTCAGCTTTAAATTCAGGAACAAATGTTAATCTTACTTACCAAGATGATAAGAGTAAATATATTTGGATAGATGCTAGTTTAGATAATGGTATTATTATACACGAATATGGACATGGAATATCAAATAGATTAACAGGAACTGGTTCTGGTTGTTTAAATACCAATCTTAGTAATGAACAAATGGGAGAAGGTTGGTCAGACTTTTTTGCTTTAATGTTAACAAATAGACCAGGAGATAATGCAAGTGTAGCAAGAGGAATGGGAACTTTTGCTAATGCAGAACAACCAAATGGAGGAGGTATTCGTCCAGCAAAATATTCTCCAGATTTTGCAATAAATAATTATACTTATGGAAGAACAAATGGAATGACTACCACTAATGCTGCTGGGGCAACTGTACCTCATGTACATAGTATAGGTTTTGTTTGGGCAACCATGTTATGGGATTTACATTGGAAGTATGTAGATCGTTACGGTTATAGTTCTAACGTTCTTTCTAACCCAAATAGTGGTAGTGCAAAAGTTTTACAATTGGTAATGGATGGTTTAAAGTTACAATCATGTAACCCAACATTTATAAATGGTAGAGACGCAATTTTAAAAGCTGATGAGGTAAAAGGAGGAACAGATCGTTGTATGATTTGGGAAACATTTGCAAAACGTGGTTTAGGTGTTAAAGCTAGTGCAGGAGGTAAGACAGGTGTTGGAACAGGAATTAATGACCAAGTAGAAGATTTTACTGTGCCAGCAGATTGTAGTTTATCTACTCAAGAGGTTAAATTAAATTCAGATATTAACGTTTATCCAAATCCAGCTAAAAATGAAGTTACAATATCTTCTAAAACAATAAAAGATAAAGTAAATATTCAAATTTTTGATGTTACTGGAAGAAAAGTACTAGATGAAACAAAAGTTATTCTTTCAGGAGCTAACTTAGATACATCAAAACTTACAAATGGAGTTTATATTCTAAAATTAGATAGTAAAGAAGGTAGTTCTTCTCAAAAATTAATTATTAAGAAATAAGAAAAATTTTTATAAACCTAAAAGGCCATTCAATTGAATGGCTTTTTTTTATTTAGATGAAATTATTTTCCATAAGAAGGAATCATATGATTTAAAATTAATTTGAATATTCTCATAACAACAATCGTATTAAGATTTTTAAATTAAAAAGTATTTTAATTTATTAAGTGTTATTGTATTTAATGTTGATGCTAATTAAGTATTTATTTGTATTCATTTTAATGATAAATTATTTAGTTTTATTGTAAACTAATTTAAATATGAATAAAAAATCTACTACCTTTAAAGCGTTAACGCTATGTGGCTTTTTGGCGTTTACTCCCCTTTCTGCCCAGAATTATGAAAGCCTTATATCAGACTATTTATATTCTACTTCATCTAAACTGAAATCAACACCGTTTGCTAATAAAGAATTTACGATAAGTAATATTGATCGTTCCGAAAGTATGAAGGGAGATATTCTGCAGGTACAACAAACGTATAATTCTATACCTGTTTATCAAGGTATATCTACTTTTTTGATAAAGAATAATCAGGTAGAATATGCAAATGAGAATTTTGTATCAAATTTTGATGCGTCAAAAACTTCCAAAAAAAGTAAATCATCTATAGATGAAGAAAAAGTGGCTCAATCATTATTTCCAAAGCTACTTGCTAATGCAAAAATAAATTCATCTTCAAGTTACACATTTACTAAAGAAAATGATAATAAGAATTATGTTGATAAAAAATTGATTTATCTTCCGAAAGACAATCAATTGATTTTGGCAATGGAGTTTGATTTTGAGGAAGTCAATACGTCAAATTATTGGCATATTTTAGTTGATATTGAGACCGGAGAAATATTATTAAAAGAAAATCTTACCGTTTTTTGTAAATTCGATAATGGAACATTTTCACATGATAATCATTCACACGGTGCACCTACACTTTTAGAAAATAAAATAAATCGAGCTGAAACAAATAATATTAAGAATGTTGCAGGAGCAAAGTACAATGTTTTTGCTTTTCCTGTAGAAGCACCAACTTTTGGTAATCGTGCAATAGTTTCTGAAGACAGAACGATATCTCTAGATGGGTGGCATAACGATGGAACAACATCTTACACAACAACAAGAGGAAATAATGTATATGCTTATGAAGATCTTATGGGAACAAACTCACCATCTTATATTACAGATGCAGGTAATTCCCTTTTATTCGATTATCCGTTAGATATTAATTCTACTTTAGATACTTATAGAGATGCAGTTATTACAAATTTGTTTTATGCAAATAATAGAATTCATGATGTGTTTTATAAATTTGGTTTTACAGAAACAGCTCGTAATTTTCAGCAAAATAATTATAATAAAGGAGGAAGAGGTAACGATGCTGTTTTAGCAGAGGCAAGAGATAGTCATGGAAGAAATGATTCTAGATATTTAAATAATGCAAATTTTGCTTCTCCTGCTGACGGAATCAATCCAAGAATGCAAATGTATTTATGGAACCCTATTTCACCTCCACAAAGAATAAGTTTTAATGCGCCATCAGATTTAGTAGGTCTAAATATGCAAACCCGAACTGCTAATTTTGGACCGTATTCCACTGTAACGCCAGTTATTGGAGACTTAGTAAAGTCTGAACCAGCAAACGGATGTACTACTTTTACAAATGATTTAACGGACAAAATAGCTTTTGTAGAAAGAGGTGTTTGTAATTTTACTGTAAAAGTTAAAAATGCTCAGGTTGCAGGAGCAAAAGCTGTTATAGTTTACAACGTAGATGAGAGTCAAGGACATGTACAAATGGGAAGTACGGATGATACGATTATAATTCCATCTGCATTAATTACTTATCAAGATGGACAACGACTTTCTTCAGCGTTAAATTCAGGAACAACTATTAATCTTACTTACCAAGATGATAAGAGTAAATATATTTGGATAGATAGTAGTTTAGATAATGGTATGATTATTCACGAATATGGTCACGGAATATCAATTAGGTTGACAGGGAATGGATTTAATTGTTTGAATTCTAATCAAAGTAATGAACAAATGGGAGAGGGTTGGTCTGATTTTTTTGCTTTAATGTTAACAAATAGACCAGAAGATGATGCGAGTGTAGCAAGAGGGATGGGAACTTTTGCTAATGCAGAACAACCAAATGGAGGAGGTATTCGTCCAGCAAAATATTCTCCAGATTTCGCGATAAATGATTATACTTATGGAAGAACAAATGGAATGACAATAATTTCTGATGGTGTAACTAGGTCTAATTTACATCGCATAGGTTTTGTTTGGGCAACCATGTTATGGGATTTACATTGGAAGTATGTAGATCGTTACGGTTATAGTTCTAATGTTCTTTCTAACCCAAATAGTGGTAGTGCAAAAGTTTTACAATTGGTAATGGATGGTTTAAAGTTACAATCGTGTAATCCTACCTTTATAGATGGAAGAGATGCTATTTTAAAAGCTGATGAAATAAATGGGGGAGTAGATCGCTGTATGATTTGGGAAACATTTGCAAAACGTGGTTTAGGAATAAAAGCTAGTGCAGGAGAAAAGACAGGTGTTGGAACAGCAATTAATGACCAAGTAGAAGATTTTACTGTGCCAGCAGATTGTAGTTTATCTACCCAAGAGGTTAAATTAAATTCAGATATTAACGTTTATCCAAATCCAGCTAAAAATGAAGTTACAATATCTTCTAAAACAATAAAAGATAAAGTAAATATTCAAATTTTTGATGTTACTGGAAGAAAAGTACTAGATGAAACAAAAGTTATTTTTTCAGGATCTAACTTAGATACATCAAAACTTACAAATGGAGTTTATATCATTAAATTAGATAGTAAAGAGGGTAGTTCTTCTCAAAAATTAATTATCAAGAAATAAGAAAAGTTTTTATAAACGTAAAAGACCATTCAATTGAATGGTCTTTTTTTTATTTAGATGAAATTATTTTCCATAAGGAGGAATTAATTTACATCCACTGATTTCTATCCAAACTTCTGTATTGTATAGCCTCACTAATGTGTTTAGATAGGATATTTTCTGAACCTTCTAAATCAGCAATAGTTCTTCCAACGCGTATAATTCTATCATAAGCACGAGCAGAAAGATTTAATTTTTCCATCACAATTTTTATCAGATTTTTAGAATTATCATCTAAATTACAAAAGGCATCAAGCTCTTTAGGTCCCATTTGAGAATTATAATGAACTCTAGAATCCTTAAATCGTTTAGTTTGTTTATCACGAGCATTTATTACTCTATTGCGAATAACTTCGCTTTTCTCACCATTACGTTCTTTAGACAAATCATCAAAAGGAACAGGATTAACTTCAATATGTAAATCAATTCTGTCTAAAAGAGGTCCAGATATTTTATTTAGATAGCGTTGCATTTCAGAAGAGGTAGAAGTATTATTAGGATCATCCATAAAATAACCACTAGGACTAGGATTCATGGATGCCACTAACATAAAACTTGCAGGATAGTTAACTGTAAATTTAGCTCTTGAGATGGTAACCTCTCTATCTTCTAAAGGTTGGCGCATTACTTCTAAAACGGAACGTTTAAACTCTGGTAATTCATCTAAAAATAATACACCATTGTGTGATAAAGAAATTTCTCCAGGTTGAGGATAAGATCCTCCCCCTACCAATGCTGCATCAGAAATTGTCGAGTGCGGATTAATAAAAGGACGAACAGTTATAAGAGATTTACTTGCAAGTTTTCCTGCGACACTATGAATTTTTGTTGTTTCTAAAGCTTCATCAATTGTTAATGGAGGTAGAATTGACGCAATTCGTTTTGCTAACATTGTTTTTCCGCTTCCAGGAGGACCAATTAAAATAATATTATGTCCACCAGCAGCAGCAATTTCCATTGCACGTTTTACGTTTTCTTGTCCTTTTACATCAGAAAAATCGAAAGGATAGTTATTCATTTCATTAAAAAATGATTCGTTTAAATTAACTTGATGAGGTTTTAATTCTGTATCATTATTAAAATAGTCTACAACCTCTTTAATATTATCAACAGCTAAAACATTAATTCTTTGTACAACTGCCGCTTCATCAGCATTTTGTTTAGGTAGAATAATTCCTTCAAAACCTTCTTCTTTTGCTTTAATAGCAATTGGTAAGGCTCCTTTTATAGGACGTAGAGTTCCATCAAGCGATAACTCACCCATCATTACATATTTATCTATATTACTAGAATTAACTTGCTCCGATGCAGCCAATATTCCAATGGCAATTGGTAAATCATAAGCAGAACCTTCTTTTTGTAAATCTGCAGGAGCCATATTAATTGTTATTTTCTTTCCTGGTAATTTTAAGTTAGAATTTTTTAGTGCTGCATTTATTCTAAAATTACTTTCTTTAATTGCACTATCAGGTAATCCAACCAAATGATAGCCTACACCTTGGTCAATATTAACTTCAATAATTATTGTTTGAGCTGAAACTCCAAAAATTGCACTTGCAAAAATTTTTACCAACATATTATGTTTTTTTATAAATTTACTTCCTTTTTCTATTGTAGAAAATAGCTGAAAGGACTTAAGTATTTAATAATTAATTAAGTGACACTTATAGTATAATTCTATATGAAAAAAGAAAAATATTCCTTCGAATTTCATCGATTTGATGATAAGTCAGAATTAGGAAATGAACAAAAGAAAGTCGTAGATGAGGCTTTAGAGATTTCTAAAAAAGCTTATGCTCCTTATTCAACTTTCAAAGTTGGTGCAGCTGTTCAATTAGAGAATGGTGAAATTTTCTCGAGCTCTAACCAAGAAAATGCAGCATATCCAGTTGGTATTTGTGCAGAAAGAGGTTTATTAGCTTATGTTAATGCCAATTATCCTAACATCAAAATAGAAAAGTTAGCAGTTTCCACACCAAATGTAAATTTTCCACTACCTCCTTGTGGAATGTGTCGTCAATATATTTTAGAGATAGAAAAAAAACAAAAATCTTCTATAGAACTCATTCTATCGGGAAATGAAGGGGAAGTTTTTGTCTTAGAATCTGCAAAAGATTTACTCCCTCTACACTTTACTGATGAATTTTTAGGGTAGCAATTTTGTACACTAAATAGATTAGTTTAAATTTGTTCCAACGGAATTGTGCAATTATGGAAAAATTAACGCAAGAAACGTACCTACAGTGGTATCGTGATATGAACTTTTGGCGTCGCTTTGAGGACAAGTGTCGTTCATTATATTTAAAACAAAAAATTAGAGGTTTCTTACATTTATATAATGGTCAAGAAGCTTTACCAGCAGGTTTTTTACATGCAATGAAACCTGGAGATAAAGTAATTACAGCTTACCGTTGTCACGTTTGGCCAATCGCTTTAGGTGAAGATCCAAGAAGATTGATGGCAGAAATTACAGGAAAATCTACAGGAACTTCTCAAGGTTTAGGAGGTTCTATGCACTTTTTCAGTAAAGAACATGGTTTCTATGGAGGACATGGTATTGTTGGAGGACAAATTCCATTAGGAGCTGGTATGGCTTTTGGTGATAAGTTTAATGACAAAGACCACGTTACAATTTGTTTAATGGGAGATGGTGCAACTCGTCAAGGAACATTACACGAAACATTTAACATGGCTATGAACTGGAAATTACCAGTTGTTTTTGTGTGTGAAAACAATCAGTATGCAATGGGAACACCAGTTTCTCGTACAGCTAATCATGAAGATGTTTGGAAATTAGGTTTAGGGTATGAAATGCCTTGTATGCCTGTTGATGGTATGGATCCAGTTAAAGTTGCTGAAGCAGCTTACGAAGCTATCGAGCGTGCTCGTCGTGGAGATGGACCAACTTTCTTAGACGTTCGTACTTATCGTTATAGAGGACACTCTATGTCTGATGCTGAGCCTTACCGTACAAAAGATGAGGTTGAACAATACAAACAAGAAGATCCTATTTTAAATGTTGAATCTCATATTTTATCTAACAATTGGGCAACAAAAGAAGATTTAGAGTCGATTGTAAATGAAATGAAGGAAAAAGTTGAAGAGTGTGTAGACTTTGCAGAAAACTCACCTTTCCCTGATGAAGATGTAATGTACAAATACATTTATTCTGAACCAGATTATCCTTTCTTAGATAAAATAGAAAACAACTAATACAACCATGGCAGAAATTATTGCAATGCCTCGCTTAAGCGATACAATGGAAGAAGGAACCGTTGTTAAATGGCACAAAAATGTAGGAGATAAAATAGCTGAAGGTGATATTTTAGCTGATATTGAAACAGATAAAGCGATCCAAGAATTCGAATCTGAATTTGATGGTGTTTTATTATTTCAAGGTGTTGCTGAAGGGTCTACAACTAATGTAGATGAAATTTTAGCAATTATTGGAAATGAAGGAGAGGATATCTCTAGCTTAATAGGAGGAGGTAATTCTTCTAAAGAAGAGCCAAAACAAGAAGCTAAAACTGAAGCAGTAGAATCAAAAGAAGAAGCTGCACCAGCTGCAGATATTCCAGATAATGTAGAAGTAATTACAATGCCTCGTCTTTCTGATACAATGGAAGAAGGAACTGTAGTTGTTTGGCATAAAAATGTTGGAGATAAAGTTGCAGAAGGTGATATTTTAGCAGAAATTGAAACGGATAAAGCTGTTCAAGAATTCGAATCTGAATTTGATGGTGTTTTATTATTTCAAGGTGCTAAAGTAAATGAGCCAGCTCCAGTTGATACAATTTTAGCAATTATTGGTGAAGAAGGAACAGATGTTTCTGGAATTGTAGCAAATGGAGGAAAAACTTCAACAGCATCTAAATCTAAACCTGAGGAAACTGAGGACGACGAAAAACCAGTAGTTGTAGAATTAGATGTTAATAACAATAGCAAATCAGAAGAAACTAATGGACGTATCTTTGCATCTCCATTAGCAAAAACTATAGCAAAAGATAAAGGAATTAATTTAGCAGAAGTAAAAGGTTCTGGAGATAATGGGCGTATCATTAAAAAAGATATCGAAAATTATCAGCCAACTCAAGCAAAAGCTGAAACAAAAACTGAATCTAAACCAGCTCAAACATTTGTTTCTGGAGAAGATAAAGTAATTCCTAATTCTCAAATGAGAAAAGTAATTGCAAAACGTTTAGCAGAATCTAAATTTACAGCTCCTCATTATTACTTAAATGTTGAGTTAGATATGGATAACGCAATCGAAGCTCGTAAGCAATTAAATACTGTACCAAATACTAAAGTATCATTTAATGATATTGTTGTTAAGGCAGTAGCAATGGCTTTACGTCAGCATCCAGCAGTTAACTCTACTTGGACAGATAAAGAAATTATTCAACACGGAGACATCAACATTGGTGTAGCTGTTGCTGTAGAAGATGGTTTATTAGTTCCTGTTGTTAAAAACACAGATCAAAAATCATTCAATCAAATTTCTGCTGAAGTAAGAGATTATGCAGGACGTGCAAGAGATAGAAAATTAAAAGCAGACGAA
Organism: Chishuiella changwenlii; assembly: GCF_900142565.1. Taxonomy (GTDB): domain Bacteria; phylum Bacteroidota; class Bacteroidia; order Flavobacteriales; family Weeksellaceae; genus Empedobacter; species Empedobacter changwenlii. The sequence goes on from NZ_FRBH01000002.1 coordinate 37,238, forward strand.
ATGGAAAAATCTACTTTCTCTGTATCTAATTTAGGTATGTTTGGAATCGAATCATTTACATCGATTATCAATCAACCAAATTCTTGTATTTTATCTGTAGGAGCAATCGTTCAGAAACCAGTTGTTAAAGATGGACAAATTGTAGTTGGTAACACAATGAAATTATCTTTAGCTTGTGATCACAGAACAGTTGATGGAGCTACAGGTGCACAGTTCTTACAAACATTAAAAATGTTTATAGAGAATCCTGTAACAATGTTAGTATAGACTAATGTTTTATATAAATAACAAAGACCATTCATAAAGAATGGTCTTTTTTTTGTTATGAATTCTATGAATGACTATTTTTAAACTATAAACTAACTGAATGAAGAGATTAAAATTCTACTATAATATCATTAAACAAACAATAATAGAATTCAGTGAAGATAGAATTATGAAGCTAAGTGCATCTTTAACATATTATGCCTTGTTTTCTTTATCACCATTAATTTTAATTGTTATTTCTAGTGCGAGTATTTTCTTTAAAAAGGATGCCATAGAAAATAGAATGTTTTATGAATTGAAAAACATAGTTGGTCCAGATGTAGCACTTGCAGTACAAAACTTTGTAACCAATTCTACCATTTCTGGAGATAGCTCTGTAGCGTTATATATTGGTATTGGTATTTTAATCTTTGGTTCTACGACTATGTTTGCCGATATGCAAGATAGTCTTAATCTTATTTGGAGAGTAGAAGCAATGCCAAGAAGAGCTTGGATAAAATTTATTATAAACAGAGGACTTTCGTTTTTAGTAATTCTTACTTTGGGATTGCTTTTAATTACAACAGTTATCTTAAATGGAGTTTTAGTGGGATTTGGAGAAGAGATTTTTAGTTTTCTTCATCTTGATACAATTATAACAAAAACATCTGTTATTTTTATTAATAATGGTTTAAGTATATTTATTTCTATTGTTATTTTTTACATCTTATTCAAGATATTACCAGATGCACATATAAAATCTAGACCAGCTTTAGTTGGAGCGGTTTTTACAGCGATTTTATTTTTTCTTGCAAAATATTTGATAGGAGTGTATTTAGCAAATACTAAATACTCTAAAATATTTGGTTCCGCTGCTTCGTTGGTAATTTTACTATTATGGATATATTATGTAGCGACAATAGTCTATCTAGGAGCGAAATTTACGAAGGTTTATGCCGAATGTAAAGGTTTTCCTATTATACCTAAAAAGAATGCAAAATTGAGAAGATTAACTTTTGTGGATCATAAAGTGAAGAATGATTATGATACAATTAATTAAAACATAAAAAAAGCAGTCTTATAAGACTGCTTTTTTTATGTAATAAAATATAAATATGTTTTATATAAATAATGTTATAACATAGTAAATTAAGGCTGCTAATATTGCAGAAACAGGAATTGTTAAAACCCACGCCCATAATAAACTAATAGTAACTCCCCATCTAACGGCAGAAACACGTTTTGTTAATCCTACACCGATAATAGAACCAGTAATTGTATGTGTTGTAGAAACTGGAATTCCGAAGTGCTCTGAAATATATAATGTCATAGCTCCAGATGTTTCAGCAACTACACCTTCTAATGGTGTTACTTTTGTAATTTTTGATCCCATTGTTTTGATGATTTTCCATCCACCACCCATTGTACCTAAAGCGATAACAATAAAAGATGTGATAGGAACCCATCCCCAATGACTAACAAAATGAGCAAACTTATCATCTGCTTGTACATATTCTATGTCGAAATCTACATTCATGTGGTAGAAGATAACTGCTGCACCAATAATACCCATTACTTTTTGTGCATCATTCATACCATGTCCTAAAGAGAATAAAGCAGAAGAAACTAATTGTAGTTTCTTGAACCATTTTTCTGCTTTTGCTGGCTTTGCTCTTTTACAAATATTTAAAGTAATAATTGTTAATACAGATGCGATTACCATTCCCATAAAAGGAGCTAGAAAGATAAATAATACAATTGGCACAACTTTTTTGTACACAATAACATCCTCTCCATTTACAGAAAAACCACCTGCATGTGCTATAGCAGCCCCAATAAATCCTCCAATTAAAGTATGAGAAGAAGAAGAAGGGATACCAAATTTCCAAGTTAATAGATTCCAAGAAATTGCAGCAATAATACCAGCTAAGATAACCTCTAATGTGATAAAATTTTCAGCAACAGATTTAGCAATTGTATTACCAATTTTAAATTCTCCTATCCAATAAACTGAAATGAAATAAGCTGCAAAATTAAATACAGCAGCCCATAATACAGCCTGAAATGGAGTTAAAACTTTTGTTGCAACAATTGTTGCAATAGCATTTGCCGCATCGTGAAAACCATTGATATAATCAAAAACAAATGATAAAATTATAATTGTAATCAATACTATACCTGGTGTTGACGTTAACATATCAGAAAACGCTGAAAAAAATTCTGTCATAATCTTTAATGATTTAGATTAAGTTGTTACGAGTGTTTAACTGCAACAGCTTCTAATACATTTGCAACACTTTTACATTTATCTGTTGCAGATTCTAATGAAGATAAAACTTCTTTATACTTAATGATGTTCTTAACGTCTGTTTCGTTTTCAAAGATCTCTTGAACAGCTTTGTCAAAAATACGATCAGATTTATTTTCTAATTTGTTGATTTGCTCACAAATTTCATAAACACGATTCAGGTTACGGAAATCTTTTAATTGATCAATTCCTTCACCGATTAATTGACAAGCTTCTAAATTAACAGCAGTAATTTTACGAATAGATTTCGTTATTTTTTCTACTTGATAAATGTTAATTCTATTTGCAGCTCCATTTAAATTATCAGCAACATAATCTATCGATTTTACAAGTTGATAAATATCTTCTCTATCGAATGGAGTAATAAAATTCTTACTTAATTCTAAGTTAGTTTTTTGAGTTAAATACTCAATTTTACTTTCTAGTTTAGAGATTTGTGCGATATAGTCCTCACGATCTTCAACCGGAGCATTCACACATTCGTGTAGTAATTCAGCTAGTTTTATTAAGCTTTTTGAAGCTTCCTCAAACAAAGGATAGAATACTTTATCCTTTGGAGTAAACAATTTAAAAAATGAGTTTACTGACATTTAAATTTAAATTTTGAACTGCAAAGTTAACAGATTAAGACTTAAGCGACATTAAATTAATGTAAATTTTTTTAACATTTAACGTTTCTCAGTCAATATAAATGGTTTAAAAATAATGTTTTTTATTTCTCAAATTTCAGTAAATCAGGTTGTTTTATAGTACTTTATTATGAAAATTATTTTTGTAATAAATATTCAATTGGTATGATTTTTGTAAAATCGGAAACACTCTAAAATTTTTTTAATAGATTTTAGATTATTACATATATTTAACCAACCAACAACCTATACAACCTATGAAATATTATCAACTGCTAATATGTTTATTTGTAAACATATGCTATGCGCAAAACATAGATTCTATACAGTCTCAAATAGATTCTATACAATATGATAGCGAAATAGATTTCCTAAAATCGAGATTAGAAAACTTAGAAAAAAAATTCGGTGTAACAGATTCTGTACAAAAAAAAGAATTTGGCTTGCTTCAACAAACGCGTATTAATATGTTTGTTTTAATGCGAATGGGAGAATTAGATTGGGATCAAAAAGTATTTAATCAACAAACACAAAAAGGAGAGAGAATTCATCCAAGATTTTGGTCTCGTCCTATGTTTTATGTATTCTTAAACTCTCAATTATCAGAGGATTTTGATTTTAGATTCAGTTTTCAAAACTATCCTTTCTCTATTTTTGGAGGAGATACCGATTTTCGTTTAGCGTTAGTTTTAGCGGAGATTTGGTTAAGATATAAGATTGATGATCATTACTCATTAAAATTTGGACGTCAAGACGTATCAAATATATGGGATAACCAGATAGGTACTCAATTTGATTTTTGGCAACATGATGGTTTATCGTTTAAAACGAATCATGATATTGGAAAATTAGATTTAACAACTCAATCTGCTTTTTTTCTAGAAAGATATGTTAATAATGCACCATTTAAAGAACAAGGAAAGTTGTATGGTATGTCTGCTAAGTTAGAAAATAAAACATCTAGAACTCCTTGGCATATTAGTACGGGATTAATGCGAGCAGAAAGTCTACCTAATACTTATTATAGTAGTATAGGACAGTTTTTTTATGATGGAGATTTAGCAAAAGAATATACAATCTTTTTATCTCAACTTTCTGTGAGGTTTAAAAACTTCGCGAATTTGGCATTTACGTTTGATTTCTTTCATAATTTCAATAACTATAAAAATAATCCACAATCTAGTCTTATTAGAGATGTAAAAGGAGAAACAAATATTATAAGAGATGCTGATGGAAATTATTCAGAGAATAAATCTTTTGATGCGTCTACTGCTCCAAATTTTAGAAATCAAAAATCAGGATTCTATGGGTCTGTTTCTTCAGATTTACCTTTTATTAGTAAAGATTTAAGAGTGTCTGCTGGTTATTTGTATATGCAAAAATATGCCGCTTTAGATTTCTTTGCTCAGTATGATTTAGCGCGTTGGGCATCTACCAATGTCAAAGGACCTGAATTTATGATAAAGTATAAATTGAATGATAGAATCTCTTTTAGAAATAGAACATTCTTTATAAAAGAGATAAAGGGACTTAATGGAGTTGATCCGGGTTTTGTTCGAGAAGGAAATCGAACAAGATTTGATATTATAATTAATTTTTAATGTGAAAAAAAACTCCTTTAGAATTTCTAAAGGAGTTTTTTATTTATATAAGAAATATAATTTTATTTTGTTCTTTTAAAGAAAGAATCTACAAATTCCATTTTATCAAATGCTTGTAAATCGTTTATTCCTTCACCAACACCAATATATTTTACTGGAATTTTAAACTGATCAGAAATACCAATTACAACTCCTCCTTTTGCTGTTCCATCTAATTTTGTTACAGCTAAAGCAGAAACTTCGGTTGCTTGTGTAAACTGTTTTGCTTGTTCAAATGCATTTTGCCCTGTAGAACCGTCTAAAACTAATAAAACTTCGTGTGGAGCATCTGGAATAACTTTTTGCATGACGCGTTTTATTTTTGTTAACTCATTCATTAAATTAACTTTGTTATGTAAACGACCTGCTGTATCTATTAATACAACATCAGCATTTTGAGCAACGGCAGATTGTATCGTGTCAAATGCTACAGAAGCAGGATCTGATCCCATTGCTTGTTTTACAATTGGAACACCAGCACGCTCCGACCAAATAACTAATTGGTCTACTGCAGCAGCTCGGAAAGTATCAGCTGCACCAAGTACAACTTTTAAACCTTGAGATTTAAATTGTGAGGCTAATTTTCCTATTGTAGTTGTTTTTCCAACACCATTTACTCCAACAACCATAATTACATACGGTACGTTTTTCTTTGGTATTGTAAATCCATTTGTATTTTCAATATTATTTTCAGAAAGTAAACCTGCTATTTCTTCTCTAAGAATAACATCAAGTTCAGAAGTTGAAACATATTTATCACGTTCTACACGTTCTTCTATTCTTCGAATAATTTTTACAGTAGTTTCTACTCCTACATCAGATGAGATAAGAACTTCTTCTAAATCATCTAAAACCTCGTCATCTACTTTTGATTTTCCAACAACAGCACGACTGATTTTATCAAATAGAGAAGTTTTAGATTTTTCTAAACCTTCATCTAATTTTTCTTTACTTTCTTTACCTAGTATTTTCTTGAACCAACTCATTGAAAGTTAATTTATCTTAAAAAATTTATGTACGAATATACATAAATTTAAAGCAAATAAAAAAGCTACCTTGAAAACGAGGCAGCTCAATTAATCTTAAATATTTTCTGTTAGAGTGATCTACAAATTATTTCGTAAAGAAAGAATCTGCTTGCTCAGCACTAACTACTTTTTCTACAAATACGTAAGCTCCACTTTTAGGAGATTTTACCATTTTGATTACTTTGGTCATCTTTTTAGACCCAGTTTGTAGTGTTGCTACCGTTTTCTTTGCCATCGTCTAAACTTTTATTATTTAATCTCCTTGTGAACTGTATACTTTTTCAATACTGAGTTATATTTTTTTAACTCAATACGATCTGGAGTATTTTTTTTGTTTTTAGTAGTGATATAACGAGACATTCCTGGCATACCACTTTCTTTATGCTCTGTACATTCTAAAATAACTTGTACTCTGTTTCCTTTTTTTGCCATGGTGTCCTAAATTATTTGATTAAACCTTCTTTGCGTGCGCGTTTAACAGCCTCATCAACGCCTAATTTGTTGATTGTTTTTAAACCGTGTGCAGAAACTCTTAATGTAATCCACTCACCAGTTTCTGGCATAAAAAATCTCTTTTTGAACAAATTCACTTCAAAAGTGCGTTTTGTTTTATTATTAGCATGAGAAACATTGTTTCCAACTAATCTCTTCTTACCTGTGATTTGACAAATCTTTGACATCTTATTTTGTATTGTCCTATTTTAAACGGAGTGCAAAGTAACAAATTATATATTACTTATACAACCCTTTAGGTTATTAATTTTATATTTTTTTCTTATTTTGTTTGTATAACAACTTCTGAGCAAGGGTATAAGCTAAGATAATTCCCATTATCAATAAAGCTACTCTTGCAATTACATCGCCATACTTAGTATAAAACGTTAATTCACTATTCATTAAGATTGTGCCATTTAAAGCACCTTGCTCACCGTATGGTAATGATTTCATTATATCTCCTCGCTGATTAACAAAAGCCGAAATACCTGAGTTTGCAGATCTAACAATAGCGCGTCTATTTTCAATAGCTCTTAAGTTACCATATAATAATAACTGTCTATGACCATCAGTAGAGCCCCACCAAGAATCGTTGGTCATTGTGAATAAAACATTTGCGCCTTCTCTCACATATTCTGTTGTGTAATCTCCGTAAATTGATTCGTAACATATAACCGGAGCAACAGAAGCGGTGTTTGTTTTATTTTTGAAAACAGAACGATGGGGTTGAATCCCTAACGTTTTTGTTGTGCCGCCAAAGTTAAGCATAAATTCTCCAATAATTGGTATTAAATATTTACGATATGGAAAATTTTCTACTCCAGGTACTAATTTACTCTTATGATAAACTTCTATAGAATCATTTCCACTTATTTGTAAAGCCGAATTATAGGCATCATACCAAGTTATTCCATCTCGCATGACAGATGCTGTTTCTGTTGCTAAAGAAGACATAGGATAAATTCGCATAATTGATGCGCCTGTTACAAAATGTACATCATTTTTAGCTTTTGTCCATTGCTGGATGTCTTTTACAATTAAATCAGTATATAAATTATCAAATATAAGAGCAGAAGATCCAGGAACTGCGGTTTCTGGTGCTACAACAAATTGTGTTTTAGGTTGAATATTTTTTAAAGCCAATTCTTTTAATTCACCATAAATCTGTAAACCATCTTTCATGTACTTTTCATTGTACGGATCTAAATCTGGTTGTAGAATAAGAACATCAAGTGCTTTTCCTTTTTCTTCGTAATTAGCATACATTATATATGATATTCCGATAGGAACAGCAATTAATAATCCTGCATAAATTCCTAATTTATTTAGATATTTTATTTCTTTCTTATTAATGTATGCAGTTAAATAATAAAAGATGATAATGTTAACAATCCAAATCCATAATGCTCCTCCAAAAGTACCAGTATATTCGTACCATTGTACCCACTCATAGTATTTTGCAAAACCATTTCCTAAATTAAACCATGGCCAAGTTAATTCCCAATTAAGTGTTAGTTTATCAAAACTCATCCAAATAGCTGGAAGAAAAACTAAACCATATAGGTTTCCTGCTTTTGTTTTTACAAAATGATAGATTTGAAAAACAATTGACATAAATAATGCGTTAGCAATAACAGGTATTAAATATGCACTCCACGAATTATGTAGAGTTCCATTAGCATCTGTTTCTTGTGCATAATGTAACCACCAAATAACAATAGCATTCCATATAAAGAAAGCTAAAAATGAAAGTCCGAAAATTTTACGTCCTTTCTTTTTAAATTCTGCTCGTTGTGTAATTTGATGTTCAGCTAACATCAAAGGAACAAAACCAATGAATAGTAATAGTGGAAAACCATGAGATGGCCAACCAGCTGTTAATAATAATCCTGATGCGATTGCGTACGCAATGTATTTTTTCATGCTACAAATTTATACTTTTTAAAGACTTACTGTGTGATGATATTTGTTGGGAATTATTTAAAATTATTTTTGCTAAACTTTTATAAGTCTATATGCGTTTCGATGTAATAATTAGGGTCAATTGTAATGTCAATTACTTTTTTAATTGAGTTACTTTTTAATGTTTGCCATTCTGCTGTTGGATAAATTATTTCTTTAGAATTTTTAAGACGTAATGGCATAGCAAATCCATCTACAATATTGTTGTATCTATAATCTATCTTATTACCGTTTTGTTTTAGTTCTAAAACAGGAATTTTAATAGTTCTTAAATATTGGTTGAAGAATGCAGTTAAATCTAAGCCAGAAAAATTAGCTATAAAGCTTTCTATTTGTTCTGTTGTAACTGTTTGATGATAAAACTCTTTGTTCATTCCTCGCAACATTTGTCTAAACTTTTCATCATCATTCATCCACGTTCTCAAAGTATGAATCATGTTTGCTCCTTTAGAGTACATATCACCACTTCCTTCTTGGTTTACACCATACACTCCAATAATTGGAATATCGTTCTGAATTGATTGTCTTGTTCCACGAACATATTCGGATCCAGCTTCTTTACCATTATAAGTTTCTACAAATAAGGTTTCCGAATAAGATGTAAAAGATTCGTGTATCCACATATCAGCAACATCTTTTTCTGTAATATTATTTCCAAACCATTCGTGTCCAGCTTCATGAACAATAATAAAATCCCAATTTTCACCCCATCCAGATCCAGATAAATCTCGACCTAAATAACCGTTTGCGAATCTATTTCCATAAGCAATTCCCGATTGATGTTCCATTCCTAAGTGTGGAGCTTCTATAATTTTAAATGAATCTTCATAGAAAGCATATGGACCAAACCAATGTTCAAAACTTTTTAACATCAATTTTGCTTGTTCAAATTGTGTTTTAGCTTTCTCTAAATTATAATCTAAAACATAATAATCTAAGTCTAATTTTCCTTTTTCTCCTTGATATGTATCTTTAAAGTTGACATAATTACCAATGTAAGGAATGATATTATAGTTGTTAATTGGATTAATTACTTTCCAAACAGCAACATTTTTACCATTACGTTTTTCTTGTTTAATTAATCGTCCATTTCCAATACCAAGTAATTCTTTAGGAGTTATGATTTCTAGCTCCATTCCATTATCTGGCTCATCTCCCAAATAATCTTTATTAGGAAACCAAGCACTTGCTCCTAAACCTTGTACGGCAACAGATATCCAATCTCTTTGTTTTGCATCTTTAGTAAAAATCCAACCACCATCCCAAGGAGCTCTAACAGCTATACGAGGATTACCTGAATAAGATATTTTTAGAAGATTATCTTTCGATTTTAATTTCGATTTTTCTGTATTAATAAAATAAACATTTCCATCTCGTTTAAAATCTATAACTTCTTTTCCATTAAGATTAATGCTCTTAATCTCCATAGGAGTTTGTAAATCTATTTGTAAAAGTTTGTTATGCTTTTTGCTAGTTTCATCAAATTTTATATCAACATTTCCTTTAATAAATTTATCTTCACTAGTAGGTTCAACACTAATTTTATAATGTTTTACATTCCACCAATCACGAAATTCGTTGTTAGTACCTCTTAAAGAATCTTGCCTTGTAAATTCTTTTTTATGATGTAAAACTTGGGCATTAGCTGTTATTGAAACAAAGCCCATTAAGAGTATTAATTTTTTCATAATAATTTTTAAAACCTTATCAAAAGTAGCATTATTAACTAAATAAAAGTAACTATTAAAAGTAATACAAGTGTTTAATTTTTCTTGTTTTTTAACTTCATATCTTTTAAAAAGATTCTTTTAATAAATTTAAAAATATAAAAACAATTTAAAACTTTCAATATGGAAGACTATTGACTGTCTTAGGGATAGTTATGCTCTTAATATTATGAAAAATGTAAACGACAGGCGAGATTTTAAAGTGTTTGGAAAGAATAATTTACGAAACCTTATCATTGAAAATTATAAATAAATACGAATGTGAATCAATTGACATAAAAAAATCAGCTTATAAAGCTGATTTTTTTATGTGTAAATATGAAAATTTTATAAAATAGATTTTCCAACAGATTGATTTGTTTTATATGGAACACCAATTATTTTTGACATTGTTTCTGCTAATTGATTGTTATAAAACTGACCTTTTGTTTTAATTGGTTTTATCTTGTTTCCAAACATAATAATCCAAGATTCATCTGCTCCCTTTATTTTATTGCCATGATGTTGCCATTCGTCTCCAGTTCCTCTTCCGTGATCTGTTGTAATGATAAATGTTGTTTGATTTTTATAGAAAGGATCATTTTGTGTATAATCCCAAAGTTCTTTTATCATCTTATCATTAACATGAGCAGATTCTATGTAATGATCATAATCTCCGTCATGCGCAAAATCATCAGTTTCTCCATATCCAATGTAAACAACTTTAGGTTTTTTAGTTTTCATTGTTTCCAAAGCAAAATTATGAGTAAAAACATCAAAACGAACACCTCCCCAACGCTGTGGAGTTTCATCTTGGTATTTGTTAATTAATTTTTCTGTTTCGTTTGGATTTGTAGCATGTGCATACCCAGCATTAATTGGTAGTTTACTACGTTCGTAATTAAAAATATATGGAAAAACATCCCAACTTCCGTAAATATAAACACTGTTTTTGTACCAAGGATGTTGATTAATTTGTTCGAAAATAGAAACATTAGGGTTTAAGATTTTATCGTTACTATTTATGCGATTATTATCTGCAAAACCAGTAATTGTTTCATTGTATCCAGGGTAAGAAAAATGCATTGTATTATGAACGTTTACTAAACTCCCTTGATTTCTATCACCTAAGATAATTCCATCTTTAGCAACATGATTCCAAATAAAAGGCATTAGTTTAGCTCTTTTTTCCTCAGGAGTTTTTGCATCAAATGCAGTTTTTAACTCTTCTATTTTAGAATTATATTTTTTGTTATTGGCTAATTCATTGTCAATACCATTAAATAATTCTTGCCAACGCCAACCATCAAGCGTAATAAAAACTATTTTTTGTTCTTGAGCTTGTGTTATTTGACTAAATACACAAGATATTATTGTAAGTAATCCTATTAATTTTTTCATTAGAATAATTTTAATTGTACAACCAAGTTTTTAAATTGATATTATCAGTTCCATTAAACTGACGAGAGATAGATTCTTGTAAATTCGTAGTGTTGTTATTGTATTCACTCGTTGGATATAAAAATCTATAAGGTTTTGCCGTTCCTGTTTGTATAGGAAGGTTAGGATAATTTGTTCTTAAGTAATCAAAGAAAAAGTTCCAACCTTGTTGATGAAAAGCAGAAAGGTAACGTTGTGTCATTATAAGCTCTAATTGTGCATTTAAATTTGTAGCACGATCAAAATTTACTAAATCTTGAATTAAGTAATTGTTCACATCAAAATCTGCAAAGTAAGTTGAAGCATTTGGAGAGTTTCTTGAATAAAAATCGAATGAGGCTTTGATTGAATTCTCATAGTGATTTTTTGCTCCAGAAGAAATCCATCCTCTTGCAGCAGCCTCAGCTAAAATTAATTCTTGTTCCGAATAACTTAATAAAGAATGTGGTTCGTTAATAGCATCTCTGTAAAAACGTTGATTAACTTTAGATATATTTTGTTGCTGAACTAATGCTTCATTATTTGCATAAGGAACAATAGGATCTCCACCATTATACCCATTAAAGTTTGTAAGAGCTAAACCTTGAGAGGATGCTTGTCCTGTTCTTTCTGCAAAAGAAAATAACCGAGGATCTTTTCTTTCTTGAAACAATTTAATGTAAGAACCAGACATATAAATACTAGATCCGTAATCACTATCATTAAAAGAAGTATAACGATTGTCTAAACGATCAAAGAAAACCAATTGCGCATTATCGTCACTAGAAGACATTAAGTTTTGGTTTTGAACAATTGCTGAAAATTGACTAGCTACACTATTTCCATTAATTGATCCTTTGTTAGATAAAGTCATTAAAACTCTTAAGCGAAAGGCATTAATTAACTTTTTCCATTTTGTTGTGTTTCCATTGTAAATAATATCACCAGAAATAGCATCATTTGTATTAATTAAATTATTTGCTTCTTCTAATTCCTTTAGAACTCCTGTGAAAACAGCTTCTTGAGAATCATATTTTGGATTAAAAACTTGAGAAGATTCACCTTTTAATGCTTCCGAATATGGTATTTCTCCAAACATAACAGTTAGGTTATAAAAATGATATGCTTTGAAGAATTTAGCTATAGCAATGTAATTATTGTTATTTGTTAATTTCGCTTCTTCAATCATTTTTTCGGCTTGCATTAAAGTTTCATATCGACTATATGAACCTTGGTTCCATTTAAAATATTGAAAAACGTTTTCTCCAGAAGTTAAAATAATCATTCTAGAAGCGAATAAAGGATCTTTCCCTGCTGCTTGAAACGTTGTTCTAGAAATGTTAGTTAATAACAAAGCAGGTGAAACATGTGATGGGTCGTTTGGATTAGTATTTATTTCATCTAAATCTGACTCACATGAAAATAACATTCCTGTGATAAAAATGGTAAGTATAAATTGAATAATTTTCATTTTCGTGTTGTTTTAAAATTTAACATTAACACCCATTCCAATCCATCTAGAAGAAGGATCTTGAATGTCGTTCTTGCTTCCTGTTCGTTCGTCATTAATGTTGTTATAATCTGGATCAGAATATAAACCTTTCGCTTTTTTCCAAATAGCTAGATTGTATCCAGAAACATTTACTACAATACCTTTAAAAGTTTTTGAGTGTTTTAAATGAGACGAGAAATCATAAGATAATACGACAGAGCGTAATTTTATAAATGTTCTATCAAACACATTTGCAAAAAGTTTACTTTCATCTTCTGTTACACGAGCACGATAAGGGTAATTTTGCGCCCATGATTGCCAGCTTATAGCTGTTGTATGAGGTGAATATGTTCGTGTGTCTGAAATAATATTTCCGTTTATATCATACTGTACATTTCCTCCAGTTACATTAACACCGTTTGGTACAAATACATAATTTCCACCAGCATATTCTTCGTCACGATATTGTACAGAGTTAGGATGTTTTCCTCCCCACCACATTTTTTCTACAACTTCCGAACGCATGATACCTCCAACACTTCCATCGATACCAATATCTAAGCTCCAACCTTTATATTTAAATGTATTGTTGAAACCAAATGTCCAGTCAGGATTAAGATGTCCAATTTTTCTTGCATAAGGATCAATAGTTGGCATTCCAGTTGTAGGGTTTAAAATAACTTGCCCTTCACTGTTTTTCAACCATTGCGAATCGTAATAACTATCAATACGATCATCTAATCTAAAATTTCCGTAACGATCTTGATTGTTGTAAATACTTGTTAATTTTTGTTCGAACTTACTCCAGTTAATTAAAGATTTCCAAGTGAAATTTGCTGTTTTAACAGGAACAAAACCTAATGTTAATTCAAATCCGTTTGTTGTGTACTCATTACCATTTACATATCTCTCTTTAAATCCTGAAGCTTCTGAAGTAGGTAATTTTACGATTTGATTATAATCTTTGATATTATAATAAGTTGCTCCTAATGTAATTCTGTTTTTAAATAAATTAGCATTTAAACCTAATTCATAAGAATCAGAAGTTTCTGGTTTTATATTAGAATTAGCTAATAATGTTGGATAAGAAGCTGTTTGGTTACCGTTATAGTTTAATTGTCCTGTTAAGTAATAATTGTTTAGACTATAAGGATCTAAACCTCCAGAAACTTTTGCCCAAGAACCATAAATTTTTAACATGTCTATAAAAGAAGGCATATCAATTAAATTTGAGATAACTAAACTTGAAGAAACAGAAGGATAAAAATAAGAGCGATTATTTGCAGGTAAAGTAGAATTCCAGTCATTTCTGAAAGAAGCATTTAAAAATAATGCATCAAAAAAACTTAAATCAACAGTTGTAAATAAACTCTGAATTAATCTTTCATTCATTCTTCCTCTAGATAAAACATTTCCTTCCGAGTTTCCTAAGTTGTAAACACCCGGAACAATTAATCCATCAGTTTCAGAATATAAATTGTCTTTTTTCCAATAATTAACAGCACCTCCCGCATTAATTACAACCTCAACTTTATCATTAAACAACGATTTTTTATAAGAAGCTAGGAAATCATAATCAACTAAAATATCATTCTCCTTCGTAATACTATAACGTCCTTCTCTTGGCGCACTGTAATTAAAAAATGATTTTGGACTTTTCATTTCCAATTGCTCATTTTCTTTAATTAACGATACATTCGTTTTAAATGATAAGTCCTCAGTTGCTTTAAATTCTAATCCAATTTGGCTGTTAATAACTTCTGTTAGTTTTTCATTCTTGTAATTAGAAGCACTAAACCAAGGGTTGTTGTACCAAGCATAATTGTAGTTAGCTTGTCTAAAACCTTCCATTCCAGGAACCCACTGGTGTTTTTGTAAATCTCTTCCATTTACATCATTTCCCATCCAAATTAGAATTGTGTACATATGCCCACTCGGGTTGTAATTATAATTTGGTACGTTTGGCGTATAAGAACGATTGTATGATATTTTAGAATTTAATTTTAATTGATCTGTAATGTTTATAGTTCCATTTAAAGATAATCCTCCACGATTTAATTTAGATTCTGGAATTCTATCATTCATTTCTAAATAGTTTCCAGAAATTCTTAAAGAACCTTTATCACTATTCATATTCACTGCAAAATTCGTGTTAGAAATAGAACCAGCTTTTAAGAAATAATCAAGATTATCGTGGTTTACCCATGGAGTTGGAACTCTTTCATATAAAGTACGATCATTGTAAGCTGTTCCTGCAACATCTCCGTACCATGGAATAATTTCTCCTGTTTGTTTATTTCGAATAGGACTATTCCATTGAGCGATTAATTGACCTTGATTTAATTTTGGTCCCCAAATCATATCACCATCACTAATACCACCATCAGCACCATCCCAAAATTCATACTTTCCGTTAGATCCGTTTCCGTATTGATTTTGTGTTTCAGGATAAACTGTAAAACCGGCTGTGTACATTATATTTTGTGATAATTCAACAGATACACCAGCTTTATTAGCTTTTTTAGTTGTAATAATAACAACTCCATCTTTTCCTCTAGAGCCATAAAGAGCAGAAGCAGAAGTTCCTTTTAAAACATTAATATTCTCAATGTCATTCTGATTTAAGGCAGCGAAAGCATCTTCGTTTACAATAAAACCATCAATTACAATAACTGGACTTTTTCCTCTTAAATTAAACGTTGGTGCTTGTTGCATTCCAGGAGGATTCGAAACATAAAGACCAGCAACCTGACCAGAGAATAAGTTTCCAACATTTGGAGTTGTAACTCGTTCAATAGTTCCAGTTCCAATTTCTTGTGTTGCATAACCAACTTTTTTCTGTTCTTTAGTGATTCCTAGTGCTGTTACAACCACTTCGTTTAGTTCATTTTCAACACTTTTAATCAAAGTTAATTGATAATTTGTTTGATCTGAAACAACAATCTCTAATGATTGATAGTCTAATCCTTCTACTACAATAATGTCACTTTTTGATGCTTTGATTTTAAAGTTACCATCTGCATCAGTTTCTGCATTTTCGTTAGTAGATAAATTCGTTACAATAACGTTCTCTAAGGGTTTATTTTCTAAACTCTGAACTTTCCCAGAAATTATATTTTCTTGCTGACTAAAAGCGCAACTCGCAGCAGAAAAAATAAGCATCAAGGATAAAAAATTCTTTCTCATTCTTAAAAATTTTAACAAAATTACCCTTAGTATGTTAACAGAATCTTAAAGCAATTTTAAATAAAATTGAATATATTGTTAACTGAAAATTGAATGAATGTTTACTAAATGTAAAGCCTATTATAAATAAAGAATAAATGGAAGAAGATTTTAAAAATAGAATTAATTATTTGAAAAACAGTAAATTAATTATTGAAGCTTTATTTGAGATTCTAAATTATTTTGAATTAAATCATTCTTCTTTTACAGGATTTGTTTTTAGAGATGAGATAGATTCTAAAGGATTATTATTAACAGCTGAAGGAGATGAACAAAATGGCTTTACTATTCATATTCCTCAAAATATTTTAGATTTTGATTTAGCTTTGGTTTCTAATTTATTGATGCATGAAGTGATTCATCTTTACCAAAGATCTGGACAGAATCAAATAAAAGAACGAGAAGAACGAGAATGGCAAGCTTATACAGAAATGATTTATCATACAATGTTTCCAAATGTTCCTAATTTGACGAACTTTTATAAAAAACAATTTGGTGAGAAGGCGATAAGTTATTACAATAAGATGTCATTGCCATTAAAGAGTAAATACTTAATAAAAAAGACTAATTTAGAAGAATTGTTGCAAGAAATTTATAATAAAGAAGATAAGATGAAAGAAGAGACAACTGAAACAATAACATGGCAAGATTTTGAAAAAGTTGATATAAGAGTAGGGACAATAATTTCTGTAGAAGATTTTCCTAAAGCAAGAAATCCCTCTTATATTTTAGAGATAGACTTTGGAGAATTAGGAGTAAAGAAAAGTTCTGCTCAAATCACTTCGCTTTATACAAAAGAACAGCTTATTGATAAACAAATTATAGCGGTTGTTAATTTCCCAAAAAAACAAATTGCAACTTTAATGAGTGAGTGTCTAGTAATGGGAGTTTATGGAAATCAAAAAGATGTGATTTTACTTCATCCTGAAAGGAAAGTAGAAAATGGAAGTAAAATAGGTTAATCCGTTCTTAAATTCATTATCTATCAATCTGACATACAAATCATAGAAAACTGACGATTATATACTATAAAATATTATTTTTTATAATAAATATGACAACATGACATTGAATAATAAACTCATGACATTATTTTTATGTTGGCACAAAGATTGTCTATTTGTTGATGCATCATTTATATGAGCAAACTAAGACATCATAGAAAGTATAATTAAGTATATAAAAAAACAAACAATATGAGCAAAATAATCGGAATTGATTTAGGGACAACAAACTCTTGTGTTTCTGTAATGGAAGGAAGCGAGCCAGTAGTTATTCCTAATGCAGAAGGAAAAAGAACAACACCATCTATCGTAGCATTCGTAGAAGGTGGAGAAATAAAAGTTGGTGATTCAGCAAAACGTCAAGCAGTAACAAACCCAAAGAAAACGATTTATTCTATTAAACGTTTCATGGGAACTAAATTTAATAACGATGCAGATGAAATTGGACGTGTTCCTTATACAGTAGTAAAAGGAAATAATGATACACCTGCGGTTGATATTGATGGACGTAACTATACGCCACAAGAAATTTCAGCAATGACTTTACAAAAAATGAAGAAAACTGCTGAAGATTATTTAGGACAAGAAGTAACTAGAGCCGTAATTACAGTTCCTGCTTACTTTAACGATGCACAACGTCAAGCAACAAAAGAAGCTGGAGAAATTGCAGGTCTTAAAGTAGAACGTATTATTAATGAGCCAACAGCTGCTGCATTAGCTTACGGATTAGATAAAGCAAACTCTGACAGAAAAATCGCAGTTTACGATTTAGGAGGAGGTACATTTGATATCTCTATCTTAGAATTAGGAGACGGAGTTTTCGAAGTATTATCAACAAACGGAGATACACATTTAGGAGGTGATGATTTTGATGATGCAATCATCAATTGGTTAGCTTCAGAATTTCAAGCAAGAGAAGGAGTAGATTTAAAGAAAGACGCAATGGCTTTACAACGTTTACGTGAAGCTGCTGAGAAAGCTAAAATCGAATTATCTTCTTCTGCACAAACAGAAATTAATTTACCATACGTTACAGCAAACGAATCAGGACCAAAACACTTAGTAGAAACTTTAACTCGTTCTAAATTTGATCAGCTAACAGAATCTTTAGTAAAACGTTCTATGGATCCTTGTCAAAAAGCATTAAGCGATGCAGGTTTATCTATTTCTGATATTGATGAGGTAATCTTAGTTGGTGGTTCTACTCGTATCCCAAAAATACAAGAAGAAGTAGAAAAATTCTTTGGTAAAAAACCATCAAAAGGAGTTAATCCAGATGAGGTTGTTGCAGTTGGTGCAGCTATCCAAGGAGGAGTTTTAACTGGAGATGTTAAAGATGTATTATTATTAGATGTTACACCTTTATCTTTAGGTATCGAAACTTTAGGAGGAGTATTTACTAAATTAATTGAAGCAAATACAACAATTCCTACTAAAAAATCTGAGGTTTTCTCTACAGCAGTAGATAATCAACCAGCAGTAACATTAAGAATTGGTCAAGGAGAGCGTCCTTTATTTAATGATAATAAAGAAATTGGTCGTTTCGACTTAGTTGATATCCCACCAGCACAACGTGGAGTTCCACAAATCGAAGTAACATTTGATATTGATGCGAATGGTATCTTAAGTGTTTCTGCAAAAGATAAAGGAACAGGAAAAGAGCAGTCTATTAAAATTGAGGCTTCTTCTGGATTATCAGATGCTGATATTGAAAGAATGAAAAAAGAAGCACAAGAAAATGCTGCAAAAGATGAAGAAGCAAAACAAAAAATTGAAAAAGTAAATGCTGCAGATTCTTTAATTTTCCAAACAGAAAAACAATTAACAGAATACGGAGATAAAATTCCAGCTGATAAAAAGCAGCCAATAGAAGAAGCTTTAGCAGAAGTTAAAACAGCACATGCTGCACAAGATATTACTGCGATAGATGCTTCTATGGAGAAATTAAATACAGCTTGGAATGCTGCTTCTCAAGAAATCTATGCTGCAATGAACGAAGGTCAAGAAGGTGGAGCGCAAGCTCAACCAAATGCAGACCAAGGTCAAGCAGATGGAGTAGAAGATGTAGACTTCGAAGAAGTAAAATAAGACTCAGCGAGTCAAACAATAAATTAAATCCTCAAGCTTTTAGCTTGAGGATTTTTTATGCAGTAAAATGAAACTAATTATTACTTGTCTATATCTTTTAGATAAGATGTTTGTTATTATTTTAAGATTCCACGATTCTACTACAATATTTCATGATATGGCTAAATATGCGCAAATAAATTCAAAGACCTTTACCATTATAATTTTTAATATAAATCATTATGGAAAATATCAAAGGAAAAGTTGTCGCTATTACAGGAGCAAGTAGTGGTATTGGAGAAGGAATTGCACGTCATTTGGCAAATTTGGGTGCTAAAGTAGTATTAGGAGCAAGACGTGAAGAGAAGTTGAAGCAAATTAGTGATGAAATTATTATTGCAGGTGGTGAAGTTGAATACTTTAAAATAGATGTTACCGTTCCTAAAGAAGTAAAAGCATTTACTGATTTTGCAGTTTCAAAATTTGGACAATTAGATGTAATTGTAAATAATGCAGGTTTAATGCCTTTATCTATGATTAACAGTTACAAAATAGATGAATGGCATCATATGATTGACGTAAATATAAAAGGTGTTTTGCATGGTATTGCTGCAGCTTTACCTATTTTTGAATCAAAAGACAGTGGGCAGTTTATTAATATTACTTCAGTGGGAGACCGCTGGGTAGGACCAACGTCTACTGTTTACAGTGCAACAAAATTTGCTGTTAGAGCTATTTCTGACGGTCTTCGTCAAGAAGTAAGTCGCAATATTCGTGTAACTTTAGTGGCGCCTGGAGCTACAGAATCAGAATTGCCAAACACTATTTCTGATCCTGAATTAAAAGAAATGGCAATTGATCTTTTTAGAAAGGATCTGCTTCCTGCATCTGCTATTGCCAAAGCTGTTGCGTTTGCTATAGCACAACCATCAGATGTAGATGTTAATGAAATCGTTGTTCGACCAACAGCACAGAAAAATTTGTAAGAAATTGAACCAACAATAGAGAATACAAAATAATATAGAATTACAATGGAAAAAACTTTTCGTTTTCATTCGCTAACTGAATTTCATACATTTTGTGGATTGCCTAAACCAGAGCATCCATTAATTAGTCTTATTGATTACAGTAAGGTTAATTATCCAATTAATGACAAAGAACTTAAGTGGATACAACAGTTTTATTCTATTGGTTTAAAAAGAAATGTTTCTGAACGATTTAATTATGGCCAACAGAAGTATGATTTTGATTCTGGGGTACTTACTTTTGTGTCGCCCGATCAATTTCTTAAAGTAGAGATTAATCCAGATGTTAAGACTCAAGCTAGCGGATGGCTCCTGCTTATTCACCCAGATTTTCTCTGGAATACTGATTTATCGGAGACAATATCTAAATACGATTTCTTTCAGTATGCTGTAAATGAAGCTCTATTTCTTTCAGACAAAGAGGAGGCTATTATCGAGGAAATTCTTCAAAGCATAGAAAAAGAATACCAGAGTAATATAGATAAATTTAGTCAAGGACTTATAATTAAACAATTAGAGCGATTGTTAATTTATGCAGAGCGTTTCTATGAGAGACAATTTATTACTCGCGCAAAACCCAATCACGAATTTGTTTCTCGTTTTGAGTCTTTATTGACAGCACAATTTACAACAGAAAAATTATTGGAAAATGGTGTTCCTACTGTTACATCACTTGCAGAAAGTATGAATATTTCGCCCAATTATTTAGCAAGTTTATTGCGGATTTATACAAAACAAAATACGCAACAGCATATTCAAAATAAAATAATTCAATATGCAAAATTGCGATTAAGTACAACAAATCTATCGGTTAGTGAAATAGCGTATGAACTAGATTTCGAACATATACAGTCTTTTAGTAAATTATTTAAAAATAAAACCAGTAAGACACCATTAGAATTTAGACAGTCATTTAATTAAACATGATGCCTTTGAAAATCTATGTTTGTAGTTTATTCGTAGTATTCAAAGGTATCAATAATATCTAGATATACTCCATCGAAACCAGCATTAATAACTTTTTGTGTATATGAATTGCTGTTCCCGAAAATAATATTCTGCCAATCTTTATTCCAGTATTTTACTTTGTAATTTCCCTTCCATGCTGGATTTTCTGCATCAAGCCATTCTGGTTTGTTTGAATTCCAGTTGCTTTGCCAATAGTAACGGTAATTTTCTGCTTCACCAATCGACATGTAGGAAATAACCAATCTTTTACCACCATTGGCTTTATTTCGTAGCTGGTTTATTTCATTAGTTGTAAAGCTACTTCCATCGGTAAAGTATAAATCCATAATAAGAAGATCATAATTGGTAGCAGTGACAGCATTGATGAATGAACTTTTAGTATTAAAGTTTGAAGGATTTATAAGGTATAGAAAGTTTTTGACCTCTGAAAGTTTTTTAATGTCAGCTGAATTTTCATTATGAATAGGAGAGGGAAAGATAGGAATGGAATTAAGTTCTCTTTTATCTGCTGCAAAAGAAATATAACCAGCATTTTTATTCTGGTTGTATGATGAACTTACTTTTGTAGGTGTTGAACAGTAATCAATTGCTAGAATTGTCTTTCCATTATTTTTTGACTTATTAAGTAAATTCCTCAGATATTCATTGTCGGAAGAAGGTGTTGCTTCATCATCATTATTGTAACCAAAAAATAAGTCTTCCTGTCCATTTCCGTCGATTGAATTAAGATAAGCATTGTCATTTTGCCCTGAAGCATCACCATTTGAGGAAACCAGTTCAATGCCATTTTGTGGAATGATGATAAACTGTGAGTTTTGTGATTTTGAATATTGACTTATTCCAATAACGAATTCACGCATTTTCTGTTTGTATTCCGTTTCATTATTTTGGTTATCATCATCTGTATTACAAGATAATATCAAAAGAAATAATGATAACAAAAGGATTCTGATTTTCATAGGTATATTCATTTATTCAAGTAACGGAATGCGAAATGAATTATTATCAATCAATTTTTGTTAAAAAAAATAGACAGCACTTAAAGTGTTGTCTAATTATTATTTGTTCTATTTTTTATGCAGTAAAAGGAAACTAATTATTAATATATTTTTCTATGATATGTTTAGAAACGGGTTTTAATGTTTTTCCATTTTCTGGATGAATACCATAGTTGGTGAAAAATTCTACATGATTATTAGATTTATCATACCACACTTTTCCAAGTGCATTATTAACTGTTAAAGTATCTATTTTATTTATTTTTCGGAAAGATCTTAATAATTCTTCATCTATTGCAATTAAAGGATTAACGCTTATATCTTCATTACACAAAACAGCTACATAATGATCCAATTTCCAATACATACACTCTTTTTTTGAAACTTTTTTTTGATTCACTTTTTGTACGATATGATTTACTTCCTTTTCTATAACAGTTACAATAGAATTTGATTTAGGAGCAGCAGTTGTTTGATTAGGTTTTGAAGCTTCTTCTATAGGTTGTTGAGCAATTACTTGTTGTTTTTCTTTTGCAACATTATCTTTTTGACTAACAAAAATTCCTCCTGCTACAAGAATACCCATTAAACCAAAACTATTTTTGTTCTTAGAAATAAATTCTGGAATGTTGAAAACTGGAGCATTCGTAATATTTACTACAACTTTAGACGATTTGTCGGATAAATTATCATGTTGCTCTTCAGATTCAGAAATAGCAACATTTATAGAACCAAATTTTTTAACAAAAGGTTCTTTCTTATAATTATTGCAAAAATCATTAAAATTTTTATATCCACTATATAAACTCATATTATCTAGTGTGATATCATCAATCGTATAATCTAAATTATCTTCCACTAATTTTTTATAATAGCGAACGAATGTTCTTCCGTCTTTCGAAAATCCATACTCCTCTTCGAAAAGAGTACTCAGATAAAAAGCAATAGAAGTTTTGCTGCTATTTGGAAGCTCATTTTTAGCTTTTTCAAATACAACTTCCACTAATTTTTTCTTCTTGTCAATCATTTTAGTAACAGTAAAATAAACCTGCGTCCAAATTAGACAATATACGGATAATAATTTTACGGTTTTCCATAAAAATTCATCAGATGGCTGTCCATTTTCTGTCCTTCGTTTGTCTAGGAAAAGGACCCTAACTGGTTGTTAATTTGTAACAGAAATAAAGGTGAAAACTTTTACTGATCAGAAGGTAAGAAACCTAATTTCAATAATTAAGATACAAAAAACAGTTTGTTTAAACTGGCCTTGGGAAGCGGTTTTCCACTCTCTGTTTTGCGTATCAATACTTCCCAAAATTTAAGAAGCGCTTCTTAGTTCGTCGTGCCCAATGCTTAAGACCTGTGTCTTGAGCAAGCGCGAGAATTATTAAATCTTAAATTTTAAAATAATGTTACAATTTTTATTAATGCTATTAGGTTTAGCATTCCCAAGTAATCATAATATCGCAACAACATCTAATGATAACTCACCAATTAGTGTTCAATCAACAGAAACTGAGAGTGACGGAGATTCAGGAGATGATACAGGAGGTGAAAAAGGACAAGTACCTCCAAAGAAATAATTAAAAGAGGCTGAAAATAATTCAGCCTCTTTTTGCTTTATAAATTACTATATAGTAAAAAATAGCATCCATTAATTTGCAAATTATCACAAATAGATAGTAAAGCTATTTAGAATGATAAATCGTTCCAATCCCTACCTAAAATATATAATTAATTTATAACCTTAATAGATAGTTTTCATTAAATTAGCGCTGTGAGATATTTTTATTTTTGTGTTATATTACTCGTTTTATTTTCTTGTTCAGGAAATGAAAAACAACAGAATCTTCTAGGAACTGGAGATGAATTTTATGATAAAGGAGAAGCTTTATATGGTAAGAATAATGATAGTGCATACTATTATTTTAATCAAGCCTTTGATGAGTATCAAAAAAATAATGATAGTATAAAATCATCTAATGCTTTGATTTATCAATCCTTTATTCAAAATGAAGAAGGAGATTATTATGGAAGTATAGAAACTAATATACGAGCTTTAGAACTTCTCGGAAAAAGTAAAAATAATCTTTTATCAATTTATAATTCTATTGCAATCGCAAAAGGTAATTTAAAAGATTATAAAGAGTCTGTAAATTGGTATGAAAAAGCTTTATTAAATATTGAAGATAATAAAGATAGAGCATCTATAGAGAATAATATAGCAGTTGATTTATCTAAAGAAAAAAAATACGATAGGGCAATTAATATTTTAGAAAATCTGATTAAAGAACAAGGACAGTCTGATAAAATATTAAAGGCTAGGGTTATGGATAATTTAGCATTTAATAAATTTTTAAAAGACTCAACATATAATGCTTTACCAGAACTTTATGATGCATTAAAAATTAGAGAAGACGAGAAAGATTTCTGGGGACAGAATGCAAGTTACGCTCATTTATCAGATTATTTTTATAAAAAAGATAAAGCAAAGTCTCTTTTATATGCACAAAAAATGTTAGCAATAGCAAAAGAGCTAGAGAGTCCAGATGACCAATTAGAAGCGCTTCAGAAATTAATTCTTCTAGAATCTTCTGAAAGCTCTAGAGGACATTTTATCAACTATCAACAACTAGATTACAATCTTCAAACAGCAAGGTCTAAAGCTAAAAATCAGTTTGCATTAATTCGTTTCGAAACTGAAAAAGAACGTGCAGAGAATGTTAAAAAGCAAAACCATATATTAAAGCAATATATAGTTATTGGACTACTTACTTTTTTTGTAATAGGAGGTCTATTTTGGTATAGAAAAAGAAAGAAAAGACTACAACAAGAAAAAGAACTTGAAGTAAAGAATACACAAATTAAATACTCAAAAAAAGTACACGATGTTGTAGCAAATGGTTTGTATCATACTATGATGCAAATTCAGAATAATTCTGCATTTGGAAAAGAACAAATGTTGAATAATATTGAAAAACTATACGAAGAGTCTAGAGATATTGCGCGTGACGATTTAAATGAAATTTATGAGAAAGATTTTTCGGTACGATTAGCTGAGATGTTGAATTCATACTCTAATGAAACGAATAAAGTATTTATTGTAGGAAATAGCCCAGAAAAATGGGAGACGATTACAAATAATGTTCAAACAGAAATTTTATATACATTAAGAGAATGTATGATAAATATGATGAAACATAGTAAGGCTAAATTAGTCAGTGTTAAGTTTGAAAAATCAGAAGATTTCCTAATGATAAAGTATACAGACAATGGAGTTGGAATTGATGATGTACAAAAAAAGTCAACTTCTGGAATTCGAAATATGGAAAACCGTATTGTAACAATTGGAGGAAAAATTACTTTTGAGAAAAATCCAGCCAATGGATTAATTATTCAAATCACAATTCCAACATAGAAAAAAATGTTTAAAAAAGTCCTTATCGCAGAAGATCACGAAATAAGAAATCTAGGTGTTATTAACACATTAGAAGAATTGAAAGTAGCCAAATTTGAGTTTGTTAGTTATTGTGATTCCGCATTACAAAAAATAAAAAAAGCAATTGAAGAAAATAATCCATACGATCTTTTGATTACGGATTTGGTTTTTGATAAAGATTTTGTTGAACAAAAAATAACTTCTGGTCAGCAATTGGTTGCAGAAACAAAAACAATTCAACCAGAATTAAAAGTTATTGCATTTTCTATCGAAAAAAAGGTTCAAGTAATAGATGAGCTTTTTAATCAATCTAAAATTAACGGTTATGTTAGTAAAGGAAGAAATGATGCAAAAGAACTTAAAAATACAATAAAGAAAGTATTCGCAGGAGAAACTGTTATTCCTCAAGATATTTTAAATTCTCTAAGAAATAATTCGTTTGAAGTAACAGACTATGATATTAGATTACTTGATTTATTAGCAAAAGGCTGGAAACAACACGAAATTATGGACAATTTTAAAGACGAAGGTTTACATCCTAATAGTCGAAGTGCCATAGAAAAACGTTTAAATGATTTAAGAGAATCCTTAAATGCAAAGAATAATATAGAAATGATTGTTATTTGTAAAGACATGGGAATAATTTAAAATTCTTCATATAAAACTAAATCGTCTCAAAGTTGAGGCGATTTTTTATTTGTTTCAAATTCAATCTATTCAAGATAGATGTTAAAAAATAAACTAAATTCCTTATTTTTGGATTGATTTTGGTATTTATCCAACGATCAAAATAATAAAATATGAAAAAAATAGTATTCATGATGGCAATCGCCATGGCTGTCACATCATGTAAAAAAGACGATAAAGTTGTAGGAAAAGATAAAGATGGAAACGAATTAATCGTAAACGAAAAAGGAGATACAATTCCTCAGACTGAAACGAATAATGAAGTAAAAACAGATTCTATAACTAAACCAGAAGTTGTTGCAGTTACAAAAGGAGCTGATGAAAAATATTCTTATCAATATAATTTAGAGATTGGAAAAACATATCCAATGAATTTATCTATTAAGAATACACAATCGGCTAGTGATGGAAAACAGTCTCAGAAGATGACGAGTGAAAGTAAAAAACAAATAGATTATACTGTAAAAGATTTTAAAGATGGTGTATATACATTAGAAGTAAAATCTAAACAATACAGTGAAAAAATGACAGACCCAACAGGGAAATCTATTTCATACGATACAAGCTCTGCAAAACCTGCGAATAAAGATATTGCTGTTTCTTGGTCAATTTATAAAGCAATGACAGGGAAAACTTACACAATGAAAATTGATCAAAAAGGAAAAGTTGTAAGTGTAGATGGATTAGATGTTATAAAAAAATCTATCTTAAACTCTGTAAAAAGTCAAGTAAATGCTGAAGAATTTAAGTTGTTTACTCAAATTATAGATAATTCTTTAAACAAAGAAGCTATTTCTTCTCAATTCGAAGAAACAATGAATGTTTTTCCTAATAAAACATTAGCTTTAAAAGAATCATGGAGTGATAGTCAAAAAATAGATAAAGGTCCAATGAAAGGGAATATTTCTATGAAAAGAACCTTGTCAAATGTAGAGGATCAACATACAACAATTACAGTTGCAGGTTCTCAAAGTTTAAAAGGGAATGAATCTCAGGAAGGAGTAAAAATGTCTGCGAATAGCAATGCAAATGTAGATGGTAAAATTTTGATTGATACTAAATCTGGATGGATCAACAAAGTTAACTTAACAAAAAAGGAAACATTAAAAAGAACAGTAGAAGCGCAAGGTCAATCACAAACAATGACAGAAACGGCAACTACTGTTACAACAGTAAACTAAAATGAAAACAATACTTTGGATTCTTGTTTTGGGTATAATTTTCTTAACAATATTTCGTTTTTTAAGAAAAGTATTTGCGATTAAGAAAGTCTTTAAAGATGCTCTTAATCAACAACAAAACGCTTATAATCAAAGCCAAAATAATAATGATTCTCAACAAAGAGAATCTCAATCTAACCAATCGTTCGATAAGCCAAAATTTAATATCGATGCGGAAACAGTTGATTACGAAATAATCGAGGAAAAAAAGGATGAAAAATAAACAAAACCTACTCTACGTTCTTATTTCATTACTACTTTTTGTAGTAATAGCGTTGGTTTATTGTGCACCAGTTTTATCTGGTAAGGCTGTTATACAGCCAGATATTATCAATTACAAAGGTAGTGCGCAAGAAATGTTAACTTACCAAGATAAGACAAACGAAAATGTTTATTGGTCTGATGCTATGTTTGGAGGAATGCCAACGTATCAAACTGGAGCAAAATATAATTTTGATGTTATAAAATCTATTGATGGTATTTTTAGATTTTTGCCTCGTCCAGCTGATTACATTTTCTTGTTATTCACAGGATTTTTTATTCTAGGAATTACGGTGTTCAAAAAATGGAAATATGCATTGGTTGGAGCAATTTTCTTTGCTTTTGGTTCGTATTATTTCGAATTAATAGCAGCAGGACACAATGGTAAATTACACACAATAGGTTATTTTGCACCGCTTATAGCAGGTATTCTTTTATTATACCGCAAGAAATATATAGCAGGTTTTGTACTTACTACTTTATTTATGGGCTTGCAATTACAAGCGAATCACATTCAGATGACATTTTATCTGTTTTTAGCAATGTTGGTTTTTGCAATTGTTCAATTTATAGATAGTTTAAAAAAGAAAGAATTACCAGATTTTCTTAAATCATCCGCTTTAACCATAGCAGCAGTTTTAATTGCTGTCGGATTAAATGCAAATCGATTATTATCTACATACGAATACAGTAAAGAAACAACAAGAGGAAAGTCGGAAATGACTTTGTTGAAAAAGAATTCGAATGGTTTAGATCATGACTATATAACACAATGGAGTTATGGAAAGTTAGAAACATTAAATCTATTTATTCCAAACTTAATGGGAGGTGGTTCACAAACGAATCCAGATGATTTAAAAAATTATACTTCAGAGTTACAAAATACTCAATATAGTTTGGGAGAAGATGAGTTCAACCAACAAGTTTTTCAAGCAGTAGCAAGTCAATCAAAAAGTGCTTATTGGGGAGATCAACCAGGAACTTCTGGTCCAGCTTATCAAGGAGCTGTTGTCGTATTTTTGTTTATTATTGGAGCTTTTATGGTTAGAGGTCAATACTCTACCTATAAAAAATGGTTGGTAGGTGCTACTATTTTAAGCTTTGTTTTAGCTTGGGGTAAAAACTTACCATTTATTACAAATCTATTTATAGATTATTTCCCTATGTATGATAAATTCCGAGCGGTTTCATCTATTTTGGTGATTGCGGAATTTACAATGCCATTTTTAGCAATCTTAACATTGTATTATTTCTTTAATTCTGATGAAACAGAAGAATTTAAAAAGAAAGTACTTTATATTGCTGGAGGAAGTACTGTAGGATTATTAATTTTATTTTACTTATTTGGAGGAATGTTATTCCCATTTGCTTCTGGAGACGAAAAATTAATGACAGAACAATTAATAGGGCAGATACAACAAGCTAATCCCAATGCTGTTGGCTTATGGGACGGATTAATGAAGCGTTTAGATGAAGCATTAATCTTAGACAGAATAGATATGTTTAAAGCAGATACATTAAGAACATTAATTTTTGTCTTATTAACATTAGCTTTATTATTAGCGTATCAGTTCAAGTTTATTAAAAAACCAGCAATTGTTGTTTTAGCAATAGGAGCGTTGGCTTTAATAGATGGATATACAGTAAATAAAAGATATTTAAACGAAGATAATTTTGTGTCTAGTTACATTGTAGATAATCCTTTCCCGACAGAATTATCTACACGTTTAGAAACGGAAGCAACGAACAATAATAATGTAGCACAGATTGCTTACAAAGTTCCGATGAACAAGTTATTGTCAGAAATTTCTAAACAAGATCAGTCACATTTCCGAGTTTATAATACAGCAGTAAGTACATTTAATGAAGCTGGAACATCTTATTTTGTTCCATCTGTAGGTGGTTACCATGCAGCTAAATTAGGAAAATACCAAGATGTTGTAGATGTTTACTTTTTACAAGATGAACGTTTAAAACAGTACGGAATAAAAGATGAAAAAGGATTGATTAATGTATTAAATATGTTGAATACAAAATACATTATTCATGGAAATCCTACAGAACCAAAAGTTCAACAGAATCCAACAGCGTTGGGTAGTGCTTGGTTAGCATCTAACATAAAATGGACAGAAAATGCAAACGATGAAATTCTAGCTATAAATTCTATTGATGTAAATAATACGGTTATTTTACGAAAAGATTTAGTTTCTAATTCAAATTTAAAATCTGTTGCAGATTCTACAGCTAAAATTAATTTAGTGGAGTATTCTCCAATGAAAATGACATACAAGTCTTCTTCAAAATCAGATCAGATAGCTGTTTTCTCTGAGGTGTATTATCCTCATGGATGGACTGCAACTGTAGATGGAAAAGAAGTTCCAGTAGAAAAAGCAAATTATGTTTTACGTGCTGTTCCTGTTTCTAAAGGAAATCATACAATTGTATTAGAATTTAAACCACAAGTTATTTCTACAGGAAATACAATTGTTATTATCTCAAATATTATTTTATTACTTGTTGTAGCAGGAGGAGTATATTTAGGATACAAAAAATGTAAAGAAGAAAAGGATTTAACATTAGCTGAATAAGCTAAATAATTAAATGAAAAAAATATTAATTATCACCTATTATTGGCCTCCTGCGGGAGGTCCTGGTGTTCAGAGATGGTTAAAGTTTACAAAATATCTTCCAGAATTTGGATATGAAACGTTTGTTTATACGCCAGAAAATCCATCTTATCCTATTCTTGATGAAACATTAGCAAAAGATATAAATCCTGAGGTAAAAATCGTCAAAAATAAAATATGGGAACCTTATCAGCTTGCTGAAAAGTTAAATCCAAAAAACAAAGCTTACAAAGGTGGTCATTTCGAGAAGAAAGAAAATCAATCTTTCATGTCAAGACTTTCCGTTTTTGTTCGTGGGAATTTCTTTATACCAGATGCCCGTAAATTTTGGGTAAATCCTTCTGTAAATTATTTAAAAGATTTTCTTCAAAAAGAAAATATAGATACTATTGTTACATCTGGTCCTCCACACAGTTTACATTTAATAGGTTTAAAACTTAAGGAACAATTACCAACTGTAAAATGGTTAGCAGATTTTCGTGATCCTTGGACACAAATTAGCTATCATAAAGAATTAAAATTAACTTCTTGGGCTGCAAAAAAACATGAAAATTTAGAACGTGATGTCATGCAAAAAGCCGATGTTGTTCTAGCAACAAGCTATGCAGACGGAGAAAATTTTAAGAAAATTGGAGCAAAACGAGTTGAGGTTATTACAAATGGTTTTGAGCAAGTAAAACAAAAAGTAGAAAAAGATCAAAGCAATTTTAATATCACCTATTCGGGTGGATTAGAAATGTTGAGAAATCCTATTGCTTTGTGGAAAGCTTTAGCAGAAATCTTACAAGAAAATAATTCGTTTAGAGAAGATCTTAAACTTAATTTCTATGGATCATTGGCAGATGATGTGAAACAGACAATTATAGAAGCAGGTTTAAATACAAATTTGGTTGTACATGGCTATGTTTCTCATCAAGAATCATTAGATGCGATTAATAAGGCAAATATACTAGTCTTAACTAATTTTGATAATGAAGCATCAAAAGGAATTATTCCTGGAAAATTGTTTGAGTATATGGCAACAGAAAATCCTATTCTAGCTATTGGACCAGAAGATGCAGATGTAGAAAAAATTCTATCTAAAACAAAAGCTGGTGATTACTTTTCTCATCAAGATGTTACTCAAATAAAATTGTTTATATTATGTATCTATAAACAATGGTTAGCAAATCCGAATCAGAAATTTGAAACGAACGAAATAGAGCTACAACAATTCAATCGTAAAAACTTAACAAAGAAGCTAGTTGAGATTATTGGTTAGTGGTATGTCTTAAGATTCTAAGTTATAAGTTTTAACTAAGAAGTTTGAATTATAATTAATAATAAAAGAAGAGAAAAGTTAGGTATAATTTAAAAATGGGAGAAGTACATAAAGTAAAGAGTTTAGAAGAAGCTATTAATCTAGCTCAAAAATTTAAAAAAAGTGGAAAGTATAATCTTTTTAGAGGTCAAGCTCAAAACTGGAATGTTATCCCATCTGGCGCTAGGCTAAATGAAAAACAATTTAAAGAAGGACTTGAAAAATTAAAAAGACTTTATGAATTTTTTGAAACTTCAGAAAATCTAATAAAATATCAATCAGATATAGATTGGTTTTTTGCAGTTGCTCAACATTATGGACTACCAACTAATTATATTGATTTTACAACAGATTTAGAAGTTGCTGCATTTTTTGCAACAAATTCTAAATCAAATGAAGTAGGAAAGGAGAGTGTCATTATCTGCTTAAACGAATCTGATTTTACAAGATTTATAGATTTTACTAAATCTTTATATGTTAAAGATAAAGTAATACCGCCATATCTTTGTAAGATTGATGTTCACAATCTCTGGAGACTTCAAGCACAACAAGGTCTATTTTTATTTACACCATATTCTAATATTGAATCTTATTACGATTTCGATAGAATAATATTTCCTTTTGAAAAACCCTATAAAAAAATACATAAAAATGACATATATCCATTACACAAAAGTGAATTAGAAATTCATTTAGATTATTACTTTAATAATGAAGAAAGTTTAATTGGTAAAAAGCGGTTTGAAAATTTTATCAAAGAGACTAATATTCCAGTTCACACTTTCCCAGCAACTAAAGTTGAAAAATTTCTTAGAATTAATAAAATTCACAAAAGTTGGCAATCAGAAAATTTTTCAAAATGGAGTTTCTCTTTTACAGAAAATTGGGAATCATTAGGAAATCAGTATTTAATTACTCTTAAATTGCCAACTAAAAGTAAATCTTATGAAGAGTTCTCTAAATCAACATTAGAAGAATTTGAAAAAAATGATCAATTCATAAAAAGAAACCAAAAATTAATATTCACAATAAATCTAAATGGAAATGACAAATCTTTAAACAAGTTATCAAAAAGAATTGAGATGAGTTGTACAAGAATTTGGGATGGAACAAGAAATCTACCATTTACAAATTTTGAAATCTATAAAATAATCAATGACTATGTTTTTTTTGAGTATTATGAATTTGTTTTTAAAGAAGTTTTTTCTTTCAATAATGAAGAGTTAATTGTACTTGAGTTAACCAATAAATATAATAGTATAACCAGATGCTACGCAAGAAAAAGTAAAATAGAAGAAACATTTAGAGATGATATTGAGTATATTTTAATTGAAAACTATTATAAAAACATTACATCATTAGTCTTGTTAGATGTAAATATTCCTCAACTTATTTTTGACTTTGAAAAACTTTTGACCTTATTTAAAGAAGAAATGATTGCTTATCAAGTTGTTTATAATAGTGAAAAATTGAATCCAGTTATATTTTATTCACCAACTGAATTAAACATACTTGGTTATTCATAAAAACTCTATATAACATGTGCTTTGCAAAATGTATGATTTAATACAAAAATTAAAGTTTAAGAATAAATATTGCAAAAATCATTAATTGAAGCTTTT
The DNA here is from genome assembly GCF_900142565.1 of Chishuiella changwenlii. Lineage (GTDB taxonomy): Bacteria > Bacteroidota > Bacteroidia > Flavobacteriales > Weeksellaceae > Empedobacter > Empedobacter changwenlii. Next base: position 70,607 of record NZ_FRBH01000002.1, read on the forward strand.
TCGATCTTCACCAATAACAGCAAGACTCGAAATTTTAGCAGAAATATTTTGTTGGTTATGCGTTATATATCAACACATCTAGAAAAAAATGAGTAGGAAAGATTGGACTGATGATAAATTACTATTTCGACTTATAAATAATAAGACGGAGAAAACCCGTTGGGACAATATACAAGTTTTAAGAGATAGGGTAAGTCAAGAACTATTTTCAAAAAGTGTTGAATTGACCAAATCTGATAATCCTAAAATTAGAAAAATAGGTATTGATATTTTAGCTCAATTAGGAGAAACGCCAAGACCATTTTTGAATGATACTTTAAAAGTCTACTTTGACTTACTAGATGTTGAAACCAATCCAGATGTTTTAATGTCATTGCTTTATTCCGTTGGACACAATAATGATAACCTTAGTAAAAAGCAAATAGATAAAGTCTGCTCATTTATAAGCAACGAAAATGATTGGGTAAAAGAAGGTTTAGTTTTCGCGTTGCTTGGTATAGATAACACAAATGCAATAAAAACCTTAATAAAACTTTCGTCTGACAAACTGAGCCATGTGAGAGATTGGGCTACTTTTGGACTTGGATCCCAAATCGAAAGAAATAACAAGTACATTCGTGAAGCTTTATGGGAAAGAGTCAATGATAAGCATCAAGAAACTAAACTTGAAGCTATTATGGGGTTAGCAAAACGAAATGATAAACGTGTGAATAAAATTATAAGAGATGAACTTATTAATCAAGAGCACGGGATTTTACTATTAGAAGCAGTTATTGAAACACAGAATAAAGAATTTCTTCCTTTATTGAGAAATAATTTAAATACAATTATTGATGACAATTCTATAGATTTTCGATGGAAGAAAGACTTACAGAATTGTATTGACGAATTAACTAAATTGACTTCAGTTATAGAAACTCGTTGATCTATTACTAAAATCTAAAATTATACTATTCAGATAAATAAAAGTTAAAAAAGTATACAATATTTTGTATATATTAGTTATACGATAGTTTTAGCTAAACTCTGTATAGAAATAAAAAATGGAAAATGAATTAAGATCCTTTTGGAGAAAATTTTTTGATTTTAACTGGAAATTTGGATTATTCTTAATCTTAATAATTTGTATTCCAAGATTCATGATCGTTCTCATAGCAAATGAAACTGCAAATTATAGTTATGTTGGCTTTATTATGATTATTTCTGCAATTGCACCTTTTTTATTTCTGAATAAATATGGTCAAAAGAAAATCGGAATAACAAAACCAAAAAGTTATTCTTGGTTAATTTGGAGTTTCTTAATAGGGTTAGCTTTTAGTTTTCTGCTTTATCTTTTGGGAGATTTACTTTATAAAAGCACTTTTGAGAATTGGTATGTTTATATAGGAAAATCATACAATATTCCTACAGAAATAAAAGCAAATGATAAACGTATAATGTTTATTATAATGGCTATAACAGGCATGATATTTAGTCCTATTGGAGAAGAGTTATTTTTCAGAGGAATTGTTCATTCAAGTTTTGCAAAATCGTTGGGAAATGTCAAAGCATCAATTATTGATAGCTTAGCTTTCTCATTAATTCATATCTCTCATTTTGGTTTAGTGTTTATAAATAATGATTGGAAATTATTAACAATTCCAACGTTTATATGGTGCTTGAGTATGTTTTTAGTTAGTATTCTTTTCTATTTTAGCCGGAAAAAATCAGGTTCAATTTTGGGCTCAATTATTTGTCATTCGGCTTTTAATCTTGGAATGATTTATTGTATATTTTACTTATTGAACTAAGCCCATATTTCTTAAGTCTTAAAATTACCCTTCTATAATCTTTTTTCGATGAGCAATTCCCCATTCAGTCAAATTATTAATAATAGTTTTTAATGTTAAACCATGTTCTGTAAGTTGATAATGAACTGTTACAGGTTGTGTGTCTAATACAGTTCGTGTTATTAACTTATTTATTTCAAGTTCTTTTAATTCTTTACTCAACATTCTGTTAGAAATACCTTCCACATCATTCAATATTTCTGAGAATCTTCTTTGATTATAAAAACAGATAGAAGAGATAATAGCTATTTTCCATTTACCATTCAGAACGTCCATAGAATCCTGAACAGCTCTCATTTCTTTCTTATGTTCTTGTTTAAAATCTGTAATTTGACACGTCATAATGTTACTTTGTTACTCCTATGTTACTGTTATCTTTAAGTACAAAGTTACTAAAAATAACTTGGTGTAGTTACCTTTGATTCATTAACAAATACAAATTTTTAAAAAATGGATTTTATAAATAAAAATGTAGTTATTACAGGAGGTAGTACAGGAATAGGATTTGCAACTGCACAAGCATTTATTAACGAAGGTGCAAATGTTTGGATAACGAGTAGAAGTGCAGAAAATCTGCAACAAGCAGAAACAAAAATTAATAGTCCAAAATTAACGACAGTTGTTTCAGATACTTCAAATTTAGAAGGAATTTCTATTCTAGAAAAAGTAGTCACAGAAAGTGGAAACAAAATAGACGTCCTTTTCTTAAATGCAGGAATTGCAGTTTTTTCACCAATTGAACATGCGACAGAAGAAGATTTTGATGCACAATTTAATACCAATGTAAAAGGTTATTATTTTACATTACAAAAAATGATACCTCATTTAGTAGAGGGAGCATCAGTAGTATTTACTTCTTCTACTGTTGCAACAGCTTCTCAAATGTATGCAAGTGTATATTCAGCAACAAAAGGAGCGGTGAATAAAATAGCTCACATCGCTGCAAACGAATTAGCGGATAGAAAAATTAGAGTAAATATTGTAAGTCCTGGACCAATAAAGACAGAAGGTTTTGAAAAAGTAGTTACAGATGATGAAGTTAAAAAACAATTTGCTGCAACTACAGCTGTACAAAGATTAGGAAACCCAGATGAAATTGCTAAAACTGTATTATTCTTAAGTTCAGATAAAGCAAGTTTTATAACAGGAGCAGAATTAATGGTAGATGGAGGTTATATTGGATATGCCTTGAAATAGATTTATCAATAAAATTTAATATGAAGAGTCACAGATAACTAAAAATTGTTTGTGACTTTTTCTTTTTAAGAAACTTTGAATTAAATTCGTTCAATCTAACAGTATTTATTGTTTACAGTAATACGCTACTAATTCGTAAAATTAAAAATGAAAGTACTATTCTCAATTATTACACTTTTTTTAAGTTTAAATTTTTGTATAGCTCAAAAACTTCTTAATTCTTGGAGTCAACAGAATATTGAAAATTATACAAAAGAAATGTATGATGAAGCACAAAAACTTTCACCATCTGAACTTTTAGAGAAAAATCTAAATGATCAGTATTGGAGTGAAGTATTTTTAACTTTGAACGCTTCTGTTAATAACTATTCTAAAGATGTAAATTATCTACAATCGTTAACTGAACAATTAACAAATAAGACAGAGACAAAATTAAAAGGAACAAGTAGGTTAATAATTTGGGATAGGATTTCAAATGGAGATATAATTTTTGAAGGAAAAGGTTTGATTATTGATAATGATTTGTTTACAGTTGCAGGTAGAGCAAATCAAATTTTACAAAACTTAACGAGTAAAAACTTTGGTAATGTATCTATAAATTCAACTGAAAAAGAACTTGAAATACTTAAAATTAACTGGAAAGATTATCTAAAAGGAAAATCCGTAAATGGGTATGAACAAGAGGAAAATAAAAATGCAAAAATTCCTGAAATTAGTAATTTGGCAGCTATAAAAGCATTAATAATTTCTTTACAAGATAATTTGAGCAAAGAACAAATAACTAAAAATTGTTTGAAAAAAGTTTATAATTTAGAAGAAATGCCAAAAGATAAAGGTTCATCAGCAACTTACTGTAATCCTGATACGTATACTAATGCATATATAAATATATTATTTGGAAATAAAAACAATGATGATTTGAAAGATGCAAAATGGTGGTTGGTGTTTTGGAATAAAAATCAAAATAATTTAGTTTGGAATTCTGAAAAAGAAATCTACGAAGTTAAAAAATAACTACTCCTAATATTTTTTACTAAAAGATTTACTCACATTTGTAGCTTAATATAGATTATTTACTATTGTTTTTTTCTTAAATTTACTAAAAGACTCACAGTTATATAATATTTATTTGTAGAGTTTTAGAGGTAATTATAAATTTAAATAGAAAGAAATTATGGCATTAATTAACCCTCATATTAACTTCAATGGAAATGCTGAAGAAGCATTCAACTTCTATAAATCTGTATTTGGTGGAGAATTCGCAAATATTGTACGTTTCAAAGATTTAAGGAGTGATGATTTTCATGTCGCTGAACATGAAGAAAATAAAATTATGCACATTGCTTTACCTATTGGAAAAAATGTTTTGATGGCAAATGATGTTCCCGAATTTATGGGAAGAACAAATGAAAACGAGAACAGATCTAAAATATCAATCAGCGTAGAAAGTAAAGAGGAAGCAGATAAACTATTCAACGGGCTTTCTGCTGGAGGAAAAATAGAGGTGCCAATTTCAGAAAGTCCTTGGGGTTCTTATTTCGGAATGTTTAGAGATAAATATGGAATTGAATGGATGGTGGATTTTGATTCAAACTACAAAGGAGAGATTTAATTTAAGATGAAAAATAGCTGCTTTTTTTAATTAGTAGAAAAAGTAAATAATAGGAGTATGAGAATTCTTTTTAACTACAATTAATTAACTTTATAGCTAAAATAAACTCAATATTATTACAATTTAATTTATGAAAAATACACTACTCTTAATTTTATTTCTTTTAGCTGTTAATAAAACTTTCGCTCAAAAAAATTATATCGATCAACCTTTTGTTGAAACAAGTGCTAAAGTCGATACACTTGTAATACCAGATAGAATTTACTTAACAATTATTATTTCTGAAAAAGACACTAAAGGAAAAACTTCTGTAGAAGAATTAGAAAGTAAAATGGTAAATAAATTAAATTCCATAGGAATCAATTTATCAAAACAATTATCATTAAATGATTTATCAAGCAATTTCAAAAAATATTTTTTAAAACAACAAGAAGTTTTAAAAGCAAAATCATATTCATTATTAGTTTATGATGCTAAAACTGCAGTAAAGGTGATTGTTGAATTAGAAAATGAAAATATATCTAATGTTAACCTCGAAAAAACAGAGTATTCTAAAATAGAAGAGTTAAAGTTAGAATTAAAATCTCAAGCTATTTTAAAAGCAAAATTAAATGCAATATCTATGACCAAACCATTAGAGCAAAAGATAGGAAGAGCACTTTTTATATCCGACTTAGATAATGATTACAATGGTCTTTCTGGTCAAGTCTCTGGAATAAGAGTTAGAGGGTATAGTAGTAAAGTAAAAGCAAGTAGCTATGAATCTATTGATATTGAATTTCAGAAAATAAAGGTTGAGATGGAAGTGAATGCAAAATTTTTAATTGAATAATTCATTCAATATATATGTAAAAAAAAATCTCCAAAATTATTATTGGAAATGAATATATATTTTAAAAATCAGTTTAATAATTTAATGGTTCACCTCGAAAAACTAAAACAGAAAGGTGTCATGAGTTATAATAGAAATAAGTTGATTGAAAAGATATCTGAGATTGATATTTACACTGAAAAACCTTTTGATGAATTAAATTTAGACTTTCTTTTTAATTATAAAATTTTTCCTGATAATATACTAATTTCTAAAAATGAATGGAATGTAGAGAATAGAGAAATGAGAATTGGAGATACTATTGTTCAACAAGCATTTTTTCCTCCAATAAAAAATTTCTCTCAGAAGATTATTTTCGGAGTTAGGATTAATGAAATACTAAATAAAGAGAATAAAAAAGGATTCAGTTACGAAACAATTGAAGGTCATGCTGAAAAAGGAATCTCAATATTTACTGTCGAAAATGAGGCAGGTAAAATAAAATTTAAAATTCATACATTTTCCGAACCAGGTAATTTTTTAAGTAAAATTGTAGGTTCGTTAATTACTATTCCTTATCAGAAATATTGTACAAAAAAGGCTTTGGAATCTGTAAAGGAGCAAATAGAAAAACAGTGAAATTTTACACAATAAGTTAATTACAGATTTACTATTTTTAATTTTTTGTTAAATTAATATTCTATGAAACAACTACATATACTTATATTATTTCTGGTATCAACTATTAGCTTTTCACAAGAAAAGAAAACTGAGATTTTTATAATAGGAAATATACACGACAGTGTCGCTAACTATAATCCTAAAATTTTACTCACAATTCTTGAGAATATAAAACCAGATATTATACTTCATGAAGTAGATAGTGAGGGTATGAGAGAGTATGAAACTGATGCAAATTTTAAAGGAAATGAAATAAGAGCTAGTAATTTATATCTTAAAAAAAATTCAAAAACTTTAAGATTTCCGTTTGATTTTGAAGGAAGGAATAAGTATAGAAGAGATAGAGGAATGGTTCCTACAGATAATTTAACTATTAAGTTAATTGATAGTTTATACAATGCTAAAAAGCTTACCAAAGAACAAATAAAAATATACGAAACATTTAATAATATTACAGGAGATTTAATGAAAATTGCTGAATCATCTCCTGAGAATTTCAATAATAAAAAAACTGATAGTATTGCAGAACTAAGACAGAATTTTCAATACCAACAGTTGTTAAAAATAACAAATGAAAGACCTGAATTTTCAAAAAATTATATAGTGAAACCTAATAAAGAAAATATAAGCTATAAAGATGGTTTTAAATTAATGTCAGACTTTTGGGATTTAAGAAATAAAACAATGGCAAAAAATATCTATGATATTTCAGAAAAATATCCAAACAAAAAGATTGTTGTTTTAACTGGTTTTCTGCATCGCTATTATTTAATAAAAGAATTGAGAAAATTAAATAATGGTAGTTACACAATTAAAGAATTTTATGAGCCATAATAATTTTAGAACTACAATTACACCATTTTTTATTATTCTTGGAATTTTGATTATTTTACTTTTAATATTTTCAGTTTACTATCTTTTTATTGATAATAATGGAGGAAATGCTTTAGATGGAACAATTGCTGCATTTGGATTCATAATTTTTCTTTTTATTTTGGGATTTGAACAATTTATTTTGATGAGCATAAGGGTGAATAAAAATGTAATTTGGGTAGTGGAATCATTAATTCTTATTACTGCAGTAATCTACATTTGTTTAAATGGGATATCTATTGGATAAATGAATAATTGCTATCAATTTTTTATTAAAATATAATATTAAAAAATACTTTTATTATGAATTTAGGATATTTAGAAAGTGTAATAAAACAATTTGAGTATTATAAATTACTTGGAGAAAAAACGTTTAGTCAGTTAGATGATGAAGACTTATTTTGGAAATATAACGAAGACTCTAATAGTATTAGTGTAATTGTAAATCATCTATCTGGAAATATGCTTTCGAGATGGTCTGATTTTCTTAATTCTGATGGAGAAAAAGTTTGGAGAAAAAGAGATGAAGAGTTTGAGAATAATATTAAAACTAGAGAAGTTCTAATGCAAAAATGGAATCAAGGTTGGAATTGCCTTTTAGAAACTCTATATTCTTTAAAAGAATCTGATTTAACTAAAATTATCTACATTAGAAATGAAGGTCATACAGTTATTGAAGCTATAAACAGACAATTAGCACATTATCCTTATCACATAGGTCAAATTGTTTTTATTGGAAAAATGATTACTAATAATAATTGGAAATCATTGTCAATTCCAAAAGGGAATTCTCAAAAATACAATGACGAAAAATTTTCCAAAGAGAAAAAGAAAAGACATTTTACCGATGACTTTTTAAAAAACAATAAAGAATCATAAAATGAAACAACCACCTTACGATGTATTTCCAGAAATTATATCTAATGAAATAATTTTGAGAGAAATACAGATAGAAGATGTGAAAGATATTGTTGAAATATCGTTTTACGATTCAAGACCAGCTTCAACAGTTGAAGATGCAATAACAATGCAAGAAAAAATAAATTTGGATTATCTAAACGGTTCATCTATCCATTGGGGAATTGTAGATAAACAGACAAATAGTATTGTAGGAACATTAGGTTATTATAGAGGCTTAGATAAAGGAGTAGGGGAACTTGGTTGTGTGTTAAAGAGCAACTTTCGCGGAAAAGGGTTTATGACATTAGCAATGACACTTGCTATTGAATTTGGTATTAAAAATATTGGATTAAAAGAAATAATAGCAATTACAACTACACAAAATCACAGTGCTGTAAAACTTCTTGAAAGATTAAATTTTGTAAAAACAAGAAAGCTCGAAGAAGATGAAATTGAATATAAATATGTGAATATTGCTTAATTTTTTCTTTTCAAGAAACAATGTAATGTAAATATTCTTCCACTGTTTGGTATCCACTTATTTGTAATTTTTTCTTCAATCTCATTTTACAAACCCTAACACTTTGTGGAGAAATTCCTAAAGTATTAGCCATATCATTTCCATTCAATTTTAGTCGCATTAAAACTAATATACGTACTTCTGCTTCGGTTACACTAATATCACTTTGTGTTATTTTACTAAAAAAATCAGGGTATATCGCTGCAAAACGCTTTTTGAATCTATCCCAACCATCGTCAGTAAAAATCTTCTCTTCTAATAAATCATCAATATTATACTCTGGGTTTGTAACCTTTTTATCAGGTTCTTGTAATTGATGAATAATATTATTTTTATTCGTAAGATCTATAATGTATGTTTTAAGTTCTTCTTCTTTTACATGAATAAGCTGCTTAGAATTTTCTAAATCTATTTCTAATTGCTTTTTTCTAAACTTTATAATAGAAAGGTAACGATAAACAAAAAATGCAGAAATAAGTAATACTGCTAGTACAGAAACGGCCGTTAACATAAAACGACTATTGGCTATTTTTTTCTCGTTTTGTAGATTTTTGATGCGAAGATTTTTAACCTCAATTCCCAAATTTGCTTGATACTGAGACAAAAGATTGCTTTGATTAGCATCCATAATATCTTTTTCTACATCATAATGCTTCTTAAAATAATACAGTGCAGAATCTTGTACATTAAAAAGATCATAATTGTTAGAAAGTTCACGAAGCCCTTCACTTATTCTAACCTTACTTTTTACTTTATAACTAAGGTTTAAACATTTGTGTCCTGCTTCTATCGCTTCTTTTTTATTACCTTGTTTAGCATATACATAGCTTAAATTTTGATAAGCAGTAGCCATTCCTTCGGTATAGTTTATTTTTTTACATTCTTCTAAAGACAATAAATAGAATTTTAAAGCAGCATTATAATTCTTCGAATACCTATAAATCTGACCTTGATTATTGTAAGCAATAGCTAAATCTTTTGGTTCGTTAATTTCTTTAAAAAGCTGAATAGCCACGTTATTATAATTGAATGCAGTTTTAAAATTTCGTTGCTCTTTAAGTATCAATGCACGATTTGTGTAAGTAAGACCTAAAAGTCTTTTCATGTCATTTTTTTCAGCCAGTATAGCGGCTTCAGTATAACATTCCATTGCGGCAGTGTTATTTTCAAGGCGCCATTGTACCAAACCTAAATTATTTAAAAGTGTGGCCATTTCTGTTTCGTTGTCAGATGCTTTTACCTTTTTATAAGCTTGTGTAAAGTAGTTAAGCGCTTCTTGATAGTTTCCTGTGCGCCAATGTTCATTTCCTAAATCTCTAAGTGTGGAGAAAGATTCTTTAGTAGATGAGTTATTTTTTTCTACATGATTTTGTTGTTTCTCAACACAAGATGAGACAAGGAGAAAAGAATAAAGTATGATTAATAATTTTGAAAGGTTTACATTGAACATCATACTCAAATTTAAATTTTTATCCTACATAAACAAAAAAAGGTTCCAAATTAAATATTCGGAACCTTTCGTTTTTTTTGATTGATATAAAATTATTTAACAATCATTTTTTTAGTTTGTTTAAAGCCTTTAGATTCTAATGTGTAGAAATATACACCTGGAACTAAACTTTTAATATCAAATGTCACATTGTTTTTACCAGCAGAATAGTTTCCGTCGGCTATTTTAGTAATATATTGACCTTGTATATTGTATAAATTGATTACAGCTTTCCCTCCATTTGTTAATGTAAACGGTATAGTCGTGATAGAAGAAACAGGATTAGGATAGTTTTGCCCCAATACATCATTCTTAGAATCTACAGGTAAGTTATCCGAAAGTCCTAGTGTACTTTTATGTTCAGTTTCAAAAAAGTAAAGACCTCTGTAAAAACTTTGATCAGCAACAGTACCAGCTACTAAAAGTTTATTATTACTGTTTGGTACTAATCTTCTACCATAAAATTCTGAATATTCTGGACCAATAAAATATTCCTCATTTTTATTTTCTCCATTTTTATCAAATGTCAATAATGCTCCAACAGGAAAGAAAACAGAAACAATTTTATGAGCAGAAGGATCTATAATCTCTTGGTTTAATATGTAAACTTTATCATCAGCATCAATATGAAAGTCATTGTAATAACGCATATTATCAGATTTTACATTCCAAAGTAATTCACCATCTGCGCTATACTTTTGTATAACATTATGTATATCACCATTAATTGCAAGACTGTAACCAACTAAGGCAACACCTCCGTCACTAAAAGATTTTACAGTATAAGAACGCTCACTTCTATCTTGATCTCCATACGTTTTATACCATTGCATTTTTCCTGCCGTATCCAATTTTACAATAACCATATCATCTTGTGCTGTATTTCCATTGATATAGACACTTCCATCTTTTGCAATGTGCATATCACTAGCCGTAATTGTTTGTCCTGGAATAGATACTGGAGCTGTCCAGTTAATAGTTCCATTTGTATTAAATTGTACTGCAGCAAAATTTCTAGTTGTTAAAGTTAATTGCCCATTACTATTTACATTTGCTGTATTAACTTGGCCTGCAATACCTGGCACAGATGTTTTCCATGCTTCAGTTCCATCTGCATTATATTTTATACCAACAATAGTATTACCAGATCTTCCACTAAAGTATAAAGAACCATCTGCTAATGGTGTTAAAACAAAAGCTGAAGAATTAGACCAATCAATTTCTTTTACCCATACTCGAGAACCTTCTGGTGATAGTTTAATTAATTTTAATTTTGATGGAGATTGTTCAAATGAAGGTATTAAACCAACATAAACATTTCCATTTGTATCTGCTTTTCCAATGATTCCATCTGCAGGATTTCCATTTTTAGAATTATAAAGAATATTCCAAGCTACTGTACCATCTTCATTATGTTTAACAAGAAAGTAATTCATATTAAGCATTTCATCAGCATAAGAATAATAAGAACCAGTAGAAAAAGTACTTCCTTTATTATCTGAAAAAGAGTTAAGCATTATAGCTTCTGATGAACCAAGATTAGTATACTTTGCGCTCCATTGTTTTTCTGGAACTGTATTACCAAAACTTGATTTTATAGTTTCGAACACATTACCACTTTGTGTATAAAATGAATTAACAGAGAAATAAACATTTCCATTATTATCTGTACCAACTCCAGCCATTCTACCCATAGTAGCAGTTCCTGTCGTTGTAGAAATTACGAAAGCAGATTCACCTAATAAGTTTCCATCTGGTGAATATTTATACGCACGAGCTGCAACATCTTGTTCCCAAGCTTCAGCACCTGGAGTCATTCCATTTGCAGCAATAATAATATTACCATTAGTATCAAAAGATAATTTGTTATGATCAGATTGTATAAGACCATTGGTTTCTGTTACCCAATTTTGTGTTCCATCTGTATTGTATGATAAAAGAACAGTTCCGTCATCAGAAAAGCTTCCCGAATGATTTCCGCTGACATATAGTTTGTTATTATGAAGCGCTATTTGCCAACCATTTGTTTGTTCTTCTTGACTTCTGTGAGACTGTACCCATTGTTCTTCTCCGTTTGCATTGTATTTAATTGTTCCAATGCGATTAAGATAAGTATCAAAAGTACCTGTCACATAAATATTATTATCAGCATCTGTAGTAATAGCAGCAGGAACTGAATTTGTAACATCTGCAATGTTTTCAGGATCTGTGCTTTTATAATTATAAGCTTGTTCCCAAATTTTTGTACCATCTGCAGTGTATTTAATAGTATGGTAATTAAGCCATCCTTCAGCATTAGGACTGTACCCTGTTACTATAACATTACCAATATTATCTACTGCAACAGCTGTTGCTTCATTCCAAGATTCTCTATTTGCAGGGTTTTCGGTTTTATGCCATAACTTTTCTCCTTTACTATTATATTTTAAAGTAACATAATCCACAGAATTTCCAGACCATGTGATACCAGATAAATAAATATTCCCATTACTATCAGTTGTTAAATGACTAGGAATCTCTAACCCTTTCGTTCCATTGTCAAAAGATGTATCAAAAAGTTTTGTACCATCTGTAGAGTATTTAACAAGACGAATATCCATGTCATTACCATTCCATTTAAGTCCCGATACAACTATATTTCCTTCGTTATCAAATATAATATGGGTACCATGTTCAACGGCATATAATGAAGCTTGTTCTCGTTTTTGCCATATAATTTGACCATCTGGACCAACTTTTATAGTAAAAAAATCTCCAGAAGGCTGATTTTCATTAGAACTTCCTCCTGTAATATAAGTATTCCCATTTCCATCTGTTACAGATGCATAAGGAATACTATTTCCTTTATAAACTTCTCCACCAAAAAAGTCAAATTTATTTTTGTTATCACGAAGTACTTGAGACTTTATTTTGGATAACATTTTTTCTGTTGGATTGATAATGGTTTTATTTTGTTCACTCTTTTTTAACCCGGTTGGTTGAGGGTTAAGTAAAGAGATGCTACCAAAGTTTTTAGAAACCTTATAACCATTTTGTTCTTTAAGAATTGTGCTTTGTGCAGTAACAATTGTACAGACTGTTACAGCAATCAAAGAAGCTGTGGATTTAATAGTAAAATTCATATCGTGTTAATTATTAAATGTAAAATTAAAGTTATTACAATGTTTTATTAAGGTTTTTAGTGTTGACATCTATGTTGACAATTGCTATTTTACACAATAATAAAGACGACGAAATATCGAAATGATACTTTTCTAATTGATGCAATGTTTTTCTAACAAGAACTTTATTTATAAAAACAAAAAGATGATTTGTTTTTGATAATTAATGCATTTCAATAATAAGTAGTAGTAAAATTTTATAAAAGATTTTAGGAAGTTTTATTTGTAATCTTTATTTTCGGTAAATAAATAACCTAAACAAACTATTATGAAAAAATTAGTTAGAAAACAATCAATGTTTTTTTATGCTTTTCTATTTCTTACTATTTTTAGTTGTAAAGACAAAAATGTAAACGAAAAGAAAGAAGTTTCATCCATAACTCCAACCGAAAAACCTACTGAGGTTACAGAAAAAGTAAAACCTTTGTCTATCGTAGGAACTTATTCTTTTGGGACTAATTTGGAAAAAGGAGCTATAGGAAAAGTTTATGTATACCCAATAACAGATAGTACGGCAGTTTTTTATTTAGATGTATCAGAAGGTGCACCGGATTATATGTTAACAACTTTATATGGAGAAATGTTGGTAAAGGATAATGTAGGGACTTATGATTCGAAGAAAGATAAACAAGGAGCAGAACAATACGGTGATGCATTGAGTAATTGTGTAATGAAATTTGAATTTAAACAAGGAGAACTTACGATAAAACCTAAGGAGAAAGGATGTGGTTTTGGAAAAGATGCATCTGTATATTCAACATATAAATTAATAAATGAAACAACGCCTAAATATTTTGAAAACGTACAAGGTACTAAGAGTTATCCAGTAGAATTAATTCTTGAAAAATATAAAAAATAGTCCAAAGATTTACTTTTAAATCTTTTATCTCAAGATAATCAATTGTATAATTTGTTTTGATGATATAAATAAAATTTAAAAAAACTCTTGTGTAACAGAATATACAAGAGTTTTTTATTCTAAATTTTCTGAATAATGTATTTCTGCAACATTCTATAAAACAAAATTATTTTTAAATCATAATATTTTTTATTTTAGTGGTTGTTATTAAACATATTAACTAATTAATTACATAAAATGAAAAAAATATTATTATTTACATTGTTTTTGTTTTCACTAACAGCATACGCAGATCAATGGTATGTATTGTCTTATGATCAAGCAAAACAAGCAAAGGAATTTTTAGATAAACAATCATACGTAGTTTCTTTTTGTGGTTGTTGTGATAACGATCCAAAGCAATTAATAGAAATTAAGAAAGTACAAATTGAAAAATGGAAAAGTTCAAATAAAGATGAAAATTTGTATTACATAAAAATTGATGGAACAAATAATACAACAAATCAACCATTTTCAGAAGGTGTAGATTTAGCTTATATACATGTATTAAATCCAGATGGATTAGCTTTTACTGTTGCTGGAGAATTATCTTGGGAAGTAGATGCTTGTGTAGAACCTTTTCCTTTTGATGTAAAAAAGGAGAAAAAGAAAAACAAAAGAAATAAAAAATTAGCTCATCATAGATTTTTAAATTCTATTAATGAGAATGATGCGACTTTTTTAACAAAAATTTCATCAAGGTTTAATTAAATTATAATGATTTATTTATGTGTAGAATAACATAGCAAATGTTATTCTACACTTTTATTTTATACCCATTCAATTGTTTGTTCTTTTAAAATAATTTGCAATGAATTCTATCAAAACAAAAATATTTTTAATCGCTATTATAAGTTTTCATTTTTTTGCTTTTGCACAAGAAGATACATTTCGACACTATAAAGAATATGAAGTAAAAAATATTCCGAAAACAAAACTTATAGTAGATGCTAATAAGGAAGATGTTAAGAACTTTTTTTTAGAATATGATAAAGAAAATATAGTTAAGATTTCAGAAGACAAATATCAATTATTTGATACTAAACAAGCTTTTACAACAAAAGAAGATTTTGATGCATCTGTAAAGAAAGGTGTTGCTCCCGATGATTGGCTTTTTACACACGAAGGAAGTTTATCTTCTTATTGGGAAGTCTCATTTAAAGGTTTGAATGGAAATAAAACAGAAATGGAGTTTGAGCTAAAGAAAGTCGTAACAAACTCAGAAATTAAAGCCGTTTTTTCTGATAATGAAATTCTGAATCAACAACAGATGTGGGAGAAATGGTATCAAAATAAAAAATTAGTATCAAGAGGAATTATAGAAAAGTTATACGAAATCTATTTTCGAAAAAAAATTCTTCCAGCTTTGCATGTAGCAAAATTTTCTAAAGAAAAAGGATTCGATAATGGTAATTATACAATTAAAAATTTTATTCCAAATAAAAAAGTAGAAGCTAAAGTTGTTTTTAAAAAGCAAGTACCAGAATTAGGAAATTCTCTTGATAAGAAAAGTATATTGGTTTATGATAGAGTAAGGGCAATTATAAGTTTACTAGATAATGATACTGGTAAAACAATTTGGACCAAAACACTAGAAAATAAAGATAGTCAGAATTTAAATAAATTCAATATTTATAAAAATACCGTTTATGTTGCGACAAGTAGTGGTAACATATATGCCTTGTCCTTAAAAAATGGTGAAGAGTATTGGAAAATGTCTCCAACAAATGATGCACAAAAAGAAAATATTACGAATCTTTTTAAACAAGATTTACCAATTTCTGACGAGTATTT
This sequence comes from Chishuiella changwenlii, assembly GCF_900142565.1. Classification (GTDB taxonomy): domain Bacteria; phylum Bacteroidota; class Bacteroidia; order Flavobacteriales; family Weeksellaceae; genus Empedobacter; species Empedobacter changwenlii. The sequence goes on from NZ_FRBH01000002.1 coordinate 86,372, forward strand.
ATATGCAAATTACAACGGAACAGTTTACAAAATAAACAGATATAATGGGCAAATAGATTGGTCGCAAACAATCGGGAATTATGGACATTATAATTATTCTTTTGATAATGAAAATCTTTATAAAACAGGCATTTTAGAATGTTTTGTTATAAATAAGAAAAGTGGTGAAGTAACCAAAATTATTAACAATACAGAAGAAAATACGTTTTATTCACCTAACGAATTAGATGCTAAAAACAAAATAATTTATCTATCTGCTGGTAGTTTATATGCTTTTAATTTAACTACAGATAAAGTAATATGGAAGTATAAAGATGGTGCAGATTTTATTTTTAGAGAAAATACGACACTTTATACAGCAGTCAATGGATCGCTTACTTTAAGCGCGATAAATTCTAATTCTGGAGATTTACTTTGGGAGAATACTGAAATTAAACCACAGAATGGAGAAGGAAAAACAATTCTTGATATTTATAATCTCAACAATGAAATTATGATGGATATTTTTGTTGAAGACTATTCTAATAAAACGACAACAAGACAACTTGTTTTTATTGATAAAAAAACAGGAGAACTAAATTTAATTAATAATATTACAGAAAAAATAATATCAAACCCATTACTAACAGAGAATGAAGTTTTATTAATTTCTCCAAATAAGCTTCTAACAATTAATCTTAAAACAAAAGAACTGAAAGAGAAAGTTATTGATTTTTCTGTATTAGAATCAGAGAAAAATAAATTAGGAGTCTATGAACATTATTCTCAGCTCATAAACCCCAATTAAACCTTACAGAAGATGTTATTTTTTTAATCCTTCAATTCTTTTCACCTCTTTTATAAGCAATGGAAAAGCTGGTTGAGCCATTTCACCATGATCAAAACCATCTAGTTCATATAAAACAGTTTCTTTGTGACCTTTTAATTTCATTATACGCCACATATATGCATTTTCTTCGTATCTACCGAAAATTTCTTTTTCACGATCACCAGTAATTAAAAGTAATGGAGGAGCATCTTGTCTAGCAAAATACAATGGCCCCATATCATCTATTCTAGGATCTAACTCGTTAATACCTCTTTCTTTTCTAATTGTAAAATGAGAAATCATTTGCCCACTAAATGGAATAATACCTGCCAACTTATTGGCATCTATCTGATATTTTTTAAGATAAGACTTATCTAAACCAACCATTGTTGCAAGGTAACCACCAGCCGAATGACCAGAAATAAAAATAAGATTCTCGTTACCACCATATTCCTTTATATGATTAAATGTCCAAGCTGTTGCAGCGGCTGCATCTTCAATATATTTAGGAGCATTTACTTTTGGAGATAATCTGTAATTTACACCAATTATAGCAATTCCTTTATTCTTTAATGCTTCAGGAATTTCTTTTTCTCCACCTGTTATTCCTCCACCATGAAACCAAATTACAGTAGGGAAGTTTTTAACATTTTTAGGGATGTAAATATCCAAAACACATCTTTCGTTTATATAACTGTCTGCTTTGTTTATTTTATCATCATAGTAATGAATATTGCTGATTGTTTTGTAGTCTTGTGCATAAATTTTTGTAGCTGTAATACTTAAAAATACGAGAAGATATAACCAAATATTTTTCATAATTGTTTGAATTATTTTTAGATAAAAAATTAACAATATTTTATTGTCTCATTTTTTATGTTAGATATACAATACCCTAAATTTAGTAAAAATAAAATTTATGGGACAATTACAAAATAAAGTAGCAATTATTACAGGAGCTGCATTAGGAATGGGAAAAGCAACAGCAGAGCTATTTGCAGAAGAAGGAGCAAAAGTTATTGTAGCAGATTTTAATGAAGAAGCAGGTCAGGCTACAGTAGATGAAATTAAGAGTAAAGGAGGAGAAGCAACTTTTTGTAAAGTAGATATTTCAGATTCTTCTCAAGTAGAAGCTATGGTTAAATTTACGGTTGACACATACGGAAGATTAGATTGTGCTGTAAATAATGCAGCTTTAAAACCAGATAATAATTCTTTTCAGGATTTAGATGAGGAATATTATGATAGATTACAAGCTGTAGATTTAAAAGGAACAGCTTTATGTATGAAATATGAACTTAGACAATTTATGAAACAAGAAGGAGGAGGTTCTATTGTAAACATATCATCAATTAATGCATTTAAACCAATTTTGGGTAATCCAGCATATCAAGCATTTAAACATGGAGTAGAAGGTTTAACAAAAGCTGCTGCATTTGAATATGGAGTAAAAGGAATAAGAATAAATTCGGTTGCGCCAGGAGCAATTCGTACACCAATGTTAACAGCATCTTTAGCAGATAAAGGAATTACTGAAGAAGATATAATTCCATCTATGAGCTTAATTGGACGCCTTGGAGAAGTGAGAGAAGTTGCTCAAGGATCACTATTTTTAAGTTCGGATGCTGCAAGTTATGTTCATGGAACTGTTCTACATGTAGGAGGAGGTTTTGAGCTACTTTAAAAGCTATTAAAAAACGATAATAAAAAGATCTCAATCTGAAATTTCAGATTGAGATCTTTTTATTATATATGCTATTTAATTGTTTATTAGATTGTTGAATTGTTAAAAGTTGTTGAAAATTTTTATTTTTCAATAGGTTTATTGTATTTTTATATTATCCGAGTTAATTATTAAAATAGCACATATGAAGAAACTAATTTTTCTATTTATTCTTTTATCTACTATTTCAAACGCGCAAGTAGGTATAGGAACAAATACTCCAAATAGTGTACTTGATGTTAGAGGATCTTTACAGACAGCTTACAGAGAAGTCACTGCAAATGCAACTTTAGATATTAATGACTATTATGTAGTATTTAACGGAACTGCAGCATCAACAATTACATTACCTGCAATACAGACAGGAACAAGTAGTTTTACAGGGCGTATTTATCGTATTAAAAATATTAGCAGTCAGGTTCTTACAGTTCGACCAGCAGGTACTAATACATTTCGTATTTCTAGTACAACACCAGATGCTACAATAACCTTAAATCCAGGTTTTTTTGTTGAATTAGTAAATAACGCTAATACAGGGACAACTGCTGCTGTTTGGGATGCTTCATTTGTAGCACAACCAATGGCACAAGCGGTAACATTGTATGGAGCAACTTTAAAACTTCCACCATATGGTTCAATTACAAGCCGAAATCCAACTTACGATTCAGGAACAGGAACAGATGTTTGGTGGTTAATATCTGCAACACCTTCAACATATGAGGTTTCAGCAAGTTTATCAAGACCTAGTAGAATGACAATTGTTTATGAATATCAAGGTGCAATGTTTAATTTGAGTGGGCTTCAACCTTTATTAACAGTAGGTAATTCTTCAAGTTTTCCAGATATTTTTTCCGTTTCTTTTGGAGGTTTTTCCAATACTACTGGTAAAACAAGGTTAACAGTATCTATTGCGAGAGTAGATTTTATAGGATCAACAGCAATTCCTGCTACAAATAGTAACTGGCAAGGAACAGAATTTTTTATTAATGCATTATTTACAAAAAGAACTTTATAAAGAGAGGTACAATGATTTCAAAAGTAAATAGTTTAATAATTCTTTTTATGCTTATTTCTTTAAGTGTAAAATCGCAAGTAGGTATTGCTACTTCTAATCCTAACAGTATGTTAGATGTTAGGGGATCATTACAAACAGCATATAGAGAGATTTCAACAGCTACGAGTACATTAAATGTTAATGATCATCATATTTCCTACACAGAAACTACAGTAGGAACAATTACACTTCCTAGTATTGCATCTGGAACTGCTAGTTACAATGGTAGAATGTATTTTATAAAGAATTTAAGTAGCCAAAATTTGACAATAGTAGCATCAGGAACAAATAAATTAAGAGCTGATAATGTAGCTTTAGATAACATCATTTTACAACCAGGTTTTTATGCAGAAATTGTAAATAACACCAGTACTGTAAGTACTTCTGCAACATGGGATATTTCTTTTGTCGTATTGCCAATTGCACAAAATGTTGAAGTTTATGATGTTAACTTCAAAATACCTCCATATGCTGTAACTGTTACCAATCATAATACGTCAGATTACGATATAACTTCAGGAGCTTATCAATGGTGGTTGATTTCGACGACATCACAAGCTGCTGCTCGGACAGCTGCTTTGGTAAGACCCAATAGAATGACACTTGTTTATGAATACCAAGGTCCATTGTTTGATTTAACAGGTGTACACCCAATATTATTAGTAAATACAAGTGGAACAGCAGCTAATTTTATTGCTTCCTTCGGAGGACTTAGTGTTGTAGGAGGTAAAGTAAGGTTTACTTTTACTGTTGCGAGATATGATTACATTGACAATGGAAGTACAGCTTCTCAATGGACAAATACATTTGATGCAATATCTGTTTTCACCAAAAAAATGTATTAACTTATTTTTAATGAGAGTTTAAAAATAGACTTAAGATTGGTAATATTTTATAAATCAATGCAAAATAAATGCATAAATATTTTTATTTAATGAAATTATTCATATTTTTGCATGCCCAAAAAAGGGTTTAATCCAAATTTAAAAGGAAATTATTAGTATGCCAACAATTCAACAATTAGTTAGAAAAGGTAGAAAAAAACTAACCAAGAAGAGTAAATCGGCTGCATTGGAATCATGTCCACAACGCCGCGGTGTTTGTACACGTGTTTACACTACAACTCCTAAGAAACCTAACTCAGCAATGCGTAAAGTTGCTCGTGTTAGATTAACAAACGGAAAAGAAGTTAACGCGTACATCGGTGGTGAAGGTCATAATCTTCAAGAGCACTCGATAGTATTGGTTAGAGGAGGTAGAGTTAAAGATTTACCTGGTGTTCGTTACCACATCGTACGTGGAGCGTTAGATACTGCGGGAGTAAACGGACGTACTCAACGTAGAAGTAAGTATGGAGCGAAACGTCCTAAAGATGCTAAAAAATAAATTTAAGGAGAAATGAGAAAGACAAGAGCTAAAAAAAGACCCTTACTTCCAGATCCTAAATTTAATGATCAGTTAGTAACACGTTTCGTTAACAATTTAATGTACGACGGTAAAAAATCTGTTGCATTCAAAATTTTTTATGATGCATTAGAAATCGTTGATTCACGTAAAGAAGATGCTGAAAAATCTTCAGTGGATATCTGGAAAGAAGCTTTATCAAATGTGATGCCTCACGTAGAAGTACGTTCTCGTCGCGTTGGTGGTGCTACATTCCAAATTCCAATGGAAATTCGTCCAGACCGTAAAATTTCAACAGCTATGAAGTGGTTAATCAAATACTCACGTAATAGAAATGAGAAATCTATGGCTCAAAAATTAGCTGGTGAAATTATCGCTGCTGCTAAAGAAGAAGGATCTGCCGTTAAAAAACGTCAAGATACTCACAAAATGGCAGAAGCTAACAAAGCATTTTCACACTTTAGATTCTAGTAAGAAATGGCAAGAGACTTATTATATACTAGAAATATTGGTATTGCTGCACACATTGATGCAGGGAAAACTACAACAACAGAACGTATCTTATTTTATACGGGTAAATCTCACAAAATTGGAGAAGTACATGATGGTGCTTCTACAATGGACTGGATGGAGCAAGAAGCTGAGCGTGGTATCACAATTACTTCTGCTGCAACTACGTGTAAATGGCAGTTTCCTACTGAGCAAGGACAACCACTTCCAGATGCAAAAGAATTCCACTTTAATATTATCGATACTCCTGGTCACGTTGACTTTACAGTAGAGGTAAACCGTTCTTTACGTGTTTTAGACGGATTAGTGTTCTTATTCTCTGCAGTAGATGGAGTAGAGCCTCAATCAGAAACTAACTGGCGTTTAGCTGACAACTATAAAGTTCCTCGTATGGGGTTTGTTAACAAAATGGACCGTCAAGGTTCAAACTTTTTAAAAGTTTGTCAACAAGTTAAAGATATGTTAGGATCAAACGCTGTTCCTATCGTATTACCAATCGGTGAAGAAGCTGATTTTAAAGGAGTAGTAGATTTAATTAAGAATCGTGCTATTGTATGGCATGACGAAAACAATGGAGCTACATTTGACGTAGTAGAAATTCCTGCAGATTTAGTTGGTGATGTAAAAGAATACAGAGCTAAATTAATCGAAGAAATTGCTGCTTACGACGAAAACTTATTAGAGAAATTCATGGAAGATGAAAACTCTATTACAGAGGATGAAATCCATGTTGCTTTACGTGCTGCTACTTTAGATATGTCTATTATCCCAATGACTTGTGGATCTTCGTTTAAAAACAAAGGTGTACAGTTTATGTTGGATGCAGTATGTCGTTACTTACCATCTCCGATGGATAAAGAAGCGATTCCTGGAACAGATCCTAAAACGGATGAGCCTACTTTTAGAAAGCCATCTGTAGAGGAGCCTTTTGCAGCTTTAGCATTTAAAATTGCAACAGATCCTTTCGTAGGTCGTTTAGCATTCTTCCGTTCTTATTCAGGACGTTTAGATGCAGGTTCTTACGTATTAAATACTCGTTCAGGAAACAAAGAGCGTATCTCTCGTATCTTCCAAATGCATGCGAACAAACAAGAGCCAATCCCATTTATTGAGGCTGGTGATATTGGAGCTGCTGTAGGATTTAAAGATATCAAAACAGGTGATACTTTATGTGATGAAAAAGCACCTATCGTATTAGAGTCTATGGACTTCCCAGATCCAGTAATTGGTATCGCGGTTGAGCCTAAAACTAAAGCTGACGTTGATAAATTAGGTATGGCTTTAGCTAAATTAGCTGAAGAAGATCCAACATTCCAAGTAAAAACAGATGAGGCTTCAGGTCAAACTATTATTTCTGGAATGGGTGAGTTACACTTAGATATTATCGTTGACCGTTTAAGACGTGAATTCAAAGTTGAAGTTAACCAAGGTGAGCCTCAAGTAGAATACAAAGAGTCTTTCTCTAGACCAGCAGAACACCGTGAAGTTTACAAAAAACAATCTGGTGGACGTGGTAAATTTGCTGATATCGTTTTCACAATGGGACCAGCAGACGAAGGAAAGTCTGGATTAGAATTTGAATCTATTATTAAAGGTGGTAACATTCCTAAAGAATATATCCCTTCAATCGAAAAAGGATTTAAAGCTGCCATGAAAAATGGACCTTTAGCTGGATTCGAAATGGATTCATTAAAAGTTACAGTAAAAGATGGATCTTTCCACCCTGTGGATTCTGATGCTTTATCTTTCGAATTAGCTGCTCAAATGGGGTATAAAGCTGCTGCTAAAGCTGCTGGAGCTCAAATTTTAGAGCCAATTATGAAGTTAGAAGTATTAACTCCAGAGGAAAACATGGGAGATGTTGTAGGTGACTTAAACAGAAGACGTGGACAAGTTTCTGGAATGGATGATAGAAACAACGCTAAAGTTGTTAAAGCATTAGTTCCATTAGCAGAAATGTTCGGTTACGTAACATCATTACGTACATTATCTTCTGGTCGTGCTACATCGACTATGGAGTTTGATCACTATGCTGCTGCACCAACAAACGTTGCAGAAGCTGTAATCGCTAAAGCAAAAGGTAACGCTTAATTCAAGAAAAATGAGTCAAAAAATTAGAATAAAATTAAAATCTTACGATTATAATTTAGTTGATAAATCAGCTGAAAAAATCGTAAAAACTGTTAAAGCTACAGGAGCTGTAGTTAATGGTCCTATTCCATTACCAACTCACAAAAGAATCTTTACAGTTTTAAGATCTCCACACGTTAACAAAAAATCTCGTGAGCAATTTCAATTATCTGCACACAAAAGATTGTTAGACATTTATTCTTCTTCATCTAAAACAGTTGATGCTTTAATGAAGTTAGAATTACCTAGTGGTGTAGAAGTAGAAATTAAAGTGTAGTTTTTATAACACTTTAAATAAATATAAACCTCGAGACGTGCACATCTCGAGGTTTTTTTATAAAGTATTGATGTTTCATAAATTTGCAAAAATTGAATTGGTTATAATCTTTTGAAAAATAATTAATTGAAAGTTTGTATTTTATGAAATAATTCATACATTTGCATGCTAATTTCAGAGAAGATCTCTAGTGGCTAACATCCACATTCTCTGAAATATTAAACAAATTATTAACATATTTTAATCAAATGTCAGGTATCATTGGTAAAAAAATCGCGATGACTAGTTTATTCGATGAGAATGGGAAAAATATTCCTGTTACTATCGTAGAAGCTGGGCCATGTGTGGTTACTCAAGTCAGAACCGTAGAGAAAGATGGGTACGTAGCGGCTCAACTTGGTTTCGATGACGCAAAAGAAAAAAACACGACTAATGCTTTAAAAGGTCACTTTAAAAAAGCTGGGTCAACTCCAAAAAGAAAGTTAGTTGAGTTTTACGGACAAGAATTCGTAGATTCATTAAACTTAGGAGATGAAGTGAACGTTGAGTTATTCAACGAGGGAGAATTTGTAAGTATTACAGGTACTTCTAAAGGAAAAGGTTTCCAAGGTGTTGTTAAACGTCATGGTTTCGGTGGGGTAGGTCAAGCTACACACGGTCAACATAACCGTTTAAGAGCTCCAGGTTCTATTGGTGCAGGTTCAGATCCTTCTCGTGTATTCAAAGGAATGCGTATGGCTGGAAGAATGGGTGGTAAACAAGTTACTGTTCAGAACTTAAAAGTACTTAAAGTTGATACTGAGAAAAACCTTTTAATCGTAAAAGGTGCTATCCCAGGTCCTAAAAATTCATACGTAATCGTTAGAAGATGGAAGTAGTAGTATTAAACATCAAAGGTCAAGAGACTGGAAGAACAGTATCTTTAGACGAAGCAGTTTTTGGAATTGAGCCATCTACACATTCAGTGTATTTAGAGGTTAAACAATATTTAGCAGCTCAACGCCAAGGAACTCACAAAGCAAAAGAAAGAGCTGAGATTGCGGGATCAACTCGTAAAATCAAAAAGCAAAAAGGAACTGGTACAGCTCGTGCTGGATCTATCAAATCTCCAGTGTTTAGAGGAGGAGGTAGAGTATTTGGACCACGTCCAAGAAACTACTCTTTCAAATTAAACAAAGCACAAAAGAGATTAGCTAAAAGATCAGTTTTATCACAAAAATTAGCTGAGAACGAAATCAAAGTTGTTGAAAACTTTTCTTTCGAAGCTCCAAGAACAAAAGAGTTCAAAACTGTTTTAACTGATTTAGGATTAGAGAACAAAAAATCTTTATTCGTATTAGGTGAATCAAACAATAATGTATATTTATCTTCTCGTAACTTACAAAAAGTTAAAGTTGTTACAACTGAGGAATTAAATGTATTTGATTTAATTAATGCTTCTCAAATCGTATTTTTAGAAGGTTCTTTAGCAACAGTTCAAGAAAATTTAACTAAATAAGACGAAGAAAATGGGAATCATAATTAAACCAGTAATTTCAGAAAAAGCAACTAGTAACAGTGAGTTATTAGGGCAATATTCGTTTTATGTAGATACTAAAGCTAATAAATTACAAATTAAAGAAGCTGTAGAAAAAACTTATGGTGTTTCTGTAGTTTCAGTTAGTACTTTAGTTTCTGCTCCAAAAGTAAAAACTCGTTATACAAAAACAGGTTTTCAAACTGGAAAAACAAATAAATTGAAAAAAGCGATCGTTAGCTTAGCTGAAGGTCAAGAAATAGAGTTGTTCGGATAATTTAAGAATTAAAAAATGTCAGTAAGAAAATTAAAACCTATCACCCCGGGACAACGTTTTAGAGTGGTTAATGAATTTGCGGCAGTAGACAAAGGTGCTAAGCCAGAAAAGACATTACTAGAAGGAAAATCTAAATCGGGTGGACGTAACAACACTGGTAAAATGACAATGCGTTATATCGGTGGTGGACACAAACAAAAGTATCGTATTATCGACTTCAAACGTGATAAAGAAGGTGCTGCAACTGTAGAATCTATTCAATATGATCCAAACAGAACTGCATTCATCGCTTTATTATCTTATGAAGATGGTGACAAACGTTACATTATTGCTCAAAATGGTTTAAAAGCTGGACAAGTAATTGTTTCAGGAGAAAACGTTGAACCAGAAGTAGGTAATGCTATGAAGCTTAAAAACATGCCATTAGGTACAGTAATCTCTTGTATTGAGTTACGTCCAGGGCAAGGAGCAGTTATGGCAAGAAGTGCAGGTACTTATGCTCAATTAGTAGCACGTGATGGTAAATATGCTATCGTTAAGTTACCAAGTGGTGAATCAAGAATGATTTTAGTGGAGTGTAAAGCAACAGTAGGTGTTGTGTCTAACACAGATCATCAGTTAGAAGTTTCAGGTAAAGCTGGTCGTTCTAGATGGCAAGGTCGTCGTCCAAGAACTCGTCCAATGGTTATGAACCCTGTAGATCACCCAATGGGTGGTGGTGAAGGTCGTGCGACAGGAGGTATTCCTCGTTCTCGTAACGGTATTCCATCTAAAGGTTACAAAACTCGTGACAAGAAAAAAGCGTCTAACAAATATATTGTTGAAAGAAGAAAAAAATAATTTATGGCACGTTCATTAAAAAAAGGACCATTCATCCACTATAAATTAGAAAAGAAAGTTCTTGCTAACGTTGAATCTGGAAGCAAAAACGTGATCAAAACTTGGTCAAGAGCATCAATGATTTCTCCTGATTTCGTTGGTCAAACTATCGCAGTACACAATGGAAAACAATTTATTCCTGTTTATGTTACTGAGAATATGGTAGGTCATAAATTAGGTGAGTTCGCTCCAACACGTACTTTTAGAGGTCATGCCGGAGCTAAAAACAAAGGAAAAAAATAGTAGAAGGCCATGGGATCTAGAAAAAGATTAAGTAACGAAAGAATCAAAGAAGCTAACAAGCAGGTAGCTTTTGCGAAATTAAATAATGTTCCTACTTCTCCTCGTAAAATGAGATTAGTAGTTGATATTATCCGTGGAGTTGAAATTCAGAAAGCTTTAGGTATTTTAAAATATACTAAAAATCATCCATCAATTCGTTTAGAAAAATTGTTATTAAGCGCTATCGCTAACTGGCAAATGAAAAACGAAGGAGCAGATGTTGAAGAAGCTGGATTATATGTAAAAGAAATATCTGTTGATAGTGCGCGTCAATTAAAAAGAATTCGTACTGCACCTCAAGGTAGAGCACATAGAATCAGAAAACGTTCAAACCATGTAACTTTGGTTTTAGGAACTAAAGAAGATAAACAAAAAGTACAAGATTAAGAATATGGGACAAAAAACTAATCCAATCGGAAATCGTTTAGGAATCATCAGAGGATGGGATTCTAACTGGTACGGTGGAAATGATTACGGTGATAAAATTGCTGAAGATGCGAAAATTCGTACTTACTTAAGAGCTCGTTTATCTAAAGCCGGTGTTTCTCGTATTTACATTGATCGTACTTTAAAATTAGTTACAGTTACAGTAACTACTGCTCGTCCAGGTATCATTATTGGTAAAGGTGGACAAGAAGTTGACAAATTAAAAGAAGAGTTAAAGAAAATCACTGGTAAAGAGGTTCAAATTAACATCTTTGAAATTAAGAGACCGGAATTAGATGCAATCTTAGTAGGTGATAGTATCGCTCGTCAAATTGAGAATCGTATTTCTTACCGTCGTGCAATCAAAATGGCTATTCAATCAGCAATGAGAATGAACGCTGAAGGAATTAAAGTTCAAATTTCTGGTCGTTTAAACGGTGCAGAGATGGCACGTTCTGAAACTTATAAAGATGGACGTATTCCTTTGTCTACATTCCGTGCAGACATTGATTACCACATTTCAGAAGCTCATACAACTTATGGTCGTTTAGGGATCAAAGTATGGATCATGAAAGGTGAGGTATATGGTAAGAGAGAATTATCTCCTTTAGTTGGATTACAGAAGAAACAAAAGAAATCTGACAACAATAGAAAGGGAGGTGAAAGATCTAATAATAGAAAGCGATAATTAGTTAACAACTAACATAAAGAATTAAGTAGATATGTTATCACCGAGAAGAGTAAAATTTAGAAAAACCCAAAAAGGTAAGATGAAAGGTGTTTCTCACAGAGGAACTCAATTAGCTTACGGGACTTTCGGGATCAAATCTTTAGACGAAGCGTTTATTACAGCTCGTCAAATCGAGGCAGCTCGTATTGCTGCAACTCGTTGTATGAAGAGAGAAGGTCAATTATGGATTAAAATATTTCCAGATAAACCAATTACTAAGAAACCAGCAGAGGTACGTATGGGTAAAGGTAAGGGTGCACCAGAATATTGGGTTGCTCCTGTACAACCAGGTCGTATCTTATTCGAAGTAGGAGGTGTGCCATTAGAGGTTGCAACTGAAGCATTGCGTTTAGCAGCTCAGAAATTACCTGTTAAGACTAAGTTTATCGTTGCACGTGATTTCCAAAATTAATTATTTTCAAAAAAATTAAGAAAAAATGAAAGCAACAGATATTAGAAATCTAAGTGTAGAGGAGTTACAAGCTAAAATAGCTGAAGAAAAAGCGAACTATGATCAATTAAAATTGACTAACGCTGTTTCTCCTGTAGCAAATCCAATCAGTATCAAACAATTACGCAGAACAATTGCTCGTTTGAATACTGTATTAAACGAAAAACAATCATAACAGTAATCTGTAACTGATGGAAAGAAAATTAAGAAAAGAAAGAATTGGTTTAGTTACATCAAACAAAATGGAAAAAACCATTGTTGTATCTGAAACTAAGAAGCAAAAGCACCCATTTTATGGGAAATTCGTTACTAAAACGAAGAAGTATACAGCGCACGACGAAAGTAATGAGTGTAACGAAGGTGACACTGTGCGTATCATGGAAACTCGTCCTTTGTCTAAAAGCAAAAGATGGAGATTAGTAGAAATCATAGAAAGAGCTAAATAATATTAAGTTATGTTACAACAAGAATCTAGATTAAAAGTTGCAGATAACACAGGAGCTCGTGAAGCATTAGTAATCCGCGTTTTAGGTGGAACTAAAAGAAGATACGCATCAGTAGGTGACAAAATCGTAGTTGCGATTAAAGAAGCTACTCCTTCAGGAAACGTTAAAAAAGGTGCTGTATCAAAAGCTGTTGTAGTTAGAACTAAAAAAGAAGTTCGCAGAAAAGACGGTTCATATATCCGTTTCGACGATAATGCATGTGTATTATTGAACACTCAAGGAGAAATGCGTGGTACTCGTGTATTCGGTCCAGTTGCTCGTGAGTTACGTGATAAAGAATATATGAAAATTGTATCATTAGCCCCAGAGGTATTATAATATAACAACATGGCAAAGTTAAAAATTAAAAAAGGAGACAAAGTAGTCGTATTATCAGGTTCTGCTAAAGGACAAACTGGTACTGTATTACGCGTATTCCCTGACAAAGCTAAAGCTATCGTTGAAGGGGTTAATATCGCAAAAAAACGTATAAAGCCAAGCGCACAAAATCCACAAGGTGGAGTTGTAGAGAAAGAAGCTCAAATCTATTTATGTAAATTGGCTTTAGTAGATCCAGAAACTGGGAAAGCAACGAAAGTAGCTATCAAAGAAGAAGGAGGTAAAAAAGTAAGAATTGCTAAAAAATCAGGTAAAGCTATTTAAGAATGAGTACAACTACATACACACCTCGTCCGCAGGTTAAATATAAAGAAGAGATTGTAGCTGCTCTTAAAGAAGAGTTCGCTTACAAATCTATTATGCAAGTTCCTAAATTAGAGAAAATCGTTTTATCTCAAGGTTTAGGTGCTGCTACAGCTGATAAAAAAATCGTTGATTACGCTATCGAAGAGTTAGAGTTAATCACAGGTCAAAAAGCAGTTGCTACTATTTCTAAGAAAGATGAAGCAGCTTTCAAATTACGTAAAGGAATGCCAATTGGTGCTAAAGTAACTTTACGTGGTGAGAAAATGTACGAGTTCTTAGATCGTTTAGTATCTTCTGCATTACCACGTGTACGTGACTTTAACGGAATTTCTTCTACAGGTTTCGACGGTAGAGGTAACTATAACTTAGGTGTTAAAGAACAAATTATCTTCCCAGAAATTAATATTGATAAAATCAAGAAAATTCAAGGTTTAGATATTACATTTGTAACATCTGCGAATACTGATAAAGAAGCGAAAGCTTTATTATCTAAATTTGGATTACCATTTACTAAAGAAAACTAAGAAGTCATGGCTAAAGAATCAATGAAAGCGCGTGAGCGCAAAAGAGAAGCATTAGTTGCTAAGTATGCTGCGAAAAGAACTGCTTTATTAGAAGCTGGTGATTACGATGCATTACAAAAATTACCTAAAAACGCTTCTCCTGTACGTTTACACAACCGTTGTAAATTAACAGGTCGTCCAAGAGGATACATGAGAACTTTCGGGATCTCTCGTGTAACTTTCCGTGAAATGGCGAACGAAGGGTTAATCCCAGGTGTTAAAAAAGCATCTTGGTAATATACCAAAGCTTATAAATATAAAAGCCCAACTCTTAGAGTTGGGCTTTTTTGTTATTTAAATATTTTCTTCATTTTAAACTTCATCCAATTACCTATACCTGCTTCTATAATGTCAACTCCTAAGCCGAAATTGCTATCTGCAATGATATAATGATTGTTTCGGAATCTTTCAAACTCATCTAATTTTATTTCATGATTAGTTGTGGGATTATATTCTATATAAACACTTCCTCCATTGTTTTGAATTTTCTTTCTACTTGTGTAAGAAAAATAATCGTCATTTATAGTTGATTCTTGAACGGTGTATTTTTCATTTACATCGATTTTTTGATCGGTATATAAATTGATTTCATATTTTTCGCTATCAAAATTATGCCAGAAGCTAGCATCTTTATGAATGTAGTCGCGTACATTAGTTTTGGTAATATTACGATCAAAATACATCAAGAACCTTTCATTTGTATTACGATCAGTAAAATATGGGTTTTCGATTCTAGCCTTATATTTTATCTTTAATTCGTTTCGTTTCTTGTCATCAGAAACGATCTCAATTACAGCATCTTTAAAAATTTCTCTTAAATCCATTTCCGGACGATCTGCATTATAGTTTAAAGAGTAATAAAAGAAACTATTCCAACTGTCTACAATTTCTCGTTTATTGGTATTCTTAAAATAACGACGCATGTTATTTGCTCTATTGTAACGATAAATAGATTCAGCTTCTAAATCGCCATAATTTCCATTGATATTGATTGTCACTTTCTCATCAATACAAAATCTTGGGAATTTATGAGATGGACGTATTTGTAAAGTTTGATTTGGTTTAATTTCTAAATAGTGACAGAAATAAATGAAACTTCTGTTTTCTAACCAACCAAATTCTCCTCTCATTGTTGGATCTACATAATATGTTTCACCTTGATGTTCTACTTTTACTATTACATGGTTAAAAGCAAGCAAAGAAGGTAAATAATATTTTAAATAGAAATCTGTATTATAATTTAATAGAATGATTGAAGAATTAAGACCTAAATAATCAAAAACTACTTTAAGTAAGATACATTTCGCTTTACAGTCTCCTTGTTTATTATTAAATGTTATTTCAGCTTCCTGAGGTTTATGACCACTCATTTCATCTGCATTGTAGATATAATAAATATGGTTCTGAACGTATTCGATTGCATACTCTATTTTATCTTCAATATTATCAAACTCATTTAATTTTTCAACTAACGTCGGAGCAAATTCTTCTAGATTTGCTTTGTTAATTGTTTCTTCATAATATGGGTAAATGAAATTGGATAATTTTTCCCATTCACTTTTTGTGGCAAAATCTACATACGGGAAGATTTCACGATTGGGATCAGTAGGATTTAAATAATTATTTAGTTCTTGAATATAAGATGTTCCTAGAGGTATAATACCTGTCTCAGTTTCGATTAAATGTCCGTTTTCGTCTCGGAAGAAATTCTTTCTATATTCAAATTCGTCATCACGATTATTAATTAATTCGAATTCATATTTACCGTAAGCCCAATAAGAATCTGGACTAACCCATATATAACGGCTATACTCTTTACGAACAAAGTCTTTTTCTGTAAACGTTTTTTCGCGAGCATCTTCTAAAATCAATATGTCATAAAGACGTAAATCTTTAATCGAAATATTTACTTTCTTACTTTTACTAATTACACCAGATGCACTATCATTTTCGTTATCTAAAACCTTTATGGTAATATCTTGTAACTTGTCTATTAACTGACCATCTCGAATAACACTAATTCTATGAATTAGAAAGGTTTCATTTTCTTCGATAATAATATCGTAAGTTGAAGCTTTTTCTAAGTTTGCAGGATCTGTCAGTGTATAAGCCATGTTAATATACTCTGTGTGCTGTTCCTTTGTAACGTAGAATTTTTTATTCAGGAAATAACAATAATCTCTTCCTTCGTCTAAAATATTCTTAGAGAATTCGGTTTCTTTAGTTAGTTCAATAATTTGTTGATCAGATAAACTTTTAGCCCATTCTTCGGGTTTTCTAATCACATACAATTCATCTTGCTGGTTTGTCATTTATATTGTTTTTTACTACTCTAAATTACAAAAATAAAAACGCACTCTTTAGGTAGAGTGCGTTTTTAACAATTTTTGTGTTATAAAATCATATTTTAAAACTTATATCTTAAGTTGACAATAAAATATCGTCCAAGTACATTTCTTGTAGAAGTAGATATAAAGTTATTATCAAAACCATTAGTTACTATGGCATTATTTCCTAAAAGGTTTCCTCCAATAACGCTTAAGTACGTTTTCTTGGCAATATTGTAACGTACAGAAGCATTCCATTCTTTTGCATCGTTCAATTTTTCACCATTACGATATTGCAAACGATAAGAAAAATCTGATTGGATTAATAATTTATCTGTAACCGACCATGCAGCTTCAGTATATGGACGCCACGTTTCAAATTTTTGTTTAAACAAAGATTCGAAATTGCTTAAGCTTAAATTTAATCCAGCTTTTAATTCAAATTTTTTATTGAATGTGAAAGCATTCTCTAAATTATAAGTTTGTGTAAATGAAGTATTATTAATTACAGTTTCTGTATTATCATTTCTACGACCAGTATATGTATAATAATCTGAAAAATTAATGTTAGCAGTTCCTCTAACATTGTACCACTTAACAAATCTTTTCGAAATCATAAATCTTCCTGAATAACTTTCATTATCAAAGTCAGAATTAAGAAGTGTATTAACCTGTGTTAAACTTTCCTGATTTAATACTGTTGATGTAACAAAACTTTTCTCTCTCTTCGTATAAGTTAAACCAGCATTCATGAAAAAGAATTTAAATGAATTGTAATGCCCAAAGTTTAATGATGCTGTATGAGTTAAAGCTTGTCTTAAATTTTGGTTACCTTGAAAAACTGTAAAGTAACTTTGTAAAACATACGAATCTGTTAAATCTTTTGCATGTGGCAATTCATAAGCTTGCTGATAATTAGCTGTAAGATTAGTTGCATTACTAAATTTATAATTTAATCTGGCATGTGGTAAAACTTTCGTTTCGTTAAAACTTACAGATGCATTGTTTGCGTAATCAACCTTTTCGTTAAAAAATGAAACTCCGGCACCTAAATCTGCCTGTAGATTACCTATTTTCTTAGTTAATGTTACATCTCCAAAAGTTTCGTTATAATTTAAATTTGTATCTGCAACAGCATTATTTGCTGTGATTAATTGTTGAAAGTCATATAACTTATTAGAAAAATCTTGTATACTAAAATTTGTTCCAGCTTTAAATTTTAAGTTAGCAGTGTTTGTTACTAAATAATTAAAGACAGTATAAGCCTGAAATGTATTAACTACATAATTTTGGTTTTGATTTAAGTTGTATCTATTTTCTGCATCTGTAGAAAGATTTCCAAAAACACTAAATGGTTGTGTTGTAGAAAACATTTGATAATCTGGAGTTTCTTTCTGATATTGATGACGTAAATAAAAACCAATATTATGGTCACGACCTACTTTACTAACATAAGATATGGTTTGTAATAAGGAATAGTTTTTACGGTCTGTGTAATTATTTCTATACCCTATTTTTTGATCATCGTAATAATTATCTACTGATTGCTCATCTTCATTACCAACATAGTTGAAATTTAAACGGTACTTAATTTGTGCTTTATCGTTTGGATTATAATCTAAACGTAAGCGAGACATTCCCATTAAAGTATTGTTTTTATTTCTTTGCTCATCTATTGTTGTATATGGATCTTCTACAGTATTGTAGAATCTTTCTACTTTAGAATTATATCTGATATTGTTTGTATTAATTAAACCAAAACCAGTTATTTTTAATCTCTTACTAGACTCTATTCCGAAATGAGCTGCACCATTATACGTATTCATATCAGGAGCATTAGACTCTGTAGGCATTCCTAAACTATTATTTCCTTGACGGATAGATAAGACACTACCTTCTGACATAAATTCTGAATAACCACCCATAAAGCTTACATAGTCATCTTGATCAAATACTTGTTTTCCGTAAGTATTGAAATCATTAATTAATGTAGCGTCTGTTTTTTCTGAAAAGTAAAATATTTTGGCTTGTGCGTCTGTATGTTTATCTGCATCACCACCTAATGTAACATTACCAAAAACAAGACTTTTCATATCATCTTTTAACTCGATGTTTAATGAAAATTGTTCGTCATCTTCTTGTAATGATGAAGCAAAAGGGTTTGATTTAAATTTTGTATTTAACTGGATTTTAGAAACAGCATCTGATGGTAGATTTTTATTTAATAATTTTTCATTACCACCTAATACTTCTCGTCCACCAACTGTCACTTGCGACATAGGTTTACCTTTATAGAAAACTTTACCGTTCTGAACTTCAATACCTGGTAATTTTTTTAAGACATCTTCTAAAACCTCTTCATTACCAACTTTAAAAGAATCTGCATCAAACTCAATTGTATCTCCTTTTACTTTGATTGCTTGTTGAGCTTTTACGATTGTTTCTTGTAAAGAAATTTCTTGCCCTTTTTTTAATTTTATACTCTTGTTAATATTACTAGCTAAATCAACATTCTCAATATAAGTTTCAAAACCAGGTTGTTCTATTTCTATGTCATATTTCTGTCCACAAGGTAGTTTAAATTCAAACTCTCCTACGTTACTTGTAAATACGAAACCTTTACCTTCGTTTTTACTATCGAAAATAGAAACTGATGCATCTGTAACGGGAATTCCATTCTCGTCAGCAATTGTTCCTTTCAATTTACATTCTTGCGAAAAGGCAAGTTGAATGCCTCCAATAAATAATAATGGATAGAGTATTTTTTTCATATAGATAGATGATATAATAATTATTTGGTATAGAGATTTGGGAGAGGAAATCAGTTGAAACTAAAGTTTCAACTGATTTTTATAATATGAATAGTGTTATTTTGTATCAACACCACTATTTGACATTTCTTGGAATTTTTTCTGCATGTCAGTTACAACTTTCATAAATTCTTCAGTTGTTACAACCTGTCCTTTTGTTGGTAAAGTGATTTTTAAATCTTTGTCAGAAATTTTTAAATCCTTTAATGTAACAATTGTATGTGCATTGTTGAAATCAAATTCTGCTTTTACAATAAATCCTGGTAAACCTGCAAAACCAACAGGTCCATCTTTTACAGCAATAGCCGGAGCAAACCAAGCAGTAACAGGAATAGAATCCATCATTACGCCTTCTGCTTTAGTTGCCTGATAACCTGCAATTTCTGTTTTTTCACGAGAAATTTTCCATTTGTAATCTGGAATTTTATCTTTTATTAAGAAAGCTTTACCCATCATATCTACTTCTTTGTAAGACATAGCTGGTGTAGCAGAGAAATCTTTATAAGTAGGTTTATTATCAAAAGTTGCCATTTGTTGAGCAATCATTCCACCTTGAGATTGAGCATTACCTACTTTTTCTTCTAAAGTATAAGTAGACATCTTTCCATTATTTTTAAAAAAATAATTCATGAAAATTCCTGCATCTAACTCAGCTTTCAACATAGGGCCAACTTGTGCTCTATATTGTTGTGGAACTTGTGCCATCACTTTATCATAATCCATTTTTATTTCTGCAACATAAGTTGCTTCAATGTTTTGTACTTTTTTATCTTGTGCAAATGAAAATGTTGCTGTAAGTATTCCTAAAGTAAAAGTTAATATTGTTTTTCTCATGTTATTGTATTTTCTTAGTTAGTCTACTTATATAGAATATTGTTACAAAATTTTAAAAAAATGTCATTTAAAACATTAATTATAAATGACATTTATATTTTTATCAGTAATGCATTACAATAAATAAGTAGAAACACTTCCTCCTTTTTTAGTGAAATCTTGTTTCAGTTCTTCAAAATATTCTGGATTAATAGCTTTCGTAGAACCCTCTAAAATAGATGTTGTATAACCCAATTCTAACGCATCTTTTGCTGTGTAGTACACACAATAGTCAGCTGCCAGTCCACATACAAAAACGCTAGTTACATTAAGATTTTTTAGAAAACCATCTAAACCTGTTGGGTTTTTCTTATTAACATCAAAAAAAGCACTGTAAGAATCTACCTCAGGATTCATTCCTTTACGAAAAATTGCACGAATTTTATTTTGATTCAAATCTTTATGTAGTTCAGCACCTTTAGAACCTTGTACACAATGGTCTGGCCATAAAACTTGACGAGTTCCATTAAGATCTATAACTTCAAATGGTTCTTTACCAGCATGCATGCTTGCAAAACTTTTATGTTGAGAAGGATGCCAATCTTGTGTTGCAACAATGATATCATATTTTTCTTGAAGTTGATTGATGCGTTGAATTATTTTATCACCTTCGTTAACTGCTAATGCTCCCCCAGGTAAAAAATCGTTTTGTAAATCAACAATTATTAAAGCTCTCATAAAATTTGTTTTTTGATATATTTCTTACTTAAATGTAAGCTTTTTGATTATTAAAAAATGATAATTTTATCCTAATCTTTTCTATCAACACCTTCTGAACGCATTTTTTTGAACTTTTCATTCTGAGCATCCATTACTTTTTTGAATTCGTCATTGGTAACGATATTCTTTTCTTTAGGCTTATCTATTTTTTTTAGATCAGGAACTTCTTTTACTTCAATAACTCTAATAACTGTTTTAGCATTCATTTTGTCTTTGCTGTCTTGAGATTCAGTTTCTAAAATTAATCCAGGTAAACCATCATATTTTCCAGGTCCATTCTTAACAGCTAATGATGGAGCATACCAAGCAACTATAGTCGTACTGTCAACTGTTGCAGTTGCTTTTTTAACATCAAAACCAAGAATTTTTTTAGTTTCTCGAGATAATTTCCAATCATAATTTTTTAATTGATCTTTTATTGTAAATGCTTTATCAAAGCTAGAAACATTTGTAATGTATTGTTTGGTTTCAATATTCTTATATAGTCCTTCTCCAGCACCACTTGTACTAAAAGAGATAGAAAATCCACCTGTAGATTGATTATTACTTATTTTTTCTTCTTTTTTGTAATATGATTCATTATCAAAAATTGTTAACAAATAATCTTTAGGTTCAGTCATGCTTTTATAAACTTGATCTTCAAACCCACTTGGAAGTTTTGAAGAAGTTGAAGATTCAAATTTCATCGATTTTTTAAAATCATCTTTATCTACAATCATTAGCTCCTGATATTTTACCTCTAATTTTTGAGCAAATATTGAAGATGTAAACAATGTTGTACATGCAATAAGTTTGTAAAGTAGTCTCATATCAATTGTTTTGTTGAACAATATTATGAAAAAAAACAAAACAAATCTACAATTGTAGAATTTAAAATTTTGTTAAAATAATAGTAATAATTTATCTAAGGCTAGATAATTATTTTAAATCTTTAAAATATTGACGTTTTTTTAAAAAGAATTGTACAGGTAATAAAGAGGTGTTAGAATAATTTTTGTTTTGATTTGTTTGACGCTTTTTATACATTTTTATAAAACCTAAATAAAAATGAACATGTGAAATAAAAACAGACCAAACATGTGGAAGACCCTGTTTTGGTAGAAATGCAATTGCAGCAATTCCATCTAAAGATAATCGAGTGAAAATAACTGGAAATAATTTTTCTTTAGGTAGATTTTTTAAAAGCATCCACAAACTATTTCTATAATTTAAATACCATTTTTTTGGATTTGATTTATCTAAAGTTGCTCCTCCTAAATGATAAACTGTAGATTGTCCGCAATAATAAATTTTTCTATTTGCATTGTTTAATCGCCAACATAAATCAATTTCTTCCATGTGTGCAAAAAAATCTTCATCAAAACCATTTTGCGCAAAGAAATCTTTGCTTCTGATAAATAAACTTGCACCACTTGCCCAGAATATTTGGGTTGTATCGTTGTATTGTCCTTTATCTTCTTCTAAGGTAGAGAAAACTCTTCCTCTACAAAATGGATAACCAAATTTGTCTATAAAACCGCCTCCAGCTCCTGCATATTCAAAATATTTTTTGTTTTTGTAGTCTAATATTTTGGGTTGAATAGCAGCTATTTCTGCATTTTGATTAAACAACTCTTCAATTGGTTGAAGCCAATTTTCTGTTACTTCAACATCAGAATTTAATAAACAAAAATACTCAGCATTAATTTGTTTTAAACCTTCATTATAACCTTTAGCAAAACCATAATTTCCTTTATTCTGAATGATTTTTACAGAAGGAAATTCAGTTTTTATTAAATGGATTGAATTATCTGTTGAAGCGTTATCAATAATATAAACTTCTGCATCTTTAGAATAATTGATAACAGAAGGCAAAAATTGAGGAAGTAATTTTGCTCCATTCCAGTTTAAAATAACGATAGCTGTTTTCATGTATTTAATTTTGCAGCGATTAATAAAGAATAGTTAGATAAGAGTTGATAATTTACATGTTGGCAAATTTCCAACGTTTGTGACTCCAAAGCCAATTATCAGGATGCTCTTGTATAGTTTGAGCTAAAAGACTAAAAAATTGATGAACAATTTCGTTTTCCTCAAATTTTTCTCCTTTAGGTTCAATTTCTATAAAAGTTGTGTGATAATATCCACGTTTTATTTTTTCTGTTTTACAATAAACGACACCTAAATTTTGGCGTTGAGCAATTTTATCAAACCCGTTAAATGCAGGAGTTCTTTGATTTAGAAAATCAATAAAGTAATGAACTGCTGATTTTTTTGGACTTTGATCTGCAACAAAAAGATAAGTAGAATTTCCATCGTTAGGAGTTTTCATCATGGTACGTAAAACATCTTTCATATCGATAGCTTCTGTACCATATTTCCCTCTCATTTTATTTATTTTATCGTTCCAAAAAGGATTTCCAATTTTATGATAAACAGCAACAGTATTTTTAGCAGGTAAATGTTTTGCTGTACCAACAAACCATTCCCAATTAAACATATGTCCAGCCATCATAATAACATTACGATTTTCAGCTTTAATTTTATGAAAAACTTCTAAATTAGAATACGTAAATCTTTTATCTAACTCTTCTTGAGATATAGAAAAAGTCTTTAAAGTTTCAATAAGATAATCACAAAAATTTGCATAGAATTTTTTCTGAATAGCTTTAATTTCTTTTGCAGATTTTTCTGGGAAAGAATTTTCTAAATTAGTTTTAATAACTCTTCTTCTGTAACCAATAACTGTGTGTAAGAGAAAAAATAAAAAATCTGACAACACGTATAAAATCGATAATGGTAACCGAGAAAATTGATAAATGATGAAATAGAAAATACTGTTCATTTGTATGAATAAAATAAGATACGAATTTACAAATTATAATTTTGTTGTTGCTTGCCAAATAGGATCCTTTGGAACAGGTGCAAATATTGTCATTTCTTCTTTTTTAACAGGATGTTCAAATGTTATTTTGTAAGCATGTAAACAAATACTTCCATCTGGATTAGAACGTTTCGCTCCATATTTTAAATCTCCTTTTATTGGACAACCAATGTAAGAAAGTTGAGATCTAATTTGATGAGAGCGTCCAGTGAATAGTTTAACTTCTACGCAATGAAAAGAATCTAAAGCACCTAAATAAGTATACTCTAAAATTGCTTGTTTAGCATCTGCAGCAGGTTTAGTATAAACAGTTGTTTTATTATTTTTAGGATTTTTTCTTAAATAATGTTCTAAACGCTCAAAATTATGAGGAGGTTTATTTTGTACAATTGCACGGTAAACTTTATCAATATTTCTTTTCTGAAACATCTCGTTCATTCGTGTCAATGCCTTTGAAGTTTTTGCGAAAATAAGAATTCCAGAAGTAGGTCTATCTAAACGATGCACTAAACCTAAAAAAACATTTCCAGGTTTATTGTCACGTTTCTTTATATAGTCCTTTAGACTATCGATAAGTGGAACGTCTCCTGTTTCATCTCCTTGCGCTAGTTCTCCTGCTTTTTTATTAATAATTAGGAGGTGATTATCTTCGAATAAAATTTCGGGATTCATTTATACGTGTTGTATTTTAAGTAATAAGTTTTAAAAAAGATATTTTTCAAAACTTATTACTTTTACTATATCTTAATATTGTTCGTTAATATTTGGAAAATCAGATGATTTTACATCTTCTACATATTGCTCAATTGCTTGAACCATTTGATCTTCTAAATTTAAATACTTGCGAACAAATTTAGGTTTAAATTCGTTGTTTAACCCTAACATATCATGAATAACTAAAACTTGTCCGTCACAACCATTTCCAGCTCCAATACCAATTGTAGGAATAGAAACAGCTTCTGTAACTTTTTTAGCTAATTCTGCAGGAATTTTCTCCATAACAACAGAAAAACAACCTAATTCCTCTAACAATTTTGCATCTTCTAATAATTTATTTGCTTCTGCATCTTCTTTTGCACGCACTTTATAAGAACCAAATTGATAGATAGATTGTGGTGTTAAACCTAAGTGTCCCATAACAGGAATACCAGCATTTACAATGCGACGAATAGATTCTTCAATCTCTTTTCCTCCTTCTAATTTTATAGCATGAGCACCAGATTCTTTCATAATTCTTACCGCAGATTCTAATGCTTTTTGCGGATCAGACTGGTACGTACCGAAAGGTAAATCAACGACAACAAGTGAACGTTTTGCACCACGAACAACACATTGTGCATGATAAATCATCTGATCTAAAGTAATAGGTAAAGTCGTTTCGTGACCAGCCATTACATTTGCTGCAGAATCTCCAACTAAAATGGCGTCTAAATTAGCTTTATCAGCTAACAAAGACATTGTATAATCGTAAGCTGTAAGCATAGAGATTTTTTCTCCATCAACTTTCATTTTACGTAAAGTTTCGGTTGTGATTCTTTTTATTTCTTTATTTACAGACATTGTATGATAATTGTTTGGCGTAAAGTTAAATTTAAATTTTTAAAAAAACTCTAAGAACGTATTGCTTATTCTGTCATGTCTGTATTTAATTAATAATTGTTTGCTTATTATATTAGGAATGATTAATTAGAAAAATGCAGTAACTCTTAGACCTAATGTTACGAATTTTATTTTTTCTCGGTCAGTAATATTTTCTATATCATCTTCATCTTCAATTAAATTATTTATAGCTTCATATTTTATCTTCGTATTTATTTGACTGTATTCGGAGAAGAATGTGAGACCTAATTCAGGATTAAACTTATAAGTTATTGCTGCGCCAAAATTTCTTCTAAAAGATGTAGTAGGAGTGTAAGATACAATTTCTAGCTCCTTATTGGGAGTATCAATAAGATCTCCTTCAATAATAACTTTTCCAGATGCAGGATTAGAAATTCCTGCTGTAGCTTTAAGAGAAACTTCCCAGTTTTCTGAGAATGAATGAGAAAAATATGGACCTACTGATAAATTTAAAAATCCTAAAGATTCATAATTAACATCTACAGTTTTTAATTCTTCATGATCCTCTACATCTAATTTTACAGATTGGATAGGAAAACTTGTAAAACCAAATTCTGCACCTAAACCAAATTTCTTAGAGAAGAAATAGGCTCCTTCTAGTCCCATTTCAAATCCCATGTCTTTTCTATCATCTATAAAATTATTAATAGGAAAAGTAGGACCTACTTTTAATGCTAAAAAAGAAGGATTATCATTTCCTTCTATTTTTGATAATAATCCAAGATTATCTCCCTTATTCTTATAAAGCTTATCTATAAAGAAATAACCTAATTCAGTAGATAATATTCCAATTCCAGCACCAGCCAATACATCAGAAACCCAATGCCTGTTATTTAAATTTCTACCAAGACCTGTTAATGTAGCCGCACTATATCCTCCAATACTATAAGCTGTGTTTACAACGCCATATTCTTTATGTAAAAAAGAAGCATTCGTAAAAGCCATTGCTGTATGTCCAGAAGGAAAAGAATTGTTAGCAGATTCGTCTGGTCGTTGTACTTTAGTTGTTCTTTTCAACGTATTTACAACAATTCCCATTATAGCTAAACTACTAAGATGTGATAAAGTAGCTCTTTTTATATTATTTCTACCTTTTACACCCGCTATTTGTAATCCATAAACAACTGCTGCTGGAGCATATTGTAGATAATCATCATAGCTTGCTTTAAAAGTAGGTATATATCTATTTCTTACATCTCTAATATTTTCTCTGTCATTCCAAGTAGCAGCAGTTGCTCCAAATAATACTGCTGGTACAATGGATTTTTTTAAGAAGCTATTGTTATGAGAATCATAAGCTGAGGATAAAGGTGGTATTTCTGTTTTTATATTTTTTGTTGTGTCTGAAATAGAATAATTAAAAGTTGAAGGTGTATTTTTTTGTGCATAACAAAAATTTGCACATACCGAAATGGTCATGATAAAAGCTAAGTTTTTCATATTATGTATTAAGTTGGTTTGGTTAGGTTTATATTCTTAAAAAAAAATATGAAATAAATTTACAAAAAAAACAATAATATTAAAAAGATAATTTTTTAAGTGTATCGAATTTGTTTTGAGTTAATAAATCGTTATTAATTATTTATTAGAATACTAAATAAGCATTTACGAATATTTTTTTTCTGTTACATGATAAAATTCTTGGCTAAAAATTTAGAATACATCAACAATATTTCTATTTTTGTAATGGAAAAAATCAAAAAAAATGAATCTTCACGAATATCAAGGAAAAGAAATTCTTAGTAAATATGGTGTAAACGTACAACGAGGAATTGTTGCTACAACACCAGAGGAAGCTGTTGAAGCTGCTAAAACATTAACAGAGCAAACTGGAACAGGATGGCATGTTATTAAAGCTCAAGTACACGCAGGTGGTCGTGGAAAAGGAGGTGGAGTAAAGCTTGCTAAGAACTTAGATGAGGTTAGAGAAAGAGCAAACGATATTATCGGTATGCAATTAGTTACTCCTCAAACTTCAGCAGAAGGTAAGAAAGTTCACCAAGTATTTATTGCTGAGGATGTTTATTATCCAGGGGAATCTGAAACTGAAGAGTACTATGTTTCTGTATTATTAGATCGTGCTACTGGAAAGAATATGATTATGTATTCTACAGAAGGAGGAATGGATATTGAAGAAGTTGCTGAGCATACTCCAGATAAAATTTTTACTGAAGAAATTGACCCAACTGTTGGAATTCAAGGTTTCCAAGCTCGTAAAGTTGCATTTAATTTAGGTTTATCAGGAAACGCTTTTAAAGAAGGTGTAAAATTTATTACAGCTTTATATAATGCTTATGTTTCTATTGATGCTTCTATGTTTGAGATCAATCCAGTTCTTAAAACATCAGATAACAAAATTATAGCTGTTGATGCTAAAGTAACATTAGATGACAATGCATTATTCCGTCATCCAGATATTGCTGCATTACGCGATACAAGAGAAGAAGACCCTACAGAAGTTGAAGCTGGTGAAGCTGGATTAAACTTCGTAAAATTAGACGGAAACGTTGGATGTATGGTTAATGGAGCTGGTTTAGCAATGGCTACTATGGATATTATTAAGTTATCAGGAGGTAATCCTGCAAACTTCTTAGATGTTGGTGGTACTGCAGATGCTGAGCGTGTAGAAAAAGCTTTCCGTATTATCTTATTAGACGAAAATGTAAAAGCTATTTTAGTTAATATCTTTGGAGGAATCGTTCGTTGTGATCGTGTTGCTCAAGGTATTTTAGATGCTTACAAAAATATGGGAGATGCAATTAATGTTCCTATTATTGTTCGTTTACAAGGTACAAATGCAGAAATTGCAAAACAAATGATTGATGATTCTGGACTAGAAGTTCATTCAGCAATTACTTTACAAAATGCTGCAGATAAAGTAAAAGAATTATTAAACTAAGATTAGTTTAATCAAAATATTTAAAACTCCCAAATTTACTTTTGGGAGTTTTTTTTATTGAATTTGTTTAAACTTTTTTTATAATCAAAATGTTTCGACGAGCTCAATATGACAGATTGTAATAAAAAGAAGATTATAATTGAAAATTATAGAATATGGTAATTAGTTTAAACAACTTCTATATAGATTTTTAACATAAAAAAATCTCTCAATAAAATATTGAGAGATGTAAGTCTTATTTTTTTATCAGATAACTATATATCGTCAAAATCTACATTTGTAAAAGAAGAAACTTCAACTTCTTCGTTTACTGTGTTTTTATTTTTTGGATCAAAATCTTTTTGATGTTTCTCAGAAATTACCTCTTCACCCTTTTGCGAAAAAACAAAATCTGTTGTTTCATCCAACATTTCTTTAAAACTTTCAAAATCTTCTTTATATAAATAGATTTTATGTTTTTTATAATACACAGCACCATCATCCTGTGTATTCTTTTTACTTTCTGTAATAGTTAAGTAATAATCTCCTGCGCGAGTTTCTCTAACATCAAAAAAATATGTTCTTCGCCCTGCTCTTAGAACTTTCGAAAAGACTCCCTCTGCATCAACCTTTTCTTGGTTTTCAAATTTATTCATAAGTCTGTATAAGGTTATATTGTTAAATATTTCCTAACAAAACTATAAAAATTTAACAAACGAGCAAGTTTTTTAGATGATTTTTATAAAAAAATGAGAAATAATAAATATCAAGGCTAATCTAGCAATTGTTTATTGTACAATTCGTAATAATAACCACGTTTATTTATCAAATTTTCGTTAGAATCATTTTCTATTACTTTTCCGTCTTTCAATATTAAAATCTGATCTGCTCTTTTTGCAGAAGAAACACGATGTGTAATTATAATAGTTGTTTTACCATCAATTTCAGATGAAAGATTATTTAAAATTTGCTCTTCTGTCTCTGTATCAACAGCAGATAAACTATCATCGAAAATTAAAATATTAGGATCGTTTACCAATGCACGAGCAATAGAAACACGTTGTTTTTGACCACCAGAAAGTGTTACTCCTCGTTCTCCGACAACAGTATCATATCTTTCCTTAAAATTATCAATATTGTTATGTACAACAGCTTTTCTAGCAAATTCTTCGGCAATCATTTCTTCAGAAGCGTCAGACCCAAATAATATATTATTGGTTAAAGAATCTGAGAATAAAAATGCTTCTTGTGGAACATACCCAATAACATCCCTTACAGCTTGAATACTTAAGTCATTAATATTTTTTCCATCTATCAGAATTTCTCCAGAAGTTGGTTCTAATGAACGTGTAACTAAAAGTGCAATTGTTGATTTTCCGGAACCTGTTTTTCCTAAAATAGCTAATGTTTCACCTTTATTAATCTTGAATGAGACATTATCTAAAGCTTTTATTCCAGTATTATCGTATACATAAGAAACATTTCTAAATTCTATGCTTCCATTTATTTGTTGATACTCAAATTCCTTTTCTTGTATATCAGATTCAGCATTCAAGAATTCGTTAATACGGAACATAGATGCTTCAGCACGTTGAACAACCATTGTAATCCATCCAAGAGATGTAAAAGGCCAAATTAGCATATTTAAATAAAGGAAAAACTGAGCAATAGATCCAATGTCCATTGTTCCCTCTATATATTTTAAACCACCTAGATATAAGATCATTAAATTACTTATACCTACAACGACAACCATTAATGGACCAAAAGCGGCTTGTATTTGCGCTAAATTAAGAGCTCTGGTTTGGTATTCATCTGCTTCTACTTGATATTTAGATTTGATGAAGCCTTCCGAATTAAATGATTTTATTACTCTAATTCCAGAAAAAGTATCTTGTACAGAAGATGAAATTGTTGATTGCTGTTCTTGTACACGTTTACTTTTTTTGTTGATATTTTTAGCAACGTTATAAATTAATACGGATAGAATAGGTAAAGGAGCTAATGTATAAAGCGTTAATTCTTTATCAATTTGCAACATAAAGTAAGCGATGATTATTACACGAGATAATAAATCTATCGGATACATAATACCAGGACCTAAATACATACGTACTAAACCAACGTCTTCGGTAATACGGTTCATTAAATCTCCCGTCTTATGCTTTTTATAAAATGATAGAGATAGCTTTTGGTATTTATCATAGATTACATTTTTTAAATCAAATTCAATGTAACGTGACGCAACAATAATCATTTGTCTTGTACCAACAGTTAAAATACCTCCTAAAACTTTAAAGCCAAAGAAAGCCAAACTAGCATACATTAAACCTTGTTTTAATAAATCTATATTATCGTTAC
Organism: Chishuiella changwenlii; assembly: GCF_900142565.1. Taxonomy (GTDB): domain Bacteria; phylum Bacteroidota; class Bacteroidia; order Flavobacteriales; family Weeksellaceae; genus Empedobacter; species Empedobacter changwenlii. The sequence goes on from NZ_FRBH01000002.1 coordinate 117,044, forward strand.
CATTTTGTTTAAAATTACGGAGTAATTCTTCTACAGCGTTAATAGCTTCTCTAATATACGTAACGGAAAAAACTTGCACCCAATTGGCACAAATTGTAAAAATGAAGCCTAGTAAAATTCTCCATTTATACTTCCACAGAAAAATATTTAGTTTTTGTAATGATTTCACAAAGCAAAATTACATTCTTTTTTTTACCTTTGCACTAATTTATTAGACGTTATATCATTGAAATTATGTTGGGAAGAAGACAACTCCGCGAAAAAGTAATGCAGAATATCTATGCTTACAATTGTTTAGGGACAAATGGCGAAGAAAGAATGGTCGAAAAAAATATGCTGAAAAGCATTGACCAAATCTACGATTTGTACATTTATTTCTTGAATTTAATTAAAATTCAAAAAGAAATTGCTGAGCACAAAATAGAATTAGCAAAATCTAAAAACTTTCCGACAAAAGAAGATTTAAATCCAAATTTAAAATTTGTGAACAATAAAGTTTTCACAATTTTAGAACAAAATCTTGAGTTAAGCAGATATTCTAATGATAACAAAAGCTTACTTTGGGATATTTACGATTCTTACCCAAATAATATTTACAAAAATTTAATAGAAAGTGATCTTTATAAAGATTACATGAAAAATGATAAAAATTCTTTTGCAGAAGATTTAGAATTTATCATGAATTTATATGTAGAGTTTATTGCTGAATATGAAGATTTACACGATTATTTAGAAGGTATACAAATCACTTGGGCAGATGATGTACATATTGCTAATGCAATGGTGTATACGACTTTAAAATCTTTTAGAGAAAATAGTTCTCCATTAATTTCTTTATTTAAAGTATACAAAGATTTAGATGATAAAAAGTTTACAGAAGAGTTATTCCGTAAAACAGTACGTCATCAGTCAGAAACAAGAAAAATAGTTGAAGAGAAAGCTCAAAACTGGGAATTAGATCGTATTGCAACAATAGATTTAATAATTTTAGAAATGGCTTTAACTGAATTTTTACATTTTCCAAACATTCCAGCAAAGGTTACAATTAATGAATATGTAGAGTTAGCAAAAAATTATTCTACAGAAAAATCTCGTGTATTTGTTAACGGAATCTTAGATAAATCTTTAAAAGAGTTAAAAGACAATGATAATTTACCAAAATACGGTAGAGGATTATTATAATAATAAAAATTTCTTAAATTTGGCTAAGACTAATAAATTAAAAAAAATGAAAAATAAAATATTTATTTTAGGTGCATTTGCATTATCATTTGTTGCAACTTCTTGTGGAGAGAAAAAAGCAAGTGAAAGTTTTACAGCCGAAGAAACTGCTCAACAAGCAGAAAACATCGTAGATCCTGCAACAGCTCCAATTTTAACATTGGCTGAAGCAAGTCATGATTTTGGTGATGTACAGGCAAATAATAAAGTAGAAACATATGTGAAGTTTAAAAATGATGGAAAATCTCCATTAGTAATTCGCGATGCTTCTGCAACTTGTGGTTGTACAGTTCCAGAATTTCCTACAAACCCAATTCCAGTTGGAGGTACAGATTCTATCAAAGTTCAGTATACTGCTGGTAACATGAATGGTAAACAACAAAAAACGGTAACATTAGTAACTAACACTGTTAATGGACACGAAAAGTTTGATATTACTGCAAATGTTACAGGAGCTGCTGCTAGTAACCAAACGGCACAAGAAGCTTTTGGTAAATAAATTTAACAATTAATATAATAAAATGATTCAAACAATCTTTTTACAAGCTGGTGCTCAAGGAGGAGGAATGTCAATGTTATTGATGTTTGGAGGAATGTTCGTAATTATGTATTTTTTCATGATTCGTCCTCAACAAAAAAAAGCTAAGCAAGAAAAACAATTTCAAGCAGATATCAAACGTGGAGATCAAGTTGTAACAACTTCTGGTATTCATGGAAAAATAAACGAAGTTTATGATGATGCAATTCTTATTGAAACTGGAGCTGGAAAAATTAAATTTGAAAAAGCTTCTATTTCTAGAGAGTTAACAGCTGCTCGTTATGGAAAATCTACAGAAAAAGCTGAAAAAAGCACTAAAGCTGTAGAAGAAAAAAATTAAAATAAGGTTAACATATATTTAACTCATTGCCGAAGAATTTATTCTTCGGCATTTTTTTAACTTCAAACCGTGAAAAACAAGCAAACTTTTATAGTAGGAATAACAGGAGGTATTGGTTCTGGAAAATCAACTGCAGCTCATTTTTTTGAAGAATTGGGAATTCCTGTTTACAATTCTGATACACGAGCAAAAGTTATTCAGAATGAAGATGAAACTGTAAAATCAAAAGTAATTCAGGTTTTTGGAGATGAAGCCTACACGAAAGAAGGTTTGAATAGAGCTTTTATAGCAAAACAAATTTTTAATAATAAGGAAAAGCTAAATGCTCTGAATAAAATTGTTCATCCTGCTGTTTTTTTGGATTTCGAAAATTGGAAAAAAGAACAGAATAGTAAAATTTTAATCAAAGAAGCTGCAATTTTAATTGAAAGCGGGAGTTATAAAGATTGTGATGCAGTTGTAAGCGTTGTTGTTGATTTAGATAAAAGAATTGAGCGAACAATTGCACGAGACCAATCTACTAAAGAAGAGGTCTTGAAAAGAATTAATAATCAGATTTCTGATGAAGAAAGAATAGCTAAATCAGATTTTATTATTGATAATAATGCAGATTTAAAGCATCTGAAAAATGAAGTAGAGAAAACATATTTTCAACTTAAAGAAAAGTTTTCTTTATAAATAAAGCTTAAAATTCAGGAAATAATTGTATATTATTTCTTTAAATAAAGGAAAAAACTAATTAGTATAAATTAGATGAAAAAAGGATTTTATAAAATCTTAATAGGAATAATGAGCGTTGCGCTTATTGGATTAATTATAATTCAGTTTTATTGGCTAAATCTGACAATTAAAACAGGTACCGAAAGTTTTAATAACAACGTGTACCAAGCAATGAATTATACAACAGAGAAGATAAATAAATCTGAATTAGAAAAATATTATAAGAAATTTAATAATATTCAGGCTGATTTAAAGTCTAATAAAGATAAACCTCAAGTTGTAACGAATCAAGTTATCAAAGACTCTTTAGGAGTTACATATGCCTATGTTACCAGATATGTAGTAGAGAAATCTATGTTACCTTCTGGTCAGTATAATGATAGTTTAACAAAGGCTAATATTTATTCGCAAGAACAAGTTTACAAAATAAAAAAAGATCCTAATTCTGACGGAATTCCTAATCTTAATTTCAACTGGGAACATTCATTACAAGACGGAACTTTTACATTAGAAAGTGCTGCACGTTGGGATGCAGGAACGACACCTATAGATAAAAGAATTTCGTATAAAATGTTAGATTCTATCTTGAAAACAGAATTACGAAATAGAGGAATAAATCAAGCATTACCAATTTTAGCTGTTCTAAAAAAGGATTCTACAGAAACATCCATAAAATCAGAAAATTTTGATTCTACGAAAATTGAATTTATGGTTCCTTTATTTTTAGATAGAAAAGATAGAATTGAATATTATTTAGCAGCCAATTTTGAGAATAGAAAATTAGCAATTCTTGCACCAACTGTACCCATCATATCATTGACTTTTATTTTAACAATGATAATTATTACAGTTTTCTCATTGTCAATTTATTATATGCAACTTCAACGAAAAAGTTCGGAAGTAAAAACAGACTTTATTAATAACATGACACACGAGTTTAAAACTCCTATTGCCACAATTAATATTGCGTCTGATGCGCTTAGAAATGAAAAGGTATTTACAGATCCAGATAAGGTTAAATATTACGCAGATTTAATTAAACAGGAGAACAAACGAATGAATGCCCATGTAGAAATGGTCTTAAGAATGTCAAAATTAGACATGAACCAAATGGACATGAATTTGCAAGAAGTTAACCTGAATGGAGTAGTACAAAAGAGCGTTGAACCAATTAGGTTCATTGTTGAAGAAAGAAATGGTACAATATTTGAACAATATAATGCAGAACATTCTTTTGTGAAAGGCGATCCTTTTCATTTAGAGAATATCGTGATAAACGTTTTGGATAATGCTCGTAAATATTCGCCTAATGCGCCAGAAATTACGGTAAAAACATATAACAAAGACCAAAACTTTATGATAGAGATTTCAGATAAAGGAATGGGAATGTCACAGAATGTTATTAAAAAAATATTTGAACAATTTTATAGAGAAGAAACAGGAAATATACACAATGTAAAAGGTCATGGACTTGGCTTAGCTTATGTTAAAAAAATTGTACAGTTACACAACGGACAAGTTTGGGCAGAAAGCTCTCCAGGAAAAGGAAGTACTTTTTATATTAAAATTCCTCTAAAATCATAAATCCATGAGCGATAAACAAAGACTACTTTTAGTAGAAGATGATCCAAGTTTTGGTAGTGTATTAAAAGACTATTTAGTTATAAATGATTTTGACGTAACTCACGCCATTGATGGTGAGGACGGACTTACAAAATTTAAAGAAAGCGATTATGATTTGTGTATCTTAGATGTAATGATGCCTAAAAAGGATGGATTTACTTTAGGAAAGGAAATCAAAGAACTAAAAGGAGAACAACCTATAATATTCTTAACTGCAAAAAATATGCGTGAAGATGTATTAAATGGGTATAAAATCGGGGCAGATGATTATGTGCTAAAACCGTTTGATTCGGAAGTTTTGTTGTATAAAATAAAAGCTGTTTTACAACGCAATTCTGGAGAAGATGAAAAGTTTGAGCAAGACGATTTCAAAATTGGTAAATTTAATTTCAATGCTAAATTGAGACAATTAATTTACGATGGTAAATCGCAGAAATTATCTCCAAAAGAAAACGAATTATTACGTTTATTAGCTGTTTATAAAAATGATTTAATGCCAAGAGAAATTGCTTTAACACGCATTTGGCACGATGATAATTATTTTACATCTAGATCTATGGACGTGTATATTGCAAAATTACGTAAGTATCTAAAACAAGATGCAGCAGTAGAAATTGTTAATATTCACGGAGAAGGATTTAGATTATTAGTACAAGAATAAAATATTTCTAAATATAGAAAAGCACTTCATATGAAGTGCTTTTTTTATGTTAATTGATTAATTCTAAAATTTGATTGAAAGAATTTCTATTCTTTAGAAAAATTGCTCTCAAATTAGTTTTTTCTTGAAGAGAGGCTAGAGGCTCATTGGCATTTAAAATATTTTTTAAGCCTTCGTAAAGAGCATCTTCGGAATTGTTTACAATAATACCAGCATTTCCATTATCTAAAATTTCTTCCATTCCAGAACAGTTTGTTGTAATAACAGGAGTTTCTAAAATAACAGATTCTGTAACAACTGTACTATAACCTTCTTTATGAGAAGAGCAAACAAATAAATCTGCATGTTTTATATAAGGATATGGATTTTTCTGGAAGCCTAAGAAATTAATTTGATCTGACAAATCATTGTCGATAACATATTTCTTTAATTCAGCTTCCATAGGTCCCATTCCTAAAATATTTAGTTCAAAATCAAAACCATCCGATTTTAATTTTTTCATAATTCTCACTAAACGATCATATCCTTTTTGAGGATTTAACCTTCCTACCGTTACTAATCTAATTTTATCTATTTTTTGATATGGATTAATTTCAGCTTTTGTTGTTATTTCGTCTATTTCTAGTGGATTATAGATAACTTCTAACTTATCCTGAGGAATTGCTACACATTTTGTAAAATGGTCTTGTACTGTTTTCGCTACGGAAACAATTTTATGAAATTTATTGTAACACTTAACAGCCTCCTTTTTGTTTCTAAACTCGTATCCAATTGTATTTTCATATAATTCTAAATGAATCCAACTTATTAATTTAATATTTGGATTTGTACAACCAGCAACAATTCGAGAAGGAAAGCCTTCTAAAAATGAAATAATAACATCGTAATTATCTGACTTAATAAACCGTTTAAATAAAAATTTAGGAGAAAATAATAAAGCTAAACGAGTATATCCTTTAAATGGTTTTTCAAAAATCCATTCTTGTTTAATTTCTTTGTTTAAATCTTCTCTATTTATTCCTTCTTTAAAAATGGTTAGAACAGTGACTTCATATTGAGAATAATCAAAACTATTAACAATATTTACCAATATTTTCTCGGCGCCTCCACCTCTTAAATCAGTGTTTACAAATAGTATTTTTTTTAAGTTGGTCACGAAATTTAGTTTTAAGTGGTTTTAATTTAAGTAAAAGATAAATCTAAATATTTATAAATAGTTGTTCAATTTTATTTAATTGCTGTTCTAAATTAAATTTTAAATGACTCTGTTTACAATTCTGCTTTAATTGAATTAATAATTCTTTATCATCTAATACTTTTTTCATGTATTTATACACATTTTCTTTTCCTGGATTAAAAAGAAATCCTTCTTGCTCGTTTATCACCATTTCTGGAATTCCTCCAACATTAGTTGAAAGTACAGGAACTCCAAGAATTAAGGATTCTGCAACAACAGTAGGGTAAGATTCTGTATAGGTAGGAAAAATAAAATAATTACTGTTTTTTAGATATTTTAATGGATTAGACTGAAAGCCTAATAAATGAAAACTATCTTCTAAATTATATTGTTTAATAAGTTGTTTAATATTTTCATACTCTTCACCAGAACCAACTATTGCAGTATTAATTTTATAACCTTCATTTATTAACTGATAATGAGCATTAACTAAATCATCAAAACCTTTTGCTTTACCAAATCTCCCGATAGATATAAAATCAAAGAAAGAAATAGTTTCATTCATTTCTTCGTTTGATTTATCTTTTATTTCCATTGTATTTATCGGGTTATAAATAACAGTAGAGTTAGACAGTTTAATTTTATAATTATTTTCGATATTTTTCTTAGAATGCTCAGAAACAAAAACACCTTGGTCGAATTTTAATAAACTCTGAACCAATTTATATTTCTCATCATCTGTTAAAGAAAATTCGAGTAAATCGCCATGAAACCAAAAAATCTTTTTACTTGCCTTAATTGGGCTATTTAAAACAGTCGGAATCATGTAGTGAGAAAAGGCAATTTCGGTTTCAATATCCATTAATTGATGTTTTTTATAAAAAGCAATTGGATATGTTTGAAATAAAAAATATTGTAGTCTTTTTATAGCTCGATTTAATTTAGATAAAAAAGAGTTTTTATTTAGAAAATCTATACCGTTTGTTATACTTTTTACTTTTACATCGGGAGGTAATTGATTGATAAATTCTCCTTCTTTAAAATTTAAAACTAATGTGATATCAAATTTATTTCGATCTAAGTTTTGAAGAATATTTAATAATATTTTTTCTGACCCGCCAACTTCTAATGAGCGATTTCTGAAAAGGATTTTCTTTTTTCTCATTTTAATTAATCAACTTTAGCTCCAACATTTCTATATTGATTTTTAAACTTTTCAACCCATTTTTTCCAGCTATCAATATCAACATCTTCTTGTATGAAAGAAGCAATATAGTCATCAGAAAAATCGTTAGGAAAATTTTCTGTTACATTCAATTTATCATCTAACCATGCATTGTTAAGAATACGATTAACAGTGTTCATATCAATACTTATTCCGTATTTATGATAAGAATTTGTAGCAGAAGAACTGAATGTAGTTTTTAACACTTCAGCTTCTGTTCTAGCAATTATTTTTGTATTTTTTTTGTATTGATTAAACCATACTGAAGCATTGCGTAATTGTTGAAGTTCATCTACTTTTCCTTTCGCATCTTTCCAAATGTGTAACCAATAATCTTTATGATAAAGTCCCATTAAAATAGAGTTAAGAACCCAATATTTATCAACCGTATGATTATTTACAAGACCTAGTTTATATAGAATTGTATAGAATTTAAATTTATTATAGAAGAATAAATCCATAATTAATTCAGAACTTGTAAAGAGATTTTTAGGATAAGTTGATACAATTTCTTTTGATAAATTAACTTCATCTACAGACGAATTAGACTTTTTGCCAAGCCATCCTAATTTTACAAGTTGTATTGAATCAGCCTTCATTTGACGAATTATCTCGTCTACATTAATATCATTTACAAACCAAACATCGTCTTCTGTTACAAGAACATAATCTTTCGCATTTTTAACTGCATTTATCCAAAGATTTGTAGGAATATTAAATCCATCAATATCTTGACTATTCTCTAGCTTTTTTGACTTTATATCATAATTTTCTGAAAGAATAACTTTTATCTCAGGATACTTAATTTTAATTTTATTTAAAAATTTTTCTGGAGTACCGTCATCTAAAACAGTAACAGTAAAATTCCCTTTGACATGTTTATAAATAGAATCTAAACATCTGTCTAAATAATAGGGACGATTGAAAGATTTAATAATAATATCCATAAAATTAAACAGATAATGATTTCTTAATTAATTTTCTATGCTTGTCTTCATTATTGAAAACAACTTTTTTAAATGGTTCCCAAATAGCTCCAAATTTTAATTTTTTACGAATAAAATTTTTATCACCATGGTATAAACCATAACGAGGAACAGTTAATAAATTATCAGATAAATTGAGGTTTTTAAACTCGAAAGAAAAAGCATAATTAATATTGCATTGTTTTAAAATATCAATTTCTCTTTTTCCAAAATCTAAACCTTTACTTCCATTAGGATATGCAAAAGATTCAACATTTCTACCCAATAATTCACTTAATTCAGTAATAGAATCTTTAATTTCTTTTTCGGAAATTATGTTAGATTCATTCGCTAAAATAGGATGATTCATGGTGTGAGCACCAATTGTAAAAATACCAGAATGTTCTAATTCTAACAATTGTTCAACAGTTATATATTGGCAACTTTTTGTAGGGATATTGAATTTATTTTGGTATGTTTTTATAATTTCCCAATTTGTAGCTAAAGACAATGTTTTCATTACAGAAATTGGATAAAAGTTAGCTAATTTCTCTTTCGAAATTTCTAAGACTTCTGCTATACATTCTTTTAATTGTTCTGTTTCATAATCGCCACATTCTGCATACCAAAAATTAGTCTGATCTTTTATAATTTTTGGAGAAACAAAAATAGATGCTGTTAATCCAAGTTCTTTTAAAATAGGATAAATAATAGTGTATGTAGAAATATTTCCGTCATCAATTGTTAGGTGTACAGCTTTAGGGTTTATTTTTTTACCATTGTAAAAATCCTTTATTATAGAAAAAGGCACAATTTCATAAGATTCTAAAATAACTTCTATTGTGTCACGAAACCATTGCGGATCGTATATATCATGAAAATTAATAATCTTAGGCATGAGAGTAGTTTTTAGATATTTATTCATAATTAAATTTTCCCTGATTACTATGCATATCCATATCACTGTCAGCAAAACTAATCATAAAAAAATTATTGGTATTATTTGTTTCATTATATTGAAAAGGGTAAGTAGATAAAACAACTTCATGATTTGTTATTTTAAAATTATTCTTTTCCAATATTTGATTTGATTTTTCTAATGAAGATGAAATCAAAATACCATATAAATTAAGTTCATTTCTTAATTTTTCTATGGCATTTAACAGTAATTCAAATTGATTTTTTTTGTCTATTTTATAACGATAATCAATAACTCTAAGCCAATTTACACCTTTATAAAAATAAGGTTTAACAACAAAATAGATGTTGTTTTCTGATTTATTTGTTGACTTTGATTGATAAAGGAAATAACGGTTTTTTCTGTAAAAAAAACGCCATTTTAAAAATTCCTTATTTCGTATAGTTTCTATCGTATTTTTATTCCAATTAAGATTGGGTAATTGTATTTGTTCAACACTTTCAACTAACTCAAATTCTCCAATAGATTTAGGTAAGGTATATAAATCTGTTGATTTCGCTTTTATTTTTAGACCTCTCTGAAAGATGAATTTTAATTTAGAAAAATTACTTCCCCATTTTTCATAAAAATCTAAATATCCAATTTTTTTAGCCCCCATTTTTTGATGGATAATTGCAGATTTTTCTGAAAAACCAACAGCAATATAATAGTCTTTTTTTAAATAGAAGTCAGAAAGACCTTTTCCAATTCCTCCTCCTCTATATTCTTCTAAAACGATATAATCTTGTCCCCAAAATGCAGGAATAATATTTTCGTTAAATGTCAATGCTCCAGGAGTTGTTAACATTTGGGCTATGTACTTATCATCTTTTTCTACACCGTATAAAAAATCATAACTTTTGTCGGAAAATGGGTTATCTATAAAACGGTATTGATCATATGCAGTATGATTACCTCTTATTTTAAAACAATGATTGTTGAATTGAGATATTGTTGAGAGATTATTTTTTTCTTGTTCAGAAAACTTAAAATAATTCATTGTTAGTTGGTCTATTTTTTTGAATAAATTTTATATGACAAGTTAAAGTTTTTTGAGATAATCCAAAAAATAAAAAACGATTTTATACTATAATATTTTTTTACTTTTTTAAACAATAATAAAAAATCTTCTTTTAGACCAGAAGTAAATGCCAGTTTCATGGCTAAATTCAGGTCATTTATTGAAGAATTATAATTTAAATCAAATATTTTAAGATAATTATCTGGGTTAAAGCTATCATAACTATCATAACCTTTTTCGACTCTTTCGTGGTAAAAAGAAATTGCTTTAAGTTTAAATAATTCTTGTATTACAGCTTTATTATTTCTAGATAAAGAAGTTTTTAAAATTCTATAGTTGAATAGAAAATCTTTTCTATGAATCATCTTTTTTCCATCAGAAAATAATCGTAAATATAAATCGTATTCTTCTGTGTAAAACATTTTTGGTCGATATAAATGACCTTCATTTCTAAATAGAATAGATGGATGGCAAAAAGGATTCTCTTTAAGAATCATTCGGTTTGATTCTTCAATATGATTAGGTCGTATAACTTTTCCAATTATATTATCATTTTCGTCAATTTCATATGCATTTGCGCTAAGTAAAAAAATGCTTTCGTCACTTTCTATATCAACTAATTGTTTTTCTAACTTATTTTCAAACCAAATATCATCTGCATCAATTATTGCGATATATTTTCCTTTTGCTTTAAGTATACCTTTATTTCTAGACTCTATTACAAATTCATTTACTGTATTATTAATAACAGTAATTCGTTCATCTGTTTCAGCACTTTCTTTTATTATTTTTAGAGTGTTGTCTGTAGAACAATCATCAATAATTAAAAATTCGAAATTTTTAAATGTTTGATTTAATACAGATTTAATACATTTTTCGATAAATTTTTCAGCATTATAAGCAGATAAAATAACAGAAATGATAGGTTGGTTGTTCATAGGGAAAAATTAATTATACGTTGGTTTTATTATGAAAAACAGCATCTAAAATATGAAATAAAATACTTCAATGTAAAAATAATCTATATTCTAAAGAATTGTGTTTTTTCTTTAAAGCTATATTTTTTTTACCGATTTTATTTAAAGTGTTTTCCTAAGTTATTTATAAGAAAAACAATAGATACTTTATTTTCGTTTATCTTTTAAGGTTGATTGTTGTAAAAATAGCTGTTTTATTTATTATATTCGTTTTATTTAATAAAAATTATGAACCTAACCTCAATAGTTATTCCTGTTTACAATGTAGAAGCATTTATTATAAAATGTTTAGAAAGTGTTTATGAACAAACTTATCAAAATATTGAAGTTATTTTAGTTGATGATTGTTCTCCGGACGATTCTGTACAAGTTATAAATAATTATTTAGAGAATAAGAAACCTTATTTTTCAACTTCTATTGTTCGTCATGAAGTTAATAAAGGTTTATCAGAATCTAGAAATACAGGAACAAAACATGCAAAAGGAGATTATATTTATTATTTAGATAGTGATGACTGGATTAGTAGTAATTGTATAGAGTTATTATTAAACTCTGCATTAGAATATAATTCAGACGTTGTAATAGGAAGTACAATATGTTATTTAGAAAAAGAAAAGATTGAAAAAGTAATTTTTCCTCTAAGAAATACCAAACAATTTTTATCTTCTCAAAATGAGGTTTTCGATGCATTTATGGAGTATCAATGGCCGGTAATAGCACCAAATAAATTATATAAGAAATTGTTTTTAGAAAAATATAATTTATCATTTGAACCTAAACTTTTAGCAGAGGATGAGTTATGGAGTTTTTTATGGGCACAGTATGCGGAGCGAGTTAGTTTTGTGAATGAGCATACATATTATTACTTATTAAGAGGTAATTCTATCATATCTTCTAAGACTAAGAAAAATTTTGAAGATATGTTTTTCATTTTAAATAAGTTTAGTGAGCAATTTAAACTAGAAAAAAATGAAAAGAAAAAGCAACAAATAAAAGCTCATATACTTACCTTTAAAGAAATGCTTTTAATGATGCAATGGACGTCTTTACCTAATGATAAAGCTTATTTCTATCAAAATTATAAAAGATTAAAAAAATATCCTTTTCTTAATTTAGTAGATTCTTTATCAAATAGATTTTCAATTACACAAAAAAAGAAAAATTTCTTGTTACACTTGCCAACTTTTATTGGAGCTCCATTTTTTATTTGGAGGTATGAACGTTAATACTAGTCACAGGTAAATTTCTTTTTTTGTAAAATGACAAACTTTATAAGGTAAAAAAATAGAAATTTTAAATATTATTTATAATAAAAAAAAATGAATAGATCGCAGATAAAAAATAAATTGTTGCCAATAATTGATATTATAGAAAATAGAAACCTTATACAGGCAAGATTAATTGGAGGACTATGTAATAAATTATATTGTTTGATGAGTGCATGTGATATTGCAATTAAAAAAAATTATAAAATTATAGATCCTGAATTTGGATGGATTGAAAAAAAAATGTTTTCCGATATTTATGATCTTGAATACTTTAATGAAAGTATAGAAAAAATTACAGGAGTTAAAGATTTAATTGTAAAATCAGATGATCAGATAAATGAAAAAAAAATTATTAGAACTCAATTAGATTTGTGGGAGCATTCAGAAAAACTATTATCTGTATCAAGAGAGAGTAATAAAATTTTTCTAAACTCTCCAATGGTCTTTGTATTAAAGTCATTAAGATTGAATAAAAACTTACAAGATATATTAGATAATCAGTTAAATAATAAGATAGTAGTTCAGTTTAGAGTAGAAAGTGATTGGCAGAATCATGTTAAGCATCATGACTTTAATTATAGAAATGAAATTCCTTTTTCAGACTCCAATGATATAATAAAAATGTTACGTGTGAAATTTAAAGATTTTAACGAAGTTTTTTTTACGGCTGGTGAAAAACATACTGAAATAGAACATTTACTTTCAGATGAAGGAATAAAGTCGAATTATTTTTATGATAGTACGCTAGAGTATGAAATTAATGCTGCTATTAATTTTGAGATTATAGCTAATTCGGATATATATGTTGGAATTTCTAGAAGCACATTTTCTAATTTATTAACTTTGAAAAGACAGTTGTTATTGGAAAATAACAATAATTATATATACAATTATAATAATGAAATTGTATTGAGAAACGATTTTGGTTTGTATCCACATCCGTTTGACAGTATAAATAAAACTCCAATATTAATTTCTTAAAAAATATACTTTAAGTTAGTATTGATGATTTGTTAAGCATTTTACAATAAATTTTATTTTTTCTGAAGATGAAGGTATTTTTACATACTTGCTGTATTTAAAATATAATAGTAATAAATTGATGTCAAACTTACTTTTACTTAAGAAGTAATTTACTATTATTTCGTTACTATTTCGCTTTATAAATTTTTCAGTAAAGTATTTTGAATCATTATTGTATATTATGATTTTATCAGTCCAATCAATAAAATTTTTAAGTTCAGTTGAGTTTTTTAATGAAGAATGTCTTAAAAAAATATTTACAAATTCTTGTTCGTATAAATCATTTTCTTTTCCGATAAAACGATTCCAGATACTATATTGTATTTTATGAGAGGCAACTTGCTGTTTAATGTTTATAATTTGTTTTCCTTCGCTATCAAGACTAAATGATTCTTGTTTACCAGTAATTCTATAGTTATGTAATACAAGAGGAAGATTGTTAATCTTAGCACTTGCATCTATAAAACGTAATGACCATTCGTAATCTTCGGCAGTTCTGTAATCTTCATTATAAAATAAATTGTTTTTTATTATAAAGTCTCTTCTAAACATAAAGGTTGCATGTAAATATGGCATTCCTATTAAAAGAGTATCTTTAATTAATGAAAGATCAGTTTCTGCTTCTACAATATTATGTTGTAATCCAAAACATTTCATAAATGTACCACAACCAAACATGTCTAAATTTTTTTCTAGATAAGCTAGCTGTTCTTCAATTTTATTTGTTTCAAAATAATCATCACTATCTAATAATGCTATATAATTTCCACTAGCTTCTTTTATACCTATATTTCTAGAATGCGCAGGACCTTTATTTTCATTTTTAGTAAAAACTTTAATATTAAGTTCAGTGTGTGAATGTTTATAGTTGTTAATAATCTCTAAACTATTATCTGTGGAATAATCATCAATAATAATAACTTCAAGATTTTTATAAGTTTGATTTTTTATACTATTTAAGGCTTCTACTATTGTACTGTTGCAATTATAAGATGGAATTATGATCGTTACTAAAGGTTGATTTTGTGTCATAGGTTATAGGTTTAATTGATGGAATCTAATATAGTTTTTAATTTACTTCTCCAAACATTCCAATTTAAGGCTTCTTCATATCTTTTTCGACTATTTATACTTAAATTTTTAAACTTTTCTTTATCAACTAAAAAAGGTTCTATACTGTTTACATAATCTTCTGGTGTAGCTTTTAATGGTAAAGCAAATCCATTAACATTATCTTTTACAACAGATCTAACTCCTCCTGTAGCTGTCGAAATACTTGGTAGCCCATAGGCTGAAGCTTCAGAAAATACAATTCCATAACATTCAGCTTCTGTTGGAACAAAAAGAAAATGAGATGAATTTAATATATTTTTTAATTGTTGATATTCTTTTGGATTATTTTTATTTAAAAAAGGAATAACATTTAACAAATCAGATTTTACTGGAGGTATACAGCCTACAACTTTTAATTCGACATTATAACCTTTTTTAGCTAATAATTCTATTGTTTCTAATGCTAGGTAACCTCTTTTTCGTTTCCATTCTACACCAAGAAAAAGAAATGTTATTGGATTAGTTAATTCTTTTGGTTGAAAATCTTCTTTAATAGGAACATCTATATTAGCTCCAAAACGTAATAAATGAACTTTGTTTTTTGATAATTTATAGAATGATTTTGCTCTTTCAATAGACCATTCAGATGGTAATAAAACAGCTTTACATTTACGTAAAGCTTTATGCTCTATGAAACGTAATATTTTTTTAGAATACCACCCTAATCCTTGATAAGCTGGGTAATAGTTTATATGTTGATCATATAAAGTGTCATTTACATAAATAATAGGTTGCTTAATATTTAAAAAGGCGATATCATTTATTGCATTAGAAACAAAAAGTAAGTCAAACTTTAAATTCTCTAGTTTTTGTTTTGTTCTTTTTGATGCAATGAATGCTTTTGTTAAATTTTGATAACGATTAAACGTTCTATTTAATACTTTTTCATGAACAGAGGCTATCTTTTCAATAAAATTAATTTCAGAATGAGAATACTGTGTTGCTGGTAGCCATTCTACATCGTGTCCTAATTTTATTAAACTAGAGTACATCATATACATTGTACCAGACCAAGAAGTTTTGTCACGTGGATCGCCTTCACACAAAAAGACTATTTTTTTATACTGATTCATTAAAAAAAATACTTGATTATTCTAATAATACATCTTCATTTTTAGAAATAGGTTTCATTTTATTCTGAATTATTTTTTATAATAATTGAGAATAAAAAAAAGCTAAGAATGTTATAGTATTATCTTAACAAATTTAAAATCAAGCAAAAATATAGATTTTAATCTTTTTATCCTAGAAATCAGGTAGGGATTTGTGTTTAATTTTGTACAACAATAGAAGATTTAAGTAATTTTTTTTAGAATGGCTAAATGTATTTTTATTAGATTTAGAATATTCTCTAATAAAATTGATTCAAGAAATAAAAAAATGTTTTATCTATCTATTTTAAGTTTTCTTTTGAATTTATTAAACGACATTATGTCATATATATGATGTTGTGTTAATGTGTTTTGTCTTTGCAATTTTTATAATTCAAAAAGCTATCCTTTTATATATTGGTTCATAATTTATAGAAAGAAAATTAAAGATTTTATAATTAATTTTGCCAAATTTAAAATCAAATAATAACACAAAATTTAACATTTTTATTTTCAATCTAAATAAGAATTTGTTTTTTTTAGAATGAGGTAGTTTGAATAACTACAATTTTGATTAATTCTGAATATCATTATGAGCCTTTCTAATAAAAATAAAGTGTTCAATAAATATCGATAATGTTAATATAACAAAATTTTCTAAAAACAAGATATTTATTAAAAATTATAGAATAAGTTACTTAAAATAAGTAACTTATTATTAGTGTATTA
Organism: Chishuiella changwenlii; assembly: GCF_900142565.1. Taxonomy (GTDB): domain Bacteria; phylum Bacteroidota; class Bacteroidia; order Flavobacteriales; family Weeksellaceae; genus Empedobacter; species Empedobacter changwenlii. Next base: position 133,695 of record NZ_FRBH01000002.1, read on the forward strand.
GAATTTATGTATTATTTCAAAAAGATATATTCATCCTATAATTTTGTTTGGTTCAGAATGAAAAGTAGTTAATTGTCTTTTTTCAATTTCAAAATAATTAAAGAAGTTACTCTTGGGTTTTTCATAAGTATCATGACAAATAAAAGTATTTGGAGTAACACCAATCTTTAAATTTTTAAAAGTAACACGTCGACAATAATTATCATCTTCACCATAATGAAAAAAAGAAGGATTAAAACCTCCAACTATTTTAAGACATTTTTTTGTTATAAACCAAGAAGCAGCATAAGATTCTATCGTTTCATAAAGCTCTTTAGTTTGTTTCTTTAAAACAAAATCAGAGAAAAAATCTTTATTGAACTTACTACTTATAGAATAAGAAAAACCATTTTCTAATCTTTCTCCTGTTCCGTCAAGTTGTAAGGGACTTATGATACCGAAATCTTCATTATTCTGAGATATTCTAACTAATTCTGAGATTGTTTTGGGTTCTATCCAAGCATCTTGATTAAGTAGAAAAACAGCATCTGCATTTTTTTCTAAAGCTAGTTTAATTCCAAGATTATTGGCTCCTCCAAAACCTAAATTTTTATCAGATTTTATAAGCTCTATTTCAGGAAAGTTTTGTTCTATATACTTAACACTTTCGTCTTTGGAATTGTTATCTATAGCAATTACTTGTAGAGGATGTTCTGAATTTCTTAAAGAGGAGAAGCATTTTTGTATCCAATCTCTATGCATCCCATTATAGATGACAATTATAGCATAAACATTCATAGGTTTTTAGGTTTTATTTTGATTAGTATTTATTTTTTAAATTTATCAAAAAATGAAGTAAAAAAACTCATTATCTTAAATCTTTTGCTAATAAAAAATTTTTCAAAATTCTTATTAAGCGACTTTGTTTTTTGTAATTTTTCTAATAATTCAAAATAAGTTCCAAACTCTTTTAAATATTTTTCTTTATGTTTATTTAAGATATAGTTTTCATATTCATTTTTTAAAATTGAATTATTGTGAATTTCAACATTTCTAGAATCCTTTTTTATTCTATAATAAAAAACAGTGTCTTGAATATAAATAACTTTATCATTTTTTTCTAGTAGTGATATCCAGAAATCCCAATCCTCTAATCCTTTTTTTAAATAGCTATCATATTTTACGCCTTTATCATAATCTGCTCTTTTATAAAAGGCAGAAACATATATTATGTTACTAGCTAAAATATTATCAAAACTATATTCTCTTAATACAAAAGGTCCATTTTCATAATCAAATAATTCAGCTTTTCCATAAATTAGTTTAATGTCTTGTTTAAAATGTTCAGACGCTTTTTCTAAATAGGTTAAGCTTATTTTATCATCGCCATCTAGCGGTAAAATCCAATCTCCAGAAGAATTTTCAATTGCATAATTACGAGCATTAGCAACTCCTGAATTTTCTTGAAAAAGATATTTAAACCTATGATCTTTATCTACCCAAGTTTGTGCAATTTTTTCAGTATCATCCTGTGATCCATCGTTTATAATTATACATTCCCAATTTTGATAAGTTTGATCTAAAACTGATTGTAAACATTCGTCCAAATATTCTGATTGATTATAACAAGGAACAATTATTGAAACTAATGGTGCATTTTTCATTGTTTTATGGCGTTTTTGTTTAGTATGTATTTTTTATACGGGATGGTTAATATTTTTATAGGTTGATTGATGTATAAATATATTGAAAATAAATTCAGACTACTTTTCTTTTTAAGCTTCCATGCACGGAAAATTTGCTCTTTTAAAATGTTTTCAACATTTTCTTTGGCTATATACTTATGATATTTATTTAAAAGATCTTCAAAGAAATAATAACTTGCTTCTTCTTTTAAGTTATTATTTTTATCATTACTAACATCTCCAGATATACTTTTTTCAGAAAATCTAACTAAAACATGAGTAGAATTTATAAAATAGATTCCATGAGGAATAGATAATTGTACCACTGCCATATCATCTGAATGCCATGCTAGAGGGTATTTTTTAAAACGATATTCTTTATATTCAGATAATTTAAAAATATGTTCTGATAAGCTAGATCTTTCGGAAAGTAAAAATTTTCCTTCTAAAAAAGTCTTTGTTGAAATTATTTTTTGATAAGATGAAAATGTAGTATTCTGAATAGAGTTTTCATCAATTAAACATTGAGATATTTTTACAATACTAATTTTTTGATTTTCTATTTGTTCAATGTTTTTATAAAACTCTTCAACAAAATTATCAGCAATCATATCATCATCACCCAAAATTTGAAACCATTCTTCTGTCACATTTTCAAGAATCCTTTCCCATTGAGAAGCAAGATTTTTTCCGCCTAAATTTTCTTTATAATCGAAGTATTGATAATTTGTCTTATCAAAATATTTGTCAATAAGTTGTAAAGGATTGTTCGGGCTAAGATCATTACCTATATATAATGTAAAACGTTTATCAGTTTGTTGATAGATAGATAGCAATGTTTCTTCAAAGAAATCTATCTTGTAATATGGTACAACAATGGCAAGTTTGTTCATTAAACTAAGTTTTTATATTTCTGCATCGGTTTCTCAACATAATGCCATGATAAATAAGCTAAAAAGTAAGTAATTATAATACTATAAATAGTTAACTCTAAAACATTCAAATTTAAATAATTCATCAATATTTGTTGTACTAGAAATCCATATATGTATACTCCATAAGAAATATCACCAAATTTTTCTCCAATACTGCTAATGTATTTAGTTTTTAATGTACCAACTAATAAGATTAATACTGGTAGTGTTAATGGAGCTACTACTTTAAATTGAGTAAAATACAGAGATAAAAATAATAATATTAAAAGGCTTATTCTTGTATATAGATTATTAAATTTTTCAAATTTTACAAAATATAACAAACTTCCAGCTAGGAAATAAGTAGATAATCTATATAGTTCTTTTGTGTCGAGGTATATATAATTAAATAGCTTTGATAGAAAATTTGGTTTAAAAATATATAAAGAATAAGAAGCTATAAAACATAACAAAACTATGTGAAATATATACTTACTTTTTTTAAACGGAAATAATAATACAAGTACAATATACATCGTAAATTCATAGCTTAAAGACCATAAACTTCCGTTAATAGCTTTAGGGTATGGATTTGATTCAAAAATACCATTGATAAAATATTGGACTTTGTATAGGGACAAATTATTAGGTAAATATGTCCAATATTCTTTTTCAGAGAATATACTATTACCTTTATAAAAGAAAGGTAGTATAATCAAAGAGATTAACATTAGTATAATTAATGCAGGATATAGTCTTAATACTCTTTTCCAGATATAATTTTTTATGGTTTTACTATATTTTAAACTTGTAAAAATTAGATAACCACTTAAAATAAAAAATATATCAACAGATAAACTTCCGAAACCTAATTGACCATTGGTTATTGAAGCAAAAAATTCATCTTTACCTGTTAAAGGAAAAGAATGAGATAGTATAACAGCACTCGAAAAGACTAATCTTAAAAAGTCAAAGTTATTTTCGGATCTTTCTGCCATTTTTAATAGGTTTATGGTTATTACGGTTTATTTTTTTAATAAATAGAATTTAATACCTGGTGTGTAATCTATATTTCTGTTTTTATTTAAACTATAAAAAGCAACTTTTAATTTATTTATAAAATTTAAATTTTCAGTAAAATCAAAATGTTTTATTTGTAGCCCACCATGATCTAAAATAGAAACTATTTCTTCATTTCTTCTATCTAAGAATACATCATTGTTAAATTCATTTATTCGATGTGATAAATTTTTAGAATTTAAATAAAGTTGGTGTATTTTATTTTTCCAATGAATTAATTCGTATCTATCTTTTACATACCTATACTGCTTTTCTGTAACATTACTTCTGTAAGATTCGTCTTCAATAAGTTGATAAATACTACTTCTCCAATCTTCAATATTTTTCGGATAAATGATATAATCATTTTCAGAGTTCATAAATAAACTAAAAACTTCAGATGCATTATAATGTAATTGGAATGGTATTTTCTTTAATGCAGGTTTTAATAAAGCTGTAAATGATGGCATAGGAAAGCCTTCTATATAAATGTCAGATTTATTTTCAATTTCATTAAGCACTTCATGAGAAAGAAAACCATGATAAATAATTCGCTCATGATTATACTTTAAAGCATAATCTGAATCAGAAGAAATACCTACGATATTAATTTTTACATTATCATATTTTGAAGCTATTTTAAACATTTCTTCAAGAAAATTATATTCTTCATTTGGTAAATATTTATAATAAGTTCCAGTTGAGAGTATATTTATAATTTCCGAACCTCTATCAACATTTTTTATTTCTTGGTTTTCTATAGGAATAGGCAAAAAGAATTGTTGAGAAATTTGTCTTCTAATTATATCAACTTTAATATTACTCTCTCTAATTTGTAAAAGAACATCTGTTATTGATGCGCCTAGCCAAAAAACATGATCTGCATGATTTACCATATAAACAGGTATTTCGAGATTAGGATTAGATAATACTAAATTAATTATTACATCATCGGGATGTGTGTGTAATATAATTAAGTCATATCCTTTGAAAAGTAATTGATTTAATTCTTTAGCTGTTTCTATTTTAGAATCTGAATAAACAGAAAATAAGTTGACTGATTCTACATTTTTTATATTACTTATTATAACATTATTTAAGTCATTAAGAGTTTGTCGAGTAGAAACAATTGTATGTTTACTATCAGTATCATTATCTATCCAATTAAATAATAATTTAGAATGCCCTCCTGTTGAGCTTAATTCTGAAGAAATATGTAGAATTTCAAAATCTTGATTTTTATTTTTTGAAATGATTTCATCTTTTGAATAAATTATCTCACTTCCTATTCTGTTAAGAACGTTTTCTAAATAATTACTTCTATAATAGCCAGAAAAATTAAACCAAGCAAATTCTGAACTTTTTTCTATTTTATTAATGCAGTCTTCGTATAGCTTTTTGTTATAAAGTGTTTTAACTATTTCTAGACTTTTCTTAAAGTATTTATTATTTTGTAAAATAATAGACATGAAAAATTAAAATTTATTTATAACGTCAATAATAGTATTCACTTCTTCAGCTGTCATTACTGGACTAATAGGTATACTTAAAACTTCTTTATGCATCTTCTCTGTAATAGGAAATGATAAATTGTTTAATTCTTGATACGCTTCTTGTTGATGAGGTGGAATAGGGTAATGAATAATCGTTTGAATATTATTTTCAGTTAAATAATTCTGTAAATCATCTCTATCTTCAATTCTAATAACATATACATGCCATACATGCTCATTACTATCAGTAGGAATTTCTGGTAATTTTATCTTAGGATTATTGATTTCGTTATTGTAACGATTCGCTATTTGTCTTCTTTTTTCATTTTCATCATCAATAAAAGGAAGTTTTACATCTAAAACAGCAGCTTGTATTTCATCTAAACGAGAATTTAAACCTTTATAAATGTTAATATATTTCTGATTGGATCCGTAATTCGCAATAGCGCGAATAGCTAAAGCTAATTTTTCATCATTTGTTGTTACAGCTCCACCATCTCCTAATGCGCCTAAGTTTTTGCCTGGATAAAAACTAAATCCAGCAGCGTCACCTAAATTTCCTGTTTTTATATTGTTCCAACTTGCCCCGATTGCTTGAGCATTGTCTTCGACAATTTTTAAATTATATTTTTCTGCAATATTTTTTAATTCATTATTAAAAACTACACGACCTTGTAAATGAACAATTAAAATACTTTTAGTTCTAGGAGTGATTGCTTCTTCAATTTTTGAAATATCTATATTGAAATTATCATCATTTGGTTCAACCAAAACGGGGATTAAACCATTATCAGATAATGCAAGAATAGATGCAATATATGTGTTGGCTGGAACAATAACTTCGTCACCAATTTGCATAATTCCTAATTCTATGTATGCTCTATATATTAGACGTAAAGCGTCTAAACCATTGGCAACACCAATGGCATAATTTGTACCAATGTATTGAGCTAAATTTTCTTCAAAAGATTTAACTTCGCTACCAAGTAAGTACCAACCAGAACGAAAAACGTCTAATAATTTATTTTCAATTGCTTGTTGATGGAGTAGATTTATTTTTTGTAGGTCTAGGAATTTTATCATTTTTAGATTATTTTTTTAAAAATTTTATTCATTGGTTTTTCAATAAACTTATAAGATATGAAACTTATAAATAGAGATGTTGTTAATATTAAAAAAATTAAAATAGTGTTATTAGATATCATTAAATACTTACTGATAAATAAAATAACCAAATAATGAATCATATAAAAACAAAAACTTATTTCCCCTAAATATACAAATACCTTATGAGATAATAATTTGTTAATTAATATTGGTTTATAGTCTTTTATATAATATTGAGAGGATACACTTAATATAATAAGTGACATAGGTATCCAGTAATAACTTGAATATCTATATGATAGATGAATTTCTTCATGGAAGTAGAAAAACAGTGTAAAAATAATTAATGCAGAAAACTCAATTATTATACTATTTTTTTTTATATAATTTTTTGATTTAATTAAATCACACAAATAAAATAAGTAAATACCGATTATAAAATCAACAATTCGCATTAAAGGGAATATGTAAATATAATAATGTTGTTTTTCAATTGGAGTATAAGTTGTTATACTTATTACTGTTACACATAGTATTATAGTAACAATGGTTTTTAAAGTAAAACTTATTTTTCTAAAAAATGAAATTATAAAAGGAAATAGTAAATAGAAGAAAAATTCATCTGATATACTCCATGAAGGGGCGTTGTAAGAAAAATAAATTTCTTGATTTGGAAAAAAACTTTGAATACTAAAAATCTGTATTATAAACTTATATACTGAACCCTTAACAATAAAAATTGAAAGTAATAAGGTTAATAAATAGACTGGATAAATTCTTGCTAACCTATATAAATAAAATTTCCTAATATAAGATTTAGTAATAGTATTGTAGTTTAATGAAAGAACAAAACCACTTAAAATGAAAAAAAAGCTTACACCTAAAAACCCCTCTTTAAAAACTTGATTATATATTAAAGAGTAAAATTTTGAATTTTCTAAAAAACTTAGATGACTTAAAAATACAAAAAAAGCAAAAAAAAATCTAAGAGATGTTAATGGTTTTATTATCATAGGTTAACTTGGTTATTTATTAGGTTTCATAAATTTTGCTGGATTACCTATCCATATTTCACCATCGGGAACATTTTTTGTAACGACACTTCCAGCTCCAATTAATACGTTTTCACCTATTGTAATACCAGCTAAAATTGTAGCATTCGCACCAATTGAAGCCCCTTTTTTTATTACAGTTTTTTCAAAACTTGTTGGATATTGTTTAGATTTGGGAAACAAATCATTTGTAAATGTAACATTTGGTCCAATGAAGACATTATCCTCTAAGGTAACTCCATCCCAAATTTGTACACCTGGTTTTATTGTTACATTATCTCCAATTATAACATCATTTTCAATAAAAACTTGACAATTGATATTACAATTTTTTCCAATGATAGCATTTTTAAGTACAACACAAAATTGCCAAATAGAAGTATCTTCTCCTATATTTTCACTTTGTACATCTGCTAAATGATGAATTTTAATCATTTTTATAATAAGTTAAATATTCATTGTAATCTCTTATATAATCATTCTCATTATAATTATGAGAAGCTAAAACCAAACAAATAGAACCAGAAGAAAAATTAACTTCTGAGGCCCATATTCCTGGAGGAATATGTAATCCTATATTTGGAGAGTTAAGTAAAACTTGTCTTTTAATTTTACCATCATCCAATAATACTTCAAAAGCCCCTGATGCAGCAATTAAAAACTGATGACATTCTTTGTGAGCATGTGCTCCTCTACTTTCTCCTCCTGGGATATCGTATAAATAGAAAACACGATTAATATCAAATGGTATATCTTCAGAATTTTCTACAGGAGTAATATTTCCCGATCTATTTTTAAGTTTTCTTAATTGTAGTAAACTACAATCATAAACTGTAACTTTATTTTTAGTCATTTTGATTAGCTTTTAGGTTTAAAAAATCATCAAAATCTCTAATATATTCATCTTCATTATAAGATAAATCTGTGGCAATAAAAGCTAAAGAATTAGTAGAAAAATTTTCTATTCTTCTCCAAGTCATTTTAGGAACATATAGTCCATAATATGATCTATTTAAAGAAAATTTCATTTCTTTTTCGCCATTATGTAAAATAACATCAAAAGAACCAGATAGTGCTATAATTAATTCATTTTGATTTTTAAATGCATGGCTTCCTCTAATCTCTCCTCCTGGAACATCATAAATCCAATAAGTTCTATTTATCTTAAAAGGTAATTGATTTGGATATTCAAAAAATGAAAGATTACCTCTAGGATCTTCAATTTTAGGTAGTTCGATTATTTTTATTTCACTCATAATCAAAGATTTTTATATCCAACGTTATAATCAAATTCAGGACGCATTATACCAGGGTAGATGTGTGTTTTAGCTCCAACTTTCACATTTTCAACTTCAAAACCTATCAAATTATCAATTCCAAATAGTAATTCGGTTTGATTTTTTCCAAACATTAATTTGAAGTAGTAATTACCTGCATTAATTAATCCAGAAGGCATATCAAACTCAATAGAATATATTCCTTTTTTAGAATCATTTTCTTTACTAAGTAATTTTCCAACATGATAAATTACTAATTCTTCAAAGTTTCTTAATTCAAATGTTGCATCTAAATTAATGTTAGGTAAATTATTGTAAAACTCTAATTTAACTCTAATACCAGAGTTAATATCAATTAAATCTCCTTGAATTGGTTTAACAGAGAATTCTGTAATTTTTATATTTTCATTACCAACAGCATTTTCTAAATTCTGAGCGATATAACTTGTTGATAATTCATAATCTTTTTGATATTCTAAAATAGTGTCCAACATGTCACCTTGGTAACTAATTGTTCCATTTTTCATTAGAATTCCTGTGTTACAAAGTTCTTTAACTGCTGTCATGTTATGACTAACAAAAAGAATAGTTCTTCCTTCACCTTTTGTAACATCATTCATTTTACCCAAACATTTCTTTTGAAATTCGGCATCACCAACAGCTAATACCTCATCTACAATTAAAATTTCTGATTCTAAATGTGCTGCAACAGCGAATGCCAAACGAACATACATTCCAGAAGAATATCGTTTTACAGGCGTGTCTATATAACGCTCTACACCAGCAAAAGCTACAATTTCATCAAATTTTCGGGTAATTTCTTTGCGTGTCATTCCAAGAATAGCACCGTTAAGATAGATGTTTTCTCTACCAGTCATTTCAGGATGAAAACCTGTACCAACTTCTAGTAAAGATGCAATTCTACCTTTATATTTTATAGAACCAGTTGTTGGTTTAGTAACACGTGAAAGTAATTTAAGTAATGTAGATTTTCCAGCTCCATTTCTTCCAATTATTCCAACAGCTTCACCTTGTTCTATTTTAAAATCAATATCCTTTAAAGCCCAAACATAGTCTGAATCTCCTTTTTGTGTACGGTCATTGGTTTCTCCAATTTTTAAATATGGATCATCTTTTCCTCTAACATTTGCCCACCAGCGTTTTAAGTCATGTTGTAAAGTTCCTGTACCAACTTCTCCTAATCGATATTGTTTTGAAACATTTTCTACATCAAGTATTATATTATTTTTTGACATTTTTTGTTCGTTTTAGGTTAAACAGTATCCATAAAAGATTTCTCTACTTTAGTAAAAATTACCGTACCAATTGCTACAATAATTATTGTAAATAGAGTAGAATAAATTAACATTCCTTCAGAGAAATCTCCTGTTCCTAAATAACCATACTTAAAGCATTCGAAAATTCCAGTTAATGGATTTAATTCTGCTATAAACTTTAACTTTTCTGGGAAAGATGAAATTGGTATAATGACAGGAGTGGCATACATAAATAATGAAATACCAAAGCCTAAAAGCATACTTACATCCTGATACTTAGTTGTCATTGATGAAAAAATCATTCCCATTCCCATTGCAAACCCTGCCATTAATAAAATAAGAAAAGGAGTTGCTAATATCCATATATTAGGATGTACGTTTCCTTCTGTAAAATAATAATATACAACAACAGCTATAAATAATACAAACTGTACTGCGAATCTCATTAAATTCGAAATAACTACAGATAATGGCATAACTAATCTAGGGAAATATACTTTTCCAAAAATTGTTGCATTTGTTTTAAATACAGAAGATGTACCCATTAAACAAGTAGAAAAATAATTCCATAGTGTAACACCTGCTAAATAAAAAGCAAATTTTGGAGATCCATCTGTTGATAAATTTGCAACATTTCCAAATATAACAACGTAAATGATCGTCGTAAATATTGGATTGATGAAAAACCAAATAGGACCTAAAACGGTTTGTTTAAAAGAAGTTACAAAGTCACGTTTTACAAGCATATAAACTAAGTCTTTGTAATTCCAGACTTCTTTTAAATTTAGAGAAAATAAATTATGTTTAGATTCTATTACTTGTGTCCAATTTTCGTTAGGTTGATTGTTTTGTTCCATATTAAATTAAACAATAGATTTTAAATAATCACCGTAACCACTTTTTCCATATTTAGCAGCAGCAATTAATAATTGTTCTTTGTTAATGAACTTTTTTCTGTATGCTATTTCTTCTATACAAGAAACACTTACTCCTTGACGTTTTTCTATAACACGAACAAATTCTGATGCTTCATGTAAAGATTCAAAAGTTCCTGTATCTAACCATGCAGTTCCTCTGTCCATAATACCAACTTCAAGTTCTCCTTTTTCTAAGTAAACTTTGTTGACATCTGTTATTTCTAATTCACCTCTTGGAGATGGTTTTAAATTTTTAGCAATTTCTACTACTTTATTATCATAAAAATATAAACCAGGAACAGCAAAATTAGATTTTGGTTCAGTTGGTTTTTCTTCAATAGATAATGCTTTTTGATTTTCATCAAAATCAACAACACCATAACGTTCTGGATCGCTTACTTCATAAGCAAAAACGCATCCGCCAGTTATATTTGTTTTACTTTCTAATAATTGTTGTAAACCTGTACCATAAAAAATGTTATCTCCTAAAACTAATGCAACAGAATCGTCTCCAATAAAGTCTTCACCAATAATAAAAGCTTGTGCAAGTCCATCTGGACTTTCTTGTACAGCATAAGTAATGTTACATCCTATTTGAGAACCATCGCCTAATAAACGTTGAAATGGCTCTGAATCGTGAGGAGTGGTAATAATTAAAATGTCTTGAATACCAGCTAATAGAAGTGTTGATAACGGATAATAAATCATCGGTTTATCATAAACTGGCATTAATTGTTTACTTACAGATATTGTCAAAGGATAAAGACGTGTTCCTGATCCTCCGGCAAGTATAATTCCTTTCATAGTATATTTTGTTGATTAAAAAAATAGAATAAGTCTTGACAGGGATCAAAACTTATTCTAAAATATTAATTGTATTGTGTTTCGTAATAATTTTGATAATCTCCTGATGTTACGTTATCTAACCATTGTTGATTTTCTAAAAACCAATCAATTGTTTTAGATAAGCCTTGTTCAAAAGTCACAGATGGTTCCCATCCTAATTCTTGGTTAATCTTAGTCGCATCAATAGCATAACGTAAATCGTGTCCTGGACGGTCTTTTACAAAAGTGATTAATTGTTCAGAAGTTCCTTTTTCTCTTCCTAATTTTTCGTCCATTTGTTTGCAAAGTTCTTTTACAAGATCAATGTTTTTCCATTCGTTAAAACCTCCAACATTATAAGAAGCTCCATTTTTACCTTCATGAAAAACTAAATCTATTGCTTTTGCATGGTCAATAACGAATAACCAATCGCGTGTGTATTTTCCGTCTCCATAAATAGGAAGCGGTTTATTGTTAATAATATTATGGATACATAATGGAATCAATTTTTCTGGAAAATGATTTGGACCATAGTTATTAGAACAATTAGTCATTACAATAGGTAATCCATACGTATCATGATAAGCTCTTACAAAATGATCAGAAGATGCTTTAGAAGCTGAATATGGAGAATGAGGATCATAAGAAGTTTCTTCTGTAAAGAATCCTTCATCACCTAAAGCACCAAATACTTCATCGGTAGATACATGGTGGAAACGTTTACCTTCAAAATTATCTTTCCAGATATGCTTCGCTGCATTTAGTAAATTAACAGTACCAATAACATTGGTCATTACAAATTCTAAAGGGTTTGTAATTGAACGATCTACGTGAGATTCGGCTGCTAAATGTATAACTCCGTCTGGTTTAAATTCTTCGAAAACCTCTAAAATTTGCTTTGCATCTACAATATCTGCTTTTACAAATTGATAATTTGGATTATTTTCTATATCTTTTAAATTCTCCAAATTTCCTGCATATGTTAATGCATCAAGATTAATAATCTTTGTATTTGGATAGTTTAAGACAAATTCTCTTACTACATGCGAGCCTATGAATCCAGCTCCGCCGGTAATTAAAATGGAGTCCATAATAGTTTGGTTAAATTCAATTATAAATATAAGTTAATCTATGTTGTAAATCAAAAAATAAAACCCTTAACACTTTATTTTTTTGATAAAACAATTCTTTAATCAAACAAAACTAATGATAAATCTAGAAACAATCGACTAATAACTAAAAAAGAGCTATTTAATTATATGTTAAAAAATCACTTTACAATATGTTTTTTAAGTTAATAAAAAGGAGGGAATTAGTTTTTTGAAATTATAATGTTGATAATTCCCAAAATTAGAATTGAATTAAACTATTACAATGTAGTAGGAATTGGTATTTGAAATAAATACTTTAGCAAATTATTAGTGTGTATTAGAATAGAAATATGAATGTATTAGAATTTATACTTATTGTTTTAGGAGGTTCTATTGGAGCTGGTATTATAGGCTCTTTATCAGGACTAGGAGGAGGTATTGTTGTTATTCCTCTTTTATCTATTGTTTTAGGAGTTGATTTGCATTATGCAATTGGAGCAGCGTTGGTTTCTGTTATAGCAACATCTTCTGGTTCTGCGGCAGCTTACGTAAAAGAAGGTATTGCAAATATGAGATTAGGAATGTTTTTAGAAATAGCCACAACATTAGGTGCTGTCGGTGGTGCATTAATATCTACTTCTGTACCAAGTTCACTTATTGCTGTCTTTTTTGGATGTGCTTTAATATTTTCTGCAACTAATTCTTTGAGAAAAAAAGGAGAACACGTTGTTGAGCAATCAAGTAGTCTTGCTGTAACATTAAAGCTTCCATCTACATATCCAGACAATAAAGGAAATTCTATTGCCTACGGAACAAAAAATGTTATAGGAGGATTTAGCATGATGGGATTGGCAGGTTTGCTATCTGGAATGTTAGGTATTGGCTCTGGAGCTTTTAAGGTTATTGCAATGGATACAATAATGAGAATTCCTTTTAAAGTATCAACAACAACAAGTAATTTCATGATGGGAGTAACAGCTTTAGCAAGTTGTGTTATCTATATACAGAAAGGATATATTGTGCCAGAAATTTGTTTACCTGTTATGATAGGAGTACTAATAGGTGCTATGATTGGGTCTAGAATATTAATGGCTACAGACCCTAAAAAACTTAGAATATTTTTTGCTTTTATTATATTTTTCTTAGCAGGGAATATGATTTATAACGGAATAAAAGGAAATTTTTAAGATGATTATTACAGATAAAGATTTACAAAAGATAATAGGAGGAGTCCTAAAGTACGGTGTAATAACTGTTTTAGTTGTTGCAACTATAGGTGGGTTAGTTTATTTATTTCATCATTCTAATGATACTCTTGATTACAGCAAGTTCGTTGAAAATGATAGAAGTATTTTCGAAGTTATTTCTACAACTGTTAAAGATGCATTTCAGTTAAAAGGAAGATCGATAATTTATTTAGGAATATTGATACTCTTCTTTACGCCATTCCTAAGATTAATTTTATCACTTTTTTCTTTTGTTATAGAAAAAGATAAACTTTATATAGCGATTACGCTCATCGTTATTGGAGTTGTTGCCATGAGTGTATTTTTTGGATTCTCTCATTAAATAAAATAACAAAGCCTCTAAAAAATATTTTTTAGAGGCTTTGTTAATAGTTTTTTATTATTTATTATCCAATGAAATCTTTTACAACATCCGCTAATGGAGTTGTTGGACGACCAATTAATTTAGATAACGTTTTGTCTTCTGAATATAAAGAACCTTTTGCAGCTTTAGCATCACTATCAGCTAAAATTTGAGCAAAACCTTCTGGTAAACCAACAGAAACTAAAACTTTTGTATACTCTTCTTCTGTAAGATCATTGTAAGGAATGTTTTTTCCAGTTTGTTTAGAAATTTCAGATGCTAAATCAGATAGCGTATAAGCATCATCTCCCGCTAATTCATAAATTTTATTTTCATGTCCTTCATTTGTTAAAACTACTGCAGCAGCCTCAGCAAAATCTTCTCTTGTTGCAGATGAAATTTTTCCATTTTGAGCACTACCAATAAATGCACCAGCTTGTAAAGCTCCTGCAATAGAACCTGCATAGTTTTCTGTGTACCAACCATTACGTAAAATAGTATATGATAAGCCAGATTCTGATAATAATTTCTCTGTAGCAACATGCTCTTTTGCTAATGCCATTTCTGAATCTGTCGCGTATAGTAAACTTGTGTAAACGATTCTTTTTACACCAGCTTCTTTAGCAGCATTAATAACATTTTTATGTTGAGTTTCACGTTGACCGATTTCACTACCAGAAATTAAAAATAAAGTATCAATACCTTGTAATGATGTTGCTAAAGTTTCTGGTTTAGAATAATCAAACTCTCTTGCTTCAATTCCTAAATCAGCAGCTTTTTCTGGTGTACGAACTAATGCTACTAAATTTTCTTTCGCTGTTTTTTCTTTTAATTTTGATACAGTAAGACGTCCTAATTGTCCTGTTGCTCCTGTTATTGCTATTTTCATAATTTAATAATTATTTAATTTGTAATTTTCCTTGTAAGTGATTAAATGAGCTGTCTTTTCCAGCTATATTTGTATAAATTGTATTGTTATTATAATCTTGAATATTGACAACTCTTGCGCCAATTTTAGGTTCTATCCAATAAACCATAAAAATATTGTTTGCAACTTCAATAGCTGTGTATTCAACATTGTCTGTAATGTTTTTTAAAGAACCAGCAGTTCCTATAAAACTCATGTGTTGATGATCTTTAAAATCTAAATCGAATTTTAATTCACCAAAATCTACAGTTATTTTTCGTCCAATAGCTGGATAAGGATTTTTTAAATCCCAATTCATTTCACCTTTGTAAACTTTAGCACCTAACTCTAAATTATCGATACCAGGAAGATTAGGATAAATTTCTTTTAAAGAAGTTATAACTTTATCTGCTGTTTCATATTTTTCATTTTCCTCTTTAAATTTTATTAAATAATCTTTTACAAAATCTAAAATCTTTGGTGAAAAATCTTTATTTAAAAAGTGAGAAGGAATAACAACAGAAGGTTTTAGTGCTTTCATGTTATCAATTTGTTGAATCCATTGATTTAATGCTGTTTTTGTTTGTGTATCTGCCATCCAAATATGTGCACCTTCTGAAACTGATATTCCGCCTAAAATAGTTTTGATAGATGGAATCCATAGGAAACTGTGTGCAGGATCTTCTAATGTTTGTTTTATTTCTATTTTATTTCCTTCTAAATCTGGAAGAGTTGTAATAGCTTCGGGAATAATAATTTCTGATGGAGCATCATTTTTTAATTGTGGAGACCAAACTGCTAATTTTCCATCTTTAGATGCATTTATTAAGTAAGCAGTTTGTGCTGTTGAGACAATTTTTGCATTAGGAAAATTCTTTTTGATAATATCTGTTGCAAAATAATAATCAGGATCGCTATGAGAAATATAAACTAGTTTTAAATTCCTTTTTAAAGCCTTAATTTCATTTACCAATTCTTCAGCATATTGTTTTTGAAATTGAACATCAATTAAGTAAGCATCTTTTTTTCCATAAACTATGGTTGACGCTACATCGAAAATTGCATCAGAACCAGGATGATAGGTTTTTGTTTTAATAGTTCCTCCAAACAATGAACTTGTTGTAAGTAGAATTGTTATGAATGAGATGAATGTTTTCATTTTTAATAAATTAAATATAAATATTATTTATGTAATTAAAATTGTTACAAAATATATTAAAAAAATATTACTTATTTGTTGAAGCAAATGTAGAATAAATTTTAATTGTAACAAAAAATATTACAATTAAAATTTATTTTTTTTAGATTAAACTAATTTTAAGAATTCTTTTCTTTTTGTCTATCAGCTTGAGATTTATCTTCAGCAACACCAGATTTCCAATAAGAATAGGCGTAAAGCTCTTTGTTGGTCCATAATTTCTCTTTACGTAAATATGTTCTAATCTCTTTAATGGTAGAGAATTCAGCTGCTACATAACCAAATTTATTATCAGAAGGTAGTTCAATATTTTTTACTGTGTTAAATAAATCACTTCCATTTTCTGGTGTAGTATTATGTACCCAAATTACTTCTACATTAGAATTATTTTTTAAAATTTGTTCATCATCTTTCCCATGAACTTCTAAAAAACAGTAGCCATTTGCATGTTGAGGTAAAGTTTCTAGAATGGCACTAATAACAGGAATTGCAGTAGCATCACCAACCAATAAATACCAATCTACATCTGGAAAAAGTTCTGTAGGTTCTGTTCTCATCATTACACCTAGTTTACTTCCTTTTTCTGCATTTATTGCCCATTTTGAAGCTGGTCCACTTTCTCCATGATTCACAAAATCTATAATTAACTCATTTTTTTCTAAGTCAATTCCTTTATGAGTATATGTTCTAATTGATGGCGCTACTTCTTTTGGTGGATGAATCCATTGATTATTATCATAATCATATTCAGGGAAATGAATTTCATTTAATCCTTCTGGTGGAACTAATATTTTATTATTGTCTCCAATTGTTGTATTTGCAAATTGCTGAATATCATCCGAAGTAAGATGAACTCTAATATAGTGAGGAGTTATAAATTCTTTTTTTATAACTGTAGCCTCTATTGATCCTTTTGCTGGCATAAAATTATAGTATTTAAATAATAAGAATTTAGGTGTTACTTATAATGACTATAACACCTAAAATTGTTTTGATATCTAATTTTCTTTCAAAAAAATGGATATAAGGATAGGTTGAAATAAGATTAAATTTAAAAATTAAAACACATATTTACCACTCTTTTAGAAAGATAAAATTATTTTATTGCGTTTTCAATTTCATCCATCATCATGTTGATAGATGTTATTCCTCCTCCAGATAAATACCAAATAGAAGAATTTAAGTAAACTATTTTACCGTTTTTATAAGCGTTTGTACTTTTTATTAAAGGATTTTCGAAGTCATTCTTGTTTAATCCTTTGTCACCAATAGCATCGCTTCTATCAACAACAAAAAGTATATCAGGGTTTTTCTCCATCACAAATTCATTAGAAACACTAGAACCATGAAGATGGACTCCTAAATTAGATACAGCTTCTTTAACTCCTAAAGCATCATGAATTAATCCAAATCGAGAACCACTTCCATAAGCACTCATTTTTCCTTTATTATGCATAACTACTAATGCTTTTTTATCGCTTTTTTCTGCTTCAGCTTTTATTCTATTTGCTTTCGTAGTAATTTCATTATAAGCTTTGTTTAACTCTTCTTTTTTATTGAAAATTTCACCTAAATCATCTAAGTTTTTCTTTAAAGCTTTTAAATGGTCTTTAGAATCCCAGTGAGTTAAAATTGTAGGAGCAATCTTAGAAAGTTGAGGGTAAGATTCCTTTAGACGACCTCCTATAATAATTAAATCTGGTTGTAGTTCATTAATTTTTTCGATGTTTATTTCTACAACATTTCCAAGATCTTCTATAGAGGAATCTTCTTCATATTTTTTTAAATGAGATGGTATACCAGATTTTGGAATTCCGACAACTTTTGCTCCAATATAATCTAGATCTTCTAATTCACTGTAATCTAATACCACAATTCTTTGTGGATTCATAGGTACTGCAACTGTATCTAGATCATGTATAATCGTTACAGTTTCTTTATTAGAATTTGTAGTGCCATTTTGTTCATTTTTACATGAAGCAAATAATAGTGCAGTCGTAACTGCAATAAATAATGATATTTTTTTCATTTTAATAGATATTATAATAGTTACATAATTTTTTATTGTTTGTGATTGAGATGCAAAATGGAATCTCGAATATTTCTGAAAGAATTTTTTCATCAATAATATTATTGGTTTCATCAAAGTAGCTGATTTTACCATTTTTTAGAGCAACGATGTAGTCTGCATATCCCGAAGCAAAATTAATGTCATGTAAAACGATTATTATTGTTTTACCCAATTCGTCTGTCAATTTTCTTAGAATTTTCATCATCTGAACAGAATGTTTCATATCTAGATTGTTTAAAGGTTCATCTAATAAAATATATTCTGTGTCTTGTGCAACAACCATCGCTAAATAAGCTCTTTGCTTTTGTCCTCCACTTAATTCTTCTAAATAGGAATCTGCAATATTCTCTAAGTCTAGAAAATGAATAGCTTCTTCAATTTTTTTATGATCTTCTTTAGTCAATTTATTTTCGGAATATGGAAACCTTCCAAAAGAAACAAGTTCTTTTACAGTTATTCTAATACCTATATTATTAAACTGCTTTAGAATAGATAATTTTTGAGCTAATATTTTATTTTTATAATTTTCAATATTTTGCTCATTAACCATAACAACACCTTTGTCTTGTTTTAATAATCGACTAATGATTGAAAGTAAGGTGCTTTTTCCTGCTCCATTACTACCTATAAGTGCTGTAATTTTACCTTCAGGAATTTTTAAATCAATTCCATTTAAAATATTTTTTTCTCCGAAATTTTTAAAAATATCTTTTACTTCTATCATAATCTTTTAGATTTTAGAATTAATACCATAAAATAAATTCCACCAATAAAATTGATAATTGTAGACAATGGTGTTTTGAGGTTTAAGAAATGTTCCATTACAAATTGTCCGATTACAATGACAATAAAAGAAATTAAACAACTAGCAACTAGCAATAGTTTATGTTGATATGTTTTCATTAAAACATAAGATAGATTAGCTGTTAAGAGTCCAAGAAATCCTACAGGACCAATTAATGCAGTTGATAATGCTACAAGTATTGCTATTATAATTAATATGTAACGAACTATTTTATTATAATCAATACCAAGGCTAATTGCATTTTCTTTTCCTAAAGAAATAATATCTAATTTCTTATTAAGACTAAAACCAAAAGTAATCGTGGGTATAATAATGATAATTGTATACCATAAAATCTCTCTATTGATTTTATTAAAAGAAGCAAACATTTTTCCTTGTAGAATAAAAAAGTCATTTGGATCTATTAATAATTGAATGAATGAACTAAAAGAATTCATGACCATTCCGAATACCAAACCAACTAGTACAAGTAAGTATAAATTGTTTTTCGTTTTCTTATAAATTAAACTGTAAATAAGAATAGAAAATCCTATCATACACAGAATAGAAACTCCGAAATTTTGAAAACTATTTAATACTTTAAATGTTTGATCACTAAAAATAAAAACAAGAATACTTTGTAGTAATAGGTAAACAGCTTCAAATCCCATTACAGATGGAGTAAGGATTTTATTATTCGTAATTGTTTGAAAACTTACAGAAGAATAACCAACACAAGTTGCAACAATAAAGATGGCAATAAGTTTTGTTGTTCTTAATTCTAATGAGAATTGCCAATTATTACCTAATCCAAAAAATAAGTATAAAAGAAAAGATAGAAATGCAAGAATACAAAGTGCTAGTATTTTTTTTGAATGTTGTGTCATCTTTTTCGGATTAATAAGATTAAAAATATTATACCTCCAAGACACCCCGCTGTTAATCCAATTGGAATTTCGAATGGAAAGATTATAATTCTTCCAATAGTATCACATACTAATAAAAGTAAAGCTCCAAATAAAGCAACAAGTGGTAAGGTTTTTTGAGTGTTATCTCCATATAGTAAACTAATAATATTAGGAACCACTAAGCCTACAAAAGATATTGCACCAGCAGTTACAGTAATTACGGTAACTGTAATAGAAATTAAAATCATTCCAATTGTAATTACAGCTTGGTAATTAAGACCAATATTTTTAGCAAAATCTTCTCCCATTCCTGCAGCAGTAAATCTATTAGCGTAAAAGTATGTAGCAATAAGAGGAGGAATTGTTAGATAAATCATTTCATATTGTCCTTCTAATACAGAAGAAAAGTCTCCCATCATCCAAGTATTCATACTTTGAACAATATTAAAATTTATTGCAAAAAATGTTGAAATAGAATTAATTATTCCACCAAACATTAACCCTATTAAAGGAATGAAAATGATGTTTTTAATCTTGATATGCTTTATTATTTTTAAGAAGATAAGTGTAGTTAATAGTGTGAAAATAAAAGCAAATGCAGATTTAACTAATAAGCTAGATGAAGGGATTAAGATGACTCCGATTAATAATCCTAGTTTTGTTCCTTCTATTGTACCAGCTGTTGTAGGGGCAACAAATTTGTTTTGTGTAATTTGTTGCATTATTAATCCAGATATACTTAATCCGATCCCAGATAGTATAATAGATAATGTTCTTGGTATTCTGCTAACGACAAATACCATAACTTCTGCTGGTTCTTTATTTATTATATCAATTAATGAGATGTCTTTAGCACCTAGAAACAATGAAATTGTACTAAAAATTAATAATAATAGGAAAGTATATAATAGTCTTGACAAAGCGTAAATAAATCGATTTTGTGTAAGAATTAATAAAATATTAATTCTTTTATTTAGAATAAATTAAATTTGCAATACAAAACTATTTTTTCTATTCGTATACTGAAAGATGAATAAAGGAGTAGTTTCGATGAAAAGATGAAATATGAAGATAAGAGTAGAGAGTATTTCTCCAACAGGAATATCGGTAACAAATGGATCAGCAGATGAACTTTCATTTTTAGAGGTAAGTGAAGTTAAGCGAACTAATTTTGCAGATGGTGTAAAAGATGATAATCTTATTATATCTCTTTCGGACATTTGTGTATCCGAAATTGAAATTGATTCTTTAACAGAAATTGATTTTTTTGTTCAAATCAATAAACCTGTTATAGAAATGATGTTTTTTGTCTCATCAAAATCTACATTTTATCTAAATGATGTAAAAAATCCTATTTCTATTGAAAACAATCAGCATAACATTTTTTATAATCCTCAAGATGGTTATAGAAGTATATGGGAAGCTGGAAAAGGACAAAAAGTAATTACAATTACATTGTATCCAGATGTATTTGTAAAGTATTTAGATGCCAAACTATTTCGCAAGTTTTTAAAAGCAATAGAACAACATAAGAATGCAGTTTTGTTTAATCAGAATCTTACAATTACACCTCGCATGTATGTTTTATTAGATGAGATTGTAAAAAATCAACATGTTCATGGAGCAAGAAGATTATATATAGAAAATTGTATTTATGAATTAATGTTTCTACAAATAGAACAGTTTAGTAATTTAAAGAAGACAAACGTAACTAGAATCCCTAATAATTTAGAGAAAAAAATTGTTGAAGCTAAAGAATTAATTGATACAAATTTAGCTGCGCCATATTCTATTTTAAATTTAGCAAAGGAAGTTGGTATAAATGATTACCATTTAAAAAAAGGATTTAAAGAGTTATATAATAACACAGTTTATTTATATACAACACAAAAGAGAATGGAAAAAGCTAAACTTCTTCTTTTAAAACAAGATTTAAATGTAAACGAAGTAGCATATATGCTAGGTTATAATGATGCAACAAACTTTTCTGCTGCTTTTAAAAAGTACTATGGCTATACACCTGGTAAAATAATTCGTAATAAATAAAAAAGCTGTTTCCGAAGAAACAGCTTAGAAAGGTTTAAAAAAAAATTCTTAGATTAAAATCTAAATGTAGCACCAACTTGGTATCTTGTTCCATCTATGCGGAATTCCGATGCTCCAGTACTATTGTAAACTTGTCTATTAAAAATGTTATATACTCCTAGGTTAAATTGAAAGTTATTTGTGAATTTGTATATTCCTCCTAAGTCAACTAATGAATAATCTGCAATGGTTGTTGTTGCAGCATTCCCTCTCGAAATTCCAGGAAGAGATTTACTTCTGAAATTATATCTAGACCAGAAATCTAAATCCTTTGTCGCTTTCCATTCTAAAATAGTATTTGCCATATGTTTTGGTAAACGAGATAAAGATTTACCTTTTAAATCACCTGACTTTACTTCAGATTCTGTAAATGTGTAATTTGCTTTAAGGTTTATATCTTTTGTAAATCTCAATGTAAGATTGGTTTCTAAACCATGAATTACAGATTTATCTACATTTGATTGTCGAGAAACGAATAAATAATCTTTTCCATTGTATTCGCAATTGTCACACAATCTAACTTCTGTAATTTTGTCTTGAAAGTTGGTGTTATATGCTGTAACACTTGCGCTAAATGTTTTTTTATCATTTTCGAACATAACAGTTAATTCTTGATTAAAACTTTTTTCTGGTTTTAAGCTAGAATCTCCAAGAATAACTCCTGGAACTGGAGCATTTGCACCACCTGTTATAGATCCCCAATTATCTGTAGATTGTCTTAGTGATGGAGCTTTGTATCCACTTGCAACACCTCCTTTTAAAGTGAAGTTATTGTTTATTGAATAAATTAAATACCCTCTTGGAGCAATGTGAGAACCGTAGTTTTCATTATTATCATAACGTATCCCTGTTACAAAATTTAATTTTTCAACTAATTTCCAATTCATTTCAGCAAATAAAGCCCAATTGTATCGTTTTATTTCACTTTGTATAACACCGTTATTTTCGAATTGATTTTCAGGGTCATTTAATTTCTCATTTCTAAATTCACCACCAAAAGAAAGAACGTGTTTCTTGAAATCGTAAGTATTAATTGAATTTAAAATTGTTGTTTGATATCTCATTCCACGAGAAAAATTATCACTCTTATCGTGTTGCAAAGTATTGTTTAATCTTAATTTTCCATATTTACCTTGATGACCTAAAGCATAATTGATACGATCATAATCATCAAAACTTGTAGTACTTCTACCTCCAGCAGCAAGAGATTTTCCTATTCTAGAATACCTTTCTTGTCTATTGTAATTAAAGTCTGCAGTAATGGTATTATTATCATTTGGGTTATAACTTAATTGTCCACCAATACTTTTGATTGTTCTTTCTGGGAACCCACTAATAATTTTATCTTCGTCACGATGAGAATATAATCCATTAAGTTTAAGTCCTAACACATTTTTAATTAAAGAACCAGAAACGTTTGCATTAACTTGATAAGTGTTTCCTGCATCTGAATTAGTTGTAATCATAGCGTCAGTACCTAATGAACCTCTCTAACCAGTATTAGAAGTTTTTTTTGTAATAATATTAATAACTCCTCCCATAGCATCAGAACCATATAAAGTAGACATAGGTCCTTTTACAACTTCTATTCTTTCTATTGCTTCTACTGGTGGCATTAACCCTTGTTCTAAACCTGGACCGTCAGAGTTTGGACGAATAGCTCTCGTATTGGCTCTTTTTCCATCAATTAAAATTAATGTATATCCAGCATCAGCACCACGAATAGAAATATCACTAGATCCTCCACCTCCAGTAATAAATACTCCAGGTATATCTTGTAAAACATCTGTAATATCACGATAGGCTCTTTTCTTTATTTCAGATTGAGGAATAACAGATATTGTTGCTGGTGCATCTTTAACATTTTGACGGTAACCACTTCCTGTTACAACAACTTCGTCAATTTCTATTTTAGAAACCGAATCATTTTTTTCTTGTGCATTTAAGTTAGATATAGATATCAGACCAATTGCAGATAAGATGATTGTATTTCTTAACATGTATTAATTTTATTTAGAATTAATTAAAATAATTTTTTAATGCCACAAAACTAGATGTTAAAGAAGTTATAATAAAGATGAAATTTGGAGTTATTTCGATGAATAAAGTTGTAAATTTATTATATCAAGACAAGAAAAATCTTGTTTATAACATCATCGAATATTGTATCTTTACATTATGATTAAAGCACAAAATATTGTCAAGAAATTTGAAGACTTAGAAGTTCTGAAAAACGTTTCTTTGTCTATAGCAGAAAAGGAGATTGTTTCTATTGTTGGAGCTTCTGGAGCAGGTAAAACAACTTTACTTCAAATTTTAGGAACTTTAGAAAAAAGTACTGAACCTAAAAAATACGCTACTCAAATTTCTATTGCTGGACAAGATATTACAAAGTTAAATGATCGTGAATTATCTAAATTTCGTAATGATAATATTGGTTTTATTTTTCAGTTTCATCAATTATTACCAGAGTTTAATGCATTAGAAAATATCTGTATTCCAGCATTTATTAAGAAAACGAAGAAAGCAGAGGCAGAAAAAAGAGCAAAAGAATTAATGTCTTATCTTGGTTTATCTAATCGTTTAACACATAAACCAAATCAACTTTCGGGTGGAGAACAGCAACGTGTGGCAGTAGCACGAGCTTTAATAAATAATCCTAAAGTTGTTTTTGCTGATGAGCCATCAGGAAACTTAGATTCTAAAAATGCCGAGGAGTTACACGACTTATTTTTTAAATTAAGAAATGAGTTTGACCAAACATTTGTTATTGTTACCCATAATGAAGAGTTAGCGGATATGACGGATAGAAAATTGGTAATGGCAGATGGTTTATTTGTAACAGATTTGTAATGAATAAACAAGAACTGAAGGCTTTTTTAGACGAAAAGTATACACAATACAATACATTAGAATTTATTGATAGTGACCCTGTCCAAATCCCGCATAGATATAGTTTAAAAGAAGATAAAGAAATCGCAGGTTTCTTAGCTGCTACTATTGCGTGGGGTAATCGTAAGATGATTATTAATAATTCGAATAAAATGATGCAATTAATGGGGGATTCTCCCTATGATTTCATTATGAATTTTTCTTCTAATCATTTAAATAAATTAGATGGCTTTGTTCATAGAACATTTAATGCCGAAGATTTAAAATACTTTATGACATCACTCCGAAATATTTATAAAAATCATGGAGGATTAGAAGCTGTTTTTGCAAAACATCAAGCAGTTGATTCTATTCAAGGAGCAATATCAGAGTTTAAAAAAGTATTTTTCGAATTAGAACATTTACAACGAACGACAAAACATGTATCTGATCCGTTAAATAATTCTGCGGCTAAAAGAATAAATATGATGCTTCGTTGGTTTTGTAGACATGATAATAATGGAGTAGACTTAGGTATTTGGGATTCTGTTCCAACCTCAATTCTTTCTTGTCCTTTAGATGTACATTCTGGTAATGTAGCTCGAAAACTTGGTATACTTACTCGTAAACAAAATGATGCAAAAGCATTAAAAGAATTAGATACTAAGTTGAGAGAATTAGATCCCAATGATCCAGTAAAATATGAT
The DNA here is from genome assembly GCF_900142565.1 of Chishuiella changwenlii. Classification (GTDB taxonomy): domain Bacteria; phylum Bacteroidota; class Bacteroidia; order Flavobacteriales; family Weeksellaceae; genus Empedobacter; species Empedobacter changwenlii. The sequence continues at coordinate 159,492 of NZ_FRBH01000002.1, forward strand.
TTTGCATTATTCGGATTAGGAGTATTTGAAGGTTTTTAGAAAATAATAGTTAAACTTTTGGAATTGTTTTCCAAAACCAACTAGCCGGAAGCCCATATAGAGCCAAAGCAAAATAATAAATAGCACCTAAACAAATAGCTGTTTGTGGTTCGTCTAAGAAAATTCCACCATGTGTTTTGGCTTCATCATAACCAATTCTTGTCAAGTTTTCGTCGTTTAAACCAAATTCAGGAACAATCGAAGAACCAATAGCAACACCAATTAGTAAAAAGAAATAGGTAATTGCAGCATAAGCAGAGCGTAATATTTGTTGAGATCTTAGGTCGTCATTCACATTAAAAAATGCGAATCTCATACGATTAAAAACGGCTATAAGATAAATGTATGCAACAATGTTATCTCCTCCAATAATACTATTAAATGCCCAAGCAAATAATCCGTAAGCAGGCACAAAGATAAGCAAAGAGATTTTGCGTGGCATAACCGCCATAAAAACTCCAGAGTGTATCATAATAAATTCAAATCCCATTAAACCTGCCATTTGGAAAATTCTATTTGGATCTACTAAATGAGGAGAAAACCACACACTGAAGTATTGATAAGACATAAATCCCATCATAATAATATCTACAAGTACAAAGCTAGGTTCTATTTTTTCTATGAAAGATGAATTCTTTTTAGGCTTTGACATACGATAGATACTTATTTTTATGAATGCTATGCTTTTACATTTTTTAAAAATGGTTTTGCTAAATAAATTACTCTAGCAAAAGACCTTAAAGTAAAGTTATGAATATCTTTTATAGTTTCTTGATAAGGTTTGTTATATTTTGATGAAAAAATAAGATAACCTATTAAATTTCTAAAAAGTACTTTTGGATACTGCCATTTTTTATTAGCGTAAACATTAAGAAACGTTTTAAAATTTTCTGCTAAACCAAAGGCATTTTGATCGGAATAATAGGTATTAGACAAAGAAATTGAATCACCATCATCTCGTATATAATTTCTTAAAGGATCATTTATACAATAATGATTACCAATAGTATCAAAATAATACTGATAAACACCTTCAGGTATAAAACCTTTGTGTTTGTATTTTTCTAAATCTACAGGGATTTTTTTATAAATTTCTGTTGTTGATAATCCCCATTTATCGCCTTTTAATTGGTATTTATACCTCATATCGAAGATACTCATTGACATACCTGAATCTGGAAATTTATGACCATCAATGTGTCCATTTTCATCTTTAGCTAGTACAGAAACAAAGGCAGTATTTTTTGGTGCGGTATTCCAATAATTTAGTAGCTTTTCAAAAGAATCATCATCAAAAGAATCATCAGAATCACCTAAAATAAAAAATTTCCCTTTTGCTAATTCAACACCTTTAAAAACAGTTACAAATTTGTGATTATTTTCTTGCTTATAATATCTAATATTAAAATCTGAGTTTTCAATAAAACGATCTACAACTTCTTTTGTATTATCTGTTGATCCGTCATCAATAATAATCCATTCAAAATCTCTAAAAGTTTGTTTGTTTAAAGCTTCATAAACTCTGTGTAAAGTATGTGCTCTGTTATAAGTGGGTGTAAAAAAGCTGATTAAAGGGGTCATTTCAATTGTTTAGTTTCGTTCATTCAAAAGTAGAAAAAAAAAATAAGCAAAAGTTAGTTTTACATTATTCATCTAATGTTTTTTGGTATAAATTAGCGCCGAATTACTAAGAAGTTTAGTGTTGTTTTTTTGTTTTAGAATAATAGTTATGCAGAAAAAAAGGCTGATGTTTAGAGGGATTCTTTTATAAAATTAACATTTTTGATGTTTAAATTACTTCTTTAAAATATTATATTTATTGAATCTAAACACTAATAAAAAATTGAATTATGGTAAAAATACTTGTTGGAGAAGAGTATAGACGAATAAATTTAAAAGGAGATTTACGTAATAACTATGCGATATCTAACTTTGGAAACTTAGTTAGCTTTACAAGTTGCATAGAAGAAAATGGAAAATTATTAAAAGGAAGTTACGTTAATGGATATAGAATTTTACGTTATAGTTACAGAGACGAAAATGGAGAAAAAAAATATTCTCAAAACTTGATTTATCATTTAGTTGCAGAACAATTTTTACCTCCACCTACAGAAGATCAGACTTATTTATTGCATGTTAACCATGTAAAAGATTATGATCATGTAGACAACTTAAAATGGGCAACAAAAGATGAATTTAGAGATCATTTTATGAGTAGTCCATTGTACGAAGAAGGAAAGAAAAAGTCGAGAGAAACCAGACAAAAAATGGATGGTACAAAATTGACAACAACGGATGTTATTAGAATAAAAAAAATGATAGCTAATCCGAATCGTAAAACAAGATTAAAATTAATAGCAAAACAATTTGGTATAAGTGAAATGCAATTATACCGTATAAAATCTGGAGAGAATTGGGGTCATTTAAAAATTGATTAAAAATATATTTTAGAAAAAAAATGCCAATAAACTTTTTGTTTATTGGCATTTTTTATTTTTTAATTAAAGAGCTTGTAATATTTAAAATATAAAAATCGAATAACAATTTTTTGATGAGGTTATTTGGTTGTAGTTTTATCAAAAATTAAGTAATGAAAGAATTAAATGCTATTCAATATATCGAAAGAAAACCAGTTGTAAAAACAGAGAAAACTCCTTTGTTTGTATTAATACATGGTTATGGAAGTAACGAGGAAGATTTATTTTCTTTCGCTAATGATTTACCAGAAAATGCACATATAATAAGTGTAAGAGCATTGCATAATACACAGTTTGGAGGTTTTGCATGGTATGATATTAATTTTGTTGATAATGAAAAATGGACAGATGTAGAACAAGCAATAGAATCTAGAGATAAATTAGTAAAATTTATAGATGCTATTATCGCTCAAGAAAATTTAGATGCAGATAATGTAACATTAATGGGATTTAGTCAAGGTGCAATTTTAAGTTATGCAATTTCATTAAACTATCCTGAAAAAATAAAAAATGTAGCTATTTTAAGTGGTTATCCAGAGTCTAAAATTATTGCAGATTTTAATCAAAATGCAGATTTCTCTCATCTTAACTTTTTTATTTCACATGGAACAGAAGACGTAGTGTTACCAATAGATTTAGGAAAAATGGGAGAGGAGTTTTTAAATTCTCTGAATATTAAATTCGAATACCATGAGTACAGAAGTGGACACGGTATTATTCCTCAAAATTATTTTGATTTAATGGCTTGGATTAAAAATTTCTAAGCTTAAGTATATTTTACTTCTATGGCGTCTCCGTGATATTCTTTGAAGGATGCGTCATAGAATTCTAAATTTGTGTAGCGGTATAACAATTCTGTTAATTCTTTTTTTAATACACCTTTTCCATATCCATGGATTAGAATTAATCTTACTTGGCTTTCAAACATTGCACGTTCAATTTCATTACGAGCAACATCTAATTGGGTCTGAATAATTTCTGCATTATCCATATCTCGCCAATTATCAACTAAGTTTTCAATGTGTAAATCAATCTCTCTTGTTAAATAGGGATGTCTATGAGATTTACGAAACGTTTTGAATTTTGGTTTAGAAAATTCTTTAATTTCTTCATCACGATATTCATCATAATCAATGTCAATATCTTTTATTAGTTCATCAATATGATATTCATATTCGAAACCAAAATCATCATTAAAATAAACAAAATCACCTTTTAGTTTTGTTATTTTACCAGCAATCTGATCGTCGATGACTTTTACTTTTGTTCCTATTTTGAACATTGATTATTAATTTTCTACAAATTTAATAATTATTTTACGAGTTTTTAATTTCTCCTTAGTTCTAATATCAATCATTATTGTATTTTTGTTTTCACTAACTAACCAAATGAATAATTAACCTACATGAAACACTATCTAAAATTAATACGTGTTAGTCAATGGGTAAAAAACTTTTTTGTTTTTATTCCCATATTTTTCTCAGGTAATTTTTTTAATACCAATTTATTAATAGAATCCTTTTTCGGGTTTCTAATATTTTCATTTGTAGCAAGTAGTATTTATATTATCAATGATTATGTTGATATTAAAAAAGATCAAAAACATCCAGAAAAGAAAAATCGACCATTAGCAAGTGGAGTAATAACAAAAAATAATGCACTAATATTATTTTTTGCATTAGTTGTAATTACAACTATATTAATATTTCTATTTGGAAATTTCAAAGTAGGAATAATTGTTGGAGTTTATTTTTTGATGAATTTGGCTTACTCTTTCAAATTAAAACAAATCGCAATATTAGATGTAATGATTATTGCATTTGGTTTTCTGTTAAGAGTAATGGTTGGGGGATATATGACAGGAATTGTTGTAACAGATTGGACTATTCTCTTGGTTTTTGACCTTGCTTTAATTTTAGCATTAGGAAAACGAAGAGGAGAATTAGTAAATTCTGAATTAGAAGGAGTGACAAGAAAATCTTTAGATGGTTATAATGTCAATTTTCTTAACTCAGCATTAGTCATAACATGTACAGTTGCAGTGATTTGTTACTTAATGTTTATCCTTTCACCAGAAACACAGTTAAAATTTCATCACTATATTATTTACACATTTGTTTTTGTTTTTGCAGCTCTTATGCGTTATTTACAACAAACATTTGTTTATTTTAAGACTGAATCTCCAACAAAATTAATCTTTAAAGATTTATTTTTACAAATATTAATTCTTTTGTGGGGTGCAAGTTATTTATTGTTGATTTATTTTAAATAATGGAAAATAAAAAATTAACCTCAGTTACTAATTGGGGACTTTATCCTACTATAAAAGCGAATGTAATTTCGCCAACTACGATATTAGAATTTCAAGAAGCAGTTTTATCTCATAGTGAAATTATTGCAAGAGGAAACGGTAGATGTTATGGAGATGCTTGTTTACAAAATACAATTATCTCAACATCAAAATGGAATAAATTTTTAGATTTTGATAGAGAAAACGGGATTATAGAAGTTGAATCTGGTGTAAGATTAGATGAAGTGTTAGAAACCTCTATTCCTGCTGGTTTTTTTATTGCTGTAACACCAGGAACAAAATTTATAACGGTTGGTGGTGCAATTTCTTCTGATATTCATGGTAAAAATCATCACATTGATGGATGTTTTTCTGATCATTTAATTCATTTTGATTTAATGATAGAAACAGGAGATGTGATTCGTTGTTCTCGAAATGAAAATGTAAATTTATTTTGGTCTACTGTAGGAGGAATGGGATTAACAGGAATTATTCTTTCTGCTCGTTTTATGCTTAAAAAAATAGAAACAGCTTACATTCGAAATGAAGCCATTCAAGCAAAAAATTTAGATGAAATTTTTGATTTATTTGAGTCTTCTGAATCATGGACGTATAATGTTGCGTGGTTGGACTGTTTACAGAAAGGAGATAATTTAGGAAAATCAATCATGTTACGAGGAGAGCATGCTACATTTAATGAATTACCTGAAAAATTAAAGAAAAATCCATTACAAGTAAAAAAGAAATTAAACTTAAATATTCCATTTTTCTTCCCAAATTTTGCATTAAATACATTATCAATTAAAATATTTAATTGGTTGTATTTTAATAAACAAGGAAAAAAACATCTAAAAAACTATGTAGATTATGAAACATTTTTCTATCCATTAGATGCTGTACATAATTGGAATAGAATTTATGGTAAAAATGGATTTATACAATATCAATTCGTTATTCCAAAAGAACATGGTAAAGAAGGAATGCGTAAGATTTTAGAAAAAATTGCATCAAGTGGTAATGGTTCTTTTCTAGTTGTTTTAAAGTTATTTGGAGACAACAATCCACAAGCTTATAATTCTTTTCCGATGAAAGGTTATACACTCGCTTTAGATTTTAAAGTAAATGATAAATTAGAGAAATTAATTAAACAATTGGATGAGGTTGTTATGCAATATGGAGGACGTATTTATAGAACAAAAGATGCTATGTCAAATCCTGCATTAACCAATTATTTACAAAATATAGATTCAACTAAATTTGAATCTATCCAAAATGAACGTATCAATAGATTTAAAAAATAATGATAATAATAGGATCTAATTCTGATGTAGCAGTTGCTTTCGTCGAAAAAATATTAAAAGAAGGAGAACGTTTTCCTATGGTTTATTTGTTAACTTCTAACGAAAATAAAACAAAAAAATTAGCTCAACATTTTTTTGCTAAATATGGACAACAATCAGAAGTTATTAATTTTGATTTAACCCAAGAAAATAATTTTGATCAACTAAACCATATTGATTCTGACTTACTTTTTTGTGCTGCAGGTGTTTTAGGTAAAAATACAGACGAAGGTTTGTATGATGATTGGAATACACAGAAAATTGTAGAAGTAAATTATTCAAAATTAATTGTTTTGATGAATTATTTTGCTCAAAAATTTGAAGCTAAAGGAAAAGGAACAATTATCGGATTATCTTCTGTTGCAGGTGAAAGAGGAAGACAAAGTAATTTTATTTATGGTTCTGCTAAAGCAGGTTTTACAGCTTATTTGGCAGGATTAAGAAACTATCTATATCATAAAAAAATTCATGTTATGACAGTTATTCCAGGTTTTATGGATACACAAATGACAGCAGATATAGAAACTCCTAAACCATTAACAGCTCAACCAGATCAAGCTGCAAATATTATATATAAAGCTTACAAAAAGAAAAAGAATGTTGTGTATGTTACGTTTTTATGGTGGGGAATAATGATGATTATTCGAAATATTCCAGAGTTTATATTTAAGAAATTAAAAATGTAATGAATAGAAAATTATATTTATTTGATTTTGATGGAACATTAACAAAAAAAGATACATTATTTGATTTTTTAAAGTTTTCTTTTGCTGATACTTATAAAATTAATTATCTTTTGTTTATACCTTTATTTTTCTGTTCTAAATTAAAATTTGTAGATGCGGGAAAAGTGAAAGAGATGTTTATCTCTAAATTTATGAAAGGTTTATCTTTTAGTGAAATAGATTTATTGGCTCAAAATTATTTTAATCATAATTTTTCAACGCTAATTCATCCAAAAGCGGACGATTATATAAAATCTATTAATAACTATCATGATAAATTTATTGTTTCGGCTTCTGTTGATTTTTGGATAAAACCTTTTGCGGAATATTATGGTATGGGACTTATCTCTACCAAAGCAGAATTTAATGAAAAAAATATTTTTACAGGGAAGTTTGCTTCTAAAAATTGTAACCATCAAGAGAAAAAAAATAGAGTAGAAAAAGAGATAGATTTAACTTTCTACGATGAAATATTAGCTTTTGGAGATACAAAAGGAGATAAAGCAATGTTTTCTTTATCAACAAAAAGTTATTATAGAGAATTTAATTAATTATATTTGCCTAGACCTAACTAAACTAACACTAAATGGAAAACTCTATCGATAAGAGAAAGATTTTTATTGCCTCAATTTTTATTATTGCACTTAAGTCTATTTTCTTTTTTACCAAACATATACAAGAAGATGCGTTAATAACGTGGCGAGTTGCTCGCAATATTATAGAGTTTGGTGTCTATGGTTATAATGGAGCCGAAAAAATATCAGCCTCAACAACCCATTTGTATGTCTTTGTAGGAGTTATCTTTCAAACAATCTTTGGGGAAGGAAACTTCATTTATCCATTATTAATTTTTAATACAATTTTACTTACAATAGGAATTTATTGGCTAGGGAAATTATTTTTTAATTCATCTACAAAAATTATTCTTTTTATACTTTTTGTTAGTTTTCTACCACCAGCAATAAAAATGTCAATTCTGGGAATGGAATTCGGTATTTTATTCTTTTTTTATATTGCTTTAATTAAATTCGGATTTGTAGAAAGAAAGAAATGGGCATTTATTGTATTTCCAATATTAATTTTATGGACTCGTATTGATACTTCAATCTTCTTAGGATTATTATTTATTTATGATGTTATTCAGAATCGTAAATGGAATACAGCTTTAATGATAGGTGGAATTTTAGCCATATTATCAACAGTAGCATTTAACTGGTTTTATTTTGGTGAAATCGTAAATAATACAATCACTTCAAAAAAGAATAACTATCCAAGTGCAGATTTTGCAGAAAGAATAAATCAGTTTACATATTTTGGACCTAATTATTTTGGAATAATAAAATTCCCGACCTCATTATATAATTTCTCAACAATTATATTATTTCTAATTTCTTTAGGATGTTTAGTGTTATTGAAAAATAAATTAAAAGATAATCGTACTAAAGTAATTACATTTTTATTTTTATACGGATTTTTTAAAACAATAATTTTTGGTTTTGCTAATTCTTGGTTTGACTGGTATTATTGGATTCCTCAAATATTCCTATTTCTACCTATTATTGTATTTGTACTAGACTTAGAAAAATTTAAACAAGCTTCTATTGCGTATTTTATTATAATTTTTATTCCATTTACTGCTTATCAGGCTGTACATTCTATTGCAACTGGACATGGAGAATGGAATCATGCACGTAAAATAGGATTGTATTTAGATTCTATAGAGCCAAATAAGAATAAATATATCTTTCTTGAGCCAGCAGGTTACATTCCATATTTTTCTAAATTAAAAGTAATTGATTATGTCGGTTTAGTAGACAAGAGATTAACAGAAGAAAATATTGTAAAGAATGGAATAGAGGTAGGATTTTCTAATTTGATTAATAAAGCTAAACCAGACTATATTTTAGAGGATTATAAACCAATGTTTCAAGGAAAATTAAAAGATAAAACAATATATGATGATTATGAATTAATTAAAGAATTCAAAATATCAAATGTTGCCGAATCTGATAATCCTATTTTGGATAAAATATATAAATTTAAACCTTCAGGAAGAGATTTTTATTTATATAAACGTAAATCAACGGCGAAGTAATGACTGCTAAAAAGAAAATATTAATCAGAATAGGCTCGCTTCGACATGGGGGAGCTGAAAAAGTATTGGTTACTTTTCTTAAAAATCTATCGCCAGAAAAATACGAAATCGATTTGTTGTTGAACTTATATTCAGGTAAATATTTAAAAGATGTCCCATCATGGGTTTCTATTTATTATTTGAATAAAGGTGAAATGATTACAACGAATAGATTACAAGATATTCCTCAGAAAGCTTTTAGAGTAATTTATCAATCAATTTTAAAGAAATTTCCAAGATTACTTTATCGTTATATTTTATCAAATAAAAAATACGATATAGAGTTTGCGGCAATTGATGGAATTGCAGATGAAATTTTAAATTCACCAATAAAATCATCAAAAAAAATAGTTTGGATACATTCAGATATATTTAGTCAAACAAGATATAGTAGTCAAGATTTAAGAAAGTTTTTCTCATTTGATAAAATATTAGTTATATCAGATAAAATAATGGATTCTTTTCAAGCTATTTCGAAAACTGAAGTAGAGAAAAATAAGATTGTTAAGATTTATAATCCTATTGATGCAGACGAAATTAGAAGTTTATCTAAAGAGAATTTAAATTTAGAGAAATCTAAAGAAAAAGTATTTCTAAGTGTAGGAACTATATATCCAGCAAAAGGTTTTGATCGCCTATTAAGAATGCATAAAAGATTAATTGATGAAGGATTTCAGCACGAAGTATGGATTGTTGGTGATGGATATGATTTTCCTGCTATATCAAAACTTGTTGAAGAATTAAATATATCAAATACGGCTAAACTAATAGGTTTTAAGGAAAATCCTTATCCTTACTTTTTACAAGCAGATTATTATATACTTTCTTCTCGTTATGAAGGTTATCCAACTGTTCTATTTGAAGCAATGGTTTTAAATAAACCAATAATTGCTACAGATGTTTCAGGTATTAAAGAAATGCTGAATAATGGAGAATTGGGTTATATTATACAAAACGAGGAAGAAGCAATTTATGATGGAATGAAATATTTTATTGAAAATCCAGAAGTATCCATAAAATATGAACAGATAATTCAATCAAAATCATTACCATTTGAATTGGAGAACGCGGTTAAATCAATAGAACATTATTTTATAGATTAAGAATGAAAACAATAATTCAGAAAGATTTTTACAGACAATTTGGATATTGGACAAATTATCCTTTAATAAAAGGATTTTTTAGCCCTGGCTTTCGTTTTGTTTATTGTTTAAGAAGAGCACAACAATACTCTATAAAACATCCATTAGGAATATTTTTTAGATTGTTATTGAGAAGATATTCTATAAAATATGGCTATCAAATATCTGCAAAAACAAAAATAGATGCAGGTCTTTATTTGGGACATTGGGGAACTGTAGTAGTAAATCCAGAAGTTACAATTGGTAAAAATTGCAACTTAGCACATGGTGTAACATTAGGACAAACAAATAGAGGAAAAACAAAAGGATTTCCAATAATAAAAGACAATGTTTGGATAGGAACAAATGCTGTTATAGTTGGAGGAATTACAATTGGTAACAATGTTTTAATAGCTCCCAATAGCTATGTAACACAAGATGTACCAGATAATTCTGTTGTTATGGGAAATCCAATGCAGATAATCCCAAAAGATAATGCAACAGAAGATTATATAAATAATAAAGTTGATTGATTATGAATTATTCAATTTCTATAATAGTTCCTGTTTATAATACAGAAAAATATTTATCTAAATGTTTAGATTCTATCATTAATCAAACTCTAAAAAATATAGAGATTATTATTGTTAATGATGGTTCTAAAGATAATTCACAACAAATTATTGATGAGTATTGTTCTAATGATATAAGAATAAAATCTATTGTCAAACAAAATGGAGGGCTTAGTGATGCTCGAAATATTGGAATAGATCATGCAAATGGAGAATATATTGCCTTTATAGACTCAGATGATTATATAGATTTATATATGATGGAAGAGCTATATAAAATAGCTATTCGCCATCAAGCAGAAATTGTCTTATGTGATTTAGTAAAGGTAGATGAAAATGGAAATGAATTTAGAGATTTACCACAATCACCTCAACTATCAGATAAAATTATTTTAAAGAACGATTTTACACTTTTTGGTGAGATGAGTTGTTTTGCTTGTAATAAAATTTTTAAGAAATCGTTATTTGAAAAGCATCGATTTAGAAAAGGAATTCATTTTGAGGATATAGAATTAATTCCAAAATTAGTTTTGGACTCACATATCATAGCAAAAATTAATCAACCATTTTATAAATATTTCGAACGTCAAGATTCTATTACTAAAACGCATACTAAAAAAGGATTAGATATGTTTTTAGCAATAGATGAAGTAACAAATTATTTTTTACAAAGTAATTATGCTGAAAATTTAGATCAGTTGAAAAGATTTCAGATTATACAGGGGTATTATTCCTATTTAGCTTATGTAGCTTTTGTAAAAGATAAACCTTTAAAAAAGGAGATGTTACTAGAATTGAATGAATTTTTAGTCAATAATGATATAGAGAAAAAAAATATAACAAACTATCAAAGATTCGAAAAAAACTACTTAAATTCATTACCATTAAAGAAAAGAATGTTTTATACATTAGCACTAATGAACCTTAACCTACTGAATATAATCTAAAATTACGTGAGCTTAATATATTACATCATACTTAGTTTAATTCTAATTTTCTCACTTCTAGAATTTTTTAATGAGGAAAAAATTGATAGAAACATTTTTTTTGCTATTGTCATATTAATGGCTTTGGTTGCAGGATTAGCTTGTGCTATTAGCCCAGATTGGTATGCTTATTTCGAGACCTATTATTACAGTTTAAGAGTAGATTGGAAAGATGTAGAGTTTTGGAGTGAAATGTCTGGGATGGAAAAAGGTTATTTAAGACTTAATAAACTTTTTACATTATTTGGTTTTGGTTTTGGTATGCTAACGCTTTTTATAGCTTCATTTTCTCTTTACTTAAAATCTACAATATTCTATAAATACGGGGGGTTCCCTCTTTTAGTTTTGTTTATATATGCAATGCCTAACTACTTGTTCGAAGAGCATATCCATATTAGACAAGGGTTAGCAAACGGTTTTGCAATATATTCTGCTCGTTATATTATAGATAGAAAACTTATAAAATTCTTATTATGTATTGTTATAGGTTTTCAATTCCATGAATCTATTATCGTTTTTGTCTTAGCTTATTGGATTGCTCCTATGAAATTTGATGAGAAAGTTATTGGATGGTTAGTTATATTCGCAATAATTGGATTTTACACAGGGTTAAATTCAATTATTGAAGTAATTATGAAATTTATGCCAATTGGTCAAGATAAATTTGAGGATTATCAAGGTGATCTCTACAATTCTGATGGTTTTGCGGTAGGTGATTTTATAAAAATAATTTCTGTAATGTCTATCATTGTTTATAATAAATACGCAAAACATGATTTGTTATATTGTTATTTCAGAAACTTGTTCATTATGGGAGTTTTGCTTTTCTTCTTTTTAGGGAAAGGAATATTCGGGATTAGGCTACCAGGTTTTTATCTTGTTTTCTTAGGTTTAACGTTAGGTAGAATGTTATATGTTTTTGAAGGCGATAGGTTTAAGAAAATATTTGTTTATTCTAGTTTTGTTTTTTATACGATAGTCCTTATTTTCTGGTTTCAAGTAAAACAAGGAAGTGATTCTGGTTTTAATCGTTATAAAACTATTTTTAGTAATGAAGCACCTTATGGATTATGGATTTAGTATCAATTATAACACCTTGCTACAATTCGGAACAATTTATTGTAGAAACCTATCAATCAATATTTAATCAGACTTATAAAAATTGGGAATGGATTATTGTAGATGATTGTTCTAAAGATAATTCTGTAGAACTAATCAAATCCTTTAATGATGATAGAGTAAAATTATTTGTTCAAGATAATAACCAAGGGGCCGCTGTAGCAAGAAATAAAGCATTAGATATCGCAAAGGGAAAGTATATTACATTTATTGATAGTGATGATTTATGGCTACCTAATTTCTTAGAAACAACAATAAATTATTTAGAAAATAATAATGAAAACTTAGTTTATACAAGTTATAAAAGAGTTGACGAGAATTTAAACTTTGCTTTAAACGATTTTATTGCAATTGATAAAATTAATAGAAATAGGATTCTATATAATTGTCCAATACCAATGTTAACTTCTGTTTATAATGCATCGGAAATAGGAATCGTAAAATTTCCAGATGTAGAATTAAGAGAAGATCATGCTATGTGGATAGATTTATTGGAGAGAACGAAATATGCAAGAGCAATTAAAGAATCCCTTGCAATATATAGAATGAGAGAAAACTCTGTTTCTAGAAATAAATGGAATATCGCTATAAAACAATACAATGTTTATAATAAATATTTAAGAATGAATATAATACAATCATCTTATTATACTTTTTTTTGGGCATTAAATGGATTAAAAAAATATGGAAAATTTTAAACTTTTAGATTACTTCTATAATTTTGGTAATGTATCTCCACTCTTTATTAACATTTTTGGAGCATTTTTTACTGCACTAATTATAACACTAATTTCTATACCAAAAATTATAAGAATTTCTTATAAAAAAGGTCTCATGGATGTTCCTGGTGAGAGAAGTTCACACACCAATAAAATTCCAACTTTAGGAGGCGTAGCACTATTCTTTGGGATTGTTGTATCCACTTCAATTTTTGCAACAGATTTAGGAGTTAATTATTCATTCTTTCTGTCAGCAATTACAATTTTATTTTTTATAGGTTTAATGGATGATTTATTAGTTGTAGCACCTGATAAAAAACTTTACGGACAAATAATTAGTATAGTTTTAATTGTTTTTGGATCAGGAATTATGATTAATTCTTTTTTAGGTTTATTTAATATTTACGAAATTCCTTATTCATTAGGAGTATTACTAACCATTTTTGTTTTTATAACACTCATAAATGCTTATAATCTTATAGATGGAATAGATGGATTAGCTTCTGGCGTTGGAATTATAATTAGTTTATGTTTTGTATATATTTTCTATAGAATTTTTGATTATGGAATCGGAATTTTAGCGATTAGTACAATAGCTGTACTTTTAGGATTCTTACGATATAACTTATCAAAAGAATTTAAAATATTTATGGGAGATACTGGTTCTATGGTAATAGGATTTATCTTAACATTTATGGCAATAAGATTTCTTTACATTAGCGAATCTTCAAACTTAGGTTTAACTACAGCACCAGCATTACTATTATTTATTTTTGTAATACCTATTTTGGATACTATTTCTGTTTTTACAATTAGAATTCTAAATAAACGTAGTCCTTTTTCTGCAGATAAAAATCATCTTCATCATCAATTTTTAAAATTAGGATTTACCCATATTCAGACATCAATTATAATAATGCTTGTTAACATTTTTTTTGTAATCATTGGGTATTATTTTAGAAATATTGAAATTAATAAACTATTTTTGATATTCATAGTATTATCAATTATTTTCGTGGCTACTTTAAAGTTTATCGTAGTAAGAAATTTAAATAAAAAAGCAACATAACTATATCTATAAAAATGCATTCAAAATCAACTTTAACTAAATCATTTTTCATACTGATTATTTTTAATCTATTTTCCTGTATATCACTTAAAGATGTACAATTAATACAACCCGATCAAAACCTTAAGTTGGATGCTGATGGTAAAATTTCATATCAAAGACCAGAGTATTATATTCAGAAAGACGACGAAATCTTAATAAAAGTTTCTTCTGCTTCTAACGCATCTATGGGTATTCTTAGTGATTTTATTTCTTCTGGAAATAGTAATACAGGAACTGGAGTTCTTGTTAGAGAGGATGGAGCAATAGAATTACCTCGTATAGGTAAAATACAGTTAGAAGGTCTAACGATAGAACAAGCTAGAAAGAAAGTTCAAGATGAATTTTACAAGATTTATGAAGAAAAAGGGACTTACATAGATGTAAATCTTGCAAGTATAGATTATACAATAGTGGGAGAGGCTGGACAAGGTATTTTTACAGCTCCTAAACGAAGTATAACATTACTTGATGCTTTTGCACAGTCAGGATCAAATAATATATATGCAGATCTTAAACATGTTCGTATTATAAGAACTACAGCAGAAGGTACAAAACAAGTATATGTAGATCTTACAAAAGAATCAATTATGAATTCAGAATATTATTGGATTCAGAATAATGATATAATTGTTGTAAATGCTCGTAAAGAGAAGGTTTGGGGAATAGGTCTTAATCCTATGACTATTGTTACAACGATAATTGGTGCTGCTGCAACATTTTTAGGAGCTTATTATATTTTTAGAAGATAATAGGAATTATGGAAAATAAAATAAAGGATCAACAAAATAAGAAAAAGAAATCTGATTTTATTGATATCGAAAGACTGATTCCAAGATTACTAAATGCTTGGCCACTTTATATTGTATCTATTTTAATTGCATTTAGTATTGCTTATTATTTAAATAATTGGAAACTAAATAAAATTTATTCAGCCAATACAACTTTTAAAATAAAAGATAACAGTTCGTCTAATAATAGTTCACTTGCTTCAAATTCAATTAACTTTATTTGGGGAGGAAATGCAAATAAAATTGATGGATTAAGTTATACTTTAACATCACGTATACACAACGAAAAAGTTATTAAAAAGTCTGAATCTTATATTTATTATTTTGAACAAGGAAGATTGAAAAAATCTAATATTTATAAATTAGATGCTCCATTTCATGTTCATATTGATACATTATACAATCAGGTTTCTAATGTTGAAATAAAAATAAAACCGAAAGATAATAATTCTTTTTATTTTGAAGTTGAGAATAAGAATGGTACACTTTACCAATTTACTAAAGATAGTATTTTAAGAGCTACTGAAATTAATTTACCAAAAGTAGGTTATTATAATAGATGGTTAGTAGGAAGTAATTATAAATTATTGATAAAAAAATCTAACATTCCTTTTTCTGGAAATGATTTTTCTTTCAAATTAGTTTCAATTCAAGAAGCAACAAGTAGAGCGATTCAAAATTTTAGTGTTACAAATCCTTCAAAGATATCAAGCATAATAAATGTTTCTAAAAATGCTGAAAGTTTAAATGAAGCAGTTGATTTATTAAATACTTCTATAAAAGTTTTAATAGATAGTGAATTATCAGAAAAGAATCTATCAGCTTTTCAAACAAGAAAATATTTACAAGATAGAATTACAGTTGTAAAACATAAATTAGATAGTGCAACAGATAATTTACAAAACTTACAGAAAGAAAAAGGAGTTTACAATTTTGATACGAAGAAAACCGATTTATTAGCAAGTTTAACAGACCTTGATAAAGAAAGAATTTTAGTTGAGGAAAAAATTAATGCTTTACACCGTTTAATGCCTAAAAAATCTAGTAGTGTAGATAATTTAATTGCATTAAATATTGCTGGTTTAGAGGTTTCATACTTTATGTCGAATGTAGATCAAATTGATATATTTGAGAATCAAAGGACTCAAATGCTAAAGGTTTACAAACCAGATTCTGATGAAATTAAAGACATTGAACAACAAATAGCAAAGAGAAGAAATAATATTGCTACAGTTGTAAATGCTCACTTGCAAAAACTAAATACAGACTTATCAATGATTAACTCTAAGTTGTCACAAGCTGAATTTAAAGCAAGAGATTTACCATACGAAGAAATAGAGTTTGTAGAAGCAAATAGAGGATTCGAATTAAACAGTGAACTATATTCAACTTTAATTAATCAGTTAAATACAACAGATTTATCATTGGCATCTATTGTTTCTGATATTACAATTATAGATCCAGCAAAAAATCAAAATCAAGGAGCTATTTATCCAAATCCAAAAAGAAATTACTTAATCGCTTTAGGTATTGGATTTTTAATTCCTCTAGTATATGTTGTTATTAAAGAATTATTAGATTTTAAAGTAAGAGTATTAAAAGATATTACATCTCGTACAGATATTCCAATTATTGGATTAGTAGGTCCTTTGGCAGGTAATTCTCCATTAATTGTAATTAACAATCCTAAATCGAGTGTTTCAGAATCATTTAGATCCATACGATCTAATCTAAAGTATTTGTACAAAAATCCATCACTTAGCGCGAATAATAAAACCATTTTGGTTACATCTTTTATTGGAGGAGAAGGAAAAACATTTAATGCTATGAATATAGCATCTTCTATAGGTTCAATGGATAATAAATCTGTATTAATAGGATTAGATTTACGCAAGCCAAAAATATTTGACGATTTTAATATTACAAACAAAATTGGTGTTACAGACTACGTTGCGGGTGAATTAGAATTAGATAAAATTACACAACGTACAATCTTACCAAATTTAGATGTTATTACAGCAGGACCAATTCCTCCTAATCCGTCAGAATTAATTCTGAGTAAAAGAATGGATCAATTATTTGAGGAGTTAAAAGAGAAGTATGAATATATTATTATAGATTCTCCACCAATTGGTCTTGTTACGGATTCTTATGATTTAATGCGTTTTGCAGATTGTACATTATATGTAACACGTTATAATTATTCTGAGAAAAACTTTATAAACGCTGTATCTAATAAATACGAAGAAGGAGAAGTTTCTAATATTGGTATTGTATTTAATGATTTCCAAATTAAAACTGGTTACGGTTACGGATATGGTTACGGATATGGTTATGGCTACGGCTACGGATATGGTTACGGATATTTTTCAGAGGATGAAGGTTTTGATAATTCATCTTACGGAAAGTTAAAACGTTTATTCGGTAGAATAAAAGACAAATTCTTTTAATGATTTTTAAAAACATATTTGATTATATTTTAGCATTAATCCTACTTATATTTTTAGTAGGATTAATTGTTTTGTTAATTATCATATGTTCATTTGATACAAAGCAATTTGGAATTTTTGAACAAAATAGAGTTGGTAAAAATGCTAAACTTTTTAAGATTTATAAATTAAGAACCATGAAAGGTGTTTCAAAATCTAACATTACAACATTAAAAGATCATAACATAACACCTCTTGGAAAATTTCTTAGAAAATATAAGTTAGATGAACTTCCGCAATTATTTAATATAATAAAAGGGGAAATGAGCTTTGTTGGTCCTAGACCAGATGTATTTGGTTATGCAGATAAATTAATTGGTGAGGATAGAATTATTTTAAACGTAAAACCAGGAATTACAGGTCCAGCTCAAATAAAATATAAAAATGAAGAACAACTACTAGCAGAAGTAGAAGATCCGATTCTTTATAACGATAAAGTCTTATGGAAAGATAAGGTTTTGATTAATGTGCAATATGTAAAAGAATGGACATTTAAAAAAGATATTATTTATCTGTTACATACAGTATTCAAATAAAAAAATGCTTCTAAAATTAGAAGCATTTTTTTATTTATTTTATTCTGATTAATTAAAATCTTGTTTTAATAATTCAGTTTTCTTTATTAATTTTTCATGAACTTCTGAATATTCATTTACATTATTAATTTCTGCATTTACAGAAAAGTAATATTTAATCTTAGGCTCTGTTCCAGAAGGACGACATGCAACTTTGCTACCATCTTCTGTATAGAAAATTAACACGTTAGATTTTGGTATATCAATAGCTGTTTCTTCTCCAGTAATTAAATTTTTATCAATAGAAGATTGAAAATCTTTTACACGTATAACTTTAGAACCAGCTAATTCTTTAGGAGAATTAGTTCTAAAATCAACCATCATTTTAGCAATTAATTCAGCACCTTCTTTTCCTGGTTTTACAATATTTATTAAATCTTCTTGATATGCTTTTCCTAATTCTACATAAATCTCGATTAACTTATTGTATAAAGAGCTTCCTTTCGCTTTTTGTACAGCAGCAATTTCAGAAACCAATAAAGCTGTAGTTACAGAATCTTTATCACGAATAAAATCACCAACCATAAAACCAAAAGATTCTTCACCACCACCGATAAAAGTTTCTTTACCTTCAAATTGACGAATCATATCGGCAATCCACTTAAATCCAGTTAAACCAACTTTACAGTTTATACCAAATTTAGCAGCAATATCATAGAAAATATCTGAAGTAACAATTGTAGATCCAATAAACTCTTTTCCGTTTAATTTACCAGCTTCTTGCCATTTCTCTAACAAGTAATAAGCTAAAACAGTATTCATTTGATTACCGTTTAACAAAACAATTTCTCCTTCGTTGTTACGCGTCGCAACACCAACGCGATCAGCGTCAGGATCAGTACCAATAACAACATCAGCACCAATTTCGTTTGCTAAAGCAACAGCCATTGTTAATGCTTCTGGTTCTTCAGGATTTGGAGACTTTACAGTAGGGAAATCTCCACTTGGAATAGCTTGTTCTGGAACTTGATGAACTTGTGTAAATCCAGCTTTTTCAAAAGCTTTAGGAGTTATAACAACTGAAGTTCCGTGTATAGAAGTAAAAACAATTTTTATCTCTTCTTTTCCTTCTTTCGTAAAACTTCCGTTAGTTACACATGCATCAATAAAAGCATCATCAATTTCTTTTCCGATGATTGAGATTAATTCATCATTACCAGAAAATTTAATATCATCAATTTTTACATTGTTTACTTCGTTGATAATTGCACCATCTTGTGGTGGTACAATTTGTGCACCATCATTCCAGTATACTTTATATCCATTGTAAACAGGTGGATTATGAGAAGCTGTTAAAACAATTCCTGCATCACAACCTAAATGACGAACGGTAAAAGACAATTCTGGAGTAGGACGAAAAGATTCGAATAAATAAACTTTTATTCCATTTGCTGTTAATACATCTGCAACTAATTTTGCAAACGTGTCAGAATTGTGACGAACGTCGTATGCAATAGCAACAGATTTTTCTTTATTAGGATATGTAGTGTTAATATAATTAGCTAAGCCTTGTGTTGCAGCTCCTAATGTATATTTATTTAATCTATTTGTTCCAACTCCCATTATTCCACGCATTCCTCCTGTACCAAACTCTAGGTTTTTGTAAAAAGAATCGTCTAATTCTGTAGGATTATTGTCAATTAAATCTTGTACAGCATTTCTAGTTTCTATATCATAAGAATCAGAAAGCCATAATTTAGCGTTTTCTAAACTTGAACTCATTCTTGTTTTTTATTTTTTTAGTACTTGTGCTCGGTCAGAAATTTTAGTATCCTTATTTGGATCTCCTAAGAAATTAACAATAGAATTTCCTTTTGCAGAACCATATAAAGTTTGACGAGCATTGATGTCTAACATAGCGTTATCATCTGTTGTGAAATTAGCTTCGTTAACTTCGTATTTAAATAAATTTAATTTTGCTTCTCCGTAAGCTTTAATTTTCATTGTAGCAGCAGTACCTTCTAACATAATATTAGTTTGGTTATCTGCTTGTAAATTAAAATTATTTGTAATTAAGAAAGTCTGATTTATTCTTGCTTGATCTTTTACAGTCAAGTCTAATTTATCAACATTTAAAGTTCCAGAAGTTGTTAAAGAAGTTTGTTTATTAACGTTTAACTTTTCTAAATCTCGCGTTACATAAACGTAAACATCATAAGCACTGTACTGATTTACATTGCTTTTTTCTTTAATTTTTAATGAATTATCTTTTGCTTCAACCTCAAGATTGTCAATTAAATTCTGATGAGAGTCTACTTTTACACCAGTTTTATTTCCAGGAACCATAATTACATTACAATTACACGAAATAGATAAATCTTTAATTGTACTTGCAGGGTACTCTTTTTCCGCTGTAGCTGCACCTTCACCATCAATAGTGGAAGTACAAGAAGCTAAAAGAAAAGTAAATAATCCGTATAAAAATATTTTTTTCATAGCAGTTGATTTATAGTTTGTTAGTTTAAATTTAACTCTTTTTGAACTAGATATAATTGTTTTTCTTGATTATTTCTAACAATTAATTCACCCAAAAACCCCGCCAAAAATAATTGTGTACCTAGAATCATAAATACTAAAGAAATATAAAAATAAGGATTGTCTGCAATTAATCTTGCTGGTGAATTTGTAACATAAACTTTTACCAATTTTTCTATCCCAATATAAAAAGAAGACATAAAACCAAGGATAAACATTAACGTACCTAATAATCCAAAAATATGCATTGGTTTATTTCCAAATCGAGAAGCAAAGAAAAGCGTAATTAAATCTAAGAAACCATTTACAAAACGGTTTGCTCCAAATTTAGAAACACCATATTTTCTAGCTTGATGTTTTACTTTTTTCTCATAAATACGAGAGTAACCAGCATTTTTAGCTAAAACAGGAATATAACGGTGCATATCTCCATAAAGCTCTATATTTTGTGTTACTTCCCAACGATAAGCCTTTAAACCACAATTAAAATCGTGTAATTTAACGCCAGAAGTTTTACGTGCTACACCATTAAATAACTTAGAAGGTAAGTTTTTTGTTAATCTATTATCTTGACGATTTTCTTTCCAACCCGATATAATATCAGCTTTTTTGTTTTTCAACATGTTATATAAAGATGGAATCTCTTCTGGAAAATCTTGTAAATCGGCATCCATTGTAATTACGACATCACCTTTTACTTGCTTAAAAGCTGCACTTAAAGCAGGTGATTTTCCATAATTTTTACGGAATTTAATTCCTTTTACTTCAGGATTAAAATTCCCAATGTATTCTATAATTTGCCAAGAATCATCTGTACTTCCATCATCTACGAAAATTACTTCGAATGAGAAATCATTTTGTTCACACACTTTTTTAATTCTGTAGAATAACTCTTCTAAAGAATCTTGCTCGTTCAATAAAGGAACAACAACTGATATATCCATATGTTAAAAAACACGTTTTTTTAAGAATTGCGAAAATAATGCCGCGATAGCAATGTAGAAAGATAAGAAAATAGAAAATAAACCAAAAAAGTTTTTTGTTGTAAACAAATTTAGTGTTTTATAATCATCAGAATTTCTAAATGTTTCGATATCTTTTGCTGTTTTAGCATCAGACATGTTAGCTGTAAAAGTATCTAATAGCCCTTGCTTTAAGCTATCTTGAGCCCATTCACCGTATGTATTAAAAAATACAAAAATAACAATCAAACTCATTATTCCAGCGAAGAATATTGTATAAAATCCAGTTTTAAATCCTTCTTTAAATGTCATTAATCCTTCCCCATATTCACCTGTTTCAGGATTGTTTTGACGAGTTTTTGCTTTAGCTTTCGATAAATTTAAAATTGTAACAAAGCAGTAAATTGCATACAATGGTAAAATTATAAAACAGCAAATCATAAAGCTGTAGATGTAATAATCTTTTACAGTTACGCTACCATTTGTTGAAAAATATAAATAAAGTGCAAAAAATAAACCTAATGTTATTGTTGTAAGCACCAAAGAATTCTTAAAAATCTTATTAAAACTTATCATGGCGCAAATATAAATATATCTGAGTATTCTTTGTTTATTATATTGATGATTTAAAAGTGATTTTTAATATAAAATTTAAAAAATATTTTGTCATTTAATATTCTCATAATGAAATTATAATGCTCAAAACATCCATGTTCAAAGAAAAAGTTTTATAAAAATGCTTTTATTTTTACAAAACTTTTCTACCTTTGCACAAGGCAAGTCCTACACAACCAGCTCCTGTTTAATCCTCCAGGACGGGAACGTAGCAAAGGTATACGGTTGTAGCGGTGTGATGTAGGTCGCTTGCCTATTTTTATTTCTTAATAATTCCCCTTCAACTTTTTTTTACCCGATTATTTATTCGTAAATTTGCATCCATTGATTTAAACAATTCAATGGAAACAAACACAACACCAAAGTACATTTTCGTTACCGGAGGAGTAACATCATCGTTAGGAAAAGGAATTGTAGCATCTTCTTTAGGAATGCTACTAGAAGCAAGAGGGTATAGAGTTACTATACAAAAACTAGATCCATATATTAATGTAGATCCAGGTACATTAAATCCTTATGAGCATGGTGAATGTTACGTAACGGAAGACGGAGCAGAGACCGATTTAGATTTAGGGCATTATGAGCGTTTTTTGAACCGCGCTACATCTCGTGCTAATTCTGTTACTACAGGTCGAATTTATCAAACAGTTATAGAAAAAGAACGTCGTGGAGACTATTTAGGAAAAACAGTACAGGTTGTTCCTCATATCACAAACGAAATAAAACGTCGTATCAAATTATTAGGTAACACTGGTGACTATGATATTATTATTACAGAAATTGGTGGAACTGTTGGAGACATAGAATCACTTCCTTACATAGAAACTATTCGTCAGCTTACTTGGGAATTAGGAGAAGATAACTCATTAGTTATTCACTTAACATTAGTTCCTTATTTAGCAGCATCTGGTGAGTTAAAAACAAAACCAACACAGCATTCAGTTCGTACTTTAATGGAAAGTGGAATACAAGCAAATGTTTTAGTAACTAGAACAGAGCATCATTTACCAAAAGAAGTTAAAGCTAAACTGGCTCAATTCTGTAATGTGAAAAAAGAAAATGTAATAGAATGTATGGATGCTAGTACAATTTACGAAGTACCATTTTTATTACATGAACAAAATTTTGACGAAGTTGTTTTAAAAGGCTTAGATTTGCCAACTGATCAAGAACCAAATTTTACAGTTTGGAAAAAATTCTTGGACAATCATAAAAATCCTAAAAACGAAATAGAAATTGCTTTAGTTGGTAAATATGTTTCGTTACATGATTCTTATAAATCAATTACAGAGGCATTTACACATGCAGCTGCAACTTGTGAAACAAACGTAAAAGTTCGTTGGGTATATTCTGGAGACATTACAGAAGATAATATCGCAGAACAATTAAAAGGAGTTTCAGGAATTTTAATTGCGCCAGGTTTTGGAGATCGTGGAATTTTAGGTAAAATAATAGCTGCTAATTATGCAAGAAGAAATAATATTCCAACATTAGGAATTTGTTTAGGAATGCAAATTATGGCAATAGAATTTGCTCGTAATGTATTAGGTTACGAAAAGGCAGATTCTGCAGAAATGGATTTAACAACTCCGCATCCAGTAATTAGTTTGATGGAAGATCAAAAAGATGTATCGGATAAAGGAGGAACAATGCGTCTAGGAAATTGGAAATGTAGATTATCAAAACATTCAAGAATAGAGAAAATTTACAATTCAACAGATATTTTAGAACGTCATAGACATAGATACGAATTTAACAATGATTACGAAGTTGAATTTGTAGAAAACGGATTTATAGCAGTAGGTAAAAATCCAGAAACAGAATTAGTAGAAATTTTAGAACATAAACAACACCCATATTATATTGGTGTACAGTTCCATCCGGAATATAAGAGTACAGTTGCTTCGCCACATCCTTTATTTATAAGTTTTATCGAAGCGGCTTTATTAAGTAATCAAAATGATTTAATGCATGCAACAAGAGAAAAAATTTGATTTTAACCAAACAATTGGTTTTATTTTAATTGCAATTCTTTTTGGAGTATTCTATTTTCTAAACAAACCCTCAGAAGAACAATTAGAGGAGCAGAAGAAAGAATTAGTTCAGAAACAAGAGCAAGCTAAGAAGCAAGAACAAGTAAGTAAAACTACTTCACAAAATCTTTTTCAACAAGTAGATCCTACTCAAGCAAAAGATGTTGAAGTAAGTAATGATAAACTTAAAGTAAAATTTTCACCAAAAGGAGCTCAAATTTCTGATGTAGAAGTTATTGGTTATGATGCTTATAGTGAGAAACAAGATGGACACAAAGATCCTTTACATTTAGTAAAAGACGGATCTAGTAAGTTCAATTTATCATTTAAAACAAAACAAGGAACAGTTCTTAATGTTTCGGATTTAGTATTTGTACCACAAGTACAAAAAAATGCCGATAACACAATTGTTACATTTACAGCGAATGCTCAAAATAGCCAAATTCAATATATTTATACTTTAGGAAAATCTTATGGGATAGATTTCGAGATTAAAACAACTGGTTTATCAAATATCACATCAGAAAGTAAAGTAGATTTAGCTTGGACAATGGACGGATTTAGTACCGAAAAAGGGAAAGATCAAGAAAAATATTGGTCACATACATATTTTCAATTTAAAGGAAACAAAGACATCGAATACGAATTATTTGGAGCTGATAAATGGGAAGAACAAGAAGCAATTTCTTGGGTAGCGAATAAGCAACAATTTTTTGCAACAGTTTTATCTAATGACGAAGGTTTCAAATCTACAGACGGTGGTTCTGTTAATTCTGAAAAAGATGATTTAACATACAGCAAACATTATCATTTAAATTCTAAAATAGATTTAAAGAATAGTGAAATCAACTCTAAATTCACTTGGGATTTTATTCCATTGGATTATAAAATGTTGAAAGATTATAACGATAAAGGTTTCCAAAATTTAATTGACTTCGGTTGGGGATTATTTGGATGGTTAAATAAATATTTCTTCCTAAATGTATTCAAATGGTTAGCTTCTGTTGGTATAGAATATGGATGGGTTATTTTCTTAATGACAATCGTTGTAAAATTAATTTTATCTCCAATTATGTACAAACAAAACCGTCAATCTGCATTGATGAAAGTTGTTCGTCCAGAATTAAATGAGATTAACGAAAAGTACAAAGATTCTAAAGATGCTATGAAAAAGCAACAAGAAACGATGGCTATTTATCGTAATGCAGGAATTAATCCTTTAGCAGGATGTTTACCAGCATTATTACAAATTCCAATTTTCTATGCTTTATTCCGTTTCTTTCCAAACTTAATAGATTTAAGAGGAGTTCCGTTTTGGTTCGTAGACGATTTAACAGCTTTTGATGATATAATTTCATTACCAGCATGGGTTCCATTTTTAAATGGACACTTAAGTGTATTTGCATTATTATATATCGTAGCTATGATGATTTATTTTAAGGTTTCTGGTTCTATGGATAATTTCCAAATGCCACAACAAGAAGGTATGCCTAATATGCAGTTCATGAAATACATGATGTATATAATGCCAGTTTTCTTCTTTGTTTTCCTTAATAATTATGCATCTGGTTTATCTTGGTATTATTTGGTATCCAATACAATTAACATCTTCATTGTGCTTTACATTAAGAAGTTTATGATTAATGAAGAAAAGATCCATCAAATTATTAGCGATAATAAAGCTAAGCCTAAAAAACAAGGTAAATTTGCATCACGTATGCAAGATATGATGAGACAAGCACAAGAAATGCAAGATCAACAACAGAAAAATAAAAAGAAATAATTTATATTTTCAAGTTATAAATAAAAAATCCGATAATAATAATTATCGGATTTTTTATTTAATAAAGACAAGTAAGTTTTTGTTAGCTAACTATTTGTTGTATAGTTGTTTATATTGATTTAATATTTTTTTAGTGTACTAAATACACTTTTTATTAATAAATAGTTTGAAATTTATTATAATAAGATTACTATTGTCTTAAATTAATAAATAATATGGAAAATAATTATTCAATTAAAGACACTACAGCTAATCCTGGGCCATTAGGATTGTATGGTTTTGCAATGACAACAATTTTGCTAAACATTCACAATGCAGGGTTTTTTCCTGTAAATAGTATGATAATGGGAATGGGTGTATTCTTCGGTGGAGGAGCTCAGTTTATAGCTGGTACTATGGAATGGAAGAAAGGAAATGATTTCGGAGGAATTGCATTTATGTCTTACGGAGCTTTTTGGTTAACATTAGTTTTTACATGGATTGCACCATTATTTGGAGTAGAAAAACCAGACGGAAATGCCATGGGATGCTATTTAGCAATTTGGGGATTATTTACATTCGTTAATTTTCTACAAACATTAAAAGGAAACTTAGTTGGTAAATTATTATTTTCATCATTAGCCTTATTATTTTTCTTACTTGCAGCTGGTAATTTTACTGGTAAAGAAGAAATTCTTCATTTTGCAGGATGGGTTGGAATAATCTGTGGTTTTATAGCTTTTTACGAAGCCTCAGCAATTATGATCAATAAAAAATACGAGAAAACAATATTACCATTATAAAACGTTTTCAGATAATTATAGTAAAAAAGCTTCATTTTATAAATTAAAATGGAGCTTTTTTATTAAACATGTATTTTGGGCGACCAAGCGGGCTTTCCGCTTTATCTTTTGTTCGCTAGTACGCTCCACAAAAGGATATCGCTTCAATCCCTGTCGCATTCTAAAATTAAGGTGTTAAGTTTTTACATTTAACCTCTAACCTCTAACCTCTAACCTCTAACCTCTAATATCTCAAATCTAGAATCTGTAAATAAAATAGAAATAAAACTAAAGGATAAATTTTTCAATTTTGTAGATTTGTATCACTATAAAAAAATAAATTTTATGTCCTTAATCAAATCAATTTCGGGTTTTCGTGGAACAATCGGAGGAAAACCAGGAGATAATCTAACACCTATAGATGCAGTTAAATTTGCAGCAGCTTACGGAACTTGGTTAAAAAATCAATCAAGCCAATCAGAATACAAAGTAATTATTGGTAGAGATGCTCGTATCTCTGGACAAATGATTTCTCAATTAGTTTGTTCAACTTTACAAGGATTGGGAATAAATGTTGTCGACTTAGGTTTATCAACAACACCAACTGTAGAAGTAATGGTAACACATCTAAATGCAGACGGAGGAATTATTTTAACAGCTTCACATAATCCAAAAGAATGGAATGCATTAAAATTACTTAATGCAAAAGGAGAATTTGTTTCTTCAGAAGATGGTGCACAAATATTATCTTTTGTAGATAAAGATGAATATACTTTTGCAGAAGTAGATCACTTAGGTACATATGAGACATTTGATGACGGAATAGATTTACATATAGACAAAATATTAGCATTACCATTAGTTGATGCAGAAGCTATTAAGAAAAAGAATTTTAAAGTAGCAATTGATGCAGTAAACTCAACAGGAGGAATTGCAATTCCAAAATTATTAGAACGTTTAGGAGTTACTTATTACGGAATGTATTGCGAGCCAAATGGACAATTTCCTCATAATCCAGAACCGTTAAAAGAGCACTTAGGAGATATCTGTAAAAAAGTAATCGAAGAAGGTGCTGATTTTGGTGTTGTAGTAGATCCAGATGTTGATCGTTTAGCAATTATAGACGAAAAAGGAGAAATGTTTGGAGAAGAATATACATTAGTTGCAATAGCAGATTATGTATTATCTAAAACGCCATCAGCAACAGTTTCTAACTTATCATCTTCTCGTGCATTACGTGATGTTACAGAAAGATACAACCAAAATTACTCACCATCTGCTGTTGGGGAAGTAAATGTTGTTGTTGAAATGAAAAACGTTAATGCAAAAATTGGAGGAGAAGGTAATGGAGGAATTATTTATCCAGAATTACATTACGGAAGAGACTCTTTAGTAGGTATTGCTTTATTCTTAACACAATTAGCAGAGCAAGAAATTACGGTTTCAGAATTAAGAAAAACGTATCCAGCATATTATATGGCGAAAAAGAAAATAGAATTAACGCCAGAAATTAATGTAGACGAATTGTTAGTTAAAATTCAAGACGTTTATAAAAACGAACAAATCAATACAGTTGACGGAGTAAAAATTGATTTCCCAACAGAATGGGTTCATTTACGTAAATCAAATACAGAACCTATTATTCGTATTTATACTGAAAGTACTTCAGAAGAAAATGCTAATAAATTAGCAGATAAAATGATAGAAAGTATTAAAAATATTATCTAAAAATAAATTTTTAGGACTGTTTAATAAATGTGCAAAACTCTAACATTTTGTTAGGGATTTTGCACATTTTATTTTGTAATTTAGTACTGATATATGGAAGAGGACTTTTTTAATAATGAATTGATTGAAGGTTTTGAGCAAATGCTAGATAACCGAGAATCTAAATATTATGATTCTGAAGATTTGGTTGAAATCATTGAATTTTACATCGAAGTTAACGATAGCGAATACGCAAAACGTGCGCTAGAGTTTGCTGAGAAGATGCATCCAGATAATTTAGATATCAAAATAAAAAGAATAGAATATCTTTTATTTACTGAAAACTTAAAAGGTGCAGGAAAGTTAATTCAAGAATTAAGTGACATTGCAGCAAAAGAAATAGATTATTTATTAGTGCAGGCTCGTTTTTGGGGATTAAAAAATATGCCTAGAAAAGCTATTCGTTTTTATGAACAAGCTTTACAGATAGATGATGAAGAAACAGATTTTATTTGTAATTGTATAGGAAACGAATATTTAAATTTAGATGAAGTACATTCTGCTATCGTAGCTTTTAAACGTGCATTAAAATTTAACCCAGAAAATGATTATTCTTTCTACTCAATCATTCAATCTTATGAAGAAATTCATGACAAAGATGATTGTATAGTATTTTTAAAAGAATATATAGAAGATAATCCTTATTCAGAAACAGCTTGGCTACAATTAGGATTACTACATAACAATAAGAAACAATTTCACGAAGCAATAGATGCGTTTGATTTTGTTATTGCAATTAATCCAACAAGTATTGCAGCACAAACAAATAAAGCACATTCTTTAGAGGAATTAGGACAATTAAATGCTGCTATAGAAGTATTAGAAGAAACATTAGAGTTTGATGATTCTCCAGCTTCAACTCATTTAAAAATTGGTGAACTTTTTGAAAAATTAGAAAAACCTCAAAAAGCATTAAGAGCTTATCATTTGTCTATAAAAGAAGATCCACAGCTAGATAAAGCTTGGGCAAAAACAGCTTCTTTATACGATAAAATAGCGAACTATGATGAAGCAGAATATTATATTAATAGAGCAATAGAATTAGATAATACAAATCCAGATTACTACAGTAATGTGATTTATTATTATTTAAAACAAATGAAGTTTGAAGAAGCAATTAAAAACTTGGAGAGATTAGTTGAGTTAAAACCTCTAGTTTTTAATACATGGTATGCTTATGTAGAGACTTTAATTGCTATAGGAGAATATGACCAAGCATTAGCAGTTTTAATAGGTGGGGCTTTAAAAAACTTTAATCGAGCAGAGTTTTTCTATCAATTAAGTAATGTGTATTATCAAACAGATCAAGATAAACTTGGAAATGAAGCTTTGGTAAATGCATTAAGTTTAGATAGGAGCTTAAAAGATGAAATGTTAGAAAATTATCCAATATTAAAAGAAAAAATAAAACTAGTTAATTAAACTAAAACCTCAGAGAAGCCAATTCTTTGAGGTTTTTTTACAAAAAGTTAATTTAAAAATTGGCATAATAAATGTACTTTTATTAACGAATAAAATAATATGAATCTAGTAGCACATCAATATTTATCATTCGGAGAAAGGGGAATTCAAATAGGAAATTTACTTGGAGAAATTGTAAAAGGAAATCAATATGAGAATTTTTCTGAAGATGTAAAAACTGGAATTTTACTACATAGAACAATAGATACGTTTACAGATGAGCATGAAATTGTGAAAAGAAGTTCAAGCTATTTTTACGAATCACAACATAAATATTCTCCAATTGTAATAGATGTTATTTTTGACTATTTTCTAATTAAACATTGGGATAAATTCTATAAAGACTCATTTGAAAATTTTAAAAAGAGCTGCTACTCATTATTTGAAAAAGAATATGATAGCCTTCCTAAAAAGCTTCAAGAAACAATTTATTATTTATTAAAATACGATTGGTTTAAAAACTATTCGAGCATAGAAGGAGTTCAAAAAACATTGAAAGGAATTGGTAATCGATCAAAATTTGAAAACAATCTTCATCAAGTTATTCCAGAATTTGAAAAGAATTATAAGAAATTAGAACAAGATTTTTTAGAATTTTTTCCTCAATTAATTAATTGTTGCCAAAATTATTTAGGAATTACTTCCGATCTTAAAAAATCATTTTAGCATTTGAATTTAATTCATTAGTTTAGGGCTGTAAACAAACAGAGAACGTAATGGATTTAACTTTTAATAAAAGAGAAGATCACAATAAATTATTGTTGTCTAAACTGAAAAATAAACTAAAAGAGGTTTATTTAGGAGGAGGACAAAAACGTATTGATTCACTTCACGCAAAAGGAAAATTAACAGCAAGAGAAAGAATAGATTATCTTTTAGATGACAAACCAAGCATAGAAATTGGTGCGTTAACGGGAGATGAGATGTACAAGGAACACGGAGGTTGCCCTTCTGGAGGTGTTGTTGTTAAAATTGGTTATATTTCTGGAAAACAATGTATTGTTGTTGCAAATGATGCAACTGTAAAAGCAGGAGCTTGGTTTCCTATTACAGGTAAAAAGAATTTGCGTGCACAAGAAATAGCAATGGAAAATAAAATTCCAATTATTTATTTAGTAGATAGTGCAGGAGTTTATTTACCATTACAAGATGAAATTTTTCCTGACAAGGAAAACTTCGGAAGAATTTTTCGCAACAACGCAATAATGTCTTCTATGGGAATTACACAAATTTCTGCAGTAATGGGAAGTTGTGTTGCTGGTGGAGCTTATTTACCAATTATGAGCGATGAGGCTATGATTGTAGATAAAACAGGTTCTATTTTCTTAGCAGGAAGCTATTTAGTAAAAGCTGCTATTGGAGAGGACATTGATAATGAAGCATTAGGAGGAGCAACAACACATTGCGAAATCTCTGGTGTAACAGATTATAAAGCAAAAGATGATAAAGATGCTTTAGATAGAATAAAATCTATCGTAGGTAAAATTGGTGATTTTGAAAAAGCCGGATTTAATCGAGTAGAAGCAAAGAAACCTTCTTTAGACGAGAAAGAAATTTATGGTATTTTACCTGCTTCTCGCGCTGAGCAATATGATATGTACGACATTATTAACAGAATTGTTGATAACTCTGAGTTAGATGAATACAAACCAGATTATGGTCAGTCAATTATATGTACATATGCGCGTATAGATGGATGGGCTGTTGGTATTGTTGCCAACCAAAGAAAAATTGTAAAATCTAAAAAAGATGGGATGCAATTTGGTGGCGTTATATATTCTGATTCGGCTGATAAAGCAACGCGATTTATTGCAAATTGTAATCAGAAGAAAATTCCATTGGTTTTCTTACAAGACGTAACTGGCTTTATGGTTGGTTCTAAATCTGAACATGGAGGAATTATAAAAGACGGAGCAAAGATGGTGAATGCTGTTTCTAATTCTGTTGTTCCAAAGTTTACAATTATTGTAGGAAATTCTTATGGAGCAGGTAATTATGCGATGTGTGGAAAAGCCTATGATCCACGATTAATTGCTGCTTGGCCATCTGCACAATTAGCTGTAATGGGAGGAGAGCAAGCTGCAAAAGTACTTTTACAAATAAAAGAAGCTACTTTAAAAGCACAAGGAGTTGAGGTTGACGAAACAAAAAAACAAGAATTGTTAACTGAGATTACTAATCAGTACAATGATCAAACGAGTCCATATTATGCAGCATCAAGATTGTGGACAGATGGAATTATTGATCCTTTAGACACTCGTAAATGGATTTCTATGGGAATTGAAGCTGCTAACAATGCACCAATAGAAAAACAGTTTAACTTAGGTGTTATTCAAGTTTAAAAATTAGTTTTTTATAATATATAAGGCTATCTTTCCAATGTTAGATAGCCTTTTTTTAATTCAAAATATAGTTTATGTTTAAGACATTAAGTTTAATTTTTACACTCTTATTATCTTCAATAGTTGTTAATGCACAAACATCATTTAAGATAGAAAGTTTCGAAACGTCCTTAGTTACCAAAAAAATGTTATACGATTGGTTTGGAAAATGGGACAATATTGCACAAACTGATGATGATGATACAGCACTTGTTTGGACAAATAGAAAAGTAATAAATGAAGCGAATGAAACTTTTACGTTAATAGCTTCTAGTTCCGAAACAGAGGAAGGATTATATGGTAGTGTTATTGTTTTAACAAGCAAAAGTCAAGATGCTTTGGCTTTTGATTCTCCTTATAAAGAATATTTAAATGAGTTTTTGAAAACAATAGCTAGGAAAAAGAGCAATAGTAAACGTTTCTTCAGAGAATATCAGAAAATTAAATAAGATTAGATTCAAATATAAAAGCCACAATTTATTGTGGCTTTTATATTTTTAATTAATTTCTTGTTCAAATTATTTTCTACTATATTCTAAAAGTTCTTCAATAGATTGTACATGCTCAGATGAAACTTTTTTTCCATTTTTATACATCTCAATCAAAAAAGACTTATCTGATTTTTCTTGAATAAATAGACCAGATTGTTTTTCTCCTTTATCATTATAATCAGAATAAGTAACGATATCTTTTTCTTTAAAAGGGAAGTTAAAATAATTCTCTTCTGAATCATATCCCGTTTTTCTCATTACATAATTCTCAATTCCTTGTAAAATTGTATGTAGTGTATTTTTTTTGTTCTCAATTTTTGTAGGTATAGCACCTAGAATTTTAAACATGAAATCACTTTCGGGTTTTATATCATCTTCAAATTGAGGTGGAATGAAATGGTATTTTTTTAATTTATCATTTTCAAGATAATAAATTGTGACTGAATTTGGACTTCCTTCTTTTATTGTATTAGTATTTGAGTTAGAATAAATCAATTTGTCTTTATCGTATAAACCTGCTTCTAAATTATCTTTTTTACCCGCTTTTATTCGAATTGTAAAAGGAGATTGTAATTCAGATACGATAATTTCATTATTTTTTGATGCAAACGAAATTCTATTAAAATAGTGCATCGCAAAAAGATTGAGATCAAATTTAATAAGCTGTTTGTTCTTATACTCCTCTTTAATAATAGCAGTATTACCAATCATTTTAAAAAGACTTCCATCTGAAATTTTACCATTAATAAAACTTGATTTTATATCAAACATATAATGTTGATAGTTATCCATTTTATCTAGAAAATCATAAGAATATTGAGTTGTTAATTGACCATTTTTATAAAAGTTAACTAGAGGAAAATCACTAATTAAAGAATCATTTAAAAAATATCCTTCGTAAGGCTGTTGGTTTTTAAATTTCCCTTGATAAAACTCTTGTTCATTATCTTTTATAGAAAAATTATAGTAATCAATGCTCGCAAGTTTTCCATCAATATATTTTTCTTTTCTTTTTATCTCATCTGAATAATCCGAAGAATATATTTTCTCGACTATTTTTCCATCGGCATAAACATTCTTTACATCTTTATCAGAAACAACTCCATTAACAATACGGTTGTTTTTATAAACACTCTCATTAATTAGTTTTCCGTCTTTATATTGTTTTCTAAATCCCTCACGAACTCCATTTTTCATTTCATATTCTTCGATAAGATCATCATAATAGTTCATGAAAACTTTCTGAATACCATTTAGAATACCATTTTCATAACGAAGTAATTCAATATCATAATCACGCTCTACAAGGAATAAACCATTCCAAGGAGTTCCATTTTTATAATCTCCTTTATAAATAATTTTATCGTTATTTTTTACAACCTCTTGATTTATTTTTACGCCATTTTTTAATTCAAAAGTCAATAAATTTTGACCGATATTTTTCTCAAATTCTCCATCCCAAGGTTGACCATTTTTATATAAACTCTTTCTTTTTGTAAGAAGATTATTTTTTTCGATTAATTCGCCATCAGCATACTTTTCAACAGCTTTTAATTGACCATCTATTGTGTAAAATTTAGATTCTACTAATTGGCTATTTCGATATATTTTTTCGTTATTTATATTTCTAGCAAAATCGTTTGTAGTGTAATAGCTCAATTCAGTATAATTACTAGGTAAATCACTTTTTGAAAGATCTAAAGATAAAAGCAACTTTTCATTTTTGTCCCAAACAATTTTCCTTAATTTTTTATGAACATTATATTCATCAATACCATAAATTGTTTCTTCGGCTTTTTTACCATTTTGCCAATAAATAATAGTTTTATAGGCTTCTGCTAATTTTGGCTCTTCAACATTTTGTCCATACGTCATAGGAGGAGGTACAACAATACTAACAGGAGGATTCACTACGGTTTCAGGCTCAGGAGTAGAATCTATGTAATAATTGTCTCGTAAGCTCTTAGCAAAAATACCTTTATAATCTTTGTTATTATCAATAGTTCCAGTATATAAAGGTTTGTTTTTATAGAAAACTTCTATCTTATTTTTTTCACCATCTTTATTATAATTCACTTTTTTCCAAATCGTATTATCATTAAAATAATAGATTAGTTCTTTCGTAATTGTTTTATTATAATACTGTACTTCACTTTCATCTAAACCATTTTTATCATACCAGAAAATATCACCAACGTAGGAATTTTCATTATTTTCATCTAATAAATATCCTTGCATTTGGAGTGTTCCATTTTTATAGAAATCTCTTAATAAAAATAAATTTCCCAACTTTTTTAACGGAAAAGGTCTATAAAAGCTATGATTATCCTTTGTAGTTACTTCCCAATTTTTATCAAAATAAATCGTGTCTTGCGCTTTAATAATGATAGAACTTAATAAAAGTAGTGAGATTGTTATACTATTCTTCATAAAGAGATATTTAATGAAAACTCAATTTTTAGTACGAATTATTTATCATTTATAGAAAGAGAAAATGGACGACTTTCTGGTTGTGTTCCTCTTGTTTTGTTTGGCGTTTTAGACATGTCAAAATTTAATTTCGCACCTTTTAATAATTCCGAATGTTTAAAATAATTTAATTGATATTGCTTTTTATTGTACTTAACACCATTAACATAAACATTTTCTGCACTGTTATTTTTTGTATCAATTTCAATACTTTTTCCGTTCTCTAACTTAACAGTTGCTTTTTTGAATAAGGGAGAACCTATAACATATTCATCAGTTCCAGGACAAACAGGATAAAACCCTAAAGCAGAAAATACATACCAAGCTGAGGTTTGTCCGTTGTCTTCGTCACCACAATAACCATCTGGTGTGGCAGAATATAATTTGTTCATTACTTCTCTCGCCCAATATTGCGTTTTCCATGGTTGCCCTGCATAATTGTATAAATAAATCATGTGTTGTATAGGCTGATTTCCATGTGCATATTGTCCCATATTCATAATTTGCATTTCTCTAATCTCATGTATAACTTGACCATAATATGAATCGTCAAATAATGGA
Organism: Chishuiella changwenlii; assembly: GCF_900142565.1. Classification (GTDB taxonomy): domain Bacteria; phylum Bacteroidota; class Bacteroidia; order Flavobacteriales; family Weeksellaceae; genus Empedobacter; species Empedobacter changwenlii. The sequence continues at coordinate 195,736 of NZ_FRBH01000002.1, forward strand.
GGTTGAATAAATACACTGTCTAATTTTTCTACAAACTTTTCTTTTCCACCCATTAAATCAATTAAACCTTGCACGTCATGAAAAACACTCCATGTGTAATGCCAGCTGTTTCCTTCCGTAAAAGCATCTCCCCATTTTAAAGGATTAAAAGGTTTCTGAAATTGACCATCTTTGTTTTTACCTCGCATAAAACCAGTTGATGGATCAAATAAATTTTTATAATTTAAAGCTCGTTTTTTATATAAATCTGTTTCTTGTTTTGGTTTACCTAATGCTTTTCCTAATTGATAAATAGTAAAATCATCGTAAGCATATTCTAATGTGCGTGCAGCATTTTCGTTAATTTCTACATCATAAGGAACGTAACCTAATTTGTTGTAGTATTCTACACCTTTTCGACCAACAGCACTCATTGGTCCTTCGTTGTTTGCACCATGAATTAAAGCCTCGTATAATTTTTCGATATCATATCCACGTAACCCTTTTATGTGCGCATCTGCCACAACAGAAGCAGAATTATTTCCTATCATAATATCGGCATAACCAGGGCTGCTCCATTCAGGTAAAAAACCACCTTCTTTGTAAGAGTTAACCAATCCTTCTTGCATTTCAACATTAATAGACGGATAAACTAAATTAAGAAATGGATATAAAGCTCTAAATGTGTCCCAAAAACCTGTACCACCGAAAAGATAACCAGGTAAAACTTTACCATTGTATGGGCTGTAGTGAACAGTTTCTCCTTTTTGATTGATCTCGTATAATTTGTTAGGAAAAAATAATGTGCGATATAATGTAGAATAAAATGTTCTCATTTCATCTATATTATCAGATTCTATTGCAATTCTACCTAGCTTTTCATTCCAAATCTTTCGTCCATTATTGGCTACTTCATCAAATGTATTGTTCCCTAATTCTTTTAAATTTAATTTTGCTTGGTCGTAACTTATAAAAGAAGAAGCAACTTTTGCGATTAGTGGTTTCGATTTATTTTGTTTTCCGAAACTAACAACAATTCCAGCATGGTTACTTAATGTTTCATTTTTATTAATTTCTTTTCCGTCATCAAAAACATGAACATCTTTTATTTTTTCATCAAATTGTATAACAAAATAGTTTTTGAAATTGATTAATTTTCCTCTTGCATAGCGAGTAGAATAACCTATGATTTGATTAGCTTCTGGTATATATTGAATATAAGATCCTTTATCAAAAGCATCAATTACAACATTTGCTTGGTCAGTTTTATTGTATGTGAATTTAAAAATAGCCGCTCTTTCTGTAGGAGCTATTTCCGATACCACATCATAATCAGCCAAATAAACAGAATAGTAATAAGGTTTTACAGTTTCTGTTTTATGAGAGAACCAACTTGCACGTTTTTCTTCATCAAAAATAACTTTTCCAGTTGTAGGTAAAAGCGAGAATTGACCATAATCATTCATCCATGGCGAAGGCTGATGTGTTTGTTTTAAACCTCTAATTTTATCTGCAGAATACTGATATTGCCAACCATTTCCATTTTTATTGGTTTGAGGTGTCCATAAATTCATTCCCCAAGGTAAACCAATCGCAGGATAAGTATTTCCGTTAGATAATTCGTACTTAGAATCAGTTCCCATTAATGGATTAACCAAATCTACAGGATCTATCTCTTTATTATTGAGTAATGTTTTTTGTGAAAAACATAATGTGGAAGAAATTATTACCGTTAAAAGTGGTAAATAGAATCGCGAAGGAGCAAAAATTGTTCTCATGTTTTATTTGTGTTGATTATAAAAATATTAATTTTTAATGATTGACACAAGAAGAACTTTTAATTATGAGTGATAAAGGTTAACTCTCAATTTCCAGTTTCATTATATCCGTAGTACTTATTTAAGAAACTAAATTATTATTAATTTAGCGTGTCCTTCTGAGTCTGTCGAAGAATAGTAAAGAATTTTATAAAAATGTTTCGACAAGCTTAACATGACAGATTGTATTAAAAACAAGATTATAATTGGAAATTATAGAATAAAATAATTAGTTGAAACAACTATAAAATATAAAAACAAAACCCCTTTGTTAAGAAACAAAGAGGTTTTATAAAATAATTATATTTTTAAAATTAATGTGCTTCGTACCAATTGTTACCAACACCAACTTCTGCAATTAATGGAACTTCCATTTGCATTGCAGCTTCCATTGTTGTTTTAATTAATTCAGAAACTTTTTCAACTTCATCTTTAGGTGCATCAAAAATTAACTCATCATGTACTTGTAAAATCATTTTAGTTTGATAATTTTTCTTTAATTCTTTTTGAATTTGAATCATAGCAATTTTTACAATATCAGCAGCAGTTCCTTGTATAGGCGCATTAACAGCATTTCTTTCTGCATGAGAACGTACAACAGCATTTCTAGAATTAATATCTTTTAAATAACGTCTTCTTCCCATTAATGTTTCTACAAAACCTTTATCGCGAGCAATATCAACTTGTTTTTCTATATAGGCTTTTAATGTAGGATATGTTTCATAATAAGCATCAATTAAAATTTTTGCTTCTTTACGAGATATATTAGCTTGGTCTGCTAAACCAAAAGCTGAAACACCATATATAATTCCGAAGTTGACGGTTTTTGCCTGACTTCTTTGTTCACGTGTTACATCTTCCAAGGCTACATTAAAAACTTTGGCAGCTGTAGCTGCGTGGATATCTTCTCCTTTTGTAAAAGCTTCTACCATTGCAGGATCTTGAGACATTTGTGCAATCAATCTTAATTCAATTTGCGAATAATCGGCAGAAATTAAAACGTGATTTTCATCTCTAGCAACAAATGCTTTACGAATTTGTTGTCCCGCTTCTGAACGAATTGGAATGTTTTGTAAATTAGGATTGACAGACGATAAACGACCTGTTGCAGCAACCGTTTGTGCATAAGTTGTATGCAGACGATTAGTTTTTTTATTAACTAAACTAGGAAGTGCATCTATGTATGTTGATTTTAATTTTTGTAATTGTCGGTATTCTAAAATATCATTAATGATAACATGCTTATCTCTTAATTTTGACAAAATTTCTTCTCCTGTAGCATATTGACCAGTTTTGGTTTTCTTTGCTTTAGGATCTAATTGTAATTTATCAAATAAAATATCACCTAATTGTTTCGGAGAATTAAGATTAAATTCTTCTCCAGCATCTTGATGAATTTTTGTTTCTAACTCTCTTAATTTTGCTTCATGTTTTACAGAAAGCTCTTTTAAGAATGGAATATCAAGATTAACACCTTCTATTTCCATATCAGCCAAAACTTGCATTAATGGCATTTCAAGATCTGTAAATAATTTGTGCGTATTTGCACTAATCAATTCTGGCTCGAAAAGATTTTTTAATTGATGTGTAATATCAGAATCCTCAACTCCGTATTCTGTTTGTTCAGCTAAAGGAACATCGCGGAAATTTTTCTGATTTTTACCTTTTTTACCAATTAAACTTTCTATTGAAATGGGTTGATATTGAAGATAAGTTTCTGATAAAACATCCATATTATGGCGCATATCTGGATTAATCAGATAATGAGCAATCATGGTATCAAAATTATTTCCTTTTAAAATGATGTCATATTTTGCTAAAACTTTGATGTCATATTTTAAATTTTGACCAATTTTAGAAATCGTTTCATCCTCAAAAAATGGAGAAAATTCTTGAATAATTTTTTTAGTTTCTTCAAAATCTGTTGGAAATGGAATATAATACCCTTTTCCTTTTTCCCAAGAAAAAGAAATACCAACTAATTCTGCTTCTAAAGCATCTAAAGAAGTTGTCTCTGTATCAAAAGTAACCTCTTTTTGATTGAGAATATTTTTTAATAATAGAGATCTTCCTTTATCACTATCAATTAATTGATAAAAATGATTTGTTGAAGAAATATCTGTAAATATGCTATTCTGAGGAACAATATCTTCATCAGAAGTAAAATCGAACAGGCTTTGTTGAGCTGTAGGACTTGTTGAGGTTTGACTTGCAGCAGAAATTTCTTCCTGCGCTTCTTTAATAATTCCAGAAGCATCTAAACCATAAATTTTATAAACAGTTTCTAACATTCTACGAAACTCTAATTCCGTAAAAAGTTCCGTCACTTTTTCTATATCTGGAGGACAAACAGTTAAATCTTCTTCATCAAAATCAACAGGAGCATCAGTAATGATGGTCGCTAATTTTTTTGATAGAATTCCTAACTCTTTGTTTTGCTCAATTTTTTCTTTCGCTTTACCTTTTAATTTATCAGTATTTTCTAATAAAGCCTCTAAAGAACCAAATTCTTTTATGTATTTACTTGCTGTTTTTGCTCCAACACCAGGTAAACCAGGAATATTATCAACAGCATCACCCATCATTCCAAGATAATCTATCACTTGAATTGGATCATCAATTTCAAATTTTTCTTTTACCTCTTCAATTCCCCATATTTCTACACCTTTTCCATTTGCAGCAGGACGATACATTTTTATTTTGTCTGTAACTAACTGTGCAAAATCTTTATCAGGTGTGACCATGTAAGTTGTGTAACCTTCTTTTTCAGCTTTTTTAGCCAAAGTTCCAATTACATCATCAGCTTCATAACCTTCTGCAAAAAGAACAGGTATTTTTAATGCTCTTAAAATATCCTGAATAAAAGGAACTCCAGATCTAATAGCTTCTGGTGTTTCATCTCTATTGGCTTTATACTCTGCATAATCTACAGTACGAACAGTTGCTTGTCCTACATCAAATACTACAGCTAAATGTGTTGGTTGTTCCCTTCTAATTACATCAAAAAGAGAATTTGCAAATCCCATAATTGCTGAGGTATTAAATCCTTTTGAATTAATACGAGGGTTTTTGATAAATGCATAATAACCTCTAAAGATTAGGGCGTAAGCATCTAGTAAAAAAAGTCTTTTATCTTCTGATTGATTCATTCTGTTGGTTTTAATTACTACGTTTTATACGAAACGTAATTTTTAATTATGAACGTAGAACGTACAGTTTACTACGTAAAACTATAAGTTAATATTCCGGAGCAAGCTCAATTTTTAATCCATTCATCTCTTCAGATAAATGCAATTGACAACCAAGACGCGAATTATCTTTTACATTAAAAGCCTCAGCTAACATTGCATCTTCATCTGGATTCATTTCTGGTAAATCCGTTTCTGGTGTTAAAATATAACATTGACATGATGCACACATTGCCATTCCTCCACAAACACCAATAGTTCCTTCTGGCGCTAATTCGTATGCACGAACAAGCTCCATAATATTCATGTTCATATCTGTTGGTGCATCTACTTCGTGAGAAACACCTTCTCTATCTATAATCGTAATTTTAATGTCTGACATAATAGTTTGTTCAACTTTTACAAAAATACGGATTGTTTGTGGTCTAAAAAAGAATATATGAAGCCTTAAATTAAACTTTTGTAAAAAATGGTGTTAATCTAAATTACCAATCGATTTTTTGACTAAATTTATGGAAATTAACATTATTATACCTTGTTGAATAAATTAAGATATATTCTACTGTTCTGTTCTATTGCTAGTTTTGGACAGAATATTTTGTCATTTAGTAATGATCAATACAGTGGAATTAACGGAGCAATTTTTTCACCAACCACACCTTATTTTAATCCCAATAAATGGGATGTAAACATTGTATCCGAAGATGTTATGTTTCGGAATAACTATGGTTATATTTCTGACAAATCTGTTCTAGGACTTTTAAAGGGAGATATAAAAACAGCTAGCCATAGAAGAGGGATACGAGGCGATTCCGAATCGAATGTGTTGGACTTTTATACCAATCATTTTGTTTCTTATTATGTTGAAAATGATGTAATGGGGCCCTCTTTTTCTTTTAAACAAAAAATAAAAGATCAAACTTTTCGACTAGGCTTTTTTACAAGATTACGAACACAAAGTTCTGTAAAGGATTTTGATAATTACATGCGCTACGCCAATCAGGAAATTATAGAACCAAAAGAATATGCTTTTCAGCCAGTTAAAGTTAATTTAATGAATTGGGGAGAAATAGGGCTTAATCTTTCTACAAATTTATATACAACCAATACACAAGAGTTAATTGTAGGTGCGAATTTAAAATATTTAATAGGATTAGATGGAGCTGTTATCAACAGTAAAAATCAAATAAAATTAGAAGCAGATACGATTTCAAATCTAGGTAGAGTAGATATTTATGCAAGCAATTATAATATAGATGCTTCTTATGCGACAAATTATGATTTTGATGGAGAAAAATATTCTTTAAAAAGTAGGGGGAATGGTTTTGCCTTAGATTTAGGGATAGCTTTAGTAAATCGTCGTTTAAACGATGAATTATACGATTTTAAGCTAAGCGCGAACATAATGGATATTGGTTATGTTAATTTTAAGGGAGAAAATCATCAATTATACAATCCATCTCAACGTGTACAAATACAGAATAATCCAACTTTTGACAACACAGATTTTGAAAGTATTAGTCAATATATGAAACTATTGAGTAATGAGGTTTATGGTGACGAAAATGAATCTTTAAAAGGAAATAAATTTACAATAGGTCTACCTACAAGCTTAAATATTAATATGAGTAAGAAGATAAGAGATAATCATTATTGGAATGTCAATTGGATACAAAGAACACCTATTTTTGAGAATAGCTTAAAACGTATTAATGTTTTACAAACGTCTTATGCGATACAAAAAGATGGTTTTGCCATTGCACCTTCTGTTTCATTATACGATTATGAGAATGTAACATTTGGAGGCTATATTCGTATAGGACCATTAATTTTAGGAAGCGATAATGCATTACCATTTGTATTTAAACAAAAGAAATTGAATGCAGGTAGTTTTTATTTTGGTATAAAGCTTTATCCATTTTGGGATAGTGAAGCAAAAAGAAGAAATAGAGAACCTTGTTATTGTGATTAATAGTACAAAATAAGAAAATCCCTCATCTAAATTTAGATGAGGGATTTTTTATGTTATTTAATTATAAAAGAATTTAATCAATTGCTTTTACAACTGCTTTTTCTGCTTCTTTACGTGTTCCATCAAATCCGTCAACACCAGAAACTGTTGTGTATTTTAAAACAAATTTCTTTCCAGGATTCATTCTGTTGTAAACAGACTGGCACATTAATGTTGCTTCGTGAAAACCACATAAAATTAATTTTAATTTACCTGGATAAGTATTCACATCTCCAATAGCATAAATACCTTCTATGTTTGTTTGGTAATCTAAAGCGTTATTAACTTTAATTGCGTTTTTCTCAATTTCTAATCCCCAGTTTGCAATAGGACCTAATTTTGGAGAAAGACCAAATAATGGAATAAAATAGTCTGTATCGATGTCAAAAGTTTCACCTTCTCTTTCAATAGCTAATCCTTCTACATGATTTTCACCAATAATACCCACAATTTCTGCAGGAGTTATTAAGTTAATTTTACCTAATTTCTTAAGTTCAATAACTTTATCAACAGAATCTAAAGCACCACGGAATTCGTTTCTTCTGTGTACTAAAGTTACTTCAGAAGCAACATCTGATAAAAATATAGACCAATCTAATGCAGAATCACCTCCACCAGCAATCACAATTTTTTTATCACGGAATAATTCAGGATTTTTAACAAAATACTCAACACCTTTTTCTTCGTAACGTTCTATATTTTCAATAACTGGTTTACGAGGTTCAAAAGATCCTAACCCTCCAGCAATTGCAACAGAGTTTCCATGAATTTGTGTTCCTTTATTTGTTGTTACAATAAAAGTCCCGTCCTCTTGCTTATCAATTGTAGTAGCTTGCTCGTTTAATGTAAAACCTGGCTCAAATTGTTTAATTTGTTCCATTAAATTATCAATTAATTCACCAGCTCCTACTGAAGGGTAACCAGGAATATCAAAAATTGGTTTTTTAGGGTAAAGCTCTGTTAATTGTCCACCTGGTTGAGGTAAGGCATCAATAATATGACATCTTAATTTTAATAAACCTGCTTCGAAAACAGCAAAAAGTCCAGTTGGACCTGCTCCGATTATAATTATATCTGTTTGAATCATTTGTTGTAATATTATTTAGAATCTAACTAAATTGAGTGCAAATTTAATGAATTTGAATTGATTAATTGCTGATTATCATCAGAAGAATGCAAAATTTATTGAAAATAAAAAAGACAAATTCAATTTCTGAATTTGTCTTTTTTTGTAGCGAAGAGCAGAATCGAACTGCCGACCTCAGGGTTATGAATCCTGCGCTCTAACCATCTGAGCTACCTCGCCTTGTTTTTGGTGGTGCAAATATAAGAGGTTATTTTCGATTAAAACAAATCTTTTTATAAAAAAATAACATAAAAATGATAGTGTTCATGCTAAATAATTGAGATTCATAAAATATGGTTAGAATATTTTTTTTAATTATTTTATAAAAAACAAAACCCCATTATAAGAATGAGGTTTTGATGTTGTAGAATTATGAATGATTTTATTTAATGATTAACTTTTTAGTTTGAGATTGATTCCCGTCTTTTATTTCGACGATATAAACACCTTTAGGAAGATGTTTTGCATCAATACTCTGATCTACTTTACTATTCATTACATCAAATTGTTTTGTCATGATAACTTGTCCAGCCATGTTGATGATGTTAGCTGTAATTTTATTTGTTTTAGCAGTCATTCTAACTTTAAACAAACCATCTGTAGGATTAGGATAAACGAATACATCTTGTGATTTTGTAGGATCTGAAACGCCTAAAGTAGTTGTTTCACGAAAACAAAGTTCAATACCAGCTTTATTAACGGTAACGACATCATCATCTCCATCATCATTACTTTTCTCTTTGATGTCATCGTCATCATCGTCATCATCAATAATACCACCTAAATCAAATTGGAAAATATATTCTCCATTTGAATTTTGAGATAAATATTGTTTGAAATCTAAAGGAGATCCACTAACTACAGCGCCATCTACTCCGCAATTATCAAATGGATTTTCTCCAAAACGATTAAATTTGTAGTTTAAAGAAAAATCTGAACAATTGCCTTGCCACACGCGTTGAAAGTCTTCATCTAATCCTGTTTTTTGAAACGATATAAGCATATCAGATAAATCAGCATCAACTAATAAAGAAATATCTTCTATTGGTCTTATTTCATCATTAATAGAAATAATATCATTAGAAACAATTCCATTTGTAACTTGTATAGGTTCGTTATTACTGTAAGTTTTACAACTTAAAGAAACTTCGTATCCTATCGCAATAAATGGACTCGCAGCGTAATAAATATTATCAATAGCTTCTACAATAATATTTGCTTTTTCAGCTTTTAAATCAGCTGGTAAATTAATTGTAGCATTCCCAATATTTGGAGTAGATTCTAATAACGTTGTAAATGTTTCACCATTATCAGTTGTTAACTTAATACGAACATTTTGTGTATTAATTTCTCCGCCATTAGTTCCTGCAACATCCCATTTTAACGTATATGTTTCTCCAATTTGGAATGATTGGTTAAGAGCAATGTTCGTTATTTTAAAAGGACCGTTGTCAGTTATTTTTATTTTATTTTTATCTGTAGCAACTTGTCCACCATCAGGGTGATTATCTCTTACTTGAAAAACAAAATTTAATTCTCTTGCGACATCAGATGTCATATTCCAAGTAGAATACAATTGGTTATTTAGAACATTTTCTAATGGAGGGAAATACTGTACAGGGTTTGGGTTATGTGCATACACTCTAAAATTTGGACCTTCCGTATTGTTTCTTTTAGGAGTAGAAAAACTATTATTTTCTTCTGTTATAAGGTCATCCTGTTCCCAAGAATAAGTTAACATATCATTATCTGCATCAGATGCATCTCCACTTAGTTTAAAAGCAGTTCCTTTTGGAATGCTATAATCTTGTCCAGCATTTGCAATAGGAGGTGTATTGTTGTTTGGAGACATGATACCACAACTTTGCGTAGCTAAATAATTATTAATTTTTTGGATACTAGAATTATGAAACTGAGGAATATATCTGTTTTGAACATCATATGATCCCGTTAATCCAGGATAAGACATTATTGTGACACCACTTCCTACCTCTAAGTTTGCATTATGTTCTTCTAATTGAGAAAATGTATGAAAAGCTCCGAATTGATGTCCAATTTCATGTGCAGTTATCATTGCAAAAGTATAGCCTTCAACCGATAAACTAGGTGTATGACCAACTTGAGCACTACCTTTTCTTAATGGATCACAAACAGCTTCCAGTTCAGCTCTTCCTCCTGAAAAAACATTTGTTAATAAGATTCCTAAATCATAATTCTCAGAGCCAATTTTTTCATCTAGTTGTCTTTGTGTTTCGAGATTTATAGAATCTTTTACTTGACTTTCATTATCACCATTTGGATTTACATCATAATTATATGGATTGCTATCTTCTGTAAGAAAAGTAACCTTATCTAAGTTATCAACCAATTCGAAAGAAATAGATAAATCATTTTCATATATAGGAAGAATATAAGTTAAAGTTTCGTTAACTGCAGCAATCGATGCTTCCAATGTAGGTTCTTCACCTTCTCCTGCAAAATAGGCATTGTAACTATAGTCTGTTGCAATAGCTAATCTATATTTACGATAAAATGCAGGATTATTAACAACTTTATTTTCTTTTGCTTTTTTAAGATTAGATTGTTTTTGTAAAATATCATTTCCACAATTAAAATTTTCCAGACTTGGTAGGTTTTCATTATTTATTAAAAAATAATCTTTTCCTTGTTTTTCGATGATATACTTCTCATTATCATGATACACTACAGCGTTTATTCCTTTTAGTTTAGAATAGCCTAAACTAATTTTTTTTAATGGATTAGTAGTTGAATAGCCATAAAACGATTTAATCTGGGGAAATTTATCTTTTAATTTAGACGAAAGAATTTCTCTTTCTGTTAATACAAACTGTTCATTTTGTTTATTCTCATTCGGAATAGAAACAGTAAAATTTTGACTTTTTCTTGATAAGTTAGAAGAAAGCTGTGATTCGAGCGAACGCAAATCTAATTTACCTTTTGAAGAACGAATAGAATGTTCAGTAGGTTTATGAGTTCTATTCTGTGCATATACAGAAGTCATTCCCATCACGAGAAGTGATGCAATAAATAAATTTTTTTTCATAGGTTTTTTTGTAAGTTGGTTATCACAAATATAAGTATAAAAAAAATACTAATAAGATTTATTGATTATATTTTTTTTGTCATATTATTTATTAAATAAGTAGTTGTTATTTTTAAAATATTTTATTTTTTATTAAATAATTTAGATTCATAAAATAAGGTTAGAATATCTTTTTATTTCCATATAAAAAACAAAACCTCATTATACTAATGAGGTTTTTGATGTTGTGGAATTAATGATTTTATTTAATGATTAATTTTTTAGTTTGAGATTGATTTCCGTCTTTTATTTCCACGATATAAACACCTTTAGGGAGGTGTTTTGCATCAATGCTCTGATCTACTTTATTATTCATTACATCAAATTGTTTTGTCATCATGACCTGTCCAGCCATGTTGATGATATTAGCTGTAATTTTATTTGTTTTAGTAGTCATTCTAACTTTAAACAAACCATCTGTAGGATTTGGGTAAACAAATACTTCTTGTGTTTTTATAGGATCTGAAACATTTAAAGTAGTTGTTTCACGAAAACAAAGCTCAATACCAACTTTATTAACAGTGACATCTTTTGGAATTTCATCATCATCATCATCATCATCATCATCAGGAGTAATTTCGTTTAAAGTGAATTGGAAAATATATTCTCCATCTGAATTTTTAGATAAATATTGTTTAAAATCTAGAGGAGATCCAGTAATCGTAGCTCCATTTATACCACAATTTACAAATGGACTTTCTCCAAAACGATTGAATTTATAATCTAATGTATTGTTTTTACAGTTTTTTTGCCATATAAATTGAAAGTCTTCATCCACTCCAGTTTTTTTAAATAATAGGTTTATATTAGATGAGTCTGCTTCTGCAAGTAAAGAAATATCTTCTATTGGTCTTGTTTCGTTTGTAATAAATAAACTAGTATTAACATCTGCTTCGTGTGAAACGAGTATAGATTCATTTTTGATGTATGTTTTACAATTTAAAGAAACTTCGTATCCTATCGCAATAAATGGGCTAGAAGCTTAATAAATATTATCAATAGCTTCTATAATAATATTCGCTTTTTCAGCTTTTAAATCTGCTGGTAAATTAATTGTAGCATTCCCAATATTTGGAGTAGATTCTACTAATGTTGTAAATGTTTTACCATTATCAGTTGTTAATTTTATACGTACATTTTGTGTATTAATTTCTCCACCATTAGTTCCTGCAACATCCCATTTTAATGTGTATGTTTCTCCAATTTGGAATGATTGGTTAAGATTAATGTTCGTTATTTTAAAAGGACCATCATTTGTTATTTTAACTTTATTAGGATTCATAGCTACTTGTCCACCAGTAGCTTGATTATCTCTTGCTAAGAAAACAAAATTTAAATCTCTTGGGACATCAGATGTCATATTCCAAGTAGAATACAATTGGTTGTTTAGAACATATTCTAAAGGTGGAAAATGTTTTTCAGGATTAGGACTATGCTCGTATATTCTAAAATTAGGTCCAGCGGTAAAATCTTTTCTAGGGGTGATATCGCCTCCATTTGGAGTTACAGGGTTATCTTGCTCCCAAGAATAGGTTAAGTTATCATTATCTGCATCAGAAGCTGTTCCTATTAATTTAAAAGCTGTTCCTTTTGGAATGGTGTAGTCTTGTCCTGCATTTGCAATAGGAGGCGTATTATTACTAGGTGATATGATGCCACAACTTTGTGAGTTTAGATAATGATTGATTTGTCGAATACTAAAATTATGAAATTGAGGAATAAAGGTGTTTTGTATATTAAATTCTGCTAATGTACCAACATAAGACATTATTGTGACACCACTTCCTACTTCTCGGTTAGCATCAAATCCACTGTTCTCATATGCAGCATGTGTATGATAGGCTCCAAATGTATGTCCTATTTCGTGTGCAGCAATCATTGCAAAGGTATAACCTTCAGGTATATATGTATTGAAAGGGTCGTAACCAGTATAACTTCCTCCTTTTTTTAGTGGATTACAAACAACACCCATATCAGCTGCTTCTCCGCCTGCAACAGAATTTGTAAATAAGATTCCTAGATCATAATTATCAGAACCAATATTTTCATCTAGTTGTTTTTGTACTTCTGGGTTTAATTCTTCTAGCTTATCATACTGGTAAGGATTACTTTCTTCTGTAAGGAAAGTAACCTTATCTAAATTATCAACCAATTCGAAAGAAATAGATAAATCATTTTCGTAGATAGGAAGAATATAAGTTAAAGTTTCGTTAACTGCAGCAATCGATGCTTCCAATGTAGGTTCTTCGCCTTCTTCTGTAAAATAGGTATTGTAACTATAGTCTGTTGAAATAGCTAATCTATATTTACGATAAATTGGAGGGTTATTAGTTAGCTCATCTTCTTGTATTTTTTTATTTAGATTAGACTTCTTTTTTACGATATCATTTCCACAATGAAAATTTTTAAGGTTTGGTAAGTTTTCACTATTAATTATGTAGTAATTATTATCTTTTTTTTCTATGATATATCGATCTTTATTATCATTTATCATAGCATTAATACCTTTAGGAGAGTAACCTAAACTAATTTTCTTTGATGGATTAGTCGTAGAATAACCATAATAGGATTTAATTTGAGGAAATTTTTCTTTTAATTTAGGAGCTAGAATATCTCTTTCTATTAGTACAAACTGTTCATTTTGATTATTCTTATTCGGAATAGAAACAGTAATGTTTTTACTTTTTCTTGATAAGTTAGAAGAAAGCTGTGATTCAAGCAAACTCAAATCTAATTTACCTTTTAAAGAACGAATAGAATGTTCAGTAGGTTTATGAGGCCTATTCTGTGCATATACAGAAGTCATTCCCATCACGAGAAGTGATGTAATAAATAAAATTTTTTTCATAGGCTTTTTGTAAATTGGTTATTACAAAGGTATTTAAAAAGAATATAAAATTTCTAGTTTGTTCTTTTATTTTAATACCTAACCTATTATTAAATAGATGTTTATTATTTCTCAAATAATTTATTTTCTATTAAATAATTGAGATTCATAAAATACGGTTAGAATATTTTTATTTTTTTATTATTATAATAAAACCCCATTATTAAAATGAGGTTTTTGATGTTGTGGAATTAATGATTTTATTTAATGATTAATTTTTTAGTTTGAGATTGATTTCCGTCTTTTATTTCCACGATATAAACACCTTTAGGGAGGTGTTTTGCATCAATGCTCTGATCTACTTTATTATTCATTACATCAAATTGTTTTGTCATCATGACCTGTCCAGCCATGTTGATGATATTAGCTGTAATTTTATTTGTTTTAGTAGTCATTCTAACTTTAAACAAACCATCTGTAGGATTTGGGTAAACAAATACTTCTTGTGTTTTTATAGGATCTGAAACATTTAAAGTAGTTGTTTCACGAAAACAAAGCTCAATACCATACTTATTAACGGTAATTTCTCTTTCTTCTTCAGTAACACCAAAATCAAGTATGAACAAATATTCTCCGTTAGCATCTTGAGAGATGTATCTTTTTGAATCAAAATTATTACTATTAATTGTAACACCATTTACCCCACAATTATGAAATGGATTTTCTCCATAGCTATTAAATTTATAGTTCATTGCAAAATCTTCTTCGCAATTACCTCTTTCCCATACATATTGTTTTTCATCATCTACTCCCATTTTCTCAAATAGCATAAGTATTTTAGATGAATCAGCATCAAGAAATAAGGAAAAATCTTCTATTGGTTGTGTTTGATCTGTAATGGGAATAGTAGAAAGATGATATGTTCCAACTTTAGCTACTACAGGTTCAGTATTACTATAGGTTTTGCAACTTAAAGAAACTTCATATCCAATAGCGATAAAAGGGCTAGTAGCGTAATAAATATTATCAATGGCTTCTATAATAATATTCGCTTTTTCAGCTTTTAAATCAGCCGGTAAATTAATTGTAGCATGTCCAATATTTGGAGTAGATTCTACTAATGTTGTAAATGTTTCACCATTATCAGTAGTTAATTTAATATGAACATTTTTTGTATTAATTTCTCCAGTATTTGTACCAGCTACATCCCATTTTATTGTAAACGTTTCGCCTGTTTTAAATGATTGGTTAAGATTAATATTTGTTATTTTAAAAGGACCATCGTTTGTTATTTTTACTTTATTTGCATCCATAGCAATTTGTCCACCTCCTGGCTGATTATCTCTTACATGAAAAACAAAATTTAATTCTCTTGGTATTTCCGATATTGTATTCCAAGTAGAATACAATTGGTTGTTTAGAACATACTCTAATGGAGGGAAATACTGTACGGGATTCGTATGATGTTCGTAAACTCTAAAATTAGCACCTTCAGTATTTCGTCTACTAGGATTTTGAAATACGTTCTTTTCATGATTAATAAGCGTATCGTCTTGCTCCCACGAATAGGTTAAATTGTCATTATCTTTGTCAGAAGCTATACCTATTAATTTAAAAGCTGTTCCTTTAGGAATAGTATAATCTTTTCCCGCATTTGCAATTGGAGGGGTATTATTACTAGGAGACATGATTCCACAACTTCGTGTAGTAATAAAATTATTTATATCTTTTACACTAGAGTTATGGAATTGTGGTACACGTTTGTCTTGAACATTATGGTTAGGTGTAACATTTGGATATCCCATTATGGTTACACCACTCCCAATTTCTTTTGTTTTACTGGTTCCGTCAATATTAGAATAGGTATGTTCAGCTCCTAATAGATGTGCTATTTCATGTGTTACAACTAAAGAAAAATCATAACCTTTAGGATTAAAAGTATGTCCCGAAAAACTTTGCCCTTTATACGTTTCATAGCAAGCACCTCGTAAACGACCAACACCTGCAGCAGGTCCCCTAATTATACCAGTAAGTAAAAATCCTAGATCATAGTTTTCGTCACCAATTTTTTCATCCAATTGTTTTTGATTTTCATAAATAAGGTCCATGATTATACTTTGTTCATTCTCATAATTATACGGGCTACTTTCTTCTGTTAGGAAAGTAACTTTATCTAAGCCATCAACTAATTGGAATGATAGGGATAATTCATTTTCAAAAATAGGAGATATAAAAGTTAGAAGTTCGTTAACAGCATTAAAAGAATCTTCTAATGTTGGTTCTTCTCCTTCTTTAGCAAAATGTTTATTGTACGAATAATCAGTTGCAATAGCTAACCTATATTTGCGATAAAACAGAGGATTGTTATGTTGTTTATTTTCTGTGGTTTGAGTGGTTTTATTTGCTTTACTTATTGGGAGTGGGCTGTTAATATGTTCTGTTCCACAATTAAATTTTTCTAAATTTGGTAAGTCTTTAGTTTCTGTTAAGAAATAATCATTTTCTTTTTTTTCTATAATATATTGATCCTTATTATCATATATCATAGCATTAATACCTTTTGGAGAATAACCTAAACTAATTTTCCTTAAAGGATTAGTCGTAGAATAACCATAATAGGATTTAATATTCGGAAATTTTTCTTTTAATTTAGGAGCTAGAATATCCCTTTCAATTAAAACAAATTGTTCATTTTGTTGCTTTTCATTCGGAATAGAAACTGTAATGTTTTTACTTTTTCTTGATAAGTTAGAAGAAAGCTGAGATTCGAGTAAGTGTAAATCTAATTTCTTTTTAGAAGAATTGACAGTTTTTTCTATCTTTTTTTGAGGTCTATTTTGTGCATACATTACACTTGTTGATACCACTAATAGTGATATAAATAATAGATTTTTTTTCATAGGTATTTAGTTTATAAGTTGATTTAAATTTTATTTTAAATGCGATTTAATAGGTTTAATAGCAATTTCTACAACATTATCATCAAATTCAGTATGTATGATGTTTCGAGCAGACTTTTTAAAATTCTCAAATGATTGCTTATTATTAGCTAATTGTATTTTTTTTAATTCTACTAATAATAAAGGAGTTAAACTGTCTAATACTGGGCGTACTTCAGTTGCGAGGTTAATGGTAGGATCAAAGGGAGGTTGTGCTTCTTTTTCCCATTTTTCATGTAATTGAGTTTGAACTTTCTTTCCAGCTTCAAATTGAGCTTGAAAAAAATCTCTAGCAAAATGTTTGTCAAGTCCCATTCTAGAAGCTCTAGCCTCAACACTATCTAAGATAGTTTTTTCTCGAATAGGATCATTAATTGGAGCTTTAGTATTCCATTTACTTTTTGCGACTGAAGGAGCAACTTCTAGTCGCTTATTCATAAGCTCAAGTAATACTTTGTTGTTTTCGTCTTTCACAGGTTGCTCAACGCAAGAAAATATTGCTAAAGAAAGTCCTGCAAGAGAGGTAAAGAAAAATGTTTTAATCATGTTGGTAGTAGTTTAGGTTTTATATCATAATTTTGGTTTTTATATTGCCACAATTCCTTTTATGTGTGGATGTGCTTGATAATTTATTAATTCAAAATCTTCAAATTTAAAATCGAAAATATCCTTTACATTAGGATTTATTTTCATTGTTGGTAACGGGAAAGGTTCACGAGTTAATTGTAATTCTACTTGTTCAAAATGGTTTTTATAAATATGAGCATCTCCAAATGTGTGTATAAAATCACCAACTTGTAAATCGCAAACTTGTGCAACCATCATTTGTAATAATGCATAAGAAGCTATATTAAATGGAACACCTAAGAAAATATCTGCACTACGTTGGTATAATTGTAATGATAATTTACCATCATTTACATAAAATTGAAAAAATGCATGACAAGGAGCCAATGCCATTTGATCTAACTCTCCAACATTCCATGCTGATACAATGATTCTTCGAGAATCTGGATTATTTTTTATTTGATCAATAGCAACTTTTATCTGATCAATTGTTTCTCCGTTTTGTTTTCCCCAAGAACGCCATTGATGTCCATAAACAGGTCCTAAATTTCCATTTTCATCTGCCCATTCGTTCCAAATTCTAACACCATTTTCGGTTAAATAATCAATATTTGTATCACCTTTTAAGAACCATAATAATTCGTAAATAATAGATTTTAAATGTAATTTTTTAGTTGTAACCAAAGGAAAGCCTTCCGACAAATCAAAACGCATTTGATAACCAAAAATACTTTTTGTTCCTGTTCCTGTTCTGTCCTCTTTAAAAGCGCCTTCGGCTAATACTTTTTTACATAAATCGTGATACTGTTGCATTTTGGAGTATATTTAACTCCTCAAATTTAGTGAATTTTTTAGAATGAAAATCAGTTTAATTCTTACAATTTTAGTTCTTTTTATGTTTATTTCTTCTCGCAGTAAATCTGGTTTTGGAAGAAAAATAACAGAACATTTCTATTTTCAAACCTTTTTTAATATTGTGTTAATCACTGTTTTTGTATCAAAAATTATTCACATTAGACTAAATTTAATTTCACTTATATCGTTAATTATATTAGGTTCACTTTTATATTTAAGTTTACCAAAGTATTTAATACAGTTAAGGAAGAGATTAATTAAATAATTCTATTTAATGTCTTATGGCAATTGTTTTTGCAAAAACATCTTCAAAAGTTAAGTTTTTCTTATTACTTAAAACATGAAAACAATTTAAAATAAAATAGATAAAAACAGCTATAATAACAAATAAATTATCTTCATAAAAGTAGAGAATAGGAAGGTAAATAATTCCGAATAAACTTCTTTTAATAGCTTGGGAAAAAGATAGTTTACTTATTTCATCAATGTTCATAACTCTTACACTTGTACACATTTTTCCGAGTGATTTGCCAAAATAGTAATTTGTAATAATCATATATAGAATGAATAATAAGGTTATGTAGAAATTATTATGCATAAACCAATCAGTTACAAAGCTTAAATCTTCCACATTACTTACTTCGATTTTTGGATCATTGTCTTCTGAGATAACTAAATTCATAGTTCTAGGTTTATTGAATAAAGAAACTATAAAAGATAGAATTACATTTAAAAATGCAAAAATTATAAAATCTATACACCTTGCGATAATTCTTCTGTAAAAGGTGTCATAGTTCTGATTAATGGTATTCATAGTTTTTATTTTTTTGCAAAATTAAACCTTTTTACCTTCAAATTTATATCTAATAACATAAATACCTTATCTTTGCAACTATGAAAAACGAAGCAGGGATTTTTGGTTTAAGACCAGTAATAGAAGCGATTGAAGCAGGAAAGACAATCGATAAAATTTTTATTCAAAAAGGTTTACAAGGAGAAACTTTCTCAGAATTGAGAAAATTAGTAACTGAATACGAAATTCCTGTAAGTTATGTTCCTTTAGAAAAACTGAATCGTTTTACTGGAAAAAATCACCAAGGAGTTTATGCATTTATTTCTCCTATAGAGTTTGATTCTATCGAAAATGTTTTACCACAAATCTGGGAAAAAGGAAAAACACCATTTATTTTAATCTTAGATCGTGTGTCTGATGTAAGAAATTTTGGTGCAATTGCTCGTACTGCAGAATGTGTTGGTGTTGATGCTATTATTATTCCTGCAAAAGGTTCTGCTTCTGTAAATGCAGATGCAATAAAAACTTCTACGGGAGCTTTATATAACATTCCTGTTTGTAAAGAAGGGAATTTAGTTAATATTATAAAATATTTACAATCTGCTGGAATTTCTGTTTTTAGTGCCTCAGAAAAATCAGCTGAATATATTTACGATGCAGATTTCTCTGTGCCTACAGCAATTGTTATGGGAAGTGAAGAAGATGGAGTTTCTGATTCTATTTTGAAAATCTCAGATAAAATTATTAAATTGCCTATGACTGGACAAACAGCATCATTAAATGTTTCTGTTGCTTGTGGAGCAATTATGTATGAAGCTGTTAGACAAAGAATAAACCAAGATTTATTTTAACCAAAAAATATACACTACTATGACATATTCTACGATTATTGGAGTTTTATTGATTGCAATAAGTGCAACAATTTATTATTTTACAAGTCTTGATGTTTCGAGGTTGTTTTCTAACAAAGAATTTTTAGTAGGAATAACTGGAGGAGCAGGGATCGGATTTATTTTTGGTGGTTTTTTAGGATGGCTTTATAAATATAAAGCAGAAAATAAAGCAAACGCTAAAATTGCTGAAGAAGAAAAAAGAAAAATTGCTGAACAAAGAGCGCAAGAATTAGCAGCAAAAGAGCAAGCTAAATTAGATGCAGAGCAATTTAAAAGAGATTCTGGGTTATAATCTCAGTTATTATAAATTATAAAGAGATGAAAATTAATTTTCATCTCTTTTTTTATGTTGGATTTCTTGATAATAAAAACAAGGAATTAATATTAAAACAAAAATTGGCTGAATTAGGAATCTCCTCACATAAAAGAAAATCATTTCTCCAGAAGAAAACTTTGTTGAAATAAGATAATTATATAGTGGTAAAAGAATAATAAAACTTATAATTAAAACTAAAATAGAGAACCTTACATAGCTTCTATTCCAGAAAATAAACCAAATAATTAGAACTGTTAATAACGCATTAATAGCAAAGCGGAGTGTTGTACTTGCGTTAAATTTAGCCATATCTATTTCTGGAAAAATAAAATGTCCAACTGTATGAAAATAATTAATTAAAGGATCATAGAATAAAGAATCCTCAAATCTTCTTACTAAAACTAATCCTAAAATTAGTAAAAAAGCTATCGTGTAGCGAATATATTTATTTGGCATTTTTCTTTATTTGTTTAGTTACAAAAAATCTTACCCAAATAATCCATAAAATAACAATTGTACCATATATAATTGCAGGAAATAGGTAGTCATGTGCTATTTTACCATACTCTTCATAATGATATCTAAAAATATAGTTTAACATTATAATACGAGAAATATTCATCACAAATAATGTTACTAATCCTCCTAAAATAAATAATAAAGTCTGTTTTAGATTGGTATAAAAAGCAATAATAAACGATACAAAAATAATAACAACAGAAATGGCATTACAACCCTCATTTACAATTGATGCAACTTGTCCGTCTAGAACTAATCTCATCCATGGTCTGTGAATAGCAATATTAGAATATGAAACATGACCAAATAGATTTAAAAAATAAGCAGATGCATCAGAAGTAAACTTTGTTATAGGATCTGGATTTTTAAATGGTAGATACTGATCTAAGTATAGTTTATACAATAAACTTAGAACAATATATGTTCCTAAAAATCTTGCAAGAAATAGGATTAAAGGTTTAAATTCTTTCATATAGGTTAAAAATATTAAAACAAATATAAATCAAAAACATCATCTTTTTGATTAAGTTGTGATTAATCAATAAATTTGCTTTTTATAATAAATAGAGCAAATGCAAAATTTACATAAACGCGTTGATGTAATTATTGATAGCGCGATTTCTTCGGAAGAAAAACTTCAAAAAATATGTCAATTATTAAGTGATGAAATTTCATATTATAATTGGGTTGGTTTTTATTTTAAGAATGGAGATAAAAACGAGTTAAAATTAGGACCATATGTTGGTGCAGAAACAGATCATATCATTATTCCTTATGGAAAAGGTATATGTGGTCAAGTAGCAGAATCTAATGAGACATTTGTTGTACCAGATGTTTATGCACAAGATAACTATTTAGCTTGTTCTATAGAGACAAAAGCAGAAATAGTAGTCCCTATTTTTAAGGATGGTGAGAATGTAGGACAAATAGATATAGACTCTCATACAATAGATCCTTTTACAAAAGATGATATAAACTTGTTAGATTATATTTGCGAACGTGTTTCTGAAATCATTTAATTAGATGGTAGAATTAATTTTAAAATACTTTCCAACTCTTACAGAGACACAAATAGATCAATTTTCTAGAGTAGGTGATTTGTATAAAGAATGGAATGATCAGATAAATGTTGTATCTAGAAAAGATATAGACGAAATTTATGTAAATCATATTTTACATTCTTTGGCAATAGCTAAAGTTATGGAGTTTGCAGATGGTTCTCATGTCCTTGATGTAGGAACAGGAGGAGGTTTACCAGGTATCCCGCTAGCAATTTTATTTCCTAATGTTCAGTTTCATTTAGTAGATTCTATTGGTAAAAAAATAAAAGTAGTGCAAGGCGTTGCAGATGGTTTAGGTTTAACAAATGTAAAAGCTGAACAAAAGAGAGCAGAGGAGTTAAAAGATAAATACGATTTTGTTGTTTCTAGAGCTGTAACAGCAATGCCACGATTTGCTGAATGGATAAGAGGTAAATTTAAGAAAGAAGCTATTAATCCATTTCCAAATGGCTTATTATATCTAAAAGGAGGAGATTTAACGGAAGAATTAGCTGATTTTCCAAATGCTGTTTTATTTGATATTCAGAATTTTTTCGAAGAAGATTTCTTTGAAACAAAGAAAGTAGTTTACTTAGAGAAAAAAGATATTTAGAGAAGCAATTAAAAATATATAAATAAAAAAACGAAGCATTCGCTTCGTTTTTTTATTTCTTAGAAAGAATATCCTATTCTCAAATTTAGATTATACATTATATCACTTTTAGCTGGGCGATTAGAATTGCTAAAAATATATTGATAACCAGCACCTATTCCTATTTCATAATTAAAATTAGAGAATCCAATATTTCTTTTTATTCCCCATGTAGGAATAATACTTATATCACTAATGACATTTAAATTATTAGTGTTAGAAATTGTAAACCAATCTGGATGATAGCTTGTTTTTACAGATAAAAAATTTCCAGCATTACGCTTGATGTTTTTATTTTGCTGTTTACGTTTGTCTAAATTATAGTATAATCTAGGTTCTACAGTAATTACAGGTGTCATAATAAAACCAGTTTTGTCGTAATAACTTCCGCCCCATATACCGCTATCAAAACCAATTTCTGATCTTAACGCAAATTTATCTCCTATTTTAGATTCATTGTTTACCCAAACTCCCAGAAAACCTGTTTGAATTGAATAATAAGATTTTTCGATATGAGATTCTTGTGCATTTGTATAGCTACTTAACATTATAAGAATAGCTATGAAAGGTAGTATTTTTTTCATTTTTTAATTAAGTGTTTCTAAATCGTTAGATAATATTTTTAAAAATTTTCTAAATGTTTTTAAGTTTAGTTTATCAATATTTTTGGTATAAACAGGTCTAGAAGTATCTTCATTAGGATTATTCTTTGCAGAGATAATTCCTTGTACTTGTTTGTTGTAAATTAATTTTTTTGTGTTTAAATCATAAATATTAACTCTACTAATAACTTTTTTTTGAGCATTTCTATCAGTAGCAGGAATCAAGGAATAATTAGAGAAATCATTTTTCTTAATATCAACATCTAAAACTATTAGATAGTCAAAATCATTTCCATTTTTTATATCTGTTAATATTTCTTCATTAACATCAAAACTTAATGGATTTGGAATTATAATATTTGACTCAGTATGAAATAAGAGTCTTTCATCTAATTTAGATGTTAATAAATTTTTAGTTTCAGAAACTACTTGCTTGTGAATAGATGGCGAAATATTTGCTTCACAAAGTAGCCATTTTCCTTTTTTAGTATTTATTTTTAAATTACTTGTACTACTATCTACTAAATATGAAGTATTATAAATAGAAGGGACTAAAGCACAAGAGGTGAATAGTAATAAAATAAAAGTTGTAATTGCTAGATTGATTTTCATACAGTTTATTTTTTAATACCTAAATTAAACTTATTTCCATGCCAATTATTAGAATTCTTTATCATTCCAAAGGCACTTATTCCTAAAACATTTGATTTTTTTAAATCTCCAGAGAAAGATTTAATATTTATATCTTGTGAACCAGAACCTGCACCAAAATTATATGTGAAAGTTGGAGTCATTATCCCCCAATCAAATACATGTTCTAATCTTCTACAAGAATTACAAGAATTAGAAAAATCATAAAATTGAACCCAATAGTCATCAGGAGTTATCATGACAACTCCGACTCTTTTTAGCCTATCATTTCCTAATTGGTTTAATAAACCTTCAACTTTTCCATATGCAAATTTGTAAAATGCAAATCTAGCATCTTCTTCATTTTTAATTAATCTGTTGTCTAAAGCAAATTCAACAACAGCATCTAATTTTAATTTCTTTTCAAAAGGTAGCTTTGGAGAGTAATAAGGACTTACGTGTGTTATTTGACCAAAACCATTATCTTTAAATATTTGTCTTCCAGATACATGATAAGGATTATTAGAAGTTGAAATATTATTCACAAAATATGTGGCAACTCCACTTAATCTCAAGTTCCTAATTTTTGAAAAATCACTTTTATGATGAAATCCCCAAGTAATACTATTAATACCTAAAACTATTTTTTCAGCTCTTTCATTGAACCATAAAACATGTCTTCTTTGATTTTTAACCTTAATGCCTATAGCATATACAAGTTTTAAATCTACATTATAATATTTAAGTTTAACTCTTCTTCTTCTTTGATATCTATTGATACATACCTTTGTTGTTCCAAAAAGATTTCCTAGAAAAGGAGATTTTAGATTACATTCAGCTAAATTATTGGCAATAGATTCTAAATCAAAATTATTACGATTTGATATTTTATGATTTTTTGAATCTTTAGAATTTTCTTCAAAGTTATCATCTGAATAATTAATGTAATGAGAAATTCCATCCTCTAATTGAACTAAACCTCCACTAGGATTATAATCTAATCGATTTTTAAATTTTTGAATATTTTGGACGTCATTTAAAGAGTGAACATCATAATTTAAAATAAATTTTTCTAAATTATTATATTTATCTTTATTTACAATAAATAAACCCTGATCAGTATACTTGTATATATCATCACCTATTTGAATTTCAGAATTTGAGTTTAATAGGGAAGCGAATAAATCATCTCCTAATATATCTTCTAAATCATCAAAGTGTTCTAATATATCATCTTCAGGTATAGAATTTGAATATGATTTAGATATTTTTTCGACAACAGATGGTGTACTATGTTCAGAAATGTATGGTACTAAAGAAATGAAATTTTTAGAGTATAGTTTTGTCTCCATTTCATTTGAAATTTGATCTATTTCTTTAGAATCAAGATTAGAATGATATTCTCTAAAATCCTCTTCTGATTTAAAGAATAATCTACCCTCTATTATACTTCCATTTTGTTGTTGGTTTGAATTATACTGTTCTTTAATTTCATTAGAAATTTCGTCTTGACATGACAATATTGAACAAATAATTACTAAGGTAGGTAGTAGTTTTTTCATTAGGTTTATTTAATTATTTATATAATTCAAAAATATATAATAATAATAAATAAATAAAATAATAATTTGATTACCAATCGTTTAATCGGATATTTTATTGATGTGTAAATAATTATAAAAAAATATTTTTTGTTTTTTATCTTACCAAGATTATTAAAGAATTAAAAATAAAAACTTATCCATTTCATTATCTAAAACTATCTGAATTTCTTATACTTTAAGTTCTTTTTAACGAGGTTTTCTCATTAAAAATCATTATATTTGTTTGTTTAAAAAAGTTAGAAATATATATGAGTAATAATACATATACGGCGGATAATATCCAAGCGTTAGAAGGTATGGAGCACGTTCGTCTTCGTCCTTCGATGTACATTGGAGACGTCGGAGTTAGAGGATTACACCACTTAGTTTACGAAGTTGTTGATAACTCTATTGATGAAGCTTTAGCAGGATATTGTGATACAATTAAAGTAACAATTCTAGAAGGAAATTCTATTCGTGTAGAAGATAATGGACGAGGAATTCCTGTAGATTTACATAAAAAAGAAGGTAAATCTGCATTAGAGGTTGTAATGACTAAAATTGGAGCAGGAGGTAAATTTGATAAAGATACTTATAAAGTATCTGGAGGTTTACATGGTGTTGGAGTTTCTTGTGTTAATGCGCTTTCTAACCACTTATCTGCAGAAGTATTTAAGAATGGTAAAAAATACATTCAAGAATATTCTAAAGGAAAACCTTTGTATGATGTAAAAGAAATTGGTACTACAGATAAAAATGGTACAACCGTTACTTTTACACCAGATGATACTATTTTTCAAGAAGTACAAACATATAATTACAATACATTAGCGAATCGTTTACGTGAGTTATCTTTCTTAAACAAAGGAATTAATATCACATTAATAGACGAACGTGAAAAAGATGCTGATGGTAATTTTGTTTCTGAAACTTTTCATTCTGAAGAAGGTTTAAAAGAATTTGTTGAGTTTATTGATGGTAGTCGTGAGGCTATTATGGATAAAGTAATCTTTATGGAAGGAGAACGTGATAATATTCCAGTTGAGGTTGCTATGCGATACAATACATCTTATAATGAGAATGTACACTCGTACGTAAATAACATTAATACACACGAAGGAGGAACTCACTTATCTGGTTTCCGCCGTGCATTAACACGTACATTAAAAAAATATGCCGAAGAAAACTTTAATCTTGCAAAAGAAAAAGTAGAAATTGTAGGTGATGATTTCCGTGAAGGTTTAACAGCTGTAATTTCTGTTAAAGTTATGGAGCCTCAATTTGAAGGGCAAACAAAAACAAAATTAGGAAACTCAGAAGTTTCTCCTGCAGTGGATAAAATTGTGGCAGAAATGTTAACTAATTTCTTAGAAGAGAATCCTAATGAAGCTAAACAAATTGTTGATAAAGTAATTTTAGCAGCAAAAGCTCGTCAGGCAGCTAAGAAAGCTAGAGAAATGGTACAACGTAAAAATCCAATGGGAGGAAGCGGTTTACCAGGAAAATTAGCTGACTGTTCTTCTCGTAAACCAGAAGAGTCTGAATTATTCCTTGTCGAGGGAGATTCTGCCGGAGGTACTGCAAAACAAGGTCGTGATCGTCATTTTCAAGCTATTTTACCATTACGTGGTAAGATTTTGAATGTAGAGAAAGCGATGGCACATAAAGTATTAGATAACGAAGAGATTAAAAATATCTATACAGCTTTAGGTGTAACAATTGGAACTGAAGAAGATTCTAAAGCATTAAACTTAACAAAGTTGCGTTACCATAAAGTTGTAATTATGACCGATGCCGATGTCGATGGTTCTCACATCTCGACATTAATCTTAACATTCTTCTTTCGTTATATGAAAGAATTAATAGAGCAAGGACATATTTATATTGCAACGCCGCCTTTATATTTAATTAAAAAAGGAGCAAAAGCAGAATATGCGTGGGACGATAAAGACCGTGAACGTTTAACAAACGAATTCTCTACAGATGGTTCTGGAAAAGGAGTTACTATTCAACGATACAAAGGTCTTGGAGAGATGAACGCAGAACAATTATGGGATACAACGCTTAACCCAGAATTTAGAACATTACGCAAAGTAACAATAGACAATGCTACAGAAGCAGATCGTGTGTTCTCTATGTTAATGGGAGATGATGTACCACCTCGTCGTGAGTTTATTGAACAAAATGCACATTATGCAAAAATTGATGTTTAATAAAATATCATTTTTCTTATAATATGAAAAGGCTGTCTAAATTAGACAGCCTTTTTCTTTTAAAAAATAATAGTGTTTAGTTAGGTTTTAAGCGGTTTAAACTCTTGTTATTCAGCAATAATAAGAGTTGTAGGAACATTAGAAATCCAAATACTCTTAGTTTCTATAAGGTTTCTCCAACTTTCTATACTTACAATCATTAAATCCATTTCTTCTAAGAATTCTTTATCTAAAGATTGTTTGTATAAAAGACTTATATGATTAGGAGCAATATTTTCTATACTTCTAATAATTTCTTTTACCTCTGAATGCTTTTTTGTGTACCCACTAACATCAACAATAATAATTTGAGCTTCGTTGTTTGATATTAATCGTTGCGCATATTTTAATAAATCAGCATCATTATTACCAAAAAGAGGAAGAAAAACTTTTTCAACTTTTTCAATTCCTTTTTCTAAAACGATTCCAACGGGAATGTTTGTTTTATTTAGCAATTGCTTTGTTCTTTCATCAAAAGCAGAATGATCGAACATATTTTCTCTACCTTTTACTTGTTCTATTAAGATATCAGGATCAATTATTTTTGTTGTAAAACCTAATATGTTTCCTAAGAATGACCCAGAGTAGATAGAGTTTCTAACACTCGTTAGCATTAAATCGTAATCTCCTTTCTGCGCAACATCTATTGTTTCTTGTATTGTATCAGTAGAAACTTTAAACATTGTCGTAACGTTTTGTTGTAAGTTTTCTGCTTCTTCAATTAATGGAGCGAAAAATTTACTTTCTCTTTCTTCTAAAGCATGATGTTCTATATCAGAACTTTTTAAAATGTGCATTCCTGTTATTAGAGAATTCTCGTTATCCTTTTTTATAAATGCATTAGCAATTCTTAATAAAGCTTTTCCTTTATCAGGACTGTTAAAATTAAGTAAGATTTTATATTTAGGTTGAGCACTAATCTCTAAAATCTGTTCATCGCTTTTATGTTTAAATATTTTATCAATAAAATCAATTAATGGACCTGTCATAAATGTTGTTATTAATGCCATGATAACTAGCATTGCAAAAATTTCAGCATCTAAAACACCTAAATCATATCCAATATTAAGAACAATTAATTCCATTAAACCTCTTGTATTCATTAAGGCACCAATAACTAAACTTTCTCTCCAGTTTTGTCCTACGAATTTTGCGGCTAATGCACTACCAACAAATTTTCCTGTTACGGCAACTAATATAATAAGACCAGTAATTTTCCATAAATGTGGATCATTTAATAATCCTATTTCAGTTCTTAAACCAGTATAAACAAAAAACAATGGTAATAATACAACTACAGCAACGTCTTCAACTTTTTCTATGAAAATATTTCTGAATTTCATATTGTCTGGCATAATTGCTCCAGCCATAAAAGCTCCAAATAATGCGTGTATTCCAATTACTTCTGTAGCGTAAGAAGAAAGAATTAAAACCAAAAAGAAAATAGCAATAATAGGTCTAGTAATTGTAGATTTTGTAGGATAAATAGTTGATATTCTATGTAAGAATGGTCTAACTATTTTTATCATAAATAATACATAACCTACTGCTAATAAAATTACATAAAGTGCACTTCCGAAGTCTCCTGCTTTAACAATAGCAATTACAACTGCAAGTATACACCAAGCCGTAATATCATCTGCTGCAGCACAAGTAATTGCAATAGTACCTAATTTTGTTTTATGTATTCCTCGTTCTTGTACAATTCTGGCTAAAACGGGGAATGCTGTAACACTCATAGATATTCCTGTAAATAATGCAAAAGATAAAAACGGAGCATTTGCAGGGGCAAACTCTTGGTAAATAAAGTATGCTAATCCCATACCTAATGCAAATGGAAATATTATACTTGCATGGCTTATAACAACAGCTTCATGCGCTTTGTTTTTAAGAATTTTTAAATCCAATTCCATACCTATGGTATACATAAAGAAAATTAAACCTATTTGGCTTAAGAATTGAATGTTTCCTAAGGATTCCTTTGGAAATAATGTAGAAGATATTTCAGGGAAATACATTCCAAGTAATGATGGACCTAAAACAATTCCGGCAATCATTTCTCCAATTACTGCTGGTTGACCAATTTTATTAGACATCCAACCAAATAATCTAGCTGCAAGAATAATTGTAACAATTTGTGCTAGTAATATTGCCAAAGGATGTTTAAGATTAAATATCATAGAGTTGATAAAATCTGTCCATTGACTATTACCAGATTGTGCATGTTGTACATTACGTCCAGTTTCTAATGTGACACCATGTTGGGAAATAAAGTAAATTAAAACAGCAAAAAAACCAATTACTGCGACATAAAATAGAGTATTCTTATACTTTTTCATGTTGATATATTTTTGTACAAAACTGTGAAAAAACTAGAAAAGAAAATAACCTTTTCTATAATTATGTAACAAGTTGGGTTTATTTTGTAATCAAACCGAAATTCTAGAAATGAAACTCGATTTATAAACCTCACTTAATACTAAATTTAGCTCTTTTCCTTCTCGTGAATTAATATTTAAAGTGATACTATCGTTATTATAATATTTTATACGGTAAATGTTGATTATCTCTCTCTTATTTACTCTAATAAAATCTTTGTTAGGTAGTATATCTAACAAATTATCTAGGGTTATATTTTTTAAAGTTAATTCTGATAAATCATCATAAATAACAATTTTATCCCTACTCTCAATAGGAGAAGTTTTAATGTAAGCAATCTGATTAAAATGAAGTAAAATTTTTCCTTTATCTGAATTTAATTGAACAAAATTATTTTTTGATTCAGAATTAAAATCTAAATGTTTTTTTATTTTATTAATAGCTTGTGCTAATCGTTCTTTTTTTATTGGTTTTTGAATGTAATCTATCGCATCTAAATCAAAAGCATCTATTGCATATTCTTTGTATGCTGTAGAGAAAATAAACGGTTTAAATTTTAATAAATTGGCAACTTGTAAACCATTAATTTTTGGCATTTCTATATCTAGAATGCAAAAATCAAATTCAAGTTGATCTAAATCATTAATAAATAATTCTGGATCAACATAAGCTTTTACAACTTCTATTTCATCTATTTGTTCGCATAGCATTTTTAGATATTTTAAACCTAAAATCTCGTCATCAACGAGAATGCATTTTAGTGTAGAATTCATGTAAATTAATTGAAAGGTTAGCAGTGAAAATATCTTGTTCAATTGTTTTTGAAAGCGAAAAATGATCTGTATAAATCATTTTTAATCGGTGTTCTAATGACTGACTACCATGTCCACCAGTTTCTTTTTTTAGATTATTTTTCTGTGAAATTTTATTAATAACCTTTAAAGAAAATGTTTGATTATTTAATTCGATAATAATTTTTATAAACGAATTAGATTGCTGAAAATCTGTGTGTTTAAAAGCATTTTCTATAAAATCGATGCAAATAAGAGGAGCAATAATTTTTTCTTGAAAATAATTAGACTGTTCATCTATTTTCATCTTTATTTGGAAATCAAATAATGGAGAAACTTTTACTTTATTAATTTCTACAAAGTCTTTTGTAAATTCTATTTCATCTTTTATAGTAGAGAAATTTCCTTTGCTCTCATATAAAATATAATCTAAAACACTAGAAAGTTTATCTATCGTATAATATGTTTGATAAGCATTAGATTGTATAGAATTTAAAATATTTTTAAATAAGTGCGGGTTTAATTTTGCTTCGTATGTTTCTAATTTTAATTCATCTACTTTGGTTGATAAATTATCTAGGTGTTGGGTATGTTTTATATTTAACTTCTCTTCAGATCTTAACGAATAAATTAAATATATAATCATAATGATTAAAAAAATCATCACAGCTAAAATTAAATAAAGTAGTATTGAGGGAATTTCAATCATTTAATTAATAAATATTTAATCAAAGTTAATCTTTTTTATTTAAGATGTTATGAATGAGGGTAAAACTTCATTTAATATAATAGTTTATAATTCAATCCAATATTATATGTTTTTGGATTGAATTATAAACTGTTTTAATGTTTGATATAGTAATAAATATTATATTTTTAAATTTGAATTTTCCAACCTAAGAATTTTGACGCTGCAACAGCATATCTTTCATTAGGAAGATCTGTTAATGCACTAAACTTAACATAAATTCTGTCTCCAGCTAAACAATAAATAGAACCGTTAATATTTGATGCAAAAACTTTTGTAATGATATGAAAAAATTGTTGAGAAATTATATTTGTTGTAGGAACGCCTCCAACTGTTCTTTGCCTTTCTATTGCAAATCCTATTCTTTGGAAATCTGGTGTAGCAGATGTTGTGCTTGGATCTGAATTATCAAATTGTGTAGACGCTGTAAAAAAGTATAATCCTTCAGAAGGTACAGTAAATACACCTGTACTTGGATTAAACGAATTTGAAAGATCAGATTCTTCTCCTGGATAAATTATTGTTGTAAATCCACTTGTTCCTCCTGCAGGTGGTGGTAATGTAGTCGTTTGTCGTCCAGCTAGACTTGAAGAAAAAAAAGTGTTCTGATAAGGAATTTGCTGTACGTAACCTAAAACTCCATTTGCATCGGCAACAACTGTTCTAATTGCATTAAAACTTTGATTGGGAGTTGTGGTATGATTTCCACTAGGATCTGTTGAAATAGCATTTGATGAACCATTTAATGGAAGATTTCTTAGTCTTGCAGTTCCATTGTTGTCAAATGTTTCTGTAGGTGAAACAGTGTTAATACCTACTTGTGCGTATGTAAATACATTAGTAAGAATAATTAATAATAGAAGTTTTTTCATGTGTTTTTATAATTAAAAATTGTTTTTGTGTAACCTATCAAAAATAGAGAAATTATTTGATTATTTTTTATTAAAAAACACTCTAAATGCTTTATTGATGCGCTATAGGTATAGTGTATAAAATTTTATAACAGAAGTATTGAAGAGGAATTATTATCTTATTAAATTTAATAAAACCCAGCGAAATTATATTAAAAAAGGCTGCTTCCAAAAAAGAAAACAGCCTTCATATTATTGTATTAAAAAGTGTGTAATTCTAAGCGTAATATTTAGCTTTTAATTCTTTTACTTTCGCATCATCTAAGAATTCATCATACGTCATGTAACGATCGATAATTCCATTTGGTGTTAACTCGATAATACGATTACAAGTTGTTTGAATTAATTCGTGGTCATGAGATGCCATTAAAACAGTCCCTTTAAAGTTAGTTAAAGAGTTGTTTAAAGCAGTAATAGATTCTAAGTCTAAGTGACCTGTTGGCTCGTCTAATAATAATACGTTTGCACGTAATAACATCATACGAGAGAACATACAACGCATTTTTTCTCCTCCAGATAAAACAGAAGATTTTTTAAGCGCTTCGTCTCCAGAGAATAACATTTTTCCTAAGAAACCACGCATAAATTCTTCGTGACGCTCTTCGTCAGACTCTGTATATTGACGTAACCAATCTACAAGATTAATATCTTCTTTAAAGAAATCTGTATTATCTAATGGTAAATATGCTTGTGTAGTTGTAATTCCCCAAGTAAAATCTCCAGCATCTGGTTGAGCTTTTCCAGCTAAAATTTCTAAAAACTGAGTAACAGCTTTAGAGTTTTTAGAGAAAATACCAATTTTATCTCCTTTTTTAAGGTTGATTGTAGCATCTTTAAATAAAACTTCACCATCAACAGAAGCAGCTAAATTGTTTACTTCTAAGATTTGATCTCCAGCTTCACGAGATTGTTCCCAAATAATAGCAGGGTAACGACGAGAAGAAGGTTTAATATCTTCAATATTTAACTTATCGATCATTTTCTTACGAGAAGTTGTTTGCTTCGCTTTTGCAACGTTAGAAGAGAAACGAGCAATGAAATCTTGTAATTCCTTTTTCTTTTCTTCTGCTTTTTTATTTTGTTGTGCACGTTGTTTTGCAGCTAACTGAGAAGATTCGTACCAAAAAGTATAGTTACCAGAATATAGATTTAATTTAGAGAAATCTAAATCACAGATATGTGTACAAACTGCATCTAAGAAGTGACGGTCGTGAGATACAACAATTACTGTGTTTTCAAAATTACCTAAGAAATCCTCTAACCATTGAATTGTATTAACGTCCAATTCATTGGTAGGCTCATCTAAGATTAACACGTCAGGATTTCCAAATAAAGCTTGCGCAATCAAAATACGAACTTTTGCTTTATTATCTAAATCTCCCATTAATGTATAATGCATATCCGAATCAATTCCTACATTAGATAATAATGTAGCAGCATCAGATTCTGCATTCCACCCGTTCATTTCTTCATAAACAACGCCTAATTCACCTGCTTTGATACCATCTTCTTCAGAAAAATCTGGTTTAGCATATAAAGCATCCATACGTTCTTTAATATCGTATAATACTTTATTTCCACGTAATACAGTATCTAAAACTGTGAATTCGTCATATTTAAAGTGATTCTGTTCTAGGACAGACATACGTTTTCCTTTTTCTAAACTTACTTGCCCAGATGTAGGATCAATTTCGCCTGATAATATTTTTAAGAAAGTAGATTTTCCTGCTCCATTGGCACCAATTATTCCATAACAGTTGCCATTTGTAAATTTTATATTAACTTCGTCGAAAAGTACACGCTTTCCGAATTGAAGCGATAAATTAGAAACATTTAACATAATTTTTGGTATGATGTTTGTTTTTTTAAGACTTTCAGCAAAGGTACAAATATAAATTGGAATAAAATAAAGTGCAAAAAGAAGTAACTATAAAGAATAAGCGAGCTAGATTTGAATATGAATTATTAGATTCTTATGATGCTGGTATCCAATTGTTCGGAACTGAAATAAAGTCAATACGAATGGGGAAAGCTTCTATTACAGAAAGTTTTTGCCAAATGAAAAATGGAGAACTCTATATCGTTAATATGTTTATAGATGAATATGACTGGGGGACACATTTTAATCATAAAACAAGAAGAGACAGAAAACTTTTGTTACAAAAAGCTGAGTTACGCAAGTTAGAGCGTAAAACAAAAGAAACAGGTTTAACAATTGTAGCTACAACATTATATATTAACAATAATGGATTAGCTAAATTGAAGATCTATTTAGCAAAAGGAAAGAAACTTTTTGATAAAAGAAACACAATAAAAGGAAAAGATTTAAAAAGAGATTTGGATAGAATGATAAAGAATTCTTAAATTTGTCTTATTATTGTATTAAATTAAATATATTTAAAACGCTAAATATTTGATAATGAAAAAGTTTAATCTATTATTGTCTGCAGTAGTATTATTCCTAGCGGGTAATTCTTTTGTAGATGCTCAGAATTCTAAGAATCCTTGGGCAATTACAGTTGGTGCTCACGCAGTAGACCACAATTCAATTACTGGACCTTTCAACCAGTTTTTTAAAACTGATAACTGGGACATCGTTCCTCCTTTATCTAAATTATCTGTAATTCGTAACTTAAACAGATCTTTTGATGTTGATTTAACTGCTTCTGTTGGAGAAGTTGATAACAACAGATTAAGAGTTAAAGACGAATTATTTATTAATGCAGGTTTAGGTTTACGTTATAAATTAGCTAATGGTTACATTTTAGACGAAAATTCTTGGTTTGATCCTTACATTCGTGTTGGTGCAGGTTACCATAGATACGATTACACAGGATTAGCATTCCCATTAACTGCTTACTACGGTAACGGAGATGGAAATGAAACTTACCAATTAACTGAAACTGAAAACTTAGAGAAAAACCACTTTGTGGCTTCTTTAGGAGCTGGGGTTAACTTTTGGTTTACTAAAAACTTCGGTTTAAACATTGCTTCTGATTATAACTGGTTACCTGCTTATGGAGGAAACAACTATTTTGATTTCTTCCAACATTCTGTAGGAGTTACTTTCCGTTTCGGAAGAACTGATAGAGATAATGATGGTATTCCTGATGATGAAGATGCTTGTCCAGATACTCCAGGTATCGCTACAGGTGATCCAGCTACAAACGGATGTCCTGATACAGACGGTGACGGAATCTTTGATAAAGACGATGCTTGTCCAGACGTTCCAGGTTTACCAGAATTCCAAGGTTGTCCTGATACAGATGGTGATGGTGTTCCAGATAAAGATGATGCTTGTCCAGACGTTGCAGGACCAGTTGAAAACAACGGATGTCCTTGGCCAGATACAGATAATGACGGAATCTTAGATAAAGATGATGCTTGTCCTACAGTTCCAGGTTTACCAGAATTCCAAGGTTGTCCTGATACAGATGGTGATGGTATCCAAGATAGCGAAGATCAATGTCCTACAGTTCCAGGTCCAAAAGAAAACAATGGTTGTCCATGGACTGAAGTTCACGTAGCTAAGAGATTATCTTCTATCTTATTTGAATACAATTCAGATAAAATCGTTCCTTCTTCTTACGAAGATGTACGTGTAGCAGCTCAAATCTTAAACTCTAACGATTTAAAAGAGAAATCTTTCTACATCGATGGTCATGCTGATCAAAGAGGTAAAGATGCTTACAACAAAACATTATCATTAAAACGTGCTCAAGCATTAGTTAACGTTTTAGTTGAAAGAGGTGGAGTTGATAAAGCTCGTTTAACTGCTCGTGGATTAGGTAAATCTCAGTTATTATGTACTGAAGCAACAGAAGAATGTTACCAAAGAAATAGACGTGTTGAGGTATTACCAAGAACGGCTGTTGTAACAGAAACTAAAGTTGTAAAACCAGCAAAAAAGAAATAATTAAATAATATTATATCTTAATAAAAAGGGTCGGATTTTTTCCGACCCTTTTTTTGTTTTAATAATTCTCCTATCTATACAGTTTTAAACCAATTTTAATAAACATAGAATATAATTTTAAGCGGAGTATTATTTATACTGATTTAATATTTTTATTAGTTATAAATAAATTAACATTTATTTAACTAAACAATTCGTTAAAATTTGTTATATAAATAATAAATTAGCGCCTTCATAATCAAACAGATGATTGTGGTTTAACCAACCAAAGAAACTTTTATAAAACCTATGAATTTATTTTTCACTTTCTAGAATACCTAAAACCAATTTCAATAAATATATAATCTATCACTCAAAAAGTGAGTTAACATGCTATTTTTTAATTATAGTGTGAATGATATTTTATTGATTTTTTTATATAAAAATATAAAAACAACATACCAATGAAAATGAAATTAAATTTACTACCTTTTTTAATCACCTTATTTGTTAATGCCCAAGTTGGTATTAATACTATTCCACACAATACTGCAGCTTTGGATATGTCAGGCTCTAAGAAAGGTATATTATCAACTAGAGTTGCGTTATTATCTACAGCAGATGTTTCTACAATTCCCAATGCGAAAGAAGGTTTATTAATTTATAATACAACTTCTGTAAATGGGTTAAGTTCTGGTTATTACTTTTGGAGTAAAAATAAATGGGAGCCACTAAATAACTCAAATAATGAAATCCATCAAGATACATCTACTGGGATTTTTGCATCAAAATTGGGTTATAATCCATCTGGTAAGTCATCAACAGCACCTTCGTCATTCACTTTAAATGGAGTAGTTGCTACAAAAAATGGTAGTTGCAAAGCTTTTACACAACCTTATTCAGGTGCTATTCCTCATAATTATTGCGGGTATAGCTTGAGTAAAGGGGTAGATTGGGAAACAGCATTTAAAATGGCAAAATATCTTAAAGGTTATTTGCCTGTAATTACGAGTACTGAAGAATGGAATTATATAAAAGCGAACTCAATAAATTCGACTGATAACTCAAAGAATAATATTTGGATAGGTTATAATATCATTGCAAACCCCGGAAATCCTGCAGAGTTTATTTGGATTACAGGAGAGCAATCTATGATTAATTGGTCTAACTCTTCTACATTACAAGATGATTATGCTGCCCAAACAAATACCGCTTCTAAGAATTGTGTAAATATTAGCAATTCTACTGCAAATGCAAATAGACAATGGTATAGAAATGCTTGTACAAGTATAACTTCTGATAATGGGACTAGTTTTAATTACTTATTGGTTGAATTTAATTATTAAAAAAATGAAATATTTAAATATTATAATCTTATTAATTACAGTTAATTTTTCTACTGCTCAATTATATATAAATGTAGAACAAGCTAATCAAATAAGTTCTGCTGATTTACAGTTAGATGCAAATAATAAAGGAATTGGAATGCCAATTATTAATCTTGTTTCTGTAGATGACTATTCTCCAATTCGAGAATTACCAAAAGATGGTTTATTGGTTTATAATAATAATGTTACAGATGATTTACAAATAGGTTATTATTATTGGAAAAGTTCACCTTCACCTCATTGGGAAAAAGCAGGAGGAGAAAATACTAGAAGTACAATAATTCAAAATATAGATGAATATGTTTTAGGTTATTCTCCACAAGGTAGTGCAACTTCATCTCCTTCTAATTTTACTGCTGATGCAGGAACATTTTCTAAATCGAGATGTGTTAAATGGGATATAGCTGATGGAGGTAATGGACATAGTTACTGTGCGTATACGCGCTCAAATAGTAGAGCTGCTAGTTTTGAATATGTTTATAATGCTGCTAGAGCTGCTGGTGGATATATTGTTACAATTACATCAAATGCGGAATGGGATTTCGTCAAGAATAATGTGATATATGATGGTTTATCTCGTGGAGGTTCAAACTTGTTAGATGACATGTATATAGGCTACACATCTGTTGCTACACCAGGAAATAGAGTTAAAGAATATATGTGGATAACAGGAGAAACTTGGGATAGTAATTGGGCAAATTCATCTAATACACAATCACAATTTGCACCTATAGCACTTAATGGTACTGCTAATCCAGAGCCAGCTACAGAAAATTATTCAAGATGTTCATACATTGCTGCTGCTGCTGTAAATGCAAATAGACAATGGTACACAAGATCATGTTCTACAGGTGCTACTAATGTTATTATAGAATTTAATCAATAAACTCATGAAAAATATATACAAATTAACTTTTATTACATTTATATTCTTTTCTATAAATGTATATTCACAAATAGGAATCGGTACAGAAACCCCACATGCTTCAACGCTTATTGATGTTGTTTCAACTGATAAAGGGTTTCTTGGACCTCAAGCTTCTTTAGTAAGCAGAACAGATAGGGCTACTATTCCGAATCCTGTTAATGGATTATTAATCTATAATACCAGATCATTAAATGGTAATGCAGATACAGTTCTTTCTCCAGGATATTATTTTTGGAAAGATGGAAGTTGGCAACCATTTGTGACGAAAGTTATTGGTAATGTAACAACAAATGGTGTAATTAAAGATTATTTGGGTTATACAGCTGATGGAACACGTAACTCTTCAAATACTACTGTTGATGGGTTTGCTATGACAGGAAGAGGTTGTAAACAATGGACAGTTGCAGAAGGAGGTAATGGGCACTGGTATTGCGCATTTACACATAGTAATGTTGGATGGCAAACATCATTTAATTTAGGTAAACAGAAAAAAGGTTATATAGTTACCATACTTTCTAATGCTGAATGGAATTGGATTAAGACAAATATAATTGCAGAAACTACAGGATATAATTTAAGAGAGAATATATGGATAGGTTATAATAAGGTAGATTTTAAAGGAAATCCAACAGATTTTGCTTGGGTAACTGGAGAAAAATCAAAATATGTGTGGACGAACTCGCCAAGTACAGAAAGTAATTTTAATGGAGGAGAGCCAAATAATTCTAATGGTGAAGAAGGGTGTGTTCACATAATTGGTCTAGGAACAAATGCGAATAGAAATTGGAATGATTTAAAATGTGATGGTACAAATAATTACGGAGGAAGTTTTAGTAGTACAATCATAGAATTTAATCAATAAATTAGTTATAATAAAAGATTCAAATAAGAGCTTGTTTAGATTTTTAAATATTTAGCTAATTTTCTTTTTTAAACGGATTAAAAAAAAATGGTCTTTAAAGGTTTGACGTTAATAAAATTGAAAAAGCGTAGGATATAGATGATTTAATGAACGAATGTGAATTTTTAAATCATTTCCGTAGCGTTGATAATTTTTAGTCAAAGATTTACGACCTTGATTTTTTTGTTTCGTTTTTTTATCAAGAA
This sequence comes from Chishuiella changwenlii, assembly GCF_900142565.1. Classification (GTDB taxonomy): domain Bacteria; phylum Bacteroidota; class Bacteroidia; order Flavobacteriales; family Weeksellaceae; genus Empedobacter; species Empedobacter changwenlii. The sequence goes on from NZ_FRBH01000002.1 coordinate 235,575, forward strand.
AAAAATGAAAGTAAAAATAAAACTATATTTAATAGTTGAATGTCACATTGCACATTAAACAAAAAAGTATAAATAATTTTAAATTTATAATAAGGTTTTCTAGAAATAGAAAACCTTATTATTTTTTCTTAATAATTAGTAGGATAATACTTCCTGCTGTTAAAATAGACATTAAATAACCTATCCAAGCTAGTAATGGCATGTCTAGTAAAAATGGACGTACAGATGTATTGGCTAACATACTTGCACCAATACCAAATGTTAATGTAAGAATGGCTAAAACAAGTTTATTAATGCTATCTTTTGTGAGCTTTTTAATGCTTTCAATTTCGTCAACTTTAAAATTTAAAGCGAGTTGATCGTTATTTATTTTTTCAATTAATTTTAAAGTATCTTCGGGTAAATCATTCAATATATCTTGAATATCTTTAAAATTATTCAACATTTTTTTTCCTACATACTTCGGGTAAAGCTTTTGTCTAGCTAATTTCACAGCATAAGGTTGCATCGATCGTTGTATATTTAAATCTGCATCCAATTGTTGTCCTATTCCTTCTATTAAAGCAATACCTCTCAGTAATAAGTAAACATATTCTGGTAAAAGAATATGATTTTTATGAAGTATTTTATTAAATTTTCTAATAATTATTTGTACCTCGATAGTGTCTATTGTGTTGTATTCAAGATAATCAAAGACATCAGCAATGTCGCGTTCTAATTGCTTTTCATTTTCTATATAATGTTTTAAAGCCATTTTTTTTAATGAACGAACAATTCTTTTAGGATTTTTTAAACCAAAATCAATCACAACATTTTCTAAATCTTGTTTCTCGTTAATGGTTAAAGTTCCCATAGAACCGAAATCAATAAAAACAATTTTACCATCTTTTAAAATAAAAATATTTCCTGGATGAGGATCCGCATGAAAAAAGCCATCATCTAGGATTTGTTTCAAATAAATGTCAAATCCCTTTTTTACAATATTCTTTGGATCAAGACCTAATGCTTCTAATTGTTCAACATCATTTACTTTATAGCCATCAATAAATTCCATGCAAAGGAAATTATTGTTAGAATATTCGCTGTATGTTTTTGGAACATAGACATCTTTACTGTTCTTAAAATTACTTCTAAATCGTTCTATATTCTGTAATTCATTGTTTAATGAGAGCTCTTTTAATATTGCATTTTCGAACGATTTCTCTATTTCAGAAATAAATAGTTTTTGAAGGTTTTCATATTTATTTTCTAAAAAACGAACAATGTCTCTAATTAAAGCTAAATCAGATTCGATGATTTGTTGAATGTTAGATCTTTTTACTTTAAAAATAACATGTTCTCCATTTAATAAAGTTGCACGATAAACCTGTGAAATACTTGCTGCAGCAAAAGGTTGTTTTTCTATAAAAGAAAAATGCTCGTCTGGTTCTATTCCAAATTGATCTCTAATTTTTTCGTAAATATCTATTTCTTCAGCAGGAACATCGTCTTGTAGTTTTTTTAATTCTTCGATAAGAGGTTCTGGAACTAAATCTTTTCGATTACTTAATAGTTGACCAAATTTAATATATGTAGGACCTAATTCTTCTAATGCTAATCTAAATCGTTGATTAAAATTTGAATTAAATAGCTCATTATCCTGATCTTGATGAATAAAATTGTTTCCACGAGATATAATTTCTTCAAATCCATATTTGGAAAGAATTCTGACAATTTTAGAGAATCGTTTTAGCTTTTTTAAATTATCCATTACATCTACTATTAATTAATACACCGAAGTTAGAAATAAATTACAGAGTATTTTTATAATAAATTGTTTAATTTCTTTTAGTTAAAGTAAAAAATCTGTTAAATGATAAAAAATATTTTCATATATTTGCAGTCGCTAAAATGGTACGGAAATCAAGCGGTAAACTATTAAGTTAAACATCTCTCGATCATTTATTTACATTTTATGATTTCTAAATAAACAAGATTGAGATACAAATTTTTAGATTATGTCTGAAGAAAAAAAACAAGAGGAGGTACAAGAAGTTGTAGTTAACACTCCTGCAGTAGATGCGTCTGCTAACGCAAACGTAGCACCAGAATCATTTGATTGGGAATCTTTCGAATCAGGATTAAACGAAGAAGATCGTAAAGAAAAAGCTGAATTAGAGCAAATGTACGACACAACTTTAGAAGACTTACATGAAAATGAAGTTTTCAAAGGACAAGTTGTACGTATTACAGATAAAGAAGCTATCGTTGATATCAACTTCAAATCAGAAGGTGTTATTTCATTAAACGAATTCCGTTACAACTCAGATTTAAAAGTTGGGGATATCGTTGAAGTAATGGTTGATCAACGTGAAGATAAAAACGGACAATTAATCTTATCTCATAAAAAAGCTCGTACATTAAACGCTTGGGATGCTGTTAATAAAGCACATGATTCTCAAGAAATCGTTAATGGTTACATCAAAGCTCGTACTAAAGGAGGTATGATTGTTGACGTATTTGGAATCGAGGCTTTCTTACCAGGTTCTCAAATTGATGTTAAGCCAATCCGTGATTACGAACAATTCGTAGGAAAAACTATGGAGTTCAAAGTTGTTAAAATCAACCCAGAATTTAAAAACGTAGTAGTTTCTCACAAAGCGTTAATCGAGGCTGATATTGAAGTTCAGAAAAAAGAAATCGTTGCTCAATTAGAGAAAGGACAAGTATTAGAAGGAGAAGTTAAAAACATTACTTCTTACGGTGTATTCGTAGACTTAGGAGGTGTTGATGGATTAATCCACATTACTGACTTATCTTGGTCTCGTATCAACCACCCATCTGAAATCTTAGAAGATGGACAAAAAATCAACGTTGTAATCTTAGATTTCGACGAAGATAAATCTCGTATCCAATTAGGTATTAAACAATTAGAAGCTCATCCATGGGATGCTTTAGATGCTGATATTAAAGTTGGTGATAAAGTTAAAGGAAAAGTTGTTGTTTTAGCTGACTACGGTGCATTCGTTGAGGTTGCTCCAGGTGTAGAAGGTTTAATCCACGTTTCTGAAATGTCATGGTCTACTCACTTACGTTCTGCTCAAGATTTCGTAAAAGTAGGTGATGAAGTTGAAGCAGTTGTTTTAACTTTAGATAGAGAAGAAAGAAAAATGTCTTTAGGTATCAAACAATTAACTCCAGATCCTTGGACAGATATTACAACTAAATACCCAGTAGGTTCTACTCACAAAGGTAAAGTTCGTAACTTCACTAACTTCGGTGTATTCGTAGAATTAGAAGAAGGAGTAGATGGATTAATTTACATCTCTGACTTATCTTGGACTAAGAAAATCAAACACCCATCAGAATTCTGTGCAGTTGATGATGTATTAGATGTTGTTGTTTTAGAATTAGACGTTGAAGCTCGTCGTTTATCTTTAGGACACAAACAATTAACTGAAAATCCTTGGGATAAATACGAAGATAAATATGCTGTAGGTACAACTCATACAGGTGTTGCTGTTGACGTATTTGATAAAGGTGCTACAATCCAATTCGAAGATGCTGACGTTGAAGCTTTCGCTCCAGCTCGTACATTAGAGAAAGAAGATGGATCTCGTATCAAGAAAGCTGATGAAACAACTTTCAAAGTAATCGAGTTTAACAAAGAATTCCGTCGTGTAGTAGTTTCTCATACAGCAACTTTCCGTGAGGAAGAAGTTAAAGCTGAGAAATCATCTAACAACAATAATTCTAACTCTAACACAATCGAAACTTCTACTTTAGGAGATATCGATAGTTTAGCAGAATTAAAAAAGAAAATGGAAGAAGGAGGAAACTAATTCTCTAACCGAAATTTTTTAAGATAATAAAGCTGTCCTATTTTTAGGGCAGCTTTTTTTATATTAGAATGATATAATCTTTTACATATTACTTTGTGTCGTTTATAAAATAGTAAACAGTAGAGTTGTTTAATATTTCTATTGAGTATTTTTATGAAAAAGTTTACCTTTAAAACCAAATTGGAAAATAAAAGGAATTTTATTGCCTTTTATTAAAACAATTAATAATTGTTTAGTGTAAATCGCTAAACGCAAACTGAAAAACAAAATGAAACTTTTATTGGTCGAAGACCATCAGGAATTAGCAGATAATATACTTCATTTCTTAAAACAAGAAAATTATGTTTGCGAATGGGCGTCAAGCATAGCTGAAGCAAAAGATATTCTTTCTATGTTCGAGTATGACTGTGTTTTACTTGATATGACTTTGCCAGATGGAATGGGGTTAACATTATTACATTACATAAAACAACTTTATCCATCTACACAAGTAATTATTATATCTGCACAAAATTCTTTAGATTATAAAATTATTGGTTTAGACAGTGGTGCAGATGATTATATTACAAAACCATTTCCATTACCAGAATTACATTCGCGTATAAAAGCTGTTGCTAGAAGAAGTAATAAAGAAACAAATAGCGACTTATTAATTTATAATGAGATTGTGATAGATATGCAATCTATGGAGTGTAAAGTGAACGATAATGTACTTAGTTTAACAAAGAAAGAACTTAACTTGTTAATCTATTTTATTAATAATAAAAATAGAGTCTTATCTCGACAAGCAATTGCAATTCACTTATGGGGAGATTATACCTATAATCTTGATAATGTAGATTTTATTTACCAACATTTAAAAAATCTTCGTCGTAAAATTTCCGAAGCTGGAGGAACTGATTATGTACAAACTGTTTATGGTTTAGGTTATAAATGGACAGATAGCTAATGCGTTTAAGTAAAAAAATAACACAATATCTTATTGCTGTCGTTTTTTGTTCAATGGCATTTGGTTTCTTTGTTTTTTATTTTGCTATAGAAAGAGCAACAACACAATCTGCAATTGGAAAACTAGAACACTTAAATAGTGTAATAGAAAAAAAACTTTCTAAAGAATCAATACCTACAATAGAATCTGCACATAAAAATGTGAAGATTAAAATTCTAGATAAATCAAAGTACGATTTAACAGAAGAAGTCGTTAAACAAGGAAATTATGAATGGGATAATGATTTACAAACAATGGTTAATCATGTATCAGTTGTAACTTATCCTTATATAGATCATGTACATTATCAGATAGAAAGTAAAATTAGTTTAACGATTATAGATGATAAATATTTTACTGGAATTTTAATGGTTATCGCATGGATTTTTGTGTTCGTAATTATTACCATTATATTTTTCGGAGAATTAATATCTAGAAATCTTTATACATCTTTCTATTATTTGATTGATAGAATGAAGCATTTTGATTTAAAAGAAAATCAAGAATTACAAATTGTTCATTCTAATATTAATGAGCTTAATCAACTTAACGAGCTCTTTGTTAAAACATCTCAACAATCTATAGAGCATTACAATGCCTTAAAAGAATTTTCTCAAAATCTTTCGCATGAGCTGCAAACGCCAATGGCGAATATGAAGGCAAAAATAGAATTGATGTTGAATGATGAATTATCCGAAGATCAAATAAAATCTTTAAGTGGTATGTATGATGACTTGAATAGAGTTTCTGCAATTAATCGCTCATTAATTTTATTAATGAGTTTAGAATACCATGAAATATCTGAAGATCAACTCAATTTATCTGAACTAATTGAAGAAATTATTGCAGAACATGAAGATTTGATGTTAATGAATGGTGTAGAGTTGACGTTGAAATTGATTCCGAATGTCTATATTAAGATGAATACATTATTAGCGCATACTGTTTTTAATAACTTGATTAGTAATGCAAATAGACATAATTATCCGAATGGTAAAATTGAAATTGAATTAACCGAATCAAAATTTATCATTAAAAATACAGGACGTCAACAAGAATTTACAAATAAAACTATTTTTCAACGATTTAATAAAAGTAAGTATAATCCAGAATCAATTGGTCTTGGATTGGCTTTGGTGAAAAAGATTTTAGATATTTATAATTATCAAATCAATTATAAATACAATTCAGAAGTACATCAATTCACAATTAATTTAAAGTAAAAATCTGTTGAAATAAAATTTCAAACTTTCTTCAATAAAACTTCAAATTTTCTTCAAACTTCATTTGTTACTTAGTGGTGTATTAAATACACAAATAAATTAAATAACACATTAGAATAAATGAAACTAAAAATCTTATTAACTACATTCGCTTTTTCAGGCTTCTTATTTGCTCAAGATTCCATTAATGTAATCGAAGAAAAAATAGAAGAACCTAAACAAGGACCAAAGTTTAAAACATCTTTAGGAGAGATAAAGTTAAATCTTGATGAATCTGGAGATAAAAACATAAAATTCGGTTTATCGAGTCAAATCTGGTTAAGAAGTATTGATAATAACCCTGGAACATTAGTAAATGGTATTCCACAAACTTCAACATACGATGCAAGTTTACGTCGAATGAGAATTTCCATTTCAGCACAATTATCTAATTACTATTCTATTGTTATGCAATTAGGTATCAATAATCAGTCTTTTATAAGTGGAGGAGGAGCAGGAACTGGCGCTAATGGTCAAGGAAAAAAGCCTCAAATATTTTTTATGGATGCTTATAATGAGTTAGCAATTATTCCAAGAAAAGATGAAATTAAAAAAAAAGAAAATAAACATCATTTATATATAGGTGCTGGTTTACATGGTTGGGCAGGAGTTAGTAGAATGACAAATGCAAGTACAACAAAATTGTTGACAGCAGATTTACCAGTTTTTAACTTTCCGAACATCGAAGTTTCCGATCAATTTTCGAGACAATTTGGTGTTTTTGTTCATGGTGAGTACGATAAATTTAATTACCGAATAGCTGTTAATAAACCATTTGCTACAAATAGAAATCCAGAAGTAGGTCAAATAGTAGATAATAATCAATCGGGTAAATTATCTTATGCAGCTTATGGTATGTATCAATTTTTTGATAAAGAAAATACAGCTACATCATTTTTTGCAGGAACATATCTAGGTTCTAAAAAAGTATTTAATATCGGTGCAGGTTTTTACTCTAACAACGATGCCACTTTGTCTCAACCAACGGAGGGTGTTTTTAAATCACATAACGAATTTATTTTTGGAGCAGATGCTTTTTTAGATATGCCAATTGGAAGAAAAGCGAGAGAAATGTCAATAAGTCTTTACTCGGTATTCTATCGTTATAATTTTGGACCAAATTATTTAAGAACAACAGGATTATTAAATCCAGGAACAGCAGATCCAAATTTTACGGGGACTAAAGCTTTAGAAGGATTTGGTAATGCAAGATTTCTTTTAGGAACAGGAAATATATGGTATTCACAAGCTGGTTTTGTTTTACCAAAATTTAGTGACAGAGTAAAACTTCAACCATTTTTTGCTTATGCTTTAAAAGATTTAGAAGCATTAAATGAAATAGGAAACTATTTTGATATTGGCGCTAATTTATTTATTCTAGCTCAGAATGCAAAAGTTGCTTATCAATATTCATCTAGACCTTTATATACACAAGATACAAAAGAAGTTTTTACAATAAGAGGAGAACACTTAATAACATTACAAATCGCATTTTAAAAATAAATAAATCATAAAAAGATAATATTACACACATGAATACTCAAGAAAATATAACAACAGACTTAACTGTAAAAGATCGTGTAAAAGCGATTGTGGGTGGATCTATAGGTAACCTTGTAGAATGGTATGATTGGTATGCATACGCAGCATTTGCTATTTACTTTTCATCATCATTTTTCCCAGCAGGAGATCAAACAGCACAGTTATTAAATACAGCAGGAATTTTTGCCGTTGGTTTCTTAATGCGTCCAGTAGGAGGTTGGTTATTTGGAACAATAGCAGATAAAATTGGTAGAAAAAGAGCCATGACATTATCTGTATTATTAATGTCTTTCGGATCTTTATTAATTGCATTAACACCAAGTTACGAAACAATAGGAGTTTTAGCGCCAGCACTTTTATTAATAGCGCGTTTATTACAAGGATTAAGTGTAGGAGGAGAATATGGTGTTTCTGCTACTTACTTATCAGAGATGGCGACAGCAGACAGACGCGGTTTTTATTCTTCTTTCCAATATGTTACATTAATTGGAGGGCAATTAATTGCATTAGGAATTTTATTAATCTTACAAAAATTACTTTTAACAGAAGATCAATTACTTTCTTGGGGATGGAGAATACCATTTGTTATTGGTGCAATATTATCTGTAATAGCATTGTATTTAAGAAAAAATCTTCATGAAACAGAAGCGTTTGAGAAAAATAACGATTCAGTTTCTGCAGAGAAAAAAGAAAAGAATGGTAGTATGAGACAATTATTAAAATATCCAAAATCTATTTTAACAGTTGTTGGGCTTACTATGGGAGGAACATTAGCTTTCTATACGTATACAACTTACATGCAAAAATTCTTAGTGAATACGGTAAATCTAACAAAAGAAGAATCGACTTTAATTTCATTTTTATCATTATTTATTTTTGCGGCTTTACAACCAGCTTTCGGTTTATTATCAGATAAAATTGGACGTCGACCATTATTATTAGGTTTTGGTATTTTAGGTACATTATTTACAGTTCCATTACTTACAGGTTTAAGTCATGCGACATCTATGTGGTCTGCCTTTGCTTATTTAATGGTTGCATTAATCATCGTTTCTGGTTACACATCTATTAATGCAGTTGTAAAAGCAGAAATGTTTCCAGCAAATATTCGCGCATTAGGTGTAGGATTACCTTATGCATTAACAGTGAGTATTTTTGGTGGATCTGCAGAATACATTGCTTTATTCTTAAAGCAACAAGGTTTAGAAACATACTATTACTGGTATATAACAGGATGTATCGCTTTTTCTTTAGTTGTTTATTTCTTTATGAAAGACACAAAAGAAAACTCAATGTTGAACAACGATTAAAATCAAAATGTAATTTTTGATTAGTTTTTTATATTGTAAGTAATAAGGCTTTCCATTTTGGAAAGCCTTATTTTTTTTTTGGTGAATAATGATTAGTTTTTAAGTTTTTAATTCGAATTTAATTACGCATGGAAAAAGATTGTCAGAATAACATACATTATTTGATAAATATTTTGAATATTATTCAAATATTTATAATTTTGCACTCGAAATGGATAAGATAGAATTTAATTTAGATGCTACTGATTTGAAAATCATGCGATTAATGCAAGAAAATGCACGTATTAATAATGCAGATATCGCAAGAGAATTAGGAATGGCACCATCAGGAATATTAGAACGAGTAAAAAAACTTGAAAATAAGCAAGTTATTTTAGCTTATCATGCTAAGATAAATCCTATAGCAATTGGTCAAAAATTGTTATCCTTTATTTTCATTAAAACAACTGATATTATTGGTGATGAAACTGTAGGGAAATTACTTGCTGAAATTCCAGAAGTTTTAGAAGTTCATGATATTGCTGGAGAAGACGGTTATTTAATAAAAGTTAGAACAACAGATAACCAAGGGTTGGTAGAATTAATGAGACAATCTCTAAGTAAAATTAGTGGAATAACTTCTACAAGAACAACAATTGTATTACAAACAATTAAAGAAGAACAAAATATCGTTATACCAACGATAGAATAAAAAACAAAGAATTAGAATGAAAGGAAATCAACCAAATAAATGGTCAGTAATATTTGCATATTTCGTAGTTTATGTTGTTTGGGGGTCTACATACTTTTTTATAGACAAAGCTTTACATGGATTTAGTCCATTTATTTTAGGATCGTTCCGTTTTATTGCAGCAAGTACCATTTTAATGGGATTTTGTAAAATGAAAGGGTATAAACTATGGAATAAACAAGTAATTAAACAATGTATGTTTACAGGGTTTATGCTACTTTTTATTGATATGGCTGGTATTATCTGGTCAGAACAATTTTTGCCAAGTGGTATTGTAGCTATTATGGCTGCATCTGCGGCGATTTGGTTTGTGGTTTTAGATAAGCCAAAATGGAAGCAAAATTTTTCTAGTTTGCCAACAATTTTAGGTTTAGTATTTGGTTTCTTAGGTGTGTTAATGTTGTTTTATGAACAAACATCAACCGCACATATAGATCCAGATCAGCAATTCCTTAATATGATTGGATTAATTGTTTTGGTTTTTTGTTCTATTGCTTGGACATTGGGATCTCTTTATTCAAAATATGCAGCAGATAAACAAAAGAAAGAAATAGTAAAGTCTAAAGAAGATTTGCATATTATGGTAAAAACAGCTTGGCAAATGATAACTGCTGGTGTGTTATTTAACCTTGTTGCTATTTGTAATGGTGAATATGCAAGATTTAATTTTTCTAATGTAGCAACTCAAGATTGGTTATCAATGGCTTATTTAATTACATTTGGATCTATATTAGCTTTCGGATCTTATGTATGGTTATTACAAGTTCGTCCAGCATTAGAAGTTTCAACTTATGCGTATGTTAATCCAATAGTAGCAGTTGCATTAAGTTATTTCTTTACAGATGATGTTGTAACTGAGTTACAAATTTATGGATTGATTGTTATTCTTTTCAGTGTTCTGTTAATGAATTGGAGTTTATATAAGAATACAAAACCAATTCAGAAACTTATAAATTTAACGAATGTAAAGCGTTATACTAACGCACATTAAATATTATGATTGATTAAATAAGAAGGCTATTTTGCAAAACTGTGAAATAGCCTTTTTTTATTGTGTTGTATAACTACTAATAAATTATTTTGGGCATTCCTTTAGGTCGGGCTTTTGCTACAATCTTTTTCCTTCGCTAAATCGCTTCGTAAAAAGGATTTTCACTACAATCCCTAATGCGAATTTTTTTTTTACTTTTTAGAAAGCTAGTAATAATCAGGTATAAGAAACTTTTTTTTAAAATATTCGATCTTAAGTGTTTAATATTCTTTACTTTAAATAGTACTTAAGTATCTTAGCACCGAGTTATAAAAGTAACAATAAGTATCAAAAATTTTCATAGAAGTTATTAATTACTAAAGCTGTTTTGCATAATTGTAGAGCAGCTTTTTTTGTAGATTAAAATATAATTAAATCACTGATAATCAGAGTTTAAATTTGGTTTTAAAAAATAAGTGATCTTAAATACTTAATGTTGTTTATTGTAGAATTACTTAAATAAATTTGCAATCAAGTAGTATAAAGATTGATTTTTTCATATAAAATTGATTAAATTGTTTAGGCTGTTTCATATAAATATGGAGCAGCTTTTTTTGTAGATTAAAATGTAATTAAATTAATGATAATCAGAGTTTAAAGTTGATTTTAAAAAATAAGTGATCTTAAATATTTAATATTGTTTATTGTAGAATTACTTAAATAGCTTTGCAAACAAGTAGTAAGAGATTAATTTTTTCATACAAATTAATTAATAGTTGAAGCTGTTCCATATAACATGGAACAGTTTTTTTATTTTAATTAATTTAGAAATCCTTTAATGCAGATTTTTAGAAATAGAACTTCATATATTAAATAAGCTCTTGTAATTTGCTATGTATAAAGATTAATGTAATCAAAACGCTGTAAATCAGATAGTAAATCAATTTATTTAAAATAAATGATCATAAGTATTTAATATAGTTTATTATAAAATTACTTAAATAACTTAGCGATTGAAGTATATAAGTAAGTAAATTACTAAAGATTGATTAAACAAAAAGGCTATTTCACATTTGTGCGATAGCTTTTTTTATATTAAATCCCTTATAGCTGCTAGTTTAAGTAATTTACTATCAATTTAAAAAACATTTTTTTTAAAATAAATGACCTTAAATGTTTAATATTATTTATTTTAATATTCTTTAAATAGTTTTGCGGTAGGGTGATAGAAAGATTAATTTCATATTAATTGTAACGGCTGTTTCACATAATTGTGAAATGGCCATTTTTATAAATTAAATTTCTTTTTTAAAATTTTTGTGTAATTTTTTATAAAAGCTTCTTTATCTTTTTTAATCTCTTTTAATAAAGGTTTGTAATCTTCTGCAACATCAAAATATTTTTCCGCCCAAAGATTAACTTCTATAATAATTGGTAATAAATTTATTCCTTTTTCTGAAAGAGAATAAAGGACTTTAGCTTTACTTTCTGGATGTTCAGATTTTATAATGATACCATTCTCTTCCAGCATTTTTAATCTTGATGCTAAAATATTAGTTGCTATTTTTTCATCAGATTTTAAAAAATCTCCATAAGTACATCGGTCAGAAAAAATTAAATCTCTTATAATTAATAATGACCACTTGTCTCCAACAATATCTAGAGAACAACTAATTAAACAGTTAGATCTTGTTTTAATATTTTTCATAAAAAATAAAATTACTTGCTTTTTGAAAGTGAATTTAATTATATTTGTAATTGCAATATGCAAGCAAATTTACAACTAAATATAATTTAACAATGAAAGAAGAATCATTATTTAATAATTACGAAGAGAATAATTTACAATTAAACAATCGTATTGTAATGGCACCAATGACTCGAGCACGTGCAGATAATAAAGAAAATGTAGCAACAGAACTTATTGCAGAATATTATGCACAGCGTACAACAGCAGGACTTATTATTACCGAAGGTACATTTGTAAGTGAAGAAGGAATAGGTGTAATAAACGTTCCTGGAATTTATACAAAACAACAAATTGATGGTTGGAAAATTGTTACGACTGCAGTTCATGAAAAAGGCGGAAAGATATTTGCGCAGTTGTGGCATACAGGTGCTATGTCTCATCCAGATTTGCACGAAGGAAGATTACCATTAGCTCCGTCTAATTATAATCCAGAGCAACAAGCATTTACAGCAGAAGGTTTTAAACCAACTGTTGCGCCTCGCCCAATGACAATAGAAGATATCAATAAAACAATAGAAGATTTTAAACAAGCAACATTAAATGCAATCGAAGCTGGTTTTGATGGTGTTGAAATACATGCAGCAAATGGATATTTACTTCAACAGTTTTTTAGTAAAAACTCTAATAATAGAACAGATGAGTACGGACAAACAATAGAAAATAGAGCTCGTATTCTTTTTGAAATTTTAGATGAGATTAAAAAAGTTGCAGATATAAAAAGAGTAGGAGTTAGATTAAATCCATCTTTAGACGGAATGATGGGAATTTTTATAGATGATGAAACAATTGCTGTTTACGATTATATTGTTACAAAATTAAATGAATATGATTTAGCATACTTACATTTATTAGAACCATTTACAGATGTAACAAATAATCCGAATGCAGTAAAAGAGGTGGCAAAATATTACCGTAAATTATATGAAGGGACGATTATTATAAACAAGTCTTTTGATAAAGAAACGGCAATTAAAGTGATAGATGCTGGCGATGCTGACTTAGTTTCTTTCGGAGTACCATTTATTGGAAATCCAGATTTAGTGGAGCGTTTTAAAACAAATCAGCCATTGAATAAAGCAGATGATAAAACATTTTATACACCAGGTGAAAAAGGATATACTGATTATCCTTTCTTAAATGAGGAATAATTTGCTGAATAAATAAAAAGGCTCACTATTTAAATAGTGAGCCTTTTTATTTATATAAATTACTTTTTTTGAATATTAAAAATTAAAATCTTTTAATAAACTTACATAACGTTCTATACCATGTTCTATTTCTGATAAATAAATATATTCATCTGGTGTATGAGAACGAGCAGAATCTCCAGGTCCCATTTTTACTGTTTCGAAATTCATCATTGCTTGATCTGACATTGTAGGAGAACCATAAGTTGTACAACCTAATTCTATTCCTTTTTGTACAATTGGATGATCCTCTGAAATGCGAGAAGAATTTAATCGTAACGAACGAGCCTTAACTACAGCTTTAGGTAAATTTTTAATGATTATATCAACTAATTCTTCATTAGAATATAATTCGTTTACACGACAATCTACAACTAAATTACATTCGTCTGGAACTACATTATGTTGCTTACCAGCCTCTATTTGAGTTACAGTCATTTTTACTGGACCTAACATATCAGAAACTCGATCAAACTCGTAAGTTTTAAACCAGTTCATAATCTCAATAGCTTCATAAATAGCGTTTATACCTTCATTTCTAGCTGCATGTCCTGTTTTTCCTTTTGCAATAACATCTAAAACAACTAAACCACGTTCAGCAATTGCCATATCCATTTGGGTAGGTTCACCAACAATTCCTAAATCTATTTTAGGTAAACTAGGTAAAATACTTGCTACATTTAATTCACCAGAACTTTCTTCTTCAGCTGTTATGGCAACAATTAAATTATAAGGTAAATCTTCGTTTAAGAAATTAACATAAGTTGCTAATAAACTAACTGCAGAAGCTCCGGCATCGTTACTTCCTAATCCAACTAATTTATCACCTTCTATGGTTGCTTTTAAAGGATTATAAGTCCAAGAAGAGCCAAACTTAACTGTGTCGTGATGAGAGTTTAATAAAATTGTTTTTTTATTTTCATCGTAATTTGGATGAATACTCCATACATTGTTATTCTGACGATGAGCTGTTGCACCATGTTCAGTTAAAAAATTGAAAATAATATCCGCAGTTTTATCTTCTTCACTCGAAAAAGATTGGGTTTCGATTAATTGACATAATAAATCGACAGCTTTCTTTTTTAGAACAGCTAATTCTAGCATAAAATTGTTTTAATGTCTGAGTTAATGTTACGTGCGTGAACTAAGCATACGTTTTTAACGCCTGCATTAATCACATTGAATGAATTATCCAACTTAGGGATCATTCCTTCAAAAATTACACCTTCTTCCTTTAATTGCAAATATAAAGTTTCGTTAATTTCTGGAATTAAAGTTTCATCATTATTTACATCGCGTAAAACACCAATCTTATCAAAAACAAAATTTAATTCAACATCATTTTGTTTAGACATAGCTACAGCAATTGTAGAAGCAATTGTATCAGCATTTGTATTAAACAGTTGACCATTTCCATCATGCGTAATTGCACAAACTATAGGAGTTATATTGTTATCTATTAATAATTGAAATAAATCTTTATTCACACTTTCGTTATCTAAATCACCTACAAAACCATAATCTATAGACTTTACAGGACGTTTCTTTCCTTTTATAGCATTTCCGTCTGCACCAGATAATCCTAAAGCGTTACAACCAAATTGTTGTAATTTAGAAACAATCAATTTATTAATATTTCCAGCATATAAACCTGTTACAACATCCAAAGTAGGTTTGTCAGTAATTCGTCTTCCATCAACCATTTTAGGTTCTATTCCTAATTGGTTTAATAGCTTAGAAGCGCCTTTACCACCACCATGAATTAATATTTTTGGACCTTCGATTGTAGAAAAAGTTTTTAAGAACTGTTCTAGTTCGATTTCATTATCTATAATTCCACCGCCTATTTTAATAATTTTCAACATGTTAATAAATATGTAAATTTTGTTTGTTTTTTTTGGTTTGACAAAAATAAAGTATTTAACTTTGCATCTCAGTATAATAACTGAATATCTTATTGATTAATGGAAGAAATTATTGAAATTATTCTTCTCAAATGTGAGGATCACTTTCCAAAGGAAAGCAAACTTAACCTTTCTCATAATCTTTTTGTGTGTGATGAAGATAATTCATCTTTTTATCATTCTTTTTTATTAATCAATCCTCTCTTAAATTATGTATGTTAGAATAGCAAATGCAGATGATGCCAAGTACACAGAATTATTGTGCGAATGGTACGAAGAATCCGCTCGTATGAGAAAAACGGGCATTGCTAAACGAAATCCTGTTTACTTAGAGCGTAAAATGCGCAATGGTAATGCAGTGATTGCTTTTGATGACGAAGATCAATTAGCAGGCTTTAGCTATATAGAAACTTACGAAGAAGAAAAATTCGTAGTTAACTCAGGATTAATTGTTCGAACAGATCTAAGGAGTTCTGGAATTGGACGAGAAATAAAACATGCTGTTTTTGAATTGTCACGAACAAAATTTCCTAAATCTAAAATTTTTAGTATTACGACTTCATTAGCCGTAATGAGAATGAATACAAAATTAGGCTACATGCCAGTTACTTTTTCTGAATTAACACAATCTGATGAGTTTTGGAACGGATGTAAAAGTTGTAAAAACTATCACATCTTAATGGAGAATGATCGTGAACGATGCATTTGTACAGGTTTGGTGTATGATAACTTTAATGATGAGTATGCGAAGAAAAATGCCGAAAATAAAGATGAAAATAATAATGAATAAATATACGAATTAAGGTTTTTTTTTGTCTAAAACGAGTATATTTGCATAAAATTTCGAATAAATATTCAATATGAGTAATAAAAAATACAGATTCCAAGTTATAAAAGACCTTATAACAGATCAAGAAATTAGTAATCAAGATGAATTACTGAAAAAATTAATTGATTTAGAAATCTCAGTTACTCAAGCAACTTTATCGAGAGATTTACGCGAATTGAAAGTTTCAAAAGTTCCTAATAATTCAGGACAATACATTTATCAACTTACAGAAAGTACAGCGCCGGCTACAATTGTTACTCATAATGATAAAATGACCTTAACATTTTCTCAGAATATGGGTGTAATAAAAACAAAGCCTGGTTATGCAAACAGAATTGCATTTGAAATTGATAACACATATTTCAAAACAATTTTGGGTACAATTGCAGGAGATGATACAGTATTAATTATCATGAAAGAAGAATGTAGCCGAGAAGAGGTTATTAATGAAATTAGAAGAATTATTCCTAATATAAACAAATAGAAACAAACAACAATGAGCAACAAAGCAGTTTTAGCTTACAGTGGAGGTTTAGATACTTCTTATTGTTTAGTCAACTTAACAAAAGATCAAGGAATGGAAGTGCACACAGTAATTGTAAATACTGGTGGATTTTCTGAAGAAGAATTAAAAGAAATCGAAACTCGTGCATACGAATTAGGTTCTTCAAAACACGTAACTATAGACATTACAGATAAATATTATAACGATTGTGTTCGTTATTTAATTTACGGTAATATCTTAAAAAATAACACATATCCATTATCTGTAAGTGCAGAACGTATGTTTCAGTCTATTGCAATTGCTCAATATGCAAAAGATGTAGATGCGGAATACATTGTACATGGATCTACAGGTGCAGGTAACGATCAAATTCGTTTTGATGTTGCTTTTGCTGTAATCTCTCCAAACTCAAAAATTATTACGCCAATTCGTGACGAAAAATTATCTCGTCAACAAGAAGTAGAATACTTACAAGCGAATGGAGTAAACTATTCTTGGGAAAAAGCAAAATACTCTATTAATAGAGGGATTTGGGGAACTTCTGTTGGTGGAGTAGAAACATTAACATCAAACGAAGCTTTACCAGAAGAAGCATATCCAACTCAATTATCTAGAACTGAACCATCTGTAATTGAGATAGAATTTGAAAAAGGGATTCCAACTGCTTTAGATGGAGAGAAATTATCTCCGGTAGCTTTAATACAGAAATTAAACGAAATAGGAGGAGAATATGCAATTGGTCGAGACATTCATGTCGGAGATACAATTTTAGGAATTAAGGGTCGTGTAGGATTTGAAGCTCCTGCCGCTTACCTTTTAATTAAAGCTCACCACTTATTAGAAAAACATACATTAACAAGATGGCAATTGTTGCACAAAGATTCTTTATCTAATTGGTATGGAACATTGTTGCACGAAGCACAATATTTAGATCCAGTAATGCGTGATGTAGAAGCATTCTTAGAATCTTCACAAAACCATGTAACAGGAAAAGTTAAGGTACAATTAAATCCTTATCATTTTTCTATGATTGGAATTGAATCACCTTATGATATGATGCAATCTAAAGTTGCTACTTATGGAGAAGAAAATGAGGCATGGGATAGTAGAGATGCGAGAGGTTTCATCAAAATATTCGGTAATCAATTAAAGATAGTTCATAGTTTCGACTAATTGATTCATTAAAGTGGGTTCATTAAATTGAATCCACTTTATTTCAATAATAAAAAGAATAAACACGCACAAAAAAATATAAATGACAAATAAAATTAATGTAAGCATTGTTGGTGGTGCTGGCTACACAGCAGGAGAATTACTTAGGATTTTGATTCATCATCCTAACGTTACAATCTCGTCTGTGTACAGTACATCAAATGCAGGTAATCCAGTTACCAAAATACACGACGATTTGTTAGGTGAGACAGACATCATATTTTCGGATAAAATAGACGAAAATGCTGATGTCGTTTTTTTATGCTTAGGTCATGGGAAATCAGCAGACTTTTTAAAGAATAACCAATATTCTGCAAAAACAAAAGTGATTGATTTAAGTAATGATTTTCGTTTAAATACAGACCGTGTATTTCAAGACAGAACATTCGTTTATGGTTTACCAGAAGTGAATAGAGAGGAGATTAAAGGAGCAAATAATATTGCAAATCCGGGTTGTTTTGCAACAGCAATTCAATTAGCCTTATTACCATTGGCTGCAAAAAATGAAATCAAAAATGATATTCATATCAATGCGGTAACTGGGTCTACTGGTGCTGGACAAAGTTTATCTGCCTCAACACACTTTAGCTGGAGAAATAACAATGTGTCGTTCTATAAAGAGTTTTCTCACCAACACGAAGGAGAAATTTATCAAACGATTAATCAATTGGAAGAAGACTTTAATAATAAAGTTTACTTCTTACCAATGCGTGGAGATTTTGCTCGCGGAATTTTAGCAGGTGTTTATGTAAAATCAGATTTATCAGAAGAAGAAGCAAAACAAATCTTTAATGAGTATTACCAAAATGAACCATTTACACATGTTTCTGATGCACCAATTGCCTTGAAACAAGTTGTAAATACAAATAAATGTTTATTACATGTTCAGAAACAAGATGATGTTATTTTAATCACATCGATTATAGATAACCTAACAAAAGGTGCTTCGGGACAAGCAGTAGAAAACATGAATTTGATGTTTGGTTGGGACGAAAATCTTGGACTTAATTTGAAAACGGTGGCTTTCTAAGAAGTAATGAGTTATGAGTAAAGCAATAAGATATATCATCATTTTAACTGTAGGTATTTTAATTAATTCGTGTGGTACATACCAATTGAATAGAACAAAAGAATTTACAAAATTAAATTCTTCAACAGATTTAAATGCTGAATACGTAGCTTATTCTATACCGACTAAAAAACAAGAAACTCCAACTTCAGCATTTCCATTATTTAATATTCAATCATTATCAGATATTAATTATTTTAAAGTAAATCTTTTAGATTCTAAGAGCATTAAAATAGAATATTTTGATTATAAAGAAAATGCAAATAAAGAATTGGTATTTGAAGGAAAATTGAAAAAGAAATTCTTTGAAATTTACTTTGAAAAAAAACAATTAATTATTCCCTTAATAGTAAGTAACATTGATATTAATCGCTTAAGAATAGGAAAAGATAAAAATGATAATTTAGTATTAATGAATTTTTACGAAAATTCAGGCAATTTATTAATAATAGGAGCTGGGTACAGCAGAGAAACTCCTTATTTATTCAAAAAATCTAATCAATTTGATGATTTTAAGCCTTTTAATAAAAATAATAAATGGGGATATAAAGACTCTAATGATAATATAGTTATTGAAACAAAATATGATTATGCAAGTTTTTTCTATAACAATTTAGCAATTGTGCAAAAGAATGGAAAATATGGATTGATAGACAAAGAAGGCAATCAATTAGTAGATTTTGAATATGATAATTTAGAATTAAAATTTGCTTCTGAACAAACATATTATCTTGTAACATTAAATGATAAAAAAGGAGTTTTAAATCTTGAAGGTAAGCTTGTAATTCCTATAAATTATGATGCAATAAGATCTAATACTAAAGATATATTTAATTTAAAAATTGGTAATAAATATGGTTTTGCTTCTTTAGGAAATTTTATCATACCAGCAATATATTCTCGTGAATTTTATTTATCAAGAGGCGATAGATTTATAAAAGTTGAACGAGACGGTAAAAGATTTTTTCTAGATAATGAAGGCTATGAATACGAGTCTGATAATGTAGAACCTATAAAACTAGGTTTTTTAACAATGAATGAATTAGAAGCACCAATTTTATCAACCAAGAGAAAGCCTGAATTAAGCGAACAAAACATAAAATAATTTACAAAATACAAGCATAACTTAAAACGTATCACGTAAAAAAGAAAAAAAATGAAACTATTCGACGTATATCCATTAATGAATGTAACTCCGGTAAAAGCTAAAGATTGTATTCTTTGGGACGAAAACGGAAAAGAATATTTAGACCTTTACGGAGGTCATGCAGTGATTTCGATTGGTCACTCGCATCCACACTATGTAGAAAAAATTACAGAACAAGTAAATAATATAGGATTCTATTCTAATTCAGTACAAATTCCAATTCAACAAGAATTAGCAGAGAAATTAGGAAAGTTATCTGGATATGAAGATTACACATTATTTTTAATCAACTCTGGAGCAGAAGCAAATGAGAATGCTGTAAAATTAGCATCTTTTCATACAGGGAAAGACCGAGTAATAGCTTTTAATGGAGCTTTTCACGGGAGAACTTCAGGAACAGTTGCTTTCACAGATAATCCAAAAATTGTAGCACCATTTAATGCACATCATAAAGTATCTTTTGTAGATTATAATATAGATGAGGTTAAAGAGGTAATTGCAGGAGGAGATGTTGCAGCGGTAATATATGAACCAATTCAAGGAGTTGGAGGTATTATTTTACCATCAGATGAATTTATCCAAGAACTAAGAAAAGTTTGTACAGAAAACGGAGTAGTTCTAATAGCGGACGAAATACAATGTGGTTACGGTCGTTCTGGAAAATTCTTTGCTCATCAACATTCTAATATCAAAGCAGATTTGATTACGATGGCAAAAGGAATGGGTAATGGATTTCCAATTGGAGGAGTTTTAATCTCACCAGAATTCGAAGCTTCTTATGGATTATTAGGAACAACTTTCGGAGGTAATCACTTGGCATGTGCAGCAGCAGTTGCAGTATTAGATGTTATAGAAAAAGAAAACTTAGTAGAAAATGCTAAGGAAATTGGAGAATATATTGGAATCCAATTAAATAAATTTCCAAAAATAAAAGAAGTTCGTGGAAGAGGTTCTATGATAGGAATCGAATTCGATTTTCCAATAGGAGAATTGAAAAACAACTTACTAACAAAGCATAACATTTTTGTAGGATATGCAGGGACAAACGTTATTCGTTTATTACCACCATTAACTATAACAAAAGCTTATGTAGATAAATTTATAAACGCATTACAAACAGAAATAAACACAATCATCAATGGATAAGAATGTAAAGATCGTCTTTCAGGACGGATTGGAAATTGAAGGTAAATCTTTTGGTGCTTACACTTCTGCTGCAGGAGAAATTGTTTTCAACACAGCAATGGTAGGTTACAATGAGAGTTTGACAGACCCTTCTTATAAGGGACAAATTATGGTTATGACTTTTCCTATCGTAGGAAATTATGGAGTTCCAGATGATAACGCTTTAGTTGATGAAATTGAAGCATGGGTAGAATCTAATAAAATTCAAGTAACAGGTTTAGTTGTTTCTTATTATTCTGATGATTATTCACATTGGAACGCTATTCAAAAATTAGGAGATTGGTTAAAAGCACACAATGTTCCTGGTGTTTATGGAGTTGATACTCGTGCAATCACAAAAAAATTACGTGAAGAAGGTTCTACATTAGCAAAAATCGAAGCAGATGAGAAAATAGACTTCTACGATCCAAACGTTATAAATTTAGTGGATGAGGTTTCTATTAAAGAAGTAAAACGCTACAATGAAGGAGCAGATACAAAAATTGTTTTAATAGATTGTGGAGTAAAAAATAACATTATTCGTTGTTTTGTAAAGAGAGGAGTTGAGGTAATTCGTGTGCCTTGGAATTACGATTATTCAACATTAGAATATGATGGATTATTTATTTCTAATGGACCTGGTGATCCAGAAATGTGCGACGTAACTATTTCAAATCTTAAACAATCTTTACAAGAAGATAAACCAATTTTCGGAATCTGTTTAGGAAATCAATTGGTAAGTTTAGCAGCTGGTGCATCTACATTTAAATTAAAATATGGTCACCGTTCTCACAATCAGCCAGTACAATTAGTAGGAACTAAAAAATGTTTCATTACTTCTCAAAATCATGGTTTCGCAGTAGATGATTCTAAATTACCAGAAGGATTCAAAACATTTTTTACCAACTTAAATGATGGGACATGTGAAGGAATTCGCCACGAATCAAAACCAATTTTTACAGTTCAATTTCACCCAGAAGCAATGGGAGGACCTGTAGATACAGAGTATTTATTTGATGAGTTTATCGCAGAAGTAAAAAAATATAAAAACGCATAATCAGAATAACGATGTTAAAAGATATTAAAAAAGTATTAGTATTAGGATCAGGAGCTTTAAAGATTGGAGAAGCTGGAGAGTTCGATTATTCTGGTTCTCAAGCGTTAAAAGCTTTAAAGGAAGAAGGAATCCAAACCGTTTTAATTAATCCAAATATTGCAACGGTACAAACTTCAGAAGGAATTGCAGACGAAATTTATTTTTTACCTGTAACACCTTACTTTGTAGAAAAAGTCATAGCAAAAGAAAAACCAGACGGAATTATGGTTGCCTTTGGTGGGCAAACAGCGTTAAACTGTGCGGTTGAATTAAATAAAAATAAAATCTTTGATAAATATAATGTTCGCGTTTTAGGAACACCAATTTCTGTAATTGAGTCAACTGAGGATCGTGATATTTTTATTGAGAAATTAGATCAAATCGGCGTATTAACTGCTCGTTCAGAAGCTGTAGAAACAGTTGCAGATGCAATGGAAGCTGGAAAAAGAATTGGTTTTCCATTAATTATTCGTGCAGCTTACGCTTTAGGAGGTTTAGGTTCTGGTTTCGCAAATAATGACGAAGAATTATTCGAATTAGTAGAAAAAGCATTCACATACTCTAACCAAGTTTTAGTTGAGGAATCATTAAAAGGATGGAAAGAAGTAGAATACGAAGTTGTTCGTGATGCGGAGGATAACTGTATTACAGTTTGTAATATGGAAAACTTTGATCCAATTGGAGTACATACAGGAGAATCTATTGTTGTTGCACCATCGCAAACATTATCAAATTCAGAGTATCATAAATTACGTGAAGTAGCTATTCGTACAATTCGCCATTTAGGTGTAATTGGAGAATGTAACATTCAGTATGCTTTCGATACTGTTTCAGAAGAATACCGTGTAATCGAAGTAAATGCGCGTTTATCTCGTTCATCTGCTTTAGCATCAAAAGCTACGGGGTATCCATTAGCTTTTGTTGCAGCTAAATTAGCATTAGGTTATACATTAGATGAATTGAAGAATAGTGTTACAAAAACTACTTCTGCAATGTTTGAGCCTGCATTAGATTACTGTGTGGTAAAATTACCTCGTTGGGATTTAAATAAATTTTACGGAGTTCGTAGAAATATTGGTTCTGCAATGAAATCTGTAGGTGAAGTAATGGCAGTAGGACGTTCTTTCGAAGAAGCAATTCAGAAAGGAGTTCGTATGTTAGACATCGGACACAGAGGATTTGTTGCAAATGGATTTAAAATTCCAGAAGGAGAATCATTAGACACTTGGTTATCAGAACCAAATGACGAGCGTTTATATGCCGTTACAGAGGCTTTCAAAGCAGGATATTCTATTGAGAAAATTCATGACTTAACAAAAATCGATTTATGGTTTTTACAACGTTTAGAGCGTATTTTTAATACATCTAAAGAATTTGAAGCTTTAGAAAGATTTGAACAAGTAGATGCTGAGTTAATTGGAAGAGCTAAGAAATTAGGTTTTTCTGATCAACAAATTGCTGTATTAGTTAAAGGAGAAAATGGAGTTCATAGAAACGAATTAACGGTTCGTGAATTACGTAAAAACTTCGGAATAAAACCAGTTATCAAACAAATTGATACATTGGCAGCAGAGTTCCCAGCACAAACAAATTACTTGTACACGACATATCACGGAACAGAAAACGATTTAACACCAGAAACAGAAAAATCAGTTTGTATTTTAGGTTCAGGAGTTTATCGTATTGGTTCTTCTGTAGAGTTTGACTGGTGTGGTGTAAATGCAGCGCAAACAGCAGCTAAAAATGGTTACAAAACAATCATTATTAACTATAATCCAGAAACGGTTTCTACAGATTATGATACTTCGGATAGATTATATTTCGAAGAATTATCATTTGAGCGTGTAATGGATATTTTAGAATTCGAGAATCCTCATGGAACAATTATTTCGACAGGAGGACAAATTCCGAATAACTTAGCAATGAAGTTGTACGATCAGCAAATTCCAATTTTAGGAACATCTCCTTTAAAAATTGATGATGCAGAAAATCGTCACAAGTTCTCTGAAATTTTAGATGAATTAGGAATAGATCAACCACGTTGGAAAGAGCTTTCTTCTTTAGAAGCAATTCATAAGTTTGTGGAAGAAGTTAGTTTCCCTGTTCTTATTCGTCCATCGTACGTACTTTCTGGTGCTGCAATGAATGTAGTATCTAATCCGCATGAATTAGATGCTTTCTTAAAATTAGCAAAAGAAGTTTCACCAGATTATCCTGTAGTAGTTTCAGAGTTTGTACAAGGAGCAAAAGAAATCGAATTAGATGCAGTTTGTCAAAATGGAGAAATTGTAGATTATGCAGTTTCAGAACACGTAGAATTTGCGGGAGTTCACTCAGGAGATGCAACAATGTATTATCCACCACAAAAAGTGTACATTGAAACAATTCGTCAAATGAGAAAAGTGGCTGCTAAAATTGCAAAGAGATTTGAAATTAGTGGACCAATGAATATTCAGTTCTTATCTAAGAACAATACCGTTCGTGTTATAGAAACAAATATTCGTGCTTCTCGTTCTTTCCCATTTGTATCAAAAGTTTCTGGAAATAATTTAATAGAAAAAGCGACAAAAGTTCTTTTAGGAATAGAAGTAGAAAAAGGAAACTCAGAAATCGTTTACGATTTAGATTATGTAGGTGTAAAAGCATCTCAATTCTCATTTACTCGTTTACAGGGAGCAGATCCAGTTTTATCGGTAGATATGTCATCTACAGGAGAAGTTGGTTGTATTGGAGATACAGCGGAAGAAGCATTATTAAAATCAATGTTATCTGTTGGATATAAAATTCCAGAAAAAACAGTATTAATTTCTGGTGGACCAATTGCTTCTAAAGTTGCTTTATTAGAGCCAGCAAAACAATTAATTGCAAAAGGTTATAAAATCTATGCAACAGAGGGAACACACAAATTCTTTACAGAAAATGATGTATATTCTACATTAGTTTACTGGCCAAGTGATAACAAAGAGCCAAATGTAAAAACATACTTACACGATCATAAATTTGATATGGTAATCAATATTCCAAAAAACTTAACAAAAGCGGAATTAGATAACGATTATCAAATTCGTCGTACAGCAGTAGATTTTAATATTCCATTGATTACAAATGCACGTTTAGCTTCGGCTTTCATCAACGCATTTACTAAATTATCTATCGATGATTTAAAAATAAAAACTTGGAATGAATATAGAAATAAATAGAATTAGATTCTAGATATTAGTAATTAGAAAGCCTCGCAATGCGAGGCTTTTTTTAGTTTATTACTATTAATTTTTCTTTGTGAAAACAAAATAATAAAAAAATTATCCTTTACGTTTTATAAAAATATAAGTAAACATTGCTGCTATTACAAATGCCATACATGCAATTATACTAATGTAATTTCGCTCTTTTTCTTTTGATTCATTAATGTAATTATTTAAATTATCAATGTTTATCGAAGGTTTAAAATCACTATAATCAGTTAAATAATCAACTTCTATTTCATTTTCTTTAGTTTTAAACAAATCTATTTGTAAATTTTTTAAAGAATCTAATTCATTTTTAGCAATAAGTTTTAAATCATTTGTTCTTGTACAATAGTTGGTAGATGTGCCAATTATGTTTTTATAACCATAAACTAAATAAGTTTCGTTTAGCTTAAAATTTCTTCCACAACCTCCATACATAGTTGATGTGGGAGTGTATATTGTTGTATAATATTTTTTATTTTTAACTTCATTAAATTCTCTTCTTTTGAATTCTTTTTTAATTTCGAATGTAAATGCAAATACTCTGTTCGAATTAAAATCGTATTTTGTTGAATCTACAGAAATAACTTTACCAATAAAAATAGCATCAGAACTACTAAAGCTTCCCTTAATTGAAGATCTGCTACATGAGCAAGCAAAACTATAAGTTGATATAAATAGTAGAAAGAGTAGAAAATTTTTAGTCATATTATGTGTTTTTACTAAAATACAATTTTATAAGTAATAATTCATTTTTTCTGTCTAAGTTCTCGATACATTTTTCCTTGAAAAACACTCGAACTGACAGAAAGTAAAATCGTTTTAGAGATAGCTAAATCCGTCATTTCGAGTGAAATTCGTTCAGAATTTTGTATCGAGAAATAAGTAAGGATTTACTAAATCTCTAAATGAATTAAAATTTCTTTTAGATTTATATATTGAAAAATAGATGAGTGTTTTCATTTTTTCTGTCTAAGTTCTCGATACATTTTTCCTTGAAAAACACTCGAACTGACAGAAAGTAAACTTGTTATAGAAATAGATAAATCCGTCATTTCGAGTGAAATTCGTTTAGAATTTTGTATCGAGAAATAAGTAAGGATTTACTAAGTCTCTAAATGAATTAAAATTTCTTTTTTGATAAGTTAGGCAAGTGTTCAAAATAATCTTGTATCAATGCTAATTTTTTACTTCGTGACCATTTTTTTATTTGTTTTTCCTTCTCAATAGCAATTTCAATATTATTGAAAGATGTAAAAAATACTAATTTTAATGGTTTTCGATTAAAAGTATATGATTTGTAATCATTATTATCTTGGTGTTCAATAAATCTTTTAAAAACATCATTTGTTACTCCAACATAAAATGATTTATCAGAACATTCAATTATATATACATAATAAATTTTCATATTTTAATGTACAAATAATCTATCACCTTTAATAAACCTTTGAAGAGGTTATGGATATTAAACTTCTAATTTTCTAAATAAAACACAAAAAATCCATTCGAAAGAATGGATTTTTATATTTTTATCGAGATGATGTTTAATTAAAACTCAGCAAAAAAAGCAGTTACTTTTTCAACACCATTTTCGTCAAGAGAATTTAATAATTCAGTTTTAATAGCTTCAACTTCTTTCTTTTTCGCTTTCTTTAAAATAGATTTAGAAATATCTAAAAAGTTTTCAATATTTTCTAATCCACGAGAGCTCAAGAATTTTTCATCAGTTTTTTTCAGTTTAGCATAAACCTGTGTTAACATTGTAGCTTGTTCTAAAGCTAAAGCATATTCTTCTATCGTTTCTAACGTAATCATATAATGCAACATCAATTGTACAGATGGCATATTACGTTGATGACCGTGTTTTGTATACTTATCTAATGCAATGCTAAATGCTTCTTTACTTCTTTCTAAATTTTTATTTAAAGTAGAAGAAATAACGACATTAAACCAATCATCAGAATTATTAGAATTTTCAGCTAATTCAAAAAATGCAGTTTCGGCCTTTTCAAAATCTTGTAAACTATAATAAGATAAAGCAATTAATTTCTTTGCATCGTATAATTGTTTAGGATCTTTAGCATCTAATAAACCTTCACAAACTTTTATACACGTCTCGAAATTATTTTGACCAAATAAATCTCTTGCTGTATTTAAAATAGAATGTGTAGCGTTTTGTTCAAAAGCTTGTTCGTACATTAATTGACGAGCTTTTAAAACATCTTCGTATGTGATATAATCGTAATTGATTTTCATTTTATCTCTTTGCGTTAATTTTTACTAAATTAATTAAATATTGAATAAATGATTAATTTATTTCTCGTTTTTTAATAAATGTTTTACTACAGTTTCTGCTGCATATAAACCAAATAATCCTGGCATCCAAGAATTAGTTCCGTAAAAGGATTTTTTATAGTTTTTTCCGTCTGTTAATTTTAATGAAGTTTCATCTGTTTCTTCTGTAGAAAAAACAGCTTTAATCCCTTTGTCTATCTTTTCTTTTTTTAGACGTTTACGAATTTGTTTAGCTAATGGACAAACCTCTGTTTTACTAATATCTTTTACAAAAACTTTAGAAGCAGACATTTTTCCTCCCGCACCCATGTTACTAACAATCTTAACTTTTTTGCGCTTAGCAGCAATAATTAAGTTTATTTTAGGTGTAACAGAATCTATACAATCCATTATATAATCAAATTCTTTGGTAACAATCTCTAAAGTACGTTCTGGAGATAAAAACTCATTAATACGTGTTAACTGTAATTCTGGATTAATGTCCATTAATCGATCACCAACTATATCAACTTTATGCATTCCTACTGTAGAATGTAGCGCTGGTAATTGTCGGTTAATATTTGTTATATCTACAGTATCACCATCTACAATGGTCATTTTTCCTACACCTGCACGAGCAATAAACTCTGCAGCGAATGATCCCACTCCTCCTAAGCCGACGATTAAAACATGAGAATTTTTAAGTTTTTCTAAACCCTCTTCCTTGAATAATAATTCAGCTCTTTCTTGCCAAACTGCCATTTAAATATTTTTTATGATGATTGAACTTCATAGTCAAAAATTGTTTTCCAATTTTCTGCTTGTTGAAGTTGTAATTCTTTGATTGTTATCTTTCTCAGATTAGCTGCAAAAGTATAAATTTCTTCAATAGAAATATCATTTGCATCATTTTCTAAGAAAAACTGATTGTTAGAAAGGTTTGCAAATGTAGTTTGTAAGTTTTTATTAACAAGAAGATTTTTACCAAATGAAAGAAAACAATTTTGTGAAACAATTTGTTGTGCTAATTGTTCATTTTTATTAAATCCATGAAAGATAAATGGAAGATTAATTTTTAATTCTTTTCTGATTTGTAAAATTTCTTGGTAAGCACGAACCGAATGGATAATTACAGGAAGTTGATATTCTTCTGCAATTTTTAATTGTCGTTCAAAAACTGTTTTTTGCAATTCGAAATCTGTTTCGCATAATTTATCTAATCCTATTTCTCCGATTGCTAAGCAATTATTTTCTGTAATTTTTTGCAAGATAATTTCAATATCATCTTCTAATGTTGATACTTTAATATAAGCAGGGTGTAAACCGATAGAAAATGTTTTTGCATCACGATTCCAATCAGAAGGAAACTGATTGTATAAATCAACAGTATTCTTTTGTTGAGATAAATTATGTGTATGAACATTAAGAAACATACTTCAAATTTAATCTTTTTTCCGAAATTTGATACGTTCAAAAAAAGGAATAAAATTTGAAAAAAAGAGTGTATGAATGATTTAACTGCTGATAGAAAAATATCAAAATTTTTACCTTGGCTTGGCGCTATGGCAATTTTTATGCAAGCTTTAGATGGAACAATTTTAAATACATCTTTACCAACAATAGCAAAAGAATTAGGAAAATCTCCTTTAGAAATACAATCTATAATTGTTTCGTATACTTTAACCGTAGCTTTATTAATTCCACTTAGTGGATGGCTTTCTGATAAATATGGAACGAAGAAAATTTTTCAGTTAGCTATTTTTATTTTTACACTAGGTTCAACATTCTGTGCTCTTGCAACAACTTTACCTTTTTTAGTTATCTCTAGGATTATACAAGCCATTGGAGGATCAATGATGGTTCCAGTTATTCGCTTAGCAATTCTTTATGCTTATCCCAAAAAAGAATTATTAAAAGTAATTAACTTTATTACAATCCCTGGTTTAATAGGTCCTTTGCTTGGTCCAAGTTTAGGAGGTGTTTTAGTTGAAACATTATCTTGGCACTGGATCTTTTTAGTAAATATCCCTTTCGGAATTTTAGCATTGTGGATAACCACTTTTGCAATGCCAAATTTTAAACATCCCGTTTTTAAATTTGATATAAAAGGTTTGCTTCTTTTTAGTGGAGCAATTACAGTTTTTACATTGGTAATGGAATTAACATCATCAAACGTAATTGGACTTACAACTATCCTTTCATTACTATTATTAGCTGTAATACTTGGAGCAATTTATGTTGTTTATTCAAAAAAGAAACAGCATCCTTTAATAGATTTAAAGTTGTTAAATATTAGAACTTTAAAAATAGGTATAATTGGAAACCTTATAACAAGACTTGGAATAGGAGGAATGCCTTTTCTTATTCCATTATTATTACAAGTTGGTTATGGTTACACAGCTACAGTAGCAGGTTTAATTATGATTCCAGCAGCTGCAAGTAATATTGTAGCAAAATCTTTTGTTGTGCCAATTGTAAGTAAATTTGGATATAGAAATACATTAATTGCTAATACAATTTTATTGGGATTAATTATTTGTATGTTCTTTTTCCTACAATCTACTTCACCTATTTATTATATCGTTCCTTTAATGATTTTGAATGGATTTTTTAGTTCTATTCAATTTACTGCAATGAATACTTTGGCTTTAGCAGATTTAAATGAAGATACATCCAGTGAAGGAAATAGTTTATTATCTGTTACACAACAATTATCGTTAACATTTGGAATTTCAGTATCAGCACTTATCTTAGGTTTTTACAGACAATTAGAGTTTATTACCAAGGGAGTTGAGGTACAGGCTTTCCGATATTCTTTTCTAACAATGGGAGTAATGACAATGTTATCTACTTTTATATTTGTTCAATTAAAAAATGCTGATGGGCAACAAATGTCGAGAACTAAAGTTGATTAATTTCTTAAATTATATTTAGTAAAAAAGCCCTTCTCATAGAGAAGGACTTTTATGTGATACTATTTTTTGTTATTTATTTTTTAATAAATCACGAATTTCAATTAATAATTGCTCTTGCGTTGGTCCTGCTGGAGCCTCTTCTTCTTTTGGAGCTTCTTTCTTTAATTTATTAATTCCTTTAATCATTAAGAATAATGCAAAAGCAACAACAATAAAAGAAATGGTTGCAGCTAAGAAACTTCCGTATTTTATAGCAGTTCCAGGTATTACTAATGACGCTAAATCTTCTGCGTTAATAGCTTTTAAAGCTGGACTTAGAAGTGCAGGAGTAATAAGGTCTTCTACTAAAGAAGTTACAATTTTACCAAAGGCACCACCAATAACAACACCGACAGCTAAGTCAACAACATTGCCTTTTACAGCAAACTCTTTAAATTCTTTAAAAAATCCCATAAGTCTTAATTTTTCTTCAAAGTTTAATAATAATATATATCGTTAAAACAAATAAACTAGATATTTGTTTTATAACAGTTAAGTTGACGATAAAGTTATCATTTTATCTTTAAAATACAAATTGTCTTTTTAGGGATTGGTTATTTTTTATTAAATGAAAATGCATTATTTTTATTAAAAAATAGAAATACATTTATCGCTTATAGTGTATTTTTCTCCTTTAATATATCACGAATTTCAGTTAATAAATCTTCTTGTGTTATAGCATCATCATCGTCTTTAAGCGTGTCTTTTTGTATTGTATTAACACCTTTTACAATTAAAAACAACGAAAAAGCTACTATAATAAAAGAGATAGTAGCAGCTAAAAAACTACCATATTTTATAGCAGTTCCAGGAATTACCAATGCTGCTAAATCCTCTGCATTCATAGCTCTTAATGCAGGTGTAAGAATAGCAGGGGTAATAATGTCTTCTACTAAAGAAGTTACAATTTTACTAAAGGCAGCTCCAATAACTACACCAATAGCTAAATCAATTACATTGCCTTTAATGGCAAATTCTTTAAATTCATCAAAAAATTTCATAGGTTTTGGTTTTAGGTTTTTAAAAATTTTACTAATCTACATAGGCTCTATTTCTGGTCTCTTTTTAGATGAAATAAATAAGTACAAACCAATAAGCATAAAAGGAATGCTTAACACTTGTCCATTATTTAGTCCAATGTTCAAAGTTTGGGCAACAGCCTCTTCACCTTGATTTTCTTTAAAGAACTCAACAATAAACCTAATTAGAAATAATAAAAATAAGAAAATTCCTAATAACGCACCAAGATATTTTCGTTTATCTGTTTTATGATATAAATAAAGCATTATAATTCCTAAGATAATATATCCTATTGCTTCATAAATTTGTGCAGGATGTCTCGATACTATTTCTCCATAACCAGAACTTTGTTGATAAAATTTAACAGCCCAAGGTAAGTCAGAAGGTTTTCCAACAATCTCAGAATTATAAAAGTTTCCAACGCGAACTGCAGCTCCACCAAATGGAACAACAACAGCCATTCTATCTAGTAGCCACAAAACATTACGACGTTGTAAATATTTTCTTGAAAATAAATAAGAAGTAATGATAACCCCTAATGCAGCTCCATGACTTGCTAAACCACTAAAACCTACAAATTCATAATTTTGTAATAATCCAAAAAATGTAGATTCTCCTGGAGCATATTGTACAGGTAAAAAGACTTCAATAGGTCTTTCTATAAAAGCAGCTGGATCATAAAATAAATATTCTCCTAATCTTGCGCCAACAATAGCACCAATAAATGTATATAAAAATAAAGGATCAAGTAATTCCTTTTTTTGATTTTCTTTTTTAAAGATGTTAGACATTAAATACCATCCTACAACGAATGCTACTATCCAACATAAACTATAAATATGCACTTTAAATCCTGCTACTTCAAATAAATAAGATTGCGGATTCCAGTCGATAAACGAAATAAAATTAATCATAGATTTTTCTTTTTAGGTACAGGGTCATATCCATGTCCTCCCCAAGGATGACAACGTACAATTCTTTTTGTTCCAAGCCATAAACCTTTTAATAAGCCATGTTCTTTTAAGGCATCAATCATGTATGATGAGCAAGTTGGTTGATATCTACAATTGCTTCCTAACCAAGGCGAAATTGCTAATTGATAAAAACGAACAAGTAAAATAAATGGTTTTATTAAAATGTTATTCATTGAGCAAAGTTAATTATTCGAATGAATATTACATTATCTAACTTGGATAGTTTCTAAATAATATAATATTAAATTATTTTTTAATGTACGAAGCAGGATCTAATGCTTTATAAGACCAACCTTGTAAAAATTCTAATACAACTTTCGGGTCATGACCTTGTGTTTCTTTACTTTCTAGGTAAGCAGAATTTTGTGTATGTATAACCTCTCCCTTACCATTTAATATAACAAATACTGGAAAACCGAAACGTTCCGGATGTTTTAGAGAAGCTAATGTTTCTTCGTTCTTATTTTTTGGAGAATAATTTACGTGAACAATTTCATAATTATTAGCTAAATAATCTTTTATCTCTTGGTTTTCTTTTGTCAATTTATCAAACATCATACACCATGCACACCAATTCCCTCCAATTTGCAACAAAACATGTTTTTTATCTGTAGATGCTTTTTTAACAGCATTAGCAATGTCAATTTTCGGATTTGCTTCTTCGTTGTAAATTTTTGGTTTATCTGCTTGTTGACCAAATGCAAAGCTTAATGATAAAAGCATTAAGCTAAAAAAGATTGATAATTTTTTCATTTTAAAATCTAAATATTCATTCGAATTTACAATAAAAAATATTTTTTTAAGTATTTATAAGGCTATAAAATGAATCTAATTTTTTCTGAATTAAATTTATTTCTCTTTTTTTCTCTGAAGTTTTTAATTGAGAAATTAAATTAATATAAAATGTAGCTTCAAACTCTAATCGATCTAACTCTATTTCGTAAAAATTTATTTGATGATGAATTTGTGTAAAGTAGTAATTAATCAGTTCAGTATAAATTAATTTTAACTCAGGATTTAGTTTTACGAGATAAATAAAATCTTGTAGCTCAATCAAAAATTCAATCATTTGTTTATTGATTTCAATCTGTTTGTCTTTCAATTCAATCTTTTCTAAATAATTAGTAGATTGAATAATTTTATTTCCTAAAAGCTGATGTTTTCTCGTTAAAACTAAAGCGAATTCTAATGCTTCTTTCATCTTATAAAATTTATATTGGCAAAGTAAAAAAATGATAAAGCCAAAATATGTCGTCGAAAAAACTCTTAAGGTTTGATAAAACTTTTACCTAACTTTGAGTTCTAAATTGTTTTTTATGAATGCGCCTCTAGCTGAAAGAATGCGTCCCAAATCGCTCGAAGAATACATAAATCAAAAGCATTTGGTAGGAGAAAACGGACCTATAAAAATGATGCTTCAACATAATATGATTGCATCAATGATATTTTGGGGACCTCCAGGTACTGGGAAGACGACATTAGCTCAATTAATTTCAGAATTAACAGATCGACCTTTTTATACATTAAGTGCAATAAATTCAGGTGTTAAAGAAGTGAGAGAGGTTATAGAAAAAGCTAAAAGCCAAAATTTATTTTCTGGAACAAAAAACCCGATTTTATTTATTGATGAAATTCATCGATTCAATAAATCTCAACAAGATAGTTTATTGGGTGCAGTTGAAACTGGATTAGTAACTTTAATTGGCGCTACAACAGAAAATCCAAGTTTTGAGGTTGTTCCAGCTTTACTTTCTCGTGCGCAAGTCTATGTTCTGAAACATTTAGAAAAAGAAGATTTAGAAGATCTAATTAGAAAAGCAATAGAAAAGGATGAAGTATTATCTAAATTAAATATTCAGTTAGATGATACAAATACTTTATTAAGATATTCTGGTGGTGATGCAAGAAAATTATTGAATGGTTTAGAATTAGTTGTAAACAGTTTTTCACCAACAGATAAAATTATTATTAATGATGAGGTTGTTCATGAAAGAATTCAGCAAAATCTCGCTCGTTACGATAAAACAGGAGAACAACATTACGATATTATTTCAGCATTTATAAAGTCTATTCGCGGATCTGACCCCAATGGAGCAGTCTATTGGTTAGCAAGAATGATAGAAGGAGGAGAGGATTTAAAATTTATAGCACGAAGATTGCTTATTTCTGCATCGGAGGATATTGGTAATGCAAACCCAACAGCGATAATTATGGCAAACAATACTTTTCAGGCAGTTTCTGTTATAGGTTATCCGGAATCTCGAATTCTGCTTAGTCAATGTGCTATTTATTTAGCAAATTCGCCTAAAAGTAATGCAACTTATTTAGCGATAGGAAAAGCACAGCAAATAGTAAAGCAAACGGGAGATTTATCTGTTCCATTACATTTACGTAATGCACCAACAAAATTGATGAAAGATTTGGATTATGGAAAAGAATATAAATATTCGCATGATTTTCCAGGTAACTTTGCTGAACAAGAATTTTTACCAGATGAAATATCGGGAACTGTATTTTATGATCCTGGTAATAATAAACGAGAGCAGCAAGATAAACAGTCCTTAAATCAGAAGTGGAAAGGTAAATATGGTTACTAAATAAAAATCTCAATTGTAATGTGTACAATTGAGATTTTAAGGTTGGTAGTTTAGGTAAAAAATGATTTAAATATATATAATATTTAGGTTGGTTATTCGCCTTTAATCAATTCGTGTGCCAAAAACGATTTTTATAAAAAAATGTTTAAAAAATATTTAAAAAAAATAATTTACACTTTAAAAGAATACTATGAAACAGATACAAATTATAAATGGACCTAATTTAAATTTATTAGGAGTTAGAGAGCCAGAGATATATGGAACACAAACTTTTGAAGATTTCTTTAGAACCATGCAACGTCAGTTTCCTACTGTTTCTTTACATTATTATCAATCTAATCATGAAGGAGATATTATTGATAAGTTACACGAAGTAGGATTTAAATATGATGGTATAATTTTAAATGGTGGAGCTTATACACATTATTCTTATGCAATTGCAGATGCTATAAAAGCAATTAAAACAAAAGTTGTAGAAGTTCATATATCAGATATATATGCTAGAGAAGACTTTCGTAAAAATAGTGTAACAGGAGAAGGGTGTTTAAAAATTATCTCAGGAAAAGGTTTACCAGGTTATATAGAAGCTGTAGAGCTATTTATGAAGTAAAATTGAAATAATAAAAACTATAAATATGAATAAAATTATTTTTGGATTAGCTATCGGTCTATCTGTTATTAGTTGTAATACTAAACCAGATAAAGATGATGAAACATTGAAAAAACAAACAATGGAAGCGTGTGAAAAGGCTGCGATACAACCTAACATGACGGATGGTCAGAAAACAGCATTAAAATCTTACTGTAGTTGTTCTACTGATAAAATGATTGGAGAGTTCTCTTATGTAGAAATGATGCAAATGAATGAGCCTTCACCAGAGTTAAAGAGTAGGTTAGAGAAATTAATTGCTCCTTGTATAAAAGAATTGGAAGTAAAGATGAATGAATTAAAGAATTAATTCAGATTAGAGTAAAATAAAAAAGAGATGTAATAAATTACATCTCTTTTTTATTTTTTAATAAGGTTTAAAACGATCTTTTAATTGTTCGTTTAAACTATCAATGTATCCTGTTATTTCTAATTTTCCAATTTTACTTGTAGAAGAACTTGTAAAAATCTTAGGCAATTCTTCCCAAGTTTTTAATAACTCTGTTTTGTAGTTATTCAAGTTTTTTTGCATTTGCGTACTGGTTAACTTATCAAGTTTTGTAAATACAATAGCAAAAGGAATTTGTTTGTTTCCTAACCATTCCATGAACTGTAAATCAATTTTTTGAGGTTCATGACGAGAGTCTATTAATAAAAAGACATTGACTAGATTTTCTCTAAATTCAATATAATCATAAATCATTTTATTAAAACCACCACGAACACCTTTAGGAGCTTTTGCAAAACCATAACCAGGTAAATCTGCTAAATACCAAATATCATCCATTTCGAATGTATTGATTAATTGTGTTTTTCCTGGAGTTGCAGAAGTTTTAGCCAAAGACTTTTTATCTGCGATCATATTGATTAATGAAGATTTACCAACATTAGATCTTCCAATAAATGCGTATTCTGGTTTATGTGGAGGAGGGCAATCTTTATATTTTTGTGAACTTTTTATAAATTCAGCTTTCTTTATCATATTATGCTTTTACGGTAGAATCAAGTTGTTTCTCGATTAACCATTTTTGTAAAATTTCATTAAATAATTCCGGATGTTCCATCATTGGAGCATGACCACATTCGTCTATCCAATAAAGTGTTGCTTCAGGTAACTCTTGTTCAAATTCAATAGCTACTTCTGGCGGAGTTACATTATCTTGTTTTCCCCAAATTAAACATACAGGAATTTTAATATCTTTTAAATCATTTTTCATGTTAGATTTCATTGCATCACGAGCGATATATAAAGTCTTGATAGCTTTATTACGATCATTTACAGTGCTAAAAACATCATCAACAATTTCTTTAGTAGCAACATTTGGATCAAAGAAAACCTCACGCGTTTTACGTTCAACATATTCATAATCGCCACGTTTAGGATATGTTTCACCAAATGATTTTTCATATAGACCAGAACTTCCTGTAAGACAAAGAGCCTTTACATATTCAGGATGTCTATGGCTAATTACTAAGCCAATATGTCCGCCAAGAGAATTTCCGACTAAAATAGCTGGTTCTTTAACAATTACATCAATAAAATTAGCAACATGTTTTGCGATGTTCTTGATATTTGTATTGATAACTGATAAAGAATATAAAGGTAATTCTGGTGCAAAAACTTTGTATCCTCTTTGAGTATAAAAATTTGTAAGAGCACTAAAATTACTAAGTTCACCCATTAATCCGTGAAGTAAAACGATTGGTTGTCCTTCACCTTCTTCTATATAAGAGAACTTATCTTTCTTTTTTAATCTAAAAAACATTTACTCGATATTAAGTCGACAAATTTAACTATTAATTACGGTTTATGTATACTAATCTAAAAAAAAACTTTATTAC
The DNA here is from genome assembly GCF_900142565.1 of Chishuiella changwenlii. Lineage (GTDB taxonomy): Bacteria > Bacteroidota > Bacteroidia > Flavobacteriales > Weeksellaceae > Empedobacter > Empedobacter changwenlii. Next base: position 273,604 of record NZ_FRBH01000002.1, read on the forward strand.
ATAATTATTATCAATCATTTTACAACTGCTATATAAATAAAAATTTAGAGACTAGTAGGTGTGTTTTAATTATTAATTACTTAACTCATTGATAATAAAAATTAAATTGTTAATAAATAATTAAACAAAAGTGGTAAAAAATGGTATTTAGTGGTAATATTTTTTTATTTTTGAAAAAAATCTATCGTGAATTCATTGATTGGTACATATGAGTGTAAGGTAGACACAAAAGGAAGACTCCCAATTCCAGCGGGTTTGAAAAAACAATTAGCTGATTATTTGGAAGACGGTTTTGTGTTGAAACGCTCTGTGTTTCAGAATTGTTTAGAGCTTCATCCGATGAAAGAATGGGATAAAGTAATGAACGATCTGAATAAACTGAACCGATTTGTGAAAAAAAACAATGATTTTATTCGAATTTTTACAGCAGGTTTAAAACTTGTTGATATTGATTCTAACGGAAGGGTTCAGATATCAAAAGATTTAGTGAAGTTTGCAAATATTAATAAAGATGTAGTATTAAATTCTTCAGTAAATATGATTGAGATTTGGGACAAAGATAAATACGAAGAGGTAATTAACGTAGAAGATTTCGATTTTGCTACGTTGGCTGAAGATGTAATGGGAAAAATAGGAGAAGATGAGTAGTTATCATAATCCAGTTTTATTAAATGAAAGTGTCGATGCATTAATAATTAATGAATCGGGAATATATATAGATTGTACATTCGGAGGTGGAGGACACTCTCGCGAAATATTAAATAGATTAGATGAAAATGGGAAATTATTCTCATTTGATCAAGATGTAGATGCAATTCGTAATAAAATTGATGACAATCGATTTGAATTAGTTGAACAGAATTTTCGCTTTCTTAAAAATAATTTAAGAATTAGAGGAATTAAACAAGTTGATGGAGTTTTAGGAGATTTAGGAGTTTCTTCTCATCAGTTTGATACACCAGAAAGAGGTTTTTCAACTCGATTTGATGGAGAGTTAGATATGAGAATGAATCAAAATGCTAAACTTTCTGCAAAAACAATTATTAATGAATACGAAGAAGAGGATCTGGCGCGTATTTTTTATGATTTTGGAGAGTTGCAAGGTTCTTATCGTTTAGCGAGAGAAGTTATAAAAGCAAGAGCTAATAAATCAATTGAAACAATTGATGAATTGAAGCAAATCTTTTCATTTATTCCTAAAATGAAAGAAAATAAGTTTTTTGCACAAATGTTTCAAGCTTTAAGAATTGAAGTGAACGATGAAATGGCAGCATTAAAAGATATGCTTTCTCAATGTACAGATGTTATTAAGCCAGGAGGTCGTTTGGTTATTATCTCTTATCATTCTTTAGAAGATCGTTTAACAAAACGATTTATGAAAAACGGAATGTTCGAAGGTGAACCAGAAAGAGATGTATTTGGTAATTGGTCAGCGCCATTTAAACCATTGCAATCAAAAGTTATTATTCCAACACAGGAAGAAATAAACGAGAATCCAAGAGCACGTAGTGCTAAAATGAGAATAGCTGTTAGAAACGAAGATTAATAGTAGATGGCGAAAAAGAAAAAAATATTACCAGAGAAAAAAACATTTTCAGGATTGTTAAGAGGAGAGTTTTTAATAAAAACAGGATCTGAGCAAAACTGGAAATTTATGTTGTATTTGGTAGGATTGGCTTTCTTAAGTATTTCTAGTTCGCATTTAGTAGATCAAAAAGTTGTTCGTATAGCAGAATTACAAGATAAAGTTGAGGATTTAAAATCTCAATACACAGATAAGCATCGCAATTTAATGCGTATGCAATTAGAAACAGAAATATTAGACCGTACAGCAGTTTACGGATTAAAGATACCAGATAAACAACCTTATTATATAGTGAACAAGGTATATGACAACGTCAACGAAAAATAAAAACAACATGGTCATCAGAGGATGGGTTTTTGCCGGCGCGCTTGCGATTTGGGCAATACTCATTGTTGTTTTTATGTTCCGAATAAATATAATAGAAGGTGTTGAATTAGAAAAGTTTGCAGAAAAAAATAACTTCAGATTAGATACTGTTGCAGCAGAAAGAGGTAATCTTTATGCTTCTAATGGTGCGCTAATGGCAACAACTGTAACAAAACATAATGTATTTGTTGATTTAACAGTTATTAAAGATGAGTTATTTAAAACAGAAATGCATGGTCTTGCCGATTCTTTAGGTAAGATGTTCTCAAAATCCCCATCTTATTTTTACGATAAATTTTCTACAGAACGTAAAAAGAAGAATCGTTACATGATGCTTGTAAAAGATTTAGATTACGAGCAATATCAGCGTATAAAAACATTTCCAATCTTTAAGAGAGGTCAAAATAAAGGAGGTTTTATTCACGAAACAGAATCTAAAAGAGAATTAATTGTTCAAGATATAGGAATTCGTACAATTGGTTATGATGACCGTAGAGGTAAAGTTGGTTTAGAAGGAGCTTATTCTGATTTACTAAGTGGTACTGAAGGTCGTCGTTGGGAACAATTTATGGGACGTGGTAAATGGAAACCAATGAAAAGTTGGGAACAAGAACCACAGGCCGGTTCATCGGTTTACACAACAATTGATGCTGATTTACAAATGGTTTCTTATGATGCTTTGTATAAACAACTTTCTGAGTTTGAAGCAGAACATGGTTCTGTTGTTATAATGGAAGTTAAAACAGGAAAAGTAAGAGCAATTGTTAATCTATCTCGTAAAAAAGACGGTACTTATATAGATGACTATAATTATGCGGTTGGAGAAGCTGCAGAACCAGGATCAACATTTAAAACTGTTTCATTGTTAGCTGCAATGGACGATGGATTTATTAATAAAAATTCTACAGTTGAAACGGGGAATGGTAGTTATAAATTCTATGGTAGAACAATTACAGATACGCATGGTTATGGAACATTAACTGTGGATGGAGTTGTTAAAAAATCTTCGAACATTGGAACGGCTAAAATAATTAATAAATATTACGGTGAAAGCCCTAAAAAATTCTTCAAAAAAATGGACGAATGGCATATGACATCTCCATTAGGTATTGATATTTTAGGAGAGGGTAAACCTATTATGCACCGTCCAGATAGTAAAGTATGGAGTAATATTACACTTCCTGTAATGGGATACGGTTACGGTCTGCAATTAACACCAATACAAATTGTTACTTTTTACAATGCTGTTGCAAATAATGGTAAAATGTTGAAGCCGTTATTTATGGATAAAATAACAAAAAAAGGAGAAGCAGATGTAAATTTTAAACCAGTTGTTTTGGTTGAGCAATTAACATCGCTAGAAAATATAAAACAAATGCAAGAAATGCTGCGTGGAGCAGTAGAGCAAGGAACTGGAAGAATTATTAGTAATAGTAATTATGATATTGCTGGTAAAACAGGAACAGCACGTGTTGATTATTGGAAAAAAGAAGGAAAAGGAATGCAGTATCGTGCATCTTTTGCGGGATATTTTCCAGCTAAAAATCCAAAATATTCTTGTATTGTAGTTGTTCATAAACCAAATACATCAAAAGGATTTTATGGAGGTAGTGTAACAGCACCAGTTTTTAAGAAAATTGCAGATTGGATTTATTCAAAAACTCCAATTCCTTTACCTCATAATTTGGTAAAGAAAAATGTAGTTAGAGAATTTAAAAAAGAAAATAAAGTAATAGTAGATCAATCTAAAAATATAATACCAAATGTCGCAGGATATGTTGGTTATGACGCTATACAGTCGTTAGAAAATTTAGGATTGAATGTACAATATACAGGATTTGGTAGGGTTTTAAAACAATCTATACCTGCGGGAACAAAGTTTAAGAAAGGTGAAAAAATCTATTTAATATTAGAAGGATGAAAAGTTTAGTTGACTTGCTATATAAAGTATCCATCTTAGAGATTATTAACACGACTAAAATTGAAGTGAATAACATTCAATTTGATTCGAGAAAAATAGAAAAAGATGATGTTTTTGTCGCTGTAAAAGGAGTTACAGTCGATGGCCATCAATATGTAGAGAAGGCAGTCTCGTTAGGAGCAAAAGTAATTATTTGTGAAGTTTTACCTACAGAAATTACAGAAGGAATAACATATGTAAAAGTAGAAGATTCTACAATTGCATTAGGGATTTTAGCTTCTAATTATTATGATAACCCAACAAAAGATTTAAAATTAGTTGGTGTTACAGGAACAAATGGAAAAACCACAACAACAACTTTATTATACGAATTGTTTACAAAATTGGGATATGCTTGTGCATTGGTTTCTACAATAAAAATTGTTATTGATGGAGAAGAAATTCCATCGACACATACAACACCAGATATTTTAACATTAAATAAAATGTTTCGTGAAGCTGTAAACCGTGGCTGTGATTATGCTTTTATGGAAGTTTCATCTCACGGAATACATCAAAATAGAATTGCAGGATTACATTTTGAGGTTGCAGGTTTTACGAATATTACACATGATCATTTAGATTATCATAAAACATTTGCAAATTATATTGCTGCAAAAAAGAAGTTCTTTGATGATTTGCCAAAAACATCAACAGCGATTTCGAATGCAGATGATAAAAATGGTAAAGTAATGCTTCAGAATACAAATGCAACAAAGAAAATGTATGCTTTGAAAACTGATGCAGATTTTAAAGGTAGAATCATCGAACATCAGTTTGATGGTATGCAATTGGAATTTAATAATAAAGAGTTTTGGACATCTTTAATAGGGCAATTTAATGCCTCAAATTTATTATTAGTTTTTGGTGTTGCATCTGTTTTAGAACAAGATGAGATTGAGGTTTTAAAAGCGTTGAGTACATTAGGAAATGTAGATGGACGTTTTCAGAGTTTTAAAACAGAATCTGGAATTGTTATTATTGTTGATTATGCTCATACACCAGATGCATTAGAAAATGTTTTACGAACAATAGAAGCTATACGTACAAGAAACGAAAAGTTAATAACTGTTGTTGGTTGTGGTGGAGACAGAGATAAAACGAAGCGTCCAGAAATGGCAGATATCGCAAGTGAAAAATCAAATTTAGCAATTTTTACTTCTGATAATCCAAGAACAGAGGATGCAGAAGAAATTCTTCGTGATATGGAAGTGGGTGTAAAGGCTCAATTTTATAACCGAACATTAAAAATTACAGATCGTAAAGAAGCTATAAAAACAGCCATTAAAATGGCAGAACCTAAAGATATTATTTTGATTGCCGGAAAAGGGCACGAAACATATCAAGAAATTAACGGAGTGAGAACACATTTTTCTGATGTAGAAATAGCAACAGAATTAAGCAAAATCTTAAACAAATAGAGGATGTTATACTATTTATTTGATTATTTACAAAATTTACATTTTCCTGGAGCTAGAATGTTCCAGTATACATCTTTTCGCTCGGCAATGGCGATTCTATTAGCAATGTTTATCAGTTTGTTTTTTGGAAAAAGAATTATCAATTTCTTAAGAAAAAAACAAATGGGTGAAATTGTTCGTGATTTAGGTTTAAAAGGACAAATAGAAAAAGCTGGAACACCAACAATGGGTGGGTTAATCATTATTTTGGCAACCTTAGTTCCTACAATTTTATTTGCTCGACTAGATAATATTTACATTATAATTCTATTAATTTCTACACTTTGGTTAGGAGCAATAGGTTTTTTAGATGATTATATAAAAGTATTTAAAAAGAATAAAGAAGGATTAAAAGGTAAGTTTAAGATTTTAGGACAATTAGGATTAGGAATTGTCGTAGGATTAATGCTTTTCTTTAGTCCAACAGTTACTGTTAAACACCAAGAAGATAGAACAAAAATAAATTCTTCAACAGAATTTAGACCAGTTACGTTTGGTGAAGAAGAGAAAACATTGGATACAACAATGCCTTTTGTAAAAGGTAACGAATTCAACTATTCGGATATATTATTTTGGATGGATGCATCTGAAAGACCAGTTTGGGCTGTTGCTGCGATTTTTGTTTTTGCCGTAATTTTTATTATTACAGCAGTATCAAATGGAGCGAATTTAACAGATGGAATAGATGGTTTAGCTGCAGGTAGTTCTGCTGTAATAATGGGAGCAATTGCACTGTTTATTTTTGTATCTGGAAATATAATGTTTGCAGATTATTTAAATATCATGTTTATTCCTCGTTCAGAAGAGGTACTTATTTTTTGTGGTGCTTTTTTAGGAGGTTTAATAGGATTTATTTGGTACAATACTTATCCTGCTCAAGTATTTATGGGAGATACAGGAAGTTTAACAATTGGAGGAGTAATCGCTGTTTTAGCAATTATTGTTCGTAAAGAATTGTTGTTACCAATTTTATGTGGAATATTCTTTTGTGAGAGTTTATCTGTTATGTTACAGGTATCTTACTTTAAATATACAAAGAAGAAATATGGAGAAGGGCGTAGAATATTTTTAATGTCTCCGTTACATCACCATTTTCAGAAATTAGGATACCATGAAAGTAAAATTGTTGTAAGAGCAATTATCATGGGAATTGTTTTAGCCGTAGTAAGTATCATCACGCTTAAAATTAGATAAAATGAAAAGAATAGTCGTTTTAGGAGGTGGTGAAAGCGGTGTAGGAACAGCTATTCTTGCAAAGAAAGAAAACTTTGATGTTTTTCTTTCTGATATGGGAATTATAAAAGATAATTATAAAATACTTTTAGAAGAATACGGGATTGCTTATGAAGAAGGTCAGCACACAGAAGATTTAATTCTTAATGCAGACGAAGTAATGAAAAGTCCAGGTATTTCGAAAAAAGCAGCGCTAATTCAGAAAATCGAAACAAAAGGAATTTCGATTGTATCTGAAATTGAATTTGCGTCTCGATATACAGATGCAAAAATTATTGCAATAACAGGATCAAATGGAAAGACAACAACAACAAGTTTGATGTTCCATATCCTTAAGCAAGCTGGATTAAATGTAGGATTAGGTGGAAACATTGGTAAAAGTTTTGCAAAATCTGTTGCTGAAGATAACTACGATTTTTATGTATTAGAGATTAGTAGTTTTCAGTTAGATGATATCAAAACTAATTTTAAACCTCATGTGGCTATTTTGTTAAACATTACACCAGATCATTTAGATCAATACAATTATCAATTTGATTTGTATGCAAAATCTAAATTCAGAATAACTGAAAACCAAGATGAGAACGATTATTTTATCTACAATTTAGATGATCCAAAAATAATGGAGATGATAAATCAGATTGATATTCGTGCGAACCTAAAACCGTTCACAATGATGGATGCAACGAATGAAGCATACGCGAACAACGAATTATTTCGCGTAAATGATTCGAATGGTGATTTTACAATATTAGTAAATGAATTAGGATTAATAGGAAAACATAATGTTTCTAATTCTTTAGCGGCTGCAGTTGCTGCTAAAATTATTAATATTAATAATGAGGATCTAAAGAAAAGTTTATCAGATTTTAAATCTGTTGAACACCGTTTAGAACCAGTTTTAACAGTAGGAGGAATAGATTTTATTAACGACTCTAAAGCAACAAATGTTAATGCAACTTATTTTGCATTAGAAAGTATGACAAAACCAGTTGTATGGATTGTAGGAGGAGTAGATAAAGGAAATGATTATAACGAAGTTTTATCTTTTGTAAAAAAGAAAGTAAAAGCTATTGTTTGTTTAGGTAAAGACAATTCTAAATTAATAGAATTCTTTAGTCCTTATGTTGATACAATCATCGAAACAAATAATATGGAAGATTGTGTAACTAAAGCTTACAAGTTAGCAGAAAAAGGAGAAAAAGTTTTATTATCTCCTGCTTGTGCAAGTTTTGATTTGTTTAAAAGTTACGAAGATCGAGGAGATCAATTTAAAGAAAATGTAAGAAAATTATAATTACGAGTGATGTCAACAATAGTTCAAAAATATTTTAAAGGGGATAAACCTCTTTGGGCTTTCATCTTATTGTTAGCACTATTTTCGTTCTTGCCTGTTTATTCAGCAAGTTCTAACTTAGTGTATACTGTAGGTTCTGGAAGTATTTTTGGGCATTTAGCAAAACATGCGGTAATACTTCTTATAGGTTTATTTATTATTTACGGTTTACAGCGTGTAGATTATCGTTGGTTTGGCTTACTCGCATTGAGTGCTGTTGTTGTACTTGCTATAGTCTTGCTGATTACAATGATTCAGGGACAGACCATTGGTGGAGCAAATGCTTCTCGTTGGTTAACAATTCCAGGTACAGGAATCGGAATACAGCCTTCCATGATTGCTTCTCAAGCATTACTGATTTATATAGCTCGTTATTTAACAAAGAATAGAGATAAAGAATATACGTGGAAAAATATAGCACTTCCGTTACTATTACCAATTTTGGTAATCGTTGGATTAATTTTTCCATCTAATGGATCTACTGCTTTAATGTTAGCAGGAATGTGTGGAATACTTTTAATAATAGGAGGATTCCCATTAAAATATTTACTTTCTATTGCTGGAGTTGGAGTCCTTTTCGGAGGGATATTTATTTGGGTTGCATTAAAACAACCAGATTTAATTTCTAATTCTCGTGTACATACGTGGATGTCTCGTATAGAAAAATTTAATGATGATTCTGGTTTAGAAAGTTATCAAGTTTTACATGCAAAAGCAGCAATTGCAAGAGGCTTAAATGAAATGGCTGGACCAGGTAAAAGTGTTTTTAAACAAACATTACCTCAATCATCTTCAGATTTTATTTTTGCAATTATTGTTGAAGAATACGGAGCAATCGGAGCTATATTATTGATTGGTATATTTTTACTAATTCTGATTAGAATCTGTATCATCGCTTCGAAAATACATACAATTTTTGGTACGTTACTTGTATTTGCAGTTGGCTTGCCAATTATTATTCAATCCATGGTTAATATGGCTGTTGCGGTAAATTTAATTCCTGTAACAGGACAACCATTACCAATGATTAGTTATGGAGGAACATCCATTTGGATGACTTGTATATCATTTGGAATTATTTTGAGTGTTAGTACTCAAATAAAATCGCAAGAAGAGTTAGAACAAGATAGAAAATTATTAAGTGAAGAATACATCGAAGACATCGCCTAGAGTTTTAATTAGCGGCGGAGGAACAGGTGGACATATATATCCAGCCATAGCAATTGCAGACGAAATAAAACGCCGTTTGCCAGATGCTCAAATTTTGTTCGTAGGAGCAGAAGGAAGAATGGAAATGGAAAAAGTTCCAAAAGTTGGTTATCAAATAAAAGGATTACCAATTTCTGGGTTTGATAGAAGTAATATGAAAGCGAATTTAAAATTCCCTTTCAAATTGATAAAGAGTTTAAATCTAGCAAAGAAAATTTATAAAGAATTTAAGCCAGATTTAGCAATTGGTACAGGTGGTTATGCCAGTGGACCAATGTTATGGGTAGCAGGAAAAAATAATGTTCCAGTAATTTTACAAGAACAAAACTCTTTTCCAGGTGTTACCAATAAAATTTTGAAGAATAAAGCTAAGGCAATTTGTACAGCTTACGAATCTATTTCGCAATTTCCACAGGAAAAGATCCATTACACTGGAAATCCTATTCGTGGAGAGATATTTCAAAATTTACCAACAAAAGCAGAAGCAATAGCTGTTTTTGGATTAGATCCCGAAAAACCAACTGTATTATCTGTTGGTGGATCTCAAGGATCAAGAGCAATGAATAATGCTTGGTTAGAAAACTTAGAGGAATTTGTTGCGAGTGGCGTTCAGTTAATTTGGCAAACAGGAAAGTTAGATTATCAGAAGATAAAAGAATTGGTCGGAAATAAATATCCATCTATTCATGTTACAGAGTTTATTTATAATATGAAAGATGCTTATGCAGCTTCAGATTGTATTGTTTCTCGTGCAGGAGCTATGGCAATTTCTGAATTATCTATAATTGGAAAACCAACAATTTTACTTCCGTTACCAACAGCAGCTGAAGATCATCAAACTAAAAATGCTCAAGCATTAGTAGAAAAAGATGCAGCAATTTTAGTAAAAGATGCAGAAGCAAAACAACAATTAGTAAAGCAAGTAATTGCTTTATCTAATGATGAAGAGTTAAAACAAAAATTATCTCAAAATATTAAGCAATTAGGTAAACCTAATGCGACAAAAGAGATTGTTGATATAGTACTGAATTTATTATAATGAATATTTTAGATAAGACATATTACTATTTTATCGGAGCAGGAGGAATCGGAATGAGTGCTTTGGAGCGTTTTTTTCTTTCATTAGGAAAAAATGTAATAGGTTACGATAAAACACCAACGGAACTTACTGCAGAATTAATTGCAGAAGGAGTTGATATTCATTTTGAAGATAATATAGAATTAATTCCAGAAGGAATTAACCAAGATAATACGTTGGTGATTTATACACCAGCAATACCTAAAGATCAGACAGAACTAAATTATTTTTTAGTGAATGACTTTAAGGTAATGAAGCGTTCTGAGGTTTTAGGTGAAATTACAAAACATACCTACAATATTGGTGTTGCAGGAACTCATGGTAAAACAACAACTTCATCAATTTTAGGGCATATTCTTAAAGTTACGAATGTAGAAGCAACAGCTTTTTTAGGAGGAATTGCAGAAAATTATGATTCGAATATCATCTTAAATGGTTCTAAATATACAGTTGCTGAAGCAGATGAATTTGATCGTTCTTTTTTACGCTTATCTCCAAAATTAGCTATTATAACATCTGATGATGCAGATCATTTAGATATTTATGGAGAGAGAGAGGAAGTAAAAAAATCTTTTCAGGAGTTTGCAGCAATTGTAGAAGAAAAATTGTTTGTTCATAAAACACTCAATTTTGAAAATGCCATAACATATGGTGTAGACTTAGACGCAGATTATGACGCTAATAATGTAAGAATTATTGACGGGCATTATGTGTTTGATGTAAAGACGCCAAACGGATCTTTAAAAGATGTGGGGATTTTATTGCCAGGACATCATAATATGGAAAATGCAGTAGCTGCATTAGCTGTAGCAGATTACATGGGTGTTCCACACGAGAAAATAAAAGAAGCATTATCTACTTTTATTGGTGTTAAAAGACGTTTTAATCGTTTCGAAATAAATGGAAAAATTTATATTGACGATTATGCACATCATCCAACAGAATTAAATGCTGCAATACGTTCTGTAAGAGAATTATATCCAGGTAAAAAAGTGTTAGGAGTATTTCAACCTCACCTTTTTACAAGAACAAGAGATTTTGCTGATGAGTTTGCAGAAAGCTTATCAGAATTAGATAGTTTAATTTTGTTAGACATTTACCCTGCAAGAGAACTGTCAATAGAGGGAATTACCTCAAATTGGTTGCTAGAAAAGGTGAATTTACAAGAAAAAGTAGTATCTTCATTAGAAGATAGTTTAACACACATTAAAAGCAAAGATTTTGATGTCATAGTTACATTGGGAGCTGGTAATATTGATACAATTGTTAAACCAATAAAAGAGTGGTTAGGTGAAGCGTAAATTGAAAATCATAAAAGTGATTTTTGGAGTTGTCTTGCTAATAGGATTAATTAGTTTTACGACAATTCGTAATGCCACACGCCCAATAAAAAAAATAAATGTTGCATTTATTCAGCCTGTTGATAACTATTTTATAGATGATCAAACCATAAGAGAATTAGCTAACAAAAATGGAGGCGATATTTTAAAACAGACAATTAGCGAAGTTAATGTAAAAGATATCGAACAAAAAGTAAGCGAAAGTCCTTTTGTAGATTCTGTACAAGTAAGTAAAAGTATTGACGGATCTATTGATTTAGAAATAAAAGCGAATACAGCAGTAGCAAGAGTAAAGCCAGTAAATGGGCAACAATTTTACATTACAAGTAAAGGAAAAAAGATGCCAATGTCTAAAATTAGTTCGGCAAATGTAATTCTAGTTTACGGTGATGTAAAACCAAATGAATACGAAGATTTAAGTGAATTTGTACAAGCTTTGAAAGAAGATGATTTATTAAAAAATCATATCATCGCCATTCAAAAAGTAGGTTTACGTTCATTTAATTTAATTGTTAATAAAGGAAATTATTATATAGAGCTAGGAACTCTAAACAATTTTAAAAAGAAGTTGAATAATCTGGTTTTATTTTATAATCAATATATAGATTATATAGGAACTGAAGATTATGAGAAATTGAGCTTGAAATATGTGAATCAAGTTGTAGCAACCAAACGTGTAAAAAATGGAGAACAATAGTAAGATTGCAGTTGGCTTAGATATAGGGACTACGAAAATTGTAGCACTTGTCGGAAGAAAAAATGAAAATGGAAAAATAGAAATTCTTGGATACGGAAAAGCAAAAAGCTTAGGTGTTCATAGAGGGGTTGTGAATAATATTACGCAAACAATTAATTCTATAAAAGAAGCAATAGAAAAAGCTGAAAGAAATTCTGGCGTAAAAATTACAGACGTTACAGTAGGTATTGCAGGACAACATATTCGTAGTTTACAACATAGTGATTACATTACACGTGCTAATTCAGAAGATGTGATTGATGATAACGATTTAAAATTGTTAACAAATCAAGTCTATAAATTAGTAATGTTGCCAGGTGAAGAAATTATCCATGTTCTCCCACAAGAATTTAAAGTAGATAACGAAGGAGAAATTCGCGAACCTATCGGAATGTATGGAAGTAGATTAGAAGCTAACTTTCATGTTGTTGTAGGACAAGTTTCTTCTATTAGAAATATTGCACGTTGTGTAAAAGCTTCGGGCTTACGTTTGGCTAGTATCACATTAGAACCAATTGCATCGTCTAGTGCAGCACTTAGTGAAGAAGAAAAAGAAGCTGGTGTAGCATTAATTGATATAGGTGGTGGAACTACAGATATTGCTATTTTTAAAGATAACATTATTCGTCATACATCGGTTATTCCTTTTGGAGGTAATGTTATAACAGAAGATATAAAAATTGGATGTTCTATAATTGGTAAACAAGCAGAAGCATTAAAAGAAAAATTTGGTTCTGCATGGCCAGGAGAAAATAAAGAAACAGAAATTGTATCTATACCAGGTTTAAAAGGTAGAGAAGCAAAAGAGATTTCTCTTAAGAGATTATCGCAAATAATTCATGCTCGTGTACAAGAAATTCTAGAGCAAGTATATCTAGAATTAAAAAATTACGGGTGCGAAGATCAAAATAAAAAGCTAATCGCTGGTATAGTTTTAACTGGTGGAGGATCAAAATTAAAGCACATTCGTCAACTAACTGAATATGTTACGGGAATGGATGTACGTATTGGTTACTCTAACGAACATATAGTTGGTGCAAAAGCTGAGGAAATTAGTGGACCAGAATATGCAACATCGGTAGGATTATTGATGAAAGGTTTAGAAGAGTTAGAAGCGAATTATCAGCACGAAATTTTTGAGAAACCAGTTATCAATAACTTAAATACACAAGAAGAATTAGAAATAGGTATTCACACTCCTAGAACAGAAACTGCAAAACAAGTACAACCAGTAGAAGTTGTAGCAGAAAAAGAGATAGTGAAACCAAAAAGAGAGGAGTTAGTTGATGATTTACTTGACCAAGAAATTGGAGAAAAAGTACAAAGTAAAACTAAACCAGAAAAGAAAAGCTTCTTTTCTAAATGGACGGATAAGTTTATCCAAATGATTAACGAAACAGAATAAAATAAGAATAACTAATATAAATTACGAACCAATTAATAAGAAGAATATGAGTGATATGTTAACAGGAGATATTGTGTTCAACTTACCAAAAAGTCGATCTCAAGCAATCAAAGTGATTGGTGTTGGAGGTGGTGGTAGTAATGCTGTAAACTACATGTTCGAACAAGGAATCGCAGGTGTAGAATTTGTGATTTGTAATACAGATTCACAAGCATTATCAAATAGCCCAGTCCCGACTAGAATACAATTAGGACAAGCAATTACAGAAGGTTTAGGAGCAGGAGCAAATCCTGAAGTAGGAGAGCAATCTGCCATTGAAAGTATGGATGATGTGAAAGCTGTTTTAGACGAAGGTACTAAAATGGTCTTCATTACTGCTGGAATGGGTGGTGGTACTGGAACAGGTGCAGCACCAGTTATTGCAGGTATAGCAAAAGACATGGATATCTTAACAGTAGGTATTGTAACAGCGCCATTCTTTTTCGAAGGAAGAATGAGGTTGGAACAAGCCGAAAAAGGTATCGAGAAGCTAAGAAAAAATGTAGATTCATTAATTGTTATCAACAATGATAAATTACGTGAACTATATGGAAACTTAGGTTTTAAAAATGGATTTTCTAAAGCCGATGAGGTTTTAACTACAGCTGCAAAAGGTATTGCAGAAGTTATTACTCAACACTATGCAATGAATATCGATTTACGTGATGCGCGTACAGTACTTAAAAATTCTGGAACAGCAATCATGGGATCGGCAAGAGCAGAAGGTGAAAATAAAGCAAAAGATGCAATTTCTTCAGCATTAGATTCACCGTTGTTAAACAACAATAAAATTACAGGTGCTCGTAATGTATTGTTATTAATTTTATCTGGTAATAACGAAATTACAATGGATGAAATTGGTATCATCAATGATTATATTCAGCAAGAAGCTGGTAATAGTGCAAACATTATTATGGGTATTGGTGAAGATTTAGAATTAGGTGATGCAATTTCTGTTACTGTAGTTGCAACTGGTTTTCCAACAGAAGATCAAGCATATACAGGAAGAGAAGAGCAAAAAATAGTTCATACATTAGAAGAAGATCAACCAATAAACAAAACATTGTCTATTGAGCAACCATTTGTAAATAGAGTAAAACCAATGACATTAGATTTTGGTCGTTCTAATACAAATACATCTAATAATGTTACACCAGAAGTTCCTCAACAACAAAATCAAAAACCTGAGGAGCCAAGAAACTCATATAACCAAGCGGATATTAATCAAAGTTTTAATCAGCAATCTTACAACAGTACGCCAGATCAAACTTTTGAAGAGAATAATACTCCAAAACGTTATGTTTTAGATGAATTAGATGATGAACCAGTTCAAGAAAGACGTTCTTATGATGATTTTGAGCCTCGATTAAAATCGGATTTCAATCAATCATTCCAAGAACCATCAAACAATGCTTCATCAAATAATAATCAAGGATTTAATTCATATTCAAATCCGGTAACATCAGAATCATCAAATTATCCTCAAAATAATTATAATGCTTATCAAGCACCGAAAAATGAAGGATATAACAATGTAGAGCCAGTTCAAACAAATCAAGTTGTTTCGAATGCTGTTGAACCAACAATTTCTCAAACAGAAGTTGCAGTTGACCCATTTAGTCAACCAATTCAACAATCTAATGATGCTGAATTAAATAGTGTTATAGAAGAAAGAAGAAATCGTTTAAAACAATTTAATTTTAAATTTAATAATACGATGACAAATTCTCAAGTTGATGAATACGAAGCTATCCCTGCTTACAAGCGTCAAGGATTAAACTTATCAGATAGAAATGATAATCAATCTTCGGATTTTTCGGTTGGAACAAATCGTAATAACGAAACACAAATTCGTCCAAATAATTTCCTACATGACAATGTAGATTAATAAAGGTCACTCGTAAAAAATATTCTTATTATAGAAAAGGTTCATTGCTTTTGCGATGAGCCTTTTTTTGTCTTAAATTTGTTATCTAAAATATAGAACATGAATTTAGAAACTCAAATAATGGGGCAATTAAAAGAAGCTATGAAAGCTAAAAATACAATTGCCTTAGAAGCTTTAAGAGCTGTTAAGTCTGAATTATTATTAGCAAAAACTTCTGGGGCTAATGGTGAATTATCAGAAGATCAAGAAATTGCGTTATTACAAAAGTTAGTAAAACAACGTAAAGAAGCTGCTGAGCAATTTACTGCAAATGCACGTCCAGAATTAGCAGAAAAAGAATTAGCACAAGCAGAGGTAATTCAACAATTCTTACCAGCTCAATTATCAGATGAGGAATTAACAACTGCAATTCAAGAAATAGTAGCAGAAGTTGGTGCAACATCACCTAAAGACATGGGAAAAGTTATGGGAGCTGCCTCTTCTAAGTTAGCTGGAAAAGCTGAAGGGAAAGCAATTTCTGCAAAAGTTAAAGATATTTTAGCTGGATTATAATCTGTTATATTCTATCTAATTTTAAAAAAAGGTAAAGTTTTATAAACTTTACCTTTTTTATTTTGAATAATCGTAATATTTATGTAATTTGATAAGAATGTTAAGTTGTTGATTATCAATAATAAACATTAAAAAAATATCTTTTTGTTAAAAAAATTAATAAATCAATGTTATTTTAACATTATTTTAACAAACTCTTGAAGAGTACTAAAACTGCTAAGTAGAGAAGATTATTTAATTGTAAATTACTCTATTAGAATAATTCTAAATAAGAAGTGATTATCTACCCTAAATTTGCAAAGTAATCAGAAAATCTAAAGGATGACGAAAAACATTATAGCTTTGATAGCGATGTTAATGATTTTTCCAATAGCAAATGCTGATGGTAAAATTTTTAAAGACTCTGGTAGTAGCGCCACAAACACTATGCCAGATTCAGCAAAAAGGTTTAGTAAAGATTTTGATAATGATACAATCTTAAAGAAAGATACATTATCAATTGAAGATGAAAAGTTAGTTGGAGAACTTATCGAGAATAGTGCTCGAAAAATCTCAACTGGAGTTGTCTCTTGGTATGGAGACAAATTCCACGGACGC
Source organism: Chishuiella changwenlii (assembly GCF_900142565.1). Classification (GTDB taxonomy): domain Bacteria; phylum Bacteroidota; class Bacteroidia; order Flavobacteriales; family Weeksellaceae; genus Empedobacter; species Empedobacter changwenlii. Next base: position 290,388 of record NZ_FRBH01000002.1, read on the forward strand.
AAGACAGCTAGTGGTGAAAAGTATGATAAACATGAACTAACAGCTGCCCATAAGTCTTTACCATTTGGTACTAAAGTAAAAGTTACGAATATCAGAAATGGTAAATCTGTGGTTGTAGAAATCAACGACAGAGGTCCATATGCTAAATCTAGAGTTTTAGACTTAAGTCAAGCAGCATTCAGCGAAATTGGACACACCAATACAGGTGTGATGCAAGTTGAATATGAAATTATCAAAAGCGAAGACGAAAAGAACTAAGATGTTCAGAAAAAACAAAAAAAGGCTGTTCCTATTGAGCAGCCTTTTTTAGATTTTATTAATTATTTAAACGAACTGGTTTTCTTATTAAGACCGTAATTCTGTTAACTTTATTTATACTAACTAAACCTTCCTCTGCCTTAGTATTTCTTGCAAAGTTTGGATAATTCGTAATGGGGATATTGTGAAATAAACTCCAGTTAACAGGAATTGCGAAGTTTGTTTGTACATTGCCTGTAAATGTTACAGGAACAGAATAATTGATTAAAGAGCTATTTTTAGTAGTTATAACAAGAATATCTCTTCTACTTCTTGGTGGAACAATTATCTTGTTTTCCATTTCAAATCTTTCTGTAGATTCTTTTGTATCAGTTAGTGATAACGAACCGCCTAATGTAAAATCTAAGTTAACACCACCTTTTATTCCTTCTATTGCTGGAATACTAAGGTTAATATTACCTCCTACTTTAACTGATGCAGTAACAGTAACAGTTTTAGATGTTTTACGTGTTTTTGATATAGTATAATTAAACTGATCAATTTTTTGGGCATTGTCAGGGTTTGTAAACCTAAAAACATTAGAATATTCACTAGGTAATAGGACACCATTCTCAAGAATTTTAATTACAGGCTTTCCTATCTTTATATTAACATTAGCCATTTGAGTAAAATTTAATTGATGACCTATACCAGTAGCAAAAGATTGATTAAATCTTACTCCAACTGGAGCCATACCATTAATAGTAAGATCATTCATTAATTTTAAACGACCACTAAAAGTACTTGTATCGTATCCTATATCTTTTAAATGTTCTCTTGTTAATGGAGTTGATTGTGCATTAATAGGTCTTTTTTCGTTTAAATTGTCTATTGAATCATCAAAATCAGAAAGATCATTATCTTGAAGAATTTCCCAACCATTTTCTAATAATTTTTCTATAGTTACAGGTCCTTCTATTTTTGTGTCTTCTATATATTCTACCTTCTTAGAACTCATATCATCATCAGCACATGAATTGGCTATTAATAGAGAAGATGCAAAAATGATTTTACTTAGGTTTTTTCTAATGTTTACTTTTGGTAAACTAAAATGTGTAAAGTTTTTCATAATAATAGGTTTTTGGGTTAATTATATTTGTTCTTTAACCAAGATAAAACCATTAGTTTTTGCATTCGGTAAATAAGTATTTATAGTCAGATGATAATGTTAAATTTTTAACTTAATAAAAAAATCTGCCTCATAATTGAGACAGATTAATATGTTTTAAATTTATTTAAGATGTTTATAATTTGCTTGAAGGAGACAACCAAACTCTAGTATTTACAGTATTAAATATTTCTATACTACCACTTTCTTCTTTTATATTAGCCACTTTATTCATAAATTCTGGAACTCTATCAATATTTGTTCGCCAAAAGTAGTGACCGTTTGCTGGTGAGGGAAAGTTTGTTTGAGTAGCACCTCTAAAGTAAACAGGGATTTTGTAAGTAGCTGTTATTTTTTCTTTTACTAAAAAAACTTTAATATTAACTTTACTTTGACTAGGCACTTCGAATGTGTGGCTACCTCCTACTGTTAATTCATTATACGTTTCACCTCCATCTTCGGTTTGACCACCTACAGTTACATCAACATTAAATGTTTTAGATGCAAAAAGAGGAATTCCAACTTTAAATTTACTTGCAACTTTAACTGATCCTGAAACAACTTTTTTCCATATTGATTTATGACCTTGTTTGTAATCATATCTTGAAGTATGTGTAGAATTTCTTCGTCCTGCATTTTCTATAGTTTCATCAAGGATAAGATCAGTATTATTTGTTTGTACTGATCTTTGATTATATACTATTGGTTCTCCTGTTAATATAGTGACATTAGCCCTAGCAGTTGTATTTCTGTCGTCACATTTTCCTATACAAAGATTATTATTAAATCTAACTCCATCCGGTCTAGTGCCGTTTATAGCAAAAATATTTTTAATTTCCGTTCTACCATACATGTATTGTGGTTTAAAACCAATATCTTTTAAATGGTCTATTGTTAAATCAACTGGTCTTTGTTGATTTCTTGCAATTTGTTGGCTTTTAGAGTTATTTTCAACTGTAGATAAGTCTATATCATTGTTTACGAAAGTCCATCCCTTTTTTAGTAATTCTTTTTCTTCGTCAGAAAAATTTTCACTAATCATTGGTTTAGTAGGAGTTTCTCTTTCTTCAGAGTGATTTTCAACTTTCGTACTATTATCATCATTTGCACATGAAACAGATAAGAGTAGAATAGATGTTAAAGCAACTTTACTTAATGTTTTTTTAGATAATAATAAATTAATAGAGGTAGATGTACCTTCATTATTTTTTAGTTTTTTGTGGATAGTTACATTTTGTAACATCAAGTTTTTAAATTTTCTCATAGTAGTAGAATTTTTATAAATATTTTTTTTGTTAATTATTTGTAGCTAATCTAAATAATAAATTTTAAAAACTAAAAGATTTAACTAGTTAATATTTAGTTAGTTATTTATTTTATTTGCTTTTAAGTAATGTTAATTATGCTATAATTTTAATTTTTAAAAAAACGGTAAAAGGGTTTATAAAAAATAAAGTAAATTATGATTATAACAAGGATTGAAGCTAAAATCCTTCTTTTAAAAAAATATAAAAATGTTAATATGCAATAAAGGAAGAATGTAATAAAAACGAGTCAGAAAAAACTTTTGAAAAACTTTGAGAAAAAAATAAGAATATGGGATAAAAAGGTAAAAAAATAACAATGAACCCTTTTATGTAAAAGTCCATTGTTATATAAATTTTTATGTGAATTTATTAATTAGAATAAAAATGGTGTCTTAATTCACCTTTTAAATTAGATTCGTATTGTTTTCTAAATTCGTCTCTATTTAAATTTTGCCCTAATAAATAAATCGCTTTTGTTATCGCAGCTTCCATTGTTAAATCAAAACTAGAGATAGCACCCATTTCCAATAATGCATCACTTGTCGCATATCTTCCTATTTCCACCATTCCACCAGCACATTGTGTATTGATAATTAGATGTATTCCTTTTTCAACTTTTTCTTTTAATAAATCTATAAACCACTGATCTGTAAAAATATTTCCTGTCCCAAATGCTTCAATAATAAATGCTTTCATTGTAGGAGCATTTAAAACGCTTTCAATAAATGAACGATTCATTCCAGGGAAAATTTTTAAAACTCCAACGTCAGCATTCAGATTTTTATTGATAGATAAAGTTTTAGAAGATTGTTTCTTTAGTAATAAATCTTCTTTTACTTCTAAATGAACACCCGATACACCTATTTTTGGATAATTTGGAGATTCGAAAGCATCAAAGTTTTCAGCATTAATTTTTGTAGCTCTATTAGCTCTAAATAATTTATACTCAAAGTAGATGCATACTTCGTTAATAATAGGACGATTATCTTTTTGTAAGGAAGCTAATTGTATAGAAGTGATAAGATTTTCTTTTGCATCTGTGCGTAAATCACCAATTGGTAATTGAGATCCTGTGAAAATAATAGGCTTGTCCAAATTATCAATCATAAAACTTAATGCCGAGGCAGTGTAAGCCATCGTATCTGTTCCATGTAAAACAACAAAACCATTATAATCGTTGTAATTTTTTTCGATTGTTTCTGCAATATTAATCCAATATTCAGGTTTCATGTCAGAAGAATCTATTGGTGTTTCAAAACTATAATAATCAAAAGAACAATCTAATAAATTTAATTCAGGAATTTGTTTTAGAAGATTATCAAAATTAAATGGTTTAAGAGATTGATCTCCATAATCCTTTGCCATTCCAATTGTTCCTCCTGTATAAATTAATAAGATTTTTGTTTGCATTGTTTTGATTAAATTTAGGATAAAAATAACCAATAAAAAAAATCTGTACAAGACCTTTTATAAACTCTTAGATTTTATTACATTGTTGTGGATTTAATAAGTGAATGTAGAGCGATGAAAAATATATTATTAGCCACTATAGTTTTATCTTCTTTTGTGAATGCACAAGTAGAGGAAGGTTTGTTTGAAGTAGAGTATGAGTTGAATGGTCAAGATCTTAAATCATTTGCATTTACTACAGAAAACTGTCAACCAGCTACAATTTATAAGTCTTGGGAGAATTGGGTATCTAATAAAGAAGGCTCTTCTAGTTTTCTAAAAAAGCACGAAGCAAGTAATATTCAATTTAAAAATTCGCAAGATGTTTATAAATCCATAATTAGCGTAGTTGAAGAAGAGAATGGAAAAACAACAATTATCAACACGTTGACAGATCAAAATGGAATGACATTTAATCAGAATTCACTAGAATTTGATAAAATTTATGCTAGTCTACATGATTTGTCTATACAAACAAAACAAGCTTGCGTTAGAAACGAATTAAAATTAGCAAACGAAGGTTTAATTCGTTTAACAAAAGATAATGCAGATGCACAAATGAAAAAGGGTGCATCTATAAAGTCTTATCTTAAAGATAGTAATTCGTTATTAAAATTAGAAAGTCAAAAACAAGAACTAACAGCTAAATTAGAATTAGTTACTAATCAATTAGAACGAACTGCTGATGATAAAACTGTAGATAAATTAATGAAGAAGAAATTGAAGATAGAGAATAGTTTAAATTCAATAGAAAGTAAAGTAAGCAATTTAAATACTAAGATCCAATCAGCAGAAGAAAATGATAAAATTTTGGATACTAAGATTTCTCAATTATCGTTACAAATTCAGCAACAAAGAAAGAATAATGATAGCCTAAAAAAGAAGTATAATTCTATTGTAGAATAGTTATAATAACTTCTTTATTTAATAATAAGAATAGTTATTTATCTCGCTAACTTTTAGTTTCTTGGTTTTGTAGCACGGTTTTTGAATATTTTTAGGTTCAATATAAAATAATAACATATATTCGTATAACTGAAATAAAAAAATAATTATGAAAGTTTCAATTTTACCAGTAGCGGTAATCGCTGCTTCGACATTATTTAGCTGTGTTAGTCAAAAGAAATATGATGAATTACAGACTAAATTTAATTCTACGTATTCTGAGAATCAAGGATGTCAAACAGAATTAGCTGTAACTAAAGCTAAGTTAGCAAATTTTGAAAACAACCAAGGTCAGTTCGAAAATACAGTTCAAAGCGAGAGAAATCAAATTAAAGCTTTACAAGAACAATTGAAAAACTGTATCAACGGTGGTTCTAAAAATGTTTCTGAGTTAGTAAAAGAAATCAACGAGTCTAATAAGTATATTAAACATTTGGTTAATGCAAAAAGCAAATCAGATAGTTTAAATATGGTTTTAACAAACAACTTAACTCGTTCTTTATCTAGTAGCGAAGCACAAGATGTAGATGTAAAAGTATTGAAAGGAGTAGTATACATTTCTTTAGCTGATAACATGTTATACAAATCTGGTAGCTACGAAATTTCACCAGCAGCAGGAGAAACGTTAAGTAAGATTGCAAAAATTATTAATGATTATAAAGATTACGATGTATTAATTGAAGGTAACACAGATAATGTGCCAATTTCTAAACCAAACATCCGTAATAACTGGGATTTATCTGCTTTAAGAGCTTCTTCAGTTGTACAATCTTTACAAAATCAATACGGAGTTAATCCTAAGCGTATGACAGCAGGTGGACGTGGAGAATACAATCCATTAACTACAAATGGTACTGCAGATGGAAAATCAGCAAACCGTCGTACACAAATTATTATCTTACCTAAATTAGATCAATTTATGGATTTAATTGGGCAAGCACCAAAAAACTAATTTAATAAAACATCAGTTTTATATAGAAAGGAGTACTGCTAAGTGCTCCTTTTTTCGTACCTTTTCGGGAAATTTTTAATCAACATAAATGGAACTATATTATTCTTTTTCTGCCTTAATTGTACTTGCGGCAATATTTTCATATGCAAACCTGCGGTTTTTAAAACTTCCTGGAACAATCGGAATCATGATTATTGCGATGCTTGTATCGGTAATTATCCGTGTAGTAGGTAGCGTTTTTTTTCCTAGCGTTAGTAGCGAGTTTTTACAACTTTTTAATAGTTTAGATTTTAATGAAATATTAATGGGTGCGATGTTAAATTTTCTGCTTTTTGCAGGAGCATTACATGTAAACATTTCCGATCTTAAAAATCTTCGTTGGACAATTGGTACTTATGCAACAATTTCTGTTGTTATATCTGCCTTTATAATTGCATCTATTTTACATTATATTGCGCCTTTCTTTGGTATTCAAATACCATATATTTATTGTTTACTGTTTGGTACATTAATATCCCCAACAGATCCTATCGTCGTTTTAGGAATCTTAAAACAAGCAAAAGTTCCGAAATTAATAGAAACTAAAATTACAGGTGAATCATTGTTTAATGATGGTGTTGCCGTTGTAATGTTTGCTGTTGTTTTACAAGTTGCTACCAATACCAATTTTGAAGTTTCTTGGCAATCTATTTCTTTATTATTTTTAGAAGAAGCTGGAGGTGGAGTTTTATTAGGATTAGTATTAGGTTTCTCTGCTTCTAAAGCATTAAAGAAAATAGACGATTATAAAGTATCTGCATTAATTACTTTATCTATTGTAATGGGAGGATTCTTAATAGCAAAAGAACTACATGTTTCTAGTCCTTTAGCAATGGTTATAGCAGGTTTAATAATAGGTAACTATGGACAAAAAGTTGCGATGTCTGAAACAACAAAAGATTATTTAAATAAATTTTGGGAGTTGATAGATGAGATTATGAACGCTGTTTTATTCTTATTTATTGGATTTGAATTGTTACTTATAGACGATATTTTTAGACAAATTTTATTAGGAGTTGTTACTATTTTTGTAGTTCTGCTTGCTCGTTGTTTATCGATTGTAATACCAGCCAGAACAATTTTACGTAGAAGTACATTCTCTAGAGGATCTCTTATTATGTTAGTTTGGGGAGGTATTAGAGGTGGAGTTTCAATTGCTCTAGTTTTATCTATGCCGAACTCGGAATGGAAAGAATTACTATTAGAAATTACTTATATCGTCGTTTTATTTTCTATTGTTGTACAAGGTTTAACAGTAGGTAAAGTTGCTAAACGTGTTCTAAAAGATGAAGCTGAAGAAGCAAAAGCCGAAGAAGTTGAAGAATACATGACTTCAACTAAATTATAAACAGAATTTAAAATTCTAAGATATAGAGCAGTTATCATTTTTGGTAACTGCTTTTTTTATTTAGAAAACGTATAGATGAATGAGATATCCAATTGTTAAAGTTTTATATTTTTTTAAATATATTATATTTAATTAGTCTAAATAAATATATTTGCAAAATAAAATTAACACATGTATAAAAAAACTTTACTTCTTGTCGCTTTATTTAGCGTAGTAATACTTAATGCTCAAGAAAAGCAAACAGCTGGAAATACAGTAGGAGATACTGGTCTAGTAACGTTTACATACCAAGGAAATAATGTAACATATAAAACTGTTAGAGCAGCCGATGGAAATGAATGGTTGCAACAAAACTTAGGAAGCTCTCAAGTAGCAACTAGTATTGGAGATGAGCTATCATTTGGAGATTATTTTCAATATGGACGTTGGGATGATGGACATCAATTAAAAGATTCTGAAACTACAGATGTTTACCCAACTCCTAATAACCCTTTGGGATTAGGTAATGGTAGTCCATTATTTTATGTTGGAGGAGGAACTCCTTGGTCTGCAAATTATGAAGGTTGGTTTGCTAATCCTATGCAAAATGATGATTGGTCTGCAAAGAGTCTTTCAGAAGTAACGGAGCACAATGGAATGGATCCTTGTAAAGCAATTGGTAATGATTGGGAAATGCCATCGGAAATGGATTGGGATAATGTTATGCAAAAGGAATTAATATTTCCTAAGCCAGATAATGTTACAAGAGGAATAGATAGAGGATTTAAAAGTAATCTAAAAATAGCTGGAGCAGGATCTAGAAAAGATTTAGGTTGGAGTTTTGTTGGAGCTAGAGCATACATTTGGACAAAAACGGCGAGTAAGAATCCTAATTTTTACCGTTATGTTTATTTAGGTGCCGCAACATCTAGTACAACTGGATTTGGAGGAGATGCTAAGAGCTTTGGTTATTCTGTAAGATGTGTTAATAAGACTGCTACATTAAATACAAACGATTTAATAAAAGATACTCAAAAGGTAGAAGCCGCACTTAACCAAAATGAACTAAAGATTGTTTCTTCTGTAAAGATTAAGCAAGTAAAAGTCTTTAATTTGAATGGTCAAATAGTTTTGACGTCGAATCAAAACCTAATTAATATTTCTCATTTAAAACCAGCAGTATACTTAGTGTCTGTTGAAACTGTAAATGGAAAAGAAACTAATATGAAAATTATGAAAAAATAAATTTCATATCGGAGATTTTATTTTTGTTTTAGCCGTTGCATTATGTAACGGCTCTTTTTATATAAAAAAAGCTCCAAAATTTGGAGCTTTTAAAGATTATTTTTGAAGACTATGTAGTCTTTAATTTCATTAATAAAATGTTTCCTTTATAAAGATATAACTCTTTACCTGCAATTTCATAGCGGTTAACATTCTTAAGAACTGATAAAAAATCTTGCTCAGCTTTTAAATTTGGACAAGCCATTTTTGTTTCAGAAAAATTTCCAAAAGTAATAGTTCCGTTTGTTTTCGCGATTGTTGCATTAAAATTATTACAACCAGAAAATCCACTAACTTTTGAGGCACTTTCATCTATAACCATAGATATATTTTTATCATATAATCCCTTTACAGTATTATTATCGCCAACCAAAAACCATTCTTGATTAGAAATAGATACTTCTGGTTTAGCTTTAAGTTTAGCTGTATTAGTATTTGTAGAACATGATGTTGCTACAAAAGTTGCTAAAAGTGTTGCGCAAAAAATAGTTGAAATCTTCATAATTAAAAATATTTTATCTTAATTCGGCACTAAATTTATCTTGATACAATTTAATTAATTTATTCATTAATTGATCAATTTCTTGATCACTTAATGTTTTATTTTCATCTTGTATAACAAAACTCAACGCGTATGATTTTTTACCCACTGGTAATTTATCTCCTTCGTAAACATCAAATAAATTTACACCTTTCAACAAATTAGATTTTACTTCTTTTGTTGCTTTGTATAAATCCTCATATTTTACAGTAGAATCTAGTAATAAAGCTAAATCACGGCGTGAACCTGGGAATTTAGAAATCTCTTTATATTTAAGATCGTTCTTATTTGCTAATTTAACGATAGTATCCCAATCTAATTGCGCAAAGAATGTATCTTGATTTACACCTAATGCCTTAGCTAACTTTTTAGAGATGATTCCTAGTTTTCCTAAAGATTTATTTCCAGAAATAAATTCTATTCCATCTAAGAAGTTATCATCTTTTGCAGCTAATTCATCTGTTACATGAATATTTAATCTAACAAAAATTTGTTTTACTAAACCTTTCAAATCACTAAAAGATGCTTTACGAATGTTTCCTGTCCAAGATTCGTTATTAAAGTTTCCTGAAAGAACAATTCCTAAACATTTTTTCTCTTCGTATACTTCGTTGAATTTACGGTAAATTTTACCAAATTCAAATAGTTTAACATCAGTGTTTCTTCTGTTTACGTTGAATGCAACATTTTCCAATAAACCATTTAACAATGTACGACGCATAACTGCTAAATCAGCAGAAAGTGGGTTTAACATTGCAACGCTTTCTCCTTCTGGATAAAAGAATATTTCTTGGTATTCTCTCTTAGTTAAAGAGTTGTTCATTGCTTCATTAAAACCAAAAGAAGTTAATTGACGAGCAATAAAATCTTCAATTTTATCTGGACTAACTTTTTGATTTGGAATATATGAGAAAGAGAATTTAGAAGGGATTTCGATATTATCGTATCCATAAATTCTTAAAATATCTTCTATTAAATCAACGTCACGTTGTACATCAACTCTATATGCCGGAACTTCTAAATCTAAAACACCATCATTTTCAGATAATATTTTAATTTCTAAGTTTTCTAAAATAGCTTTTATTTTATCTTCAGCGATTTCTACTCCTAATAATTCAATAACCTTTTTTAAACGTAATTTTACATTAAAATTCTGAATAGGATTAGGATAAACATCTTCGATATTTGAAGCAATTTCAGCACCAGCAATTTCTACTAACATTAAAACAGCTTTTTTCAAAGCATCTACTGTAGTATTAGGATCTATTCCTCTTTCAAAACGGAAAGAAGCATCTGTATTTAATGCATGCGTTTTTGCACCTTTACGAATTGTTACAGGTTCAAAATAAGCAGCTTCTAAGAAAATGTTTGTCGTAGCATCTGAAACACCAGAATACTGACCTCCGAAAACTCCTGCGATACACATCGGTTTATTTTCGTCACAAATCATTAACTCGTGCCCTTTCAACTCTCTTTCAACACCATCTAATGTTGTAAATTTTGTTCCTTCTGCTAATTTCTGAACGATAACTTTATTTCCTTCAATTTTATCAGCATCAAAAGCATGTAAAGGTTGTCCTAAATCGTGTAAAATATAATTTGTAATATCTACCACATTATTAATAGGAGATAAACCAATTACTTTTAAACGATTTTTTAACCAATCTGGAGATTCTTTAACTTTAATATTTTTTAAATAAACCCCAGCATATCTTGGTGCAGCTTCTGTATCTTTTACTTCTATAGAGATAGGATTTTTTCCGAAATCTGAAGTTGGATAATTTGAAACATCGTAATTTTTGAATGTAGCATCAATATTACGTGTTTTTAAGGCTGCATATAAATCTCTAGCAACACCAAAATGAGACATTGCATCTGCACGGTTTGGCGTTAAACCAATTTCTATTTCGTGATCTATTTCGTCGTTTCCGAAAAGTTGAGAAGTAGGAGTTCCTGGTTTTAAATCATCAGATAAAACTAAAATTCCAGAATGGTCAGTTCCAATTCCTAATTCAACTTCCGAGCAAATCATTCCGAAAGATTCCTCTCCACGAATTTTTGCTTTTTTTATTTTAAATTCTCCTTCTGTAGAAGGTAATATTGTACCAACAGTAGCAACAGGAACATTTTGTCCTTCTGCTACATTAGGAGCGCCACAAACAATTTGTGTTTCTTTTCCGTCTCCTAAATCTATTTTAGTAACTTTTAATTTATCAGCATTTGGATGTGGAACAGCTGATAATACTTTACCAACTACAACTGTGTCTAAATACTTTTTAGCTCCACCTATTTGTTCTACACCTTCAACTTCTAATCCTGTACTTGTTAAAGTTGCAGAAATTTCTTCAAGAGAAATATTTGTATCAATATAGGTTTTTAGCCAGTTATATGAAATTTTCATTTTATTTTATAATAAATAGATGTATTCTGTTATTAATTATGCATTTAGCATAACAGGCATTACTAACATTAAGATTTCTTCACCTTCTTCTAAACCGTCAACTGGTTTTATAATTCCAGCACGATTTGGTTCAGACATTTCTAATGTTATTTCTTCTGATTGTAAGTTGTTTAACATTTCAATTAAAAAACGAGAATTGAAACCGATTTGTAAATCTGTTCCATTGTAATCACAAGGAAGTCTTTCTTCTGCCTTATTTGCAAAATCGATATCTTCTGCTGAAATTGTTAATGAATTTCCAACTAATTTCAATCGAGCTTGATTAGTTGTTTTGTTAGAGAAAATAGCGACACGTTTTAATGAAGTTAAAAATAAATTTCTATTAATAGTTAAAACATTCGGATTTTCTTTAGGGATTACAGCCTCATAATTAGGATATTTTCCATCAATTAAACGACATGTTAAAACGATATTTTGAAAAGAAAAACGTGTATTTGTATTGTTATATTCAATTGTTACATCGTCATTATTTCCACCTAAAATATTCTTAAGTAAGTTAAGAGGTTTTTTAGGCATAATATATTCCGCCGTCTGTAGATCTTCTAATCCGTTGCGTGTATATTTTACTAAACGATGTGCATCTGTTGCAACAAATCTAAAAACATCTGCATTTGCTTGGAAGAATACTCCAGTCATTATTGGACGTAATTCGTCATTTCCTGTTGCAAAAATTGTTTTTACAATAGCTTCAGATAATACATTTGCACCAATTGTTGTAGAGCTAGCATCTTCAATATCTGGTGTTTGTGGATATTCGTTGGCATCTTCAAATGCTAATTGATAATTTCCTTGTTCCGAGACAATTTCCAATGTATTTCCTTCTTTTTGTATAAAAGTAAGTGGTTGTGCTGGAAAAGTTTTTAAGGTATCTGTTAAGATTTTAGATGGAATTGCAATTTTTCCATTATCGTTAGATTCAACTTCTAAAGTTGTTGAAATTGTAGTTTCTAAATCAGAACCTGTAATTGTTAATTGATTTCCATCCAATTCGAATAAAAAATTATCAAGAATTGGTAATGTGTTGTTAGAGTTAATTACTCCACCTATTAAGTTAACATTTTTTAATAACGTGTTGCTCGATACAATAAATTTCATATGAAGAATATTTCCTTAAAATATCTAACAAATGTATAAAATAATCAAGTAAAAACGCAGAAAGTTATACATTAAATATATTATGCTATGTTTTGTTATTGAAAATCAACTACAAACGATTTTTGCCTCTATTAGGTAATTTAATTATATTTTTATTTTATAAAGAATTTTACCTGACTTAAATTTGTATTGAATTAACAGTTTGTTGTAGACAAAATTTTGGTCAGATATTTGTCGTACTATATTTCTAAAATAACATTTATGAAAATTGAACTGAAATTAAACGGTAAGAATGGTGTTTTTGAACTGCTTAATGATGATGATAATGCTGTTGGAGAATTAACTTTTATGTTAAAAGAAGAACAAATGATTATTAATCATACTGGGGTTAATCCAGAATTAAGAGGGCAGGGCTTAGCAGAGAAATTAGTTTTAGAAGCTGTAAATTATGCCAGAAAAGAAAATTTAAAAATTATCCCATTTTGTAGTTATGTAAGTGTTTATATCGGTAAACATCCAGAGGTACAAGATGTAATATAGAAAATTATGAATTTAGAAAAAGTTTTTGAACACAATCAGGAGTGGATTAATATGCGTTTAAATCAAAACGAAGCATATTTTGATAATTTATCATCTGGTCAAACTCCAGAAGTATTGTACATTGGTTGTTCGGATAGTCGCGTTACAGCAGAAGAGTTATTAGGAGCAGAACCAGGAGAAGTATTTGTACACAGAAATATTGCAAATATGGTTGTTGGAATTGACCTTAATACAACATCAGTTTTAAATTATGCTGTAGATCATTTAAAAGTAAAGCATATTATTGTTTGTGGACATTATAATTGTGGTGGTATTAAAGCTGCAATGGTTCCGAAAGACTTAGGAATTATGAATCCTTGGTTAAGAAATATACGAGACGTTTACCGCTTACATTCTGATGAGTTAAATGCTATTGAAAATGAAGGAATGCGTTACAATCGTTTAGTAGAACTTAATGTGCAAGAACAATGTGTAAACGTTGTTAAAAATCCTTTTGTACAACGTGCAATGGAAAATGGATTGGAGGTTCATGGTTGGGTTTTCGATTTATTTACAGGAAAATTAATTGACCTAAAATTAGATTTCGATTCTATTTTAGAAAACATAAAAGAAATTTACGATATAAATGAATAGTTATTAGATTTTTAATAACCTCAAAATTTATATGTATTTATAATTTATATCACAATAAACATCAGTTTGTTGTGATATTTTTTTAAATTGTATTTATAAAAAAAAGTGTAAAAAATTGTATTGTTATAATTCAATAATTAACATTTTTTAAGGCACAATATTTGTCTTTTTAATTACATTATAATAACATCGATGATTAAGAACAAATTGGTAAAAAGAGCAAGTATTATATTGCTTAGTATTATTGGAATACTTTTTATTTTAAGTTTTTATATAACTTATTTTTTAAATAGTCGTTTACCTAAAATAATTGCGGAAAAAAATGACACAGCTTACAATTTAAGTTATGAAAATTTAAACTTCTCTATTTTCAATTCCTCTTTATCATTAAAAAATGTAGAAGTTTCTCCAAAAGATTCAACTTCAATTAATGATTCTATAAAGTTTACAGGAAAAGTAAATGAAATTAATATTGTTGGAATAAATTTTATAAAGCTAATTGTTCAAAAAGAAGTTTCAGCTTATTCAATTAATATTAATGATCCTCTTGTAAATTATTATCTTAAAGATACAAAAGACTCTATAAAAGAAAAGAAACGTGAGATTAAAGTAGGAGATCGTTTTAATGTATCCAATTTAAATATCAATAATGGAGAATTTAATTTGTATTCTCCTGCTGGTAAAAGGCATTTAGCCAATGTTTCTAATTTCGATATCAATTTTAAAGGAGTTCGCTTTAATGAAAGAACAGTCAATAAAAAAATCCCATTTGGTTATGCTGATTTTGAGATAAAGCTAGATTCTATGTTCTTTGTAATTAAGGATAAACAAATTTTAAGAGCTAAAAAGGTAAAACTAAACATGGATACTTTCGAGTTAGAAAAATTTACAATGAAACCTTTAAAGATTAACGGAAAACTATATGTTCCGAATGATTCCGAAGCAGATTTATTAGACATAGAGTCGCCTTATTTATCTCTAACAAAAATGGATTGGGGATTTACAAATGAAGATAAATTGTTTTTTGAAACAGATTTAATTCAGTTTAAAAAACCACGAATTACAATTATTACTGCAAAACCAGCCAATAAAACAGAAACAAAAAAAATACAGTTAAAAACTGATGATGCAGATTTAATAAACATTAAAAAGTTTAAGATAGATAATGGAAAAATTAAAGCATTATTCTCTAATGCGAGAACGGTAAAATATGCTGTTAATAATGTAGACTTATCTATAGAAGGAATTCGTATGAACGAGTTAACACGAACAAATGAAATTCCGATCGATTATAAAACTTTCCGATTAAAATTAGATTCGATGTACTACAGATTGAATGAGATGCATATTTTAACGGCTTCTGATTTCGATTTAACTGAAAAGAAAGTTGTATTGAAAAACTTTAAAATGAAACCTTTTATTTCAAAAAATCAATTTAATAATCGATACACAAAATCGAACACTTTACTAGATGTTGAAGCACCACTTTTAACTTTAAATAATAACAGTTGGGGGAAAAGAAATGGTGAATTTTATTTTCATACGAACTCTATTAAGCTAGATAAAGTTGATGTAAAAATTATCGATCAGAAGAATAAACAGTCAGTCATAGAAAAAGAAATTAAGAATAAATTTTTAATCAATTTCAATTTAGTAGTTGATACGATTCAAATAAAAAATTCTCACTTATTAGCAGATAAGAAATTTGATTTTAAAAATGTAGATTTAACAGTTTTAGGTTTAGTAAATGTTTATGGTAAGAAATTATATGCAAAAGATATGATTCTTAAAAATCCAGAATTTACAATACATGGAAATGCTGAATCGGAAAATAAACCAGTTAAAAAAGAAAAGAAAGGTTTTAATGATTTTATAGAAGTAAATAATATTCGATTAGTAAACGGGCAGTTGGCTATTATTCCATTTCAGGCAAACAAACCAAATTTGTATGTGAAAAATATTGACTTTAATCTTCAAAAATTAAAGATAAATCCTAATACATTAAATGAAAATGTTCCATTTCATTACGAATCTATTTACTTAAAATCATCTGGTTTAGATTATGATTTAGGAAAAGTATATCAATTAAATACATCGGATTTTTATTATAAAAATGGAAAATTTGTATTGAATAAATTAAAGTTCATTCCAAAAATTTCTCGAAAAGAATATACAGCATCATTAAAAAAACAAGCCGATTTATTTCATGTAACAGTTAATCAAATTGCTGTAGATGATATTAAATGGGGATTCTTACCGAATAAAAAACCATTCTTTAAATCTAACCTTGTAAAATTAAATGAAGCAGATGCCGTAATTTATAGAAGCCTTGTTCCACCGAATGATTTAAGTAAAAAGACATTGTTTTCAGAGAAATTAAGGAATCTAAAATTTGGTTTAGAAGTAAAACGTTTAATGCTTGTTAATTCTAAATTAGCTTATGCCGAAGAAACAGAAAAAAGTGTAGGCGCAGGAACTTTGTCGTTTACCAAAGTAAATACTACTGTTTACAATGTTAATTCGGGCTATCAGAAAAAAACATTACCTGATGTTGTTGTAGATTGGAATTCAGAATTTATGACAGGAGATTTAAAAACAAAATGGACTTTTAATCCGATGAATACTTCTGAGAAATTTAATATAAAAGGTTCCATAGAAAATCTTACAGCTAAGAATCTTGATCCTTTCTTAAAGCCCTATTTAAAGGTTTCTGCTGAAGGTGATTTAAATAAAATACTATTTAATTTTAATGGAAATGATATTGATGCTAGTGGAGATTTCGGAATTTATTACAATAACTTAAAAGTTAATGTTTTAAGAGAAGACGGAACCAAAAGAAAATTTTTATCTGCAATAGGAAATGCAGCGGTTAAAAAAGATTCTAGGGGAGATGTAAAAAATGAGAAAGTAGAAAATGTCGTACGAAAACAAGACAAATCATTTTTTAATTTCTTTTTAGCTTGTATCTTAGATGGGCTTAAAAAAGCATTACTAATTATTTAAAAGAAATGAAAAGAACAGTTTTTATCACTGGAGCTACATCTGGAATTGGAATGGCTACAGCAAAAAGTTTGGCCTCAAATTATCGTTTAATTTTATGTGGAAGACGTCAAGAACGTTTAGATGAACTTCAGCAAGAATTAAGTCAATTAACGGAAGTTAAAACGATTCAGTTTGATGTGAGGGATAAGCAAGCTGTTTTTAATGCAATTGATAATCTTGAGGAAGATTGGAAAACAATAGATATTTTGATTAATAATGCTGGAAATGCACATGGATTAGCGCCTTTTGATGTTGCAGATTTAGAAGATCTTGAATCGATGATTGATATTAATGTTAAAGGATTAATTTATGTTTCGAAAGCAATTATTCCATTGTTAAAAAAATCGACTAATGCACATATTGTAAATATTTCTTCTATTGCAGGAAAAGAAGTTTATGCAAATGGTACAACATATTGTGCTTCTAAAGCAGCAGTTGAATCTTTGAGTAAAGGTATGCGTTTTGATTTATTACCTTATGGAATAAAAGTTTCTAATGTTGCTCCAGGAGCAGTTGAAACAGAATTTTCTTTAGTACGTTTCAAAGGAGATGAAAGTCTTGCAGGAAATGTATATAATGGATTTCAGCCATTAGTAGCAGAAGATATTGCAAATGCTATACAATATTTATTAGATCAGCCGGAACATGTACAGATTGCAGATGTTACAGTTTTCCCGAAAGCACAAGCAAGCGGAACGACTATTTTTAGACAGTAAATCTAATTTTATTACATAAAAAAACTGAGCAATTGCTCAGTTTTTTTATGTGTATTAATCAAAAATTAATTTTTGATTATTTTCTTAGTAACTGTACCATTAGTTGTTTTTATTTCTACAATATAAACACCTTT
This sequence comes from Chishuiella changwenlii, assembly GCF_900142565.1. Classification (GTDB taxonomy): domain Bacteria; phylum Bacteroidota; class Bacteroidia; order Flavobacteriales; family Weeksellaceae; genus Empedobacter; species Empedobacter changwenlii. The sequence goes on from NZ_FRBH01000002.1 coordinate 308,258, forward strand.
TGCTAAATTACTTACATTGATCTTATCACTAGATTGTTTCACTTCTGTTTTAATTACAGATCTACCAGCTACATCAAAAATATTGATTTGAGCATTTTTAACATTCGATGGTAAATTAACTGATAATTCATTTACAACAGGGTTAGGATAAACAGCTAATTGAGAAAGTGTATTATCTAAATTAGATAAAGTAGTGTTTGTAGATAATAAGTATCCTCCAAATCCTACAGCATCTACTGTAACTTCCCAATATTTATATGTATCATTCCATACCACTTTATCAGCTGTAAGTTTAGTATTAACAGGAGAAGTTCCATAAGAAGCTGGGTTTCCAGTATTATCATTACTTGTTCCTGCAAAATAATGTACAACTACATTTGCTTTGTTTGCTTCGTCTGTTGAAGAAGTAGGTAATTTTACTGTAGCATTTGCGTTGTATGTATCAAAATCTGCTTGTGAGTAAAATAAAGTTACTTTTCCAGTAGAAATGTTATTATTGTTTGTTGCATTAACTTCTATTCTTCTTTGTACAAAGTTTACTAAATCTGAATCTATCCAAACTTTAGCAGTTGTATTTCCAGAAATAGGAGCTGCACCATTTGCTTCTACTCTTGTAATTAATTCGCATCCATTTACAAAATGATTATAACCTAAATCTACAACTTGTGTAGCAGTTTTAGAACTTGTAGCTAATTGTTTTACAGCTGGTAAGTCTTCATATACAGCTGCACGGATTTTAGCATTGTATTGAGGAAGATTATTAAATGAAGCACCATCATTAGTAGAAAAATACGTTTTTCCTGTTGCATTTATTGAATCAGAACCTAAAATTGTATTTTGACCTACAGCTTTAACTACTACAAAGAATTCTTGTCCAGTAATAAGGTGTATATTTTGATCTGCAAAACTTAAGTTATTCCAACCAGCTTGTTCTAATGTTTTGATGTTGTTAATTGTTTTTGTCGCAATTAAATCACTAGGAGTACCTGTTGCATTTACTTTTCTTATTTCAACAATCAATGGAATAGTAGTAGCTGTATTAGTATTATAGTTTCCTAAGAAATATGTTACATTTCCTAATTTACCAGTAGCATTTGCAGTAAGTTTTACAGCAACATTTGCTGAAGTACCATAATTAAGAGCATTAGTTCCGTTTGCAGTTCCCCAAATATATGATAAATTATCACTTGCTGCAGTATAGTTAAAACTAATAGGACAAGAAGTATTATTATTTGATTTGTTTACTTCTGCGCTAACGGCCTTATAAATGTTTAATTTTCCATAACCAAACTCATTTGTGTAAGCATTAGTTGTGAAATTATCTTTATTCACATTCTCTATTAAACGTTGTTTTACTTCTTTAGCAGTTAATTGTTTATTAGCTTGTAAAAGAAGTGCTACACTACCAGCAACAGCAGGAGAAGACATACTTGTTCCTGTCATTTGCGAATAGTACTTACCATCAATAATATATGGATCCGTAACATCTTTTGTTTTAGCAGAAATAACGAAAGTACCACCAGCAGCAATATCTGGTTTTCTTGCCTCATCTGCTCTTGGTCCTTTAGAACTAGAAGAGTTTAATGTTTCCATTCTTGTAGTACCAGCACTATAAGTACCATTAGCACTAGGAACACTACTATTTACAGCAAAGGCTACATTTCCAACATAGTTGGCAACTGTAATCGCTTCATCTGCCGTACCAGGAGATCCTATAGTATAATTATTATCTCCTTCTGGGAAAGTTGTATTAGCTACAGTAGTATTAATAGAGTATAACCATCCATCAAATGTCAGAGATCTATCCGAAGTGTTTTCAATAGCTAATTCATATAAACCTTGTGAGTTTGAAGTATTATTCACTCTTGCTGCGATCAATTCTATCACATTTTTATCTGAATCAGAATAATTATAGGTTGTTAATCTAGTAATATTATCACCAGAACTATTCTTAACATAATTAATACTTCCAGATATAGTATCATATTTTTGAATGAATGTATTTCCGTCTGGTCCTTTTATTGAAGCAGTTATATCTTCTAAGTCTTTGTTGTTTTCTTTTGAAAATGCAGCAAATCCAAATACAGGAAGAGCTGTTGTAACACTGTTTGCACCTACTTGAATTTTAAATATTTTTTTCTCACTTGGAGCTAATGCAATCCTTTGATGTATATTTCCTATTCCCTCATTTCCTGCAGAAATTACAGCAATACGTCCTGGACCAGAGTTTGCAAAATCGTTAACTTTTATTTCATGTTCAGTTTTTCCATCATGTGCACTACCATGTCCACCGATACTCATATTAACAACGATAGGTTTACCTTGTTCATCTGCTATTTTTTTAAAATAGTCTAATGCAGCTATTGTATTTGTAGCAGGGAAGCCTCCGTTTCCTCCTTTTACAATAACTAAAGTAGCTTCGGGAGCCATACCTTTGTGTGGCGCTCCATCTAAAGCAGAACCATTACCAGCAGCAGTTCCAGCAACGTGTGTACCATGTCCATTAATATCTTTCTCTCTGATATAATTTGCAGGTGTACCATCTATCTCATCATTGATATGAGTTTGTGTGTATTCTACTCCGAAATTAGCTGTGGGATCAGTATATATATTAGGAGAATTCTCACTAGCATTAGGTGTTAATGTTTGATCCCAAATACTAAAAATACGAGATAGTTTTGTTACAGGATCAATAAAATCTGGATGTGTAAAGTCAATACCAGTATCATAAACTCCAACTAAAATATCTTTTCCTGTATAATTTGTACCATTTAAAACTCCACTTTGTAATAGTGCAGCTCCAGATTCAATTACATTCGATTGATTGTTTAAATAATCAATTCGAGGAAGTTTAACTCTAGAAGCATTTTTATTACTACGTAAAAGATTAAGATCATTTTCAGAAAGTAAAGCAGTAACAAAATCTTTAGATTCAGATTGTATTATAAAACCATCTTTTTTTAATTGATCAGCATTTTTAGTGTAAATAATTGCTTGATAATATTCTTTTACAGTTCCATCTGGTGAAATTAAAGATGTAATAGGCAATACTTCGTCATTTATTAAAGTATTACTAGTTTTTTGAGATAGATTATTTTTTCTCTCTTTAATAAGGTTTTCAAATCTTGGATCTATTTTATATTGTGCAGATGCATATCCACCAGCTAATAATAAGAGAGAACCTAAAAGAGGTAACGATCTTGATTTTATTACTTTAAAATCAGTAAGTTTTTGTAAATTTTTAATCATATTGTGTGTGTATAAAATTAGTTGTTAGTTTAATTTGTCATCATGTAAGTAATCCATTTTTGGTAGAGAGATTGATTTAACAGATTTTAATTGGTATATTTTTTCTAAATCTTCTTTTTTAATAAGCGCAGTTACAAATCGTGTAGATTTAGATTGTACAGCAATTCCTTTTTCTTCTAATTCGGAAGGATTATCTGTATAAATAATAACAGAATATACATTCATATAACCTTTGTCTGTTTTTACAACAATAGGTTTTGAATTCTCTAAATCTTTTACTGTAATTCTATGTTGAAACATTTTCTGTTCAGATTTGTCTTCGTTCTTAATAGCTTGATTAGAATGACAAGAGGTATTTAAAACAACAATGGAAAGAATAAGTATAAGTTTTTTCATAATCTAAATAAGTTTTATTGAAAAATTAAACAATGTGTTTCTCGAAACAAACGCTACTTTCCACATGTTCATATTGACCATAGTTTCTAATTTTTTTGTAATTAGATTTCTCATAAAGAGCAATAGCTTCTGGTTGTTTTAAACCTGTTTCTAAAATACATTTGTCATAACCTAATTCCGATGCCCAAGTTTCTAATTCTTTTAGAACCCTAGTTGCGCCTCCTTTTCCCCTGTAACTTTCTTTTACGTACATTCTCTTTACTTCCATTATATTATCTGCATAATGTTTTATTGCTCCACAACCAATAGGTTGGTCATTAAAATAAGCAACAACAACATGTTGAATTAAATCGATTTTATTATACTGAGCAAAGAAATCATGTTCTTCTCCATCTCTTATTTTTAAATCTAAATCTAATTCCTTTACCAAGCTAGTAAAATGGATATTTGTAGAATCTGTACGTTTTAAAGTTATCATTATGTCATATTATTGTAAACTAATTATCTCAAATCTAATAAAAAAAACGTTTAAATTCTATTTTGTTCAGTTGTTTTTTTAATTTCTTTTACATCTTTTAATTTTTGATTCCCAAAATTGTATTTTAAGTTAATTAGAAAGTATTGTGTGTCGCGATAATCCTTGAAGTATTGATTTTGATTTGCATAGCGTGTAGAGATCGTATTACGGTCAGTTCTAAAAATATCATTAAAGGTTAATCCTATTTCAAATTTCTTGTTATTGAATTTTTTATTAATAATCGTGTAGAGATTTTGTGAAGAGCTAATATTAAAAGAACCTTGTATCGCTTTAGAATTATATCTGTATCCAACAAAAACATTAAATGTTTTGGCTTTATCAATGTCGAGTTGAGTATTAAGATTTAAATGATAAAAGAAAACATCATTTTTATAAAGCTGATTTTCCATTTCATCAGTTTTCCCAAAATAATAATTCTGGTTGTATTCTCCCATTGCAAATACATTCACTTTCCACCATGATTTTAAACTGATACTTTTAGATAAATTAGCTCCTAATGCTTCTCCATTTTTAATGTTAGTAAAATTATAAACTACAATATTATCAGCATTATTTTGATAAGAGATTTCCATTGCAGGATCTTTTTCGTAACGATAATAAGCTTCAAAATTCCAATCGTTAACAGTATAGGACAAACTTAAATTGTGAATAATTGTCGATTTTAAATTTGCATCTCCTTGGAAGTATGCATATAAATTATAATATGATTTAGATGGATTAAGAAAGCTATAATCAGGTCTATCAATTCGTTTTCCATAATTAAAACCTAACTGTTTCTTATCATTAAAAGAATAAGTAAGATAAGCAGTAGGAAATATATCCGTTCTTATTCTCTTGTTATTACTCAACGGATTATTAGATGAGGTATCAATCCATGTAGATTCTGTTCTTAAACCTGCTTTTGCTTCCCATTTATTCCATTTATAATTTCCAGAAACATAAAAAGCAAGAATTTGTTCTTTGTAATTAAAAAGATTACTTTTTTCAGGTTGATAAACAATATCATTATCTATTCTTTCATAAAATTGTAATGAATTATCATTTAATACATGACTATATTTTGTTCCAGTTTCTAATCCATAATTATCAGCATTAAATGAATAATCAATTTGAGTTGAATATAATTTTACATCTTGTATATTATTCGTTCTAAACTCATTTTCATTAGAAGGTTGATCTTTAAAATTTAGTTGCGTTAAAACACCTTGATTTTCTTTGTAATGACTTAAACTAAAATTGTTGGTCCATGTAAAATTGTGTTTACCAATCTTCTTATCATAAATTAAATAAGAATTAAAACGATTTGTGTATTCGTGGCGATTGTTTTGTGTAAGATAATTAGATTCAATTGTATTAGTATCGATGTTATAAATACTTGTAGGAACCTTATAATTTCCGATAGAGGCAGGATTGTTAGACCCATTAAGACCAAATTGAATATTCTGTAAACTATCTATAGAATATTGTGAAGCAAAATTGTAAATATGTTGTTCCTTAGCTACAGTTCTACGGATCATATCACTTTCCCATTTTGTTCTTTGTTGTTCATAGGTTACAACATCTAAATTTTTTCGGATGTATTTTCCATTTACAAAATAGTAGCTTCCTGTTAATTGCCACTTATTTTTATTATAGGTTTGCGATGTACCTAACATTCCTTTAGAATAAATAGATTGATGATAGCGTGCATACAACATTCCTTTGTATCCTGTAAGTGTATTATTCTTCATTTTTATATTAATAATAGCACTTCCAGAAGCTTCATATTTTGCAGGAGGATTTGTAATTACTTCTACAGCAGAAACGGCAGAGCCCTCTGTGTTTTCTAATAATTGTTTTAACTGATCTTGTGTCATTAATGTTCGTTTATCATTAATTGTAACTAAAATCTGTGTATTACCACGAACACTTAATTGGTCATCTTTTGCTAAAACATTCGGCGTGTTTTTTACGATATCCCATGCACTGAGATTCTGAAGAGGAGTATTTTCAACATTAAATTCTAGTCGATCAATCTTTCTTTTTAACATCGGTTTTTGACCAGAAATAGATACTTCTTTTAAATCTATGGTTTCATCTTTTAATAAACTAATTTCTATACTATTCTTATTTTGTTCAAAAAGTTGTTCAAATGGTATAAAACCATATTCTTTGATGTATACTGTATATGTATCTGCTTGATTAAGATCAAATATGAAATTTCCATTTTCATCAGATTCTAAATTAAAATTTTCTTTCTTACTTGTTTCAATTTCAATAGAAATAGATGAAAGAGGTTGCTGCTCATTATTTACAATTTTTCCTGTAATTGTTTGTGATAAAACAAAATTTGGAAGAAGAAATAGAAAATAAATAAAATTTTTCATGGGTTATATATTTTCAACAAATCTCATTTATATCTGTATCAGAATCGGTTAATGAACGGTTAACGATGAGTTAATGTGCTGTTTGTGTAGAAAAACATAGTATTTTTGAGTATGAAACTTCCAAAAAAATATTATTCATCTTTGTTTGCAATTGTTCTACTAATCTTAGTTGCATTGCAAGCCTATTATATCTATAATTCGTATAGATTAATTGAAAGAGATTTAATTCTCTCATCTAGAGAAATAGCGACAAAAGTTATGAATGATATGGATGAGAAAAATGATATTAACAACGATAAACTACTTGCTTATTTTAAGCGATTAAATCACGAGAAGGATAAACAAATTAGCGAATTACAAGTTATTCAAAACAAAGCAAATTTTACAAATTCACAATATAGAGAAATTGTAGATTCTTTAATTAATTTCTATAATGCTCAACATAGTTTTGAGATAGCCATTCGCTCCGAAGTTTATTCTGTTTATGATGAAATTAATAAGAAAGAATTAATCATTCCAAATCAATCGTTTATATTTTATGAATCTAAGCGAAAGATTATTCATCCTATGAATATTAACGAAAGTGTGTGGTCTACAGATGATTTGAATACTGAGAAAGATGATAAACTTGGAACAGAAAAATCAGAAAGACATAAATATAAGATAAAAGCTAAAATTGATTTCGAACTATTGAATCTTAAATTTTTAATCATTAAAAAAATTATACCACTTATTTTAATAAGTTTATTAATAATTGGTCTAATTGTCTATTTATACTGGAAAAGTTTAAAAAATCTTACAAAACAAGAAGATAAAAATAATCAGTTGCATTTAACCATAGATTCTATTGCACATGAATTAAATACACCAATTACAACATTAAAATTTGCATCTCAGAATATTCAAGATTTGGAGACGAAACAAGTTATTAAAAGACAGATTAATCGATTAGAAAATACGATAGAAACAATTCTAATAAAAGATAATAAGAACGATGTTTTGTTGGACAAATTATCCATGATAAAAGTAATTGATGATTTAAAAAATCAATATGCAACAATTACTATTTTATCAACAATTAATTTCGAATATAACCACTTACTGAGTCAGTATGATTTTGAGCAAATCGTAAAAAATATGATCGAAAATTCTGTGAAATATGGTGCTACGAATTGTAATTTAAATTTTGATTTTAATCGAAAAATAAAATTAACTTTTACAGATGATGGAATTGGGATTCCAGTAAAAGATATTCCACATGTATTTGATAAATATTATCGTGTAGATAGAACAATTAATCAACACATTAATGGACTTGGAGTTGGATTGTATATTATAAAAACTATTGTAGATAGTTACAACGGCAAAATAACATTGCAGAATAACGCAGAAAAAGGAGTTGAATTTAAAATTGTGTTGCCAAATGAAAACTAAACTTATTTTAGTAGAAGATGATTTAGACTTGGGAATGGTTTTAAAACAATATCTCGAATTTTCTGATTTTGAAGTTATTTGGTTTAATCATCCGCAAGAGTTTCTATCAAATTTGGATCATTTAAAAACGGCTGAATTAGTAATATTAGATGTTATGATGCCAGAGATAGATGGCTTTACTTTGGCTAAACAATTAAAAGAATTAACGCCTATTCCTTATTTATTTCTTACAGCAAAAGGTCAAAGTTTTGATAGAATATTAGGACTCAAAATAGGAGCTGATGATTATATTACAAAACCTTGCGATCCAGAAGAATTGTTGTTGAGAATAAAAAATATATTAAAGAGAAATCAATCTTTTTCAGATATAATAATTCAAATCGGAAATTATAGTTTTAATAGAAATCAATTAACTCTTCAATATAAAGATGAGGTTTTTCAATTAACAGAAAAAGAGACAGAACTGTTGTATTATTTTATTCAACATAATCATCAATTGGTTTCTAGGAAAGAAATATTAGAAACTATTTGGGGTGAAAATGATTATTTTATGGGACGTAGTTTAGATGTTTTTATGACACGTTTGCGAAAATATTTTATTCACGATCAACAAATAAAATTTGAATCTGTTCGTGGAGTAGGATACAAGGTTGTATTACCTTTAGAAGAGAAAAAAATATAATTTCTATAATATAAAAATGCCTATCTGTAATTTGCATACGATAATCCCCATTTTGCATACATTAGGATTTTAGCTTTAGATGAAATTTGTACTAATAAAATTTAATAGTATGAAATTGAATAAAGTAAAATTAGGAAATCAAGGATTAGTAATTCCAAATATTGGTTTGGGATGTATGGGAATGACAGGTTTTGGAGATGCAGACATGTATGGAAAATCTGACGAGAAAGAAGCAATAGCAACTATTCATCGTTCTTTGGAGTTGGGAGGTAATTTTCTAGACACCGCAGATTTATATGGTCCTTTTAAAAATGAACAACTTATAGCAAAAGCTATTGACGGAAATCGTGATAAATACATTATTGCAACGAAATTTGGTTGGGAGATTGATGATAACAAACAAGTAACGTGGAGAATTAATGGGAGTAAAGATTATGTAAAAAAATCTGTAGAACGTTCCCTTAAGAATCTAAAAACAGATTACATCGATCTTTACTATATGCACCGTCTTGATAAGAATATTCCAATAGAAGAAACAGTTGGAGCGATGAGTGATTTGGTAAAAGAAGGAAAAATAGGTTACATAGGTTTATCAGAAGTATCATCTGAAACGGTAAAAAGAGCAAATAAAGTTCATCCTATTTCGGCAGTTCAAAGTGAATATTCATTATTTGAAAGAACGGTGGAAGAAAGAGGTGTTATTCAAACTTTAAATGAATTGGAAATAGGTTTTGTAGCCTACTCGCCTTTGGGAAGAGGTTTTCTGTCTGGAAATATCAAAACGATTGACGATATACCAGAAAATGATTTTAGAAGAGGAATACCACGTTTTCAAGAAGCTCATTTTTACAAAAATATTGAATTAGTAAAAGCTATTGAAACTATGGCAAAAGAAAAAGAAATTACACCTTCTCAATTGGCTTTAGCTTGGATTATTAGCAAAGGAATTATTCCTATTCCAGGAACAAAACGTAGAAAATATTTAGAACAAAATATTGAAGCAAGTACGATTATATTGACTGATTCTGATATTCAGAAATTGGAAAATATTGTACCTTTAGGAACAGATACTGGCGCAACATATGACGAATTTGGTATGGGACTTTTGGATTACTAAACTGTCTATTTTTAAAGAATCTCAACATAATAATGTTTTAACACCATAAGTAGTATGAACATAATAAAATCTATTTCACAATTTCATAAACTATTATCGCTTCCAGAACCAAAGCATCCTTGGGTTAGTGTTATTAACCTTTCTGAAAGTGTTTTTATAGAAGACGATGTATGGAAAGGTTTTGTAAGTCAGTATTATTGTGTTGCACTGAAAAGAGAAGCGACAGGTAAAATAAAATACGGACAACAATATTATGATTATGATAAAGGAGTACTGAGTTTTACAGCTCCAAATCAGATTCAGTATCTAGATTTAGAAACTATTGATTGTGAGAATAAAGGTTATCTTTTAATTTTTCATGAAGATTTTTTATTAAAACATCGTTTAGCTACTAAAATCTCAAGTTTCGGATTTTTCTCTTATGCAGTAAATGAAGCTTTACATTTATCGGAAGATGAAGAAAATAATTTATTAGAAATTTTCAATAAAATTGATAGAGAATGTGAACATATAGATCAATATACACAAGAAATTATTCTGTCTCAAATTGAATTATTATTAAATTATTCAAAACGTTTTTATGAAAGACAATTCATTACAAGGAAAAGTGGTAATCATCAAATCTTAACAAAATTTGAAGCCTTTTTAAACAGTTATTTTGATGAAGATTTTTCAGATAAAGGATTATTAACTGTTCATCAAATTGCTGAAGCCATGAATCTTTCTCCAAATTATTTGAGTGACTTTTTGCGTATTCATACAGGACAAAATACACAGCAACATATTCACGAAAAACTTATTAATAAAGCGAAAGAAGAGCTTTCAACAACTCAATTTTCGGTAAGTGAAATTGCTTACAAATTAGGGTTTGAACATTCACAGTCTTTTAGTACACTCTTTAAAAAGAAAACGAGTTTATCTCCTTTAGAGTTTAGACAGTCATTTAATTAGGTGTTCATTTAATAAAATGTAGCTACATTATAAAATATCAAAAGCCAGTATTTAGCTGGCTTTTGTTGTTTTAAAAATTAATCTTTTTTGTAGTCACGAGGATAATCTTCGTAAATTAACTATTTACATATTTTAAGATTTTCTCTAGCTTTTTTTGAACTAATTCCTTTTCCTAAAGTTTCAATATATATTTTTTTACCAACTTTATTAGTAAGCTGTTTTTCAAGAATTTTTATTCTCTTTTTTTCAATATTCCCATTAAAATGAACAAACTCAAAATTATTAATCTTTAAAATGTTCTTATCTGTAAAGTATGCTGTATCAATATTTATTAAAAGAAAGTAAGAATTTTCAGTATACATATATTTTTTATTATCTAAACTACTTGTGTAAGAGTAAATTATCTTATTATGCATATTTGTTGAAACTGAGACCTTTGTAGTGTCTTTTAAAATAATTGAAGTATTCAATTTATTATTGTTTCTTTTATTAAGAAAACTCCAATTTCCTTTTTGTCCCATTTTATTGCATCCATACACATCTTTTAGGATAAATGTAGAATCTTTAAAAAACATAATTTCAATATCGTGTTCTTTACTTTCGTTTATATATACATATCTCTTATTTGTAAAATTAGAACTACATGAAACTAATAATAAGATACTTAAAAATAGAAAAGTATAATATTTCATAAAACAATTTTGCACTATTTAGTTAATTATTGATTTCTTTTTCTATTTGTTTTTTACCAATTTATAATTCTTTTGGCTCCGCTAGAATTTGACTGAGTGAAATAATTGTTTTTATAAAAAATGTATTTAATCGTTAATCTTTTATTTTCATCTTCAAATGATTTAAAAATATAGCATTCACATGTTTATCTAAAAAAGAATATTTATTCTTAAATTTTTCAAAACCTATTTTATCATACTCCTTAATTAAAGTATTATCAATTGAAAAAGAATTAATCATTGCAATTGTATGAAATTTTTCTTCATCAATTATTAGTTCTTTATCTATTATTTTCTGAATAAAATTTTTTAATGGATAGTTTTTATATTCATCTTTATCATGTAAGTAGAATAAACTATAAATTGGAGTTTGAATTACTGAATCATTTTTTGAATAAACATATATATCAGCAGATTCTATACCTAATGCTACATATACATCTCCATTTGTTTTAGTTTTTTCATACAACTCATAAGCCGAGATTATCTGGTCTATTAAATTATTTTTTGACTTAGTTAAAGAACATGAAAAAATAAAGGGTATTATAAAAATAACTAACAAATTCTTCATATTATGTTTTTCTTTTTTTGCACATTAATGTATCCTGTTGCTGTAGTTGTTATAATCTCTCTTATGACAAAATTTTCATTTAATTAAATGTAGCAACTTTATAAAATAACAAAAGGCAAACCAACGTTTGCCTTTTGTGGTATTGTGAACATTGGGTTGAAATAATACGGTTATAACATTCTCCGTTATACTACTAATGTGGATAAAAACATCCAGTATTAGGACTTAATTCAATAATTTCATACAATACATTATCAATATCTACATATTTTTCGTAATCTCCTTTGTACTCGTAATTAGTATTGTTTTTTATCTCTGTAAATTTTGAACAATCTGTTTTATCAGTAATAGTATTTGTTCTATAGTAACTATTAAATGCCTCAGGAATATCATTTATACATATCTTTTTCAACGTAATAGTGTATATAGTATTTTCTTTTAAATGACAATTATAGAAAATACCTCGATTTATAATTTGTGCATTACTTTGTTTAAAAGGAACTTTGACATTCATTCTCAAAGTGTCTTCACTCTTTATAAATACGAGTTCATTATTTACAAAACTTTTGTTTTTAGTTTCCTTGTATTGATGATCAACATAACGTAATGTCATTTTTTCTTGTGCTTTACAGTTGAAGAACAAAAAGAACATTATTCCATATAATATTAATAGTCTCATGGTAATTTTTTTACAGATTTTAATTCTCCAGTTGGGCTTGATGTAATTTCTGTAGAAGGTATGTTAACCCCTCCGATATTTACTGTGGTTTGTTTTGTTGTAGATGTAGCTCCTTGTTGTAATTCAAACTTATTAGTAGAATTATAATCATATATAACAGTTTGGAAACCATTTGAAGCAGCTCCTGTCGCAAAATCAGTTCTTGTAGTAATCGAGCTATCTCCAACCAATTCACCATAGATTTTACCTTCTACACCTAAACTTGCTGCATGAGCAGGAGTAAAACCTCCAGATTCCTGAATTTCATTTATAAAATGCCCTATTGCCGCTCCTTGTAAAGCTGTACTTGCATCACCTAATTTTTTCAAATCAGTAACATCTATCTTCATTTCATTATAACTATCTATAAATACTCCCTTATCATCTCCTTTCCCTCCAGTTAATCCAATATTATATGTTGTTGAAGAATTTATTCCATTATCTATTACCTTAGCTAATTCTGCGGATTTAGTTCCTGTAAAGTTCGCATCAGCTCCATTATTTTGTAATTTACCAGAAGAATTTATAGAATAATTGTTACCAGTTGAAGCTTTAAGCATTCCAAGATATGCATCTTGCTCTTTTTTAGTTCCGCTTAAAATAATATCACTTGGCGCCATCCCATCAGGATCTATGAAACGAATAGGATTATTAAACGCATAGTTGTAAGGTGAATGACGTCTCATTTTCTCTGCCATTGGATCAATATTAAACCAACGTCCTAAAGCAGGATCATAATTACGAGCACCGTAATCGTAAAGATTAATGTCTAAATCTGTTTGCAACTCTTTTCCGTTGTATTTATAGTTATAAGTTTTTCTACCATTCGAAGGATTATCTTGTATTCCTATAGATGCTATTGTTACAGGTTCTTCTGGGAAAGGAGTAAATCCTCCTCCTGGAGGATCAACAGGTAGAGTATCGTCCATATCATAATCAATAGGTCTACGATATCCATAACCTGTATGTTTTAATCCGAACGGATAATAATTATTATCTTCCAAAATAGTTAAATTTCCAGTAAGACCTCCTTCATAAGTTAAACGTACATTTCCTAAATGATCTGTATAATTGTAAACATAGTTAAACTTTGATCCGTTTTTAACATTTACATAACCTTCTGCTGTTGGAAAAAATTGAAGAACTCTTTTTTGATTTCCTAATTCAAATAATTCCTCTTCGTACTGAAAACCATTTGCATAATATGTAACAGTTACAATATTATTATTGGTAACAGTTTTCTTTAATTTTATTCCGCTCGCATCATAAAGATAATTAATTTTTTTTGAAGCATTCCAAAGTACTTCTGTAGGTAAATTTAAATCATTATAAGTTATTTTCGTAATACCTTTGTTTAAATCTTGAACTAAATTACCATTACTATCATAATTATAATCGTTTCCTGATGAGTTTCCATCTTTAAAACCTTTTTGTTCTGTAGTTGTATCAGTTACACTTAATAATTTATTAGAATTAGTTTGATAATCATAAACTAAATTATCAATCCAAACAGGATTACTTGATAAATCTTGGCTTCCAGAACGAATTATTCCAAGAATATTTCCATTTTTGTCATATCCTATTACTTCTTCATTATGAGCATTAAGAACTTCATTTTCACCTTTTATAGATTCTGCTTTCAATAATCTATTCAAGTTATCATAATTATATCCATAACTTCTTACTTTATTCTCTAAAGAATTTTTCCAAAGAATCTCAGTAATATTTCCATTGTGCAAAGTTCTAAATTTAGATTTTGTTTTTTTATCATAATTTAAACGTAAAGCAAATAAGTCTTTAAAAGTACCTGTTTCTTCAGCATCAATATTATTAATATCTGTTAACCAACCACGAATATTGTATTTATAATCTACGATTTGTAGATAATCTGAATAATTATTACTCCCTACTTTTTTACTTTCTAATTGATTGATTTCATTGTAATTATTAGATGAGATTCTCTGTGTAGGACCACCATTTATTTGGTGTGTTTGTGATTTTAATAACTCATTATCATAATAATCAAAAACTTCATTAATCGTTATTTCAGGAGTATTTATATCATCTAACTTATGTCTGGTAACTGTATTTAAAACTTTTCCTCTAAAATCTAAAGAAGAGGAAGTTGTTTGAAAACCATCTAAGTAATTTTCTAAATGAGTTGTTACAGGACGTACATATTCTGTATCGTAAAAAGTATAAGACTTATTCCATGTTGTTGTACCTAAAACATTAGTTAATGTCGCTACTGCTAATCCTTTTGTTCTTGTGTCATTTTCACCTATAAGCTCTTGACCTGCTATTAAAGAACCAGCAACCATCTCTAAACTTTCGTAATTATCGTAATAATTAACGGTTTGTACAGTTAAACTACCATTAGGAAATTGTTCATTTGTATAATAAATAGTTGTACCATTATTGCTATAAACAGTTGAAGTTCTTTCTTCATTATTAGGTGTTCTTTTATTATTTAATGCAGATTGCATGGCACTTCTAGTAGCAGTGTTTTTAAAGAAACCAGAATAAACAATGCGTCCAAATTTATCATACTTAAAGAATGTCCAACCTTTGTTAATTGCTGAACGTTGATTGGCATCTTGTTGTAGAGTTAAACGATCTTGCGTATCATAAACCATGAATTCTCTTCCTTTTCCTGGAAGTTGCTTTTCAACTAATCTGTTTTTATCATCGTATTGGTATTGGTAACCTAATTCAGCTAAGTTATCTATGTAATTTCCAACCTCTATTAATTTTGGAGGAAGTACATACGTTAAATTTCCATAAACATCATACACATAATACGTATCGTGTCTACCAGATGAATTACCTGTTACAACAGGAATATCAATTCGTTTTAAAACTACTCTTCCTTCTTGGTCTTTAAACTCCTCAATAGGTTGTTTATTTTCATCTGTGGTAACCGTTTTATAAAGCGTATTAGGTAGATAACTTCCATTTGGAACTAAACTTGGGACAAGAGTTAATGAAAGTGAAACATCAAAACGAAGAACCTCGTCTGTGATATTTGATTCATAAGAAAATCCTATTTCATGATTTGAACCTTTTTTCCATGATTCACCAGGTGCAGCTTGGAAAAGGACGCGATTAAGAGGAGAATTCTCAAATGTTTTTTGAGAATATGGTGTTGTATCTCCCGTTAAAGTATTGTAAAAAGAGGTTCCATTAGTTTGCGGACTAATTTGGTTGGAACCATCTGTAGCAGGAAAAGGTAAAAACTCCTTCTCTTGGCGTCCAAATCCATCATAATCAAAAGGAGTTATAATTGTTTTTCCAGTAGGAGAGCCAGCAACTTGTAAAGCCTGTTTTTCTCTACCTAGACCATCAAAATAAACAACAGTTTCTTTTTTCTTAGAGCAATCCTCTTTTAAACATTCAATTGTACGAACAAAGTTTTCTGTTGTTGTTTGAGCAGATATTGTACTTGTAAAACTTAAAGCCAAACTAGTACTATAAATAATTTTATAAAAGTGTTTCATTTAAATTTAGCTTAAGGTTTATAGTTGTATTGAAATGTTTTTAAAACTTCGTTTTTATCGTTTTTAATTTCTTCTAAACGATTTGCAGAATCATACGTATAATTTTCTGAAATTCCATTTGGTCCTGTAATCTGTGTAACACCTACTAATGGTTTGTAAACATAAGTTGTAATCATTGCATTTGGTAAAGCTGTACGTAAACCACTAAACGAATCTTTAGTTAGACTTCCATTGTTACTTAAATTTTGTAAATCAGTAACAAATTGTTCCACTGCAGAATAGTTAGTTCCTTCTATTTTAGCAATAGGATATTGAGTATTATATCCCCAAATAATAGCAACAGGAAGACCATTTTCTACTGTATATTGTGTTATATTTCCTTTAGCGTCGTAACTATTATACACTATTTTACGATCAGTAGTTCTATTTAATTCAATACCATTACCTTTTTTCTGAAAAACAGCAGATTTTTGTAAGATTCCATAAAATTCATTGTATTGATTATGAACTTCTGATACATACGTATTTCCAACTTTTTGTTTAACAATAATAGGCTCTGCAATACGATTTTCATTAACTAAACGATTCATTTTAGTACTTTCAACATAACCAGTTGTTAAATCAGGTGGATATTTGTATTCTGTTGTTAGTACTTCTCCTTTACTATTTTTTGTAGTCTGTTTTGTTAATTGTGTATGATTTTCACTATCGTGGATGTAGTTAATTTCAGTTACAATAGGCTCATTATTCTCAAAATATTCTGTTGTTGTGGTTTTAGATAAATTATAATTATGAGAAATTGATTTATATTGATATGCATTGTAAAATATCGACATGTTATCTTGTGTATGATATGGAAAATCATCACCAATTTTTGTACAAAGCTTATAACCATATGAGGAGTTATTAATATCATCAGCTGTACATTGATGTAAATGCATTCCTACAGGACCATCTGGTTTACTGTTTTCACGAGATATAATGTTATTTACTTCTATTTTTTTATTCTCATTATAAAAATATTCAAATCTAGTATCTTTCAGAGTTTTTAAATTTTTATTAAAAATTAAATTTTGTTTTTCTATACCATTATCCCAACCAGTATTTGAATATTGAGCTTCGTTGCTGTCAGTTCCAGCATAATGAGCTGCAACAGCATCTCTATTTATAATGAATTCTTTCTGTTCTCCACCATTTTCAAAATTATCTCCTCCAAAACTTTTTGATACAAATTTGTACTGAATATGACTTCCTTCATTTCCTGCTAATGGTATTAAACTACTTGATCCTATACTATATGTTTCATAAGGTGTGTACATTCCTGGCAGTGTAGGTCCAGAAGTACTTGGACTTGAGCAATAAGACAGTTTCGTTGATTTTTTTATAAAATATGGGTTATATCCTAGTTCTCCTGATGATTTTGTTAAATCGGATGTTTTTGCATAATGATATCTAACTGTATTAGTATGATTATCTGAAATGTTTTGGATACTTTTTACTCTATTTCCTCCAGTTAATATATTGGTGAAATTTTCAATTGGATTTTGTTTGTAATATTTTATATATGCAAATCCTCTTGAACATGATGGAGATAATCCTGAAACTTCTAAAATATAATTTTGTCCTTTTTGTAAATTAGCATAATAGGTTCCATTAAGATTTTTTGTTATTGTGATACTGTAAAATGGTATAGATATTGGATTAGTAGAATTATTAATACCAATTGGAGTTCCATTTTGACTAAGTAATCTAACATTCATTCTTTGACGATTTGTGTCATCTGCATCTCTACATTCCACAGAATTATCATCAAATTTCACTTCTAAATAAATTTCTACTTTTTGATCAACAGGAGAGCTAAAGGTTAAATTTTTATTTCCAATTCCTGAAATTCCGGAATAGACATTTAAATAATCTACTTCTTTTATAGGTAGAGTGGTTTGCTTTCCGTAATAACTATTATTTTCATATTCAATTTTAGAAGTTCCTTTAGTTGGATATTTTATTTCTGTAATTAAACCAATTTTTGATTTAATTTCACTTAACTGTCTATTAGATTTTGGATAATTTAAATACTCAAAATTTTCAACACTTGGGACAAGAGTTGTCCCATTTCCATCATTATAATATCCCCAATAATCTTGAGCTAAAGTTAATCTTTTAGGAAGTAAATTAGGATTATCGTATGTAAAAGAATATTTCTTAGTTTTATCTAAATAATTTAAATCTTTTAAAAATACACGATGATTAGCTGTAATAAGATAATCTAAATTAATGTCTTCTATTAAGTAATCACCAATTTGATACTTTATTCTTTTTAAATAATTTGTTCTATTTTCTGTATCAAAAAATAAGTTAGCATATTCAAAAGATATTACAGAATTGTCTTTATTATTAGTAATTTGTTTAATTCTATATGTACTTGTCTGCATTCTTGTCTGCATCATAGGAGATAATCCTTTTACACTTTTAGAAGAACATCCATTAGGCACATTATATGAATTAAGTAAGAATTCATAACTTTGAGATTGATCTGTTGTATATTCTAAGAATTCTGATTCATATGAAATTGAGACGATGTATCCATTTTTATCTTCAATTTTTGTTAAATAAAACGCAGAATTTCCATTATAATTTCGCATAGACCAACCTGCACCTATACTTCTTGTTGTTGTACTTTCTACTAAATCAAAAGTATATTTAGTTCCATTTAAATCTTTTACTGTAAAAGATTTATTTGCAAGGTTTATTAAATAATCACTTTGTTTAGCTTCAAGTATTTTGTTGTCATTTATAACAAATTGCGTAGAATAGATTCCGCTAATATTAAGTCTATACAAATCTCTTTCAGTATTTATAACATCTTCTCCAGCAGCATCTTGTATAAATCTATTTTTAAAAGAGGTTGGAGCATTATCTGCTAATACTGTAAAATCAAAATAGGAATCATTTAATCCTCTAGTAATAACAGAAACAACTCCTCCCGCATCTAATCCCCATCCTAATCCTACTGTAGAATTATAGTCATCAACTTTAATTCCACTAGAAGAATAATTTAAAGAAATAGGAAGTTTTATATTACCAATACTATACGATAAAAGATCAATCTTATTTTGAAAAGATCCTGTAAATTCACCTATTTCTATATTTCCATAATTTCCTAATTGATAAGCATTAGGAGAAGGTGGAAATATTTTAGGAATATTACTATTATTTTCTTGTGCACTCAGAAAGTTCACCATTCCTAAAAGAAATAGTAAGTATATTTTTTTCATGATTACTTTTTAATAATTTTAATAGATTCAGATTTGTTATCTGTTTTAATTTTTAAGATGTAAACACCACCAGGGTAACTTCCTAAAGAAATAGGAGTAGAACGGTATTTTACATCTTTAGTTTGTAGATGCTGTCCAGCAAGGTTATAAACTTCGATAGAAGAAGTCGTAAACTCTTTGTTGATAATTACATTCACAATATCTGAAGTAGGATTAGGATAAACTTCTAATGATATACGTTTTATATCGTCACCTTCTTTTCCTAATTTCACCAAATAAAAATCCGATTGTCCTTTGTTTCCTTTTGCTTGTTGAGTAGAATTTCCAAATAAAATAGTAGAACCATCACGTGTTGTGATTGCTTTCTCTAAATAATTAAAACCTTTTTCACCAAATTTCTTTTCCCAAACAGAAGTTCCATTCTTATCGAATGATTTAGTGATGTAGTAACTTTCAATTTCGCCTGAAGTAGCTTCTTGTAAACTTGAAATTTTATTAGCAGTTAAAAGGAAACTATCATTAACATTTCTAATTTCAGTAATCGATAAATTATTTTCAACTTTTAATTCAGTTGTTTTAATTGGTTGAAGACTAAAATCTGTTTCAATAACTTTAGAAGTTATTTTACTTCCATTTTTTTCGTTAACAGCAAACAGATAATGATCCTCTTTTTGCTCAGCAGAAATTAAATAATTTTCATTGTTTAAACCAAGACTATTTTCAGAACGAATGTTTCCTTCATTATCAATTTCAACAATCCATGTTTTATTTCCGTTCTGCTCAACCGTTTTATTTCCACTTGCAGGAGAATTAGAGTTTCCAACCAATATGAAACCATCTTTTGTTTGTAGAATAGATTTTACTTTATCATCATAAGTACCACCAAAGGTTTTCTCCCAAATAAGTTTACCTTTTTTATCGAGCTTAATCATGTAATAATCGTTTCCACCAAAGTTTTCGCTTTTCTTTAATTCAGATGGAGTAGAGTTAGAGTTGGCAGCAATAAGGTAGCCACCATCTTCTGTAACTAAAACATCTGTAGGAATATCATTTCCATTTCCACCAAAAGCTTGTTGCCATTGTAAGTTACCATTAGCATCAATTTTAATAATCCAAATATCTTCAGCACCTTGGTTTTCGCTAGTTTTATCACCAGATTTAGTAGAAGTAGAAGCACCAGCTAAGATATAACCACCATCTGGAGTAGGTTTAGCTGCATACAGAAAATCTGTTCCACTTCCACCAAAAGAATTTTGCCATTCTTGTTTTCCATTTTCGTCCATTTTCCATAGAAAATAGTCTAAACTTCCTTGGTTATTTTTTTTGATGTCACCCGTAGCATCAGAAGCCGAACTTCCAAGAATAAGGAAACCATAATCTGGAGTTGGAATGGCATTATATAAATATTCAGCATGTTCTCCACCAATAGATTTTTCCCACACGACTTCTTGCGCTGAAAGGAAAATCATTAAAAAGAGAGAACAAACAGAAAGTAAAGTTTTTCTCATATAATAGTGTTAATAATTGTCAATAAAACTAATGCAAAATATTTATTTAAAAAAAAAGGAAAGTATCACTTAATATAAAAATAATTCAAGTAGTAATAGTTACAAACAAAAAGAGCTGTTTTAGAATTCTAACACAGCTCTTTTATATGATATTTTTTTAAAAATTATTTCTTAAAGAAACCTCCTAACATTCCCATTACGTCAGAAGCTCCTAATTTTCCGTCACCATCTTGGTCGAGCATTTTTTCAAATCCTCCTAAGTTTATTCCTTCACCAGAAGTTGCACCTCCTAATAAATTACCTAATAAACCTTGTATTCCAGAAGAATCTGCACCTTGTGCTTGTTTTTCTTTACCCAAAAATCCCATTACAATTGGAGCAACCATTGCTAAAACTTGTGTAACCTGATTAGTACTTAAACCAGATTGTTGAGAAATAGCAGACTCAACATTTTGTTGTTTATCTCCTAAAATATGACCAAGAATACCTTGTCCATCTTGTTGATTACCTCCTTGACCTAGAAAACCAGAAAGGTTATCTAAAATACTTCCGTCGTGTTTTTCTAATGCATTCGCAATACCTTCCGCATTTCCGTTTTGTGCATTTTTGTTTAATGCAGATAATAACATAGGTACAGCAGAAGTTACAGCAGTTTTGGCTTGACTTTCATCAACACCAATTTTAGAAGCAACAGATCCTATGATTTGTTGTCCAATTGAACCTGATAATAAAGAATTTAAATCCATAAGTTTTAATATGTTTACTCAAATATACTATTTTTTGAGATTAATTTTTCATAAATCTGTCAAGTCCAATAAAGTATTTATATTTTTGTATATTCAATCTAGTAAATGAAACAAATAAATTTTTTCTTAGTTATAGTAATTGCGTTAATTGCATTAGTCCCAATTGTTTTACCAAGTCGTTTTGATGAAAAATTTGAACATGAATTTGATGCTCCAATAGGATTGGTTTATGATGAATTTTATAATCTTCGTCAATTTTCCAAATGGCAACAATTCACAGCTTCAGATTCTTTAACGGTTAAAAAGTTTTCTAATAAAAATGAAGACGAGGAGAATTATATGATTTGGGATTCTGAAAATGCATCTGTAGCTTCTGGAAAAATAACTGTTGATAACTTCTCAATTAATAACTTCGTTAACTACACCATTAAATACGATGGGTGGGAAAAATTAGACAGTTTAAATGTACAATTCGTACAAGAAGAAAACGGAAAAACAATTGCTAGATTAAATTACTTAAGTCAAGACATACCTTATTTCTACCGTTATTTTTCATTCTTTAAAAATCCAAAATCTAAGTTTGAGGAATCAATGGATCATTTAAATAATCAAGTTAAAGTACGATTAGATAAAGATAAGAAAGAAGGGAAATTAAATTATGGAGAATATAGAATTGTAGAGTTTTCAAAAGTTAATTTACTAGCAATAAAAAAACAATCTAAACTATCCGAAAAAGATATTATGAATGATATTGATAATGCCTTCGGTACAATTTATAAATCTTTAGCGAATAAAGAAGGAGGTGTTGATTTCGATTTAGGTTTTCCTTATATCTATTACACCGATTTTAATAAAGATAAAGTAACATTTTTTGCAGGAATACAATTAATAGAAGATTTACCATTACAAAGGGAAATGAAAAAAGTTGTTGTTCCAAAAGGGCAATATTTATTATCTCTACATTTAGGTCCTCGTTCTAAAAGACAACAAACTGTTGATAAAATGAAGAACTATGCGAAATCTAAAAAATTACAATTACTAGATAAACAGTTAGAAGTAATGCTAAATGATCCAAAAGAAACAGATAGTGTTAAACTAAAGTCTAGAATATATATTCCGATTAAGAAATAATTTTAAACAGACTCTTAACAAATTTTAAAGTATTATTAGCCATATTTCTGTGGCTATTTTTTGTATTTTTGCATCTTCTTACAACATAACATGGACAAAGATTTTATTGAAATTTACGGAGCGAGAGAACATAATCTAAAAAATATAGATGTGAAAATTCCTCGCAACGAACTTGTCGTAATTACAGGATTAAGTGGAAGTGGAAAATCTTCGTTGGCTTTTGATACAATATATGCAGAGGGACAACGTAGATACATTGAAACTTTTTCGGCCTATGCTCGTCAATTTTTGGGAGGTTTAGAACGCCCAGATGTTGATAAGATAGATGGCTTATCTCCAGTAATTGCAATAGAGCAAAAAACGACCAATAAAAATCCACGTTCAACGGTTGGAACAATTACAGAAATTTATGATTTTTTACGTTTATTGTATGCTCGTGCATCTACAGCTTATTCTGTAGAAACAAACGAGAAAATGGTTGCGTATACAGATGATCAAATTATAGAATTAATTCGTGCACAATACGAAGGTAAAAAAATAGCCATTCTTTCTCCAATTGTTCGATCTCGTAAAGGTCATTATCGCGAAATATTTGTAACCTATTCTAAAAAAGGATTTTTACAAATGCGAATAGATGGCGAGTTGCAAGAAATAGCGCCAGGAATGATGTTAGATCGTTATAAAACACATGACATAGAGTTGTTGGTTGATAAGATGTTATTGAATGATAAAGTTGTAGACCAACGTTTACGTTCAAGTATCGATCAAGCAATGAATCAAGGAAATGGAATTACAATGATTCTGGATTATGAAACAAACGAAACACGTTTTTTCTCACGTTCCTTAATGTGTGCTGCAACAGGTGTTTCTTATGCTTTACCAGAACCTAATACATTTTCATTTAATTCACCAAAAGGAGCTTGTCCTACTTGTACAGGTTTAGGAGAAATAAAAGAAATTAATCTTGATAAATTATTTCAAGAAAAGGATAAATCTTTGTTCGATAATTTAGAAGAATTATTCGAAACATTAAAAACATCTTCTCGTATAGAGAAACAATTAGAAGCCATTTTTGTAAAATATAACTTAGATCAAAAAACAGCTTTTAAGAAATTACCACAAGAATTAATTGATGATGTAATGAATGGATTAACAGAAACATTAAATGTTGATCTAAAATTTGCATCAGTTAAAAAAACATATAAAATAGATTTCGAAGGATTAAACGAATTTTTATCTGAAATTATGGAAGATAAAAATAATCCGTCGTCTAATGCGATTAGCAAAAAGTTCGGGCGAAAAATTGTTTGTCCATCTTGCGAAGGGAAACGTCTAAAAAAAGAATCTCTTTTCTTTAGAATTGATGATAAAAATATAGGAGAAGTTGCCGAAATGGATCTTCATTCATTACAAAAATGGATTGAGGATGCGCCAATTTCAATGACAGTTAATCAACAACAAATTGCATATGAAATCTTAAAAGAGATTTACACGCGATTATCTTTTCTATTGGATGTAGGTTTAGATTATTTAAGTTTAAATCGTTCTTCTAAAACACTTTCTGGAGGAGAAGCACAACGTATTCGTTTAGCAACACAAATTGGTTCTCAGTTGGTGAATGTTTTATATATTTTAGATGAGCCAAGTATTGGTTTACATCAAAGAGATAATGTTCGATTAATAGATTCTTTGAAAAAATTACGTGATATAGGAAATTCAATCTTAGTTGTAGAACACGACAAAGACATGATTTTAGAAGCGGATTATGTAATAGATGTTGGTCCGAAAGCAGGTAAAAACGGAGGACAAATTGTTTGGGAAGGAGAGCCTAAAAAGATGTTGAAATCTGATACATTGACATCAAACTATTTAAATAATAAATTAAAAATAGAGATTCCGAAAGAGAGAAGAAAAGGAAATGGAAACCTTTTAAAACTTTCGGGTGCATCTGGTAATAATTTAAAAAATGTAAATCTTACAATTCCTTTAGGAGAATTAGTGGTTGTTTCTGGAGTTTCTGGAAGTGGAAAATCAACATTGATTAACGAAACACTTTACAGAATTTTAAACCATCATTTTTTCCGTGCAGAAAAGGAACCAATGCCTTATAAGAAGATAGAAGGTTTAGAACATTTAGATAAAGTAATAGAAGTAGATCAATCTCCAATTGGACGTACACCAAGATCAAATCCTGCAACTTATACAGGAATTTTTTCAGATATTCGTTCGTTATTTACAAACTTACCAGAATCTAAAATACGAGGTTATAAACCAGGGCGTTTTTCATTTAATGTAAAAGGAGGACGTTGTGAAACTTGCCAAGGAGCTGGTTTACGTGTAATAGAAATGAATTTCTTACCAGACATTCACGTAGATTGTGAAACATGTAATGGAAAAAGATTTAATAGAGAAACATTAGAGGTTCGCTATAAAGGAAAATCTATTGCAGATGTTTTAGATATGACAGTAAATGAAGCGGTAGAATTTTTTGAAGCAATACCAAAGATTTTCCGTTATGTAAAAATGCTACAAGACGTAGGTTTAGGATATATTACACTTGGGCAACAATCGACAACATTAAGTGGAGGAGAAGCACAACGTGTAAAATTAGCAACTGAATTGGCTAAAAAACAAACCGGAAAAACAATATATATTTTAGATGAACCTACTACAGGTTTACATTTTGAGGATGTAAATGTATTAATGAAAGTAATTAATAAAATTGTAGAGTTCGGAAATACAGTTATCATTATCGAACATAATTTAGATGTAATTAAATTAGCAGATTATGTAATTGATATTGGTCCAGATGGTGGGAATAAAGGAGGTAAAATAGTTGCAGAAGGAACACCAGAAGAAATTGCTAAAAACTCTAAAAGTGTTACAGGTAAATTTCTGAAAGGAGAACTTTAATTAAATTTATTTTGCTGAATAAAATCTGAAGGTGTTTTATGAATAAATTTTTTGAACACGCGGTTGAAATAAGTTACATTATTAAAACCACACAGATAACTACATTCAGCAACCGATTTTTCTTGAATTAAAAGAAAACATGCTTTTTCTATTCGATAGCGATTAACAAATTCTGTAAAAGTAATTTGTGTCGCTTTCTTGAAAAAATTACAAAATGCAGGTAATGTAAGATTCACTAATTCAGAAATATGTTGAATTTCAATTTCATTTTGATAATTATTTTCAACGTATGTAAAAATTGTCTGCAATCTATTTTTATTCTTAGAAATTATTGTGTGTGGCATAATTTCTTTATTCAATAATTTGAAATCTTTACTTTGCGAAAGAATCAATAATATTTCTAATAATTTTAAATACCTCGGATAACCAGAACTTTCATATAAACGTATAAGATGAGGTACTATATCTTTTCTTGTCTTTTTCCCAAAAAGTATCCCATATTTAGAAAGTTCCATCATTTGCTGAATGTCTTT
Source organism: Chishuiella changwenlii (assembly GCF_900142565.1). GTDB lineage: Bacteria > Bacteroidota > Bacteroidia > Flavobacteriales > Weeksellaceae > Empedobacter > Empedobacter changwenlii. The sequence goes on from NZ_FRBH01000002.1 coordinate 334,614, forward strand.
AAATTCTATTATTTCACTTGCTGATGGAATTACATTGGCATTAAATTGTACAACATACTCTTCGTGAGGGTTTGTAGAATTTAATCCAAAACCAGAATGTGGAACATTAGACCCTATTAAAACTAAATCACCATTTAAATAATTGCTCTTATGGTAACCTACGTGCCTTGTACCGTAGCCAGATTTTACACACACTAATTCTATTTCGGGATGATAGTGATATTCCCAAGATAATTCAGCAATAGGTTGATTAACATGTAAAACTCTAAAAGAAGAATCTAAGTCCTTTTTAACAATTTCGTAGCTAATATTCATTAAATTAATTTTAATATGAACTAATTTAATTAAAATATATTAATATAGTTCAAGTATTGGTTTATAATGTTAAATTATTGTAAATCGAATAATTATAACTTGCTTAAAGAAATTGACACATGAAAAACTACAAAATAAAATTCACGTTATATTTAAATTATTTAGTATTTGCAATACTTCTCAATTCTGTAGGAACAATTATTCTAAAAGTTCAACAGAATTTTGATATAACTAAAACACAAGCAAGCGTTTTAGAAGGTTTCAAAGATTTACCAATTGCAATTTGTTCATTTTTAGTAGCTTCTTTTTTACCAAAAATTGGAATTAAAAAATCCATGTTAATTGCATTAGGTTTCGTGTCAATTATGTGTTTTTTTATGACACAAGCCAATGAGTTTTGGTATTTCAAACTATTATTTGCTACCATAGGAGTTTCATTTGCACTAATTAAAATTTCGGTTTTTACATCAATTGGTTTAGTTACAAATACAGATAAGGAGCATTCGAGTATGATGGGTTTCTTAGAAGGATTTTTTATGATAGGTGTATTATTAGGGAATCTTTTATTTAGCTTTTTTATTGATGATAATAATCCAAAATCAACCTCTTGGTTACAAGTTTATTGGATATTAGGAGGATTAAGTCTTCTCTCATTTATTTTCTTATTGTCAACCAAATTAAACGAAAGTGAAGCTAAAATAGAAGGAAGTAACCTAATTTCTGACGTAAAAAATAGTTTGAGACTCTTTAAGTTTAATAAAGTTTTATTGTTTTTACTATGTACATTTTTATTTGTTTTAGTAGAGCAAAGTTTCCAAACATGGACACCAACTTTTTACAAAGAAGTGCTTAAAGTTCCTACGAGTATGAGTGTGCAAGCAGGCGCAATTTTAGCGGGTGCATTTGCTTTGGGAAGATTTTTATCCGGATTTTTTTCAAAATCATTTTCATGGATTTACATCGTTACTTTTTGTATTGTAGGTTTCGCAATAAGTATTTTATTGGTTTTACCACTTACACATGAAAACGAAAATGTGTTGAATGCCAGCTGGCTCAATGCGCCATTAGTAGTTTATCTATTTCCTCTAATGGGAATATTTTTAGCACCAATATATCCAAGTATAAATTCTATAATTCTTGCATCAATCCCGAAATATTTACACAGCTCAATGTCTGGGTTAATCGTAGTTTTTTCGGCTATTGGAGGTACGATTGGATCAATGCTTACAGGAAGTCTTTTTCAAGAATTTAGCGGACAACATGCGTTTTATTTATCCTTAATTCCGCTTGTATTATTGTTAGGATCAGTTTTAATGATGAATAAAATGAACAAAAAAAATATCAATTAATGAATAAGCAATTACATTTAGAAGCAATTGAAAGTCTATTTGATGAAGTTCAAAGACAGAAAATTTTTGAAGATCAAAAAATGATGACAGATGCAATTCCTCGTTATTTAGTACAAGAAATTATGTCTAAATATGAAGAAGAAAAGACGAAAGAGACTTTTAATTTAAAGGAATTTATTCTTCATTATTTTGATTTTCCTACAACTAATCAATCCTATCAAAAAAATGAGAATCTATCAATAGAAGATCATATTGAGAAATTGTGGGATCATTTAACAAAAACATCAAAAGAAGATATCGGTACATTACTTCAATTACCAAAACCTTACATCGTTCCAGGAGGTAGATTTAATGAGTTTTTTTATTGGGATAGTTTCTTTATTATGTTAGGATTAAAAGAATCTGGGCGAGTAGAAATGATGCGAAATATTGTAGATAACTGTGCTTATTTGATTCATAAATTTGGGTTTGTTCCCAACGCAAGTCGAACATACTTCTTAAGCAGATCTCAACCACCATATTTTTCTTTAATGTTACAACTATTAGCTGATACAGTTGATGATAAAACATTGTTAATAGAGTTTTTTCCTACGTTAGAAAAAGAATATAATTTTTGGATGAATGGAGAGCAAGAAATTGCGAATAATCAAGCTATAAATAGAGTAGTAAAATTAGAAGACGGAACGATATTAAATAGATATTATGATGCAAAAAATCAGCCTCGTCCCGAAAGTTATTGGATTGATGTAATGGATAATGAAAAATCAGATAAAAATGATTTTTACAGAAATATTCGTGCAGCTTGCGAATCTGGTTGGGATTTTTCTAGTAGATGGTTTGCAGATCCTTCAAAAATAGAAACGATAGAGAAACTGAATATTCTTCCAGTAGATTTAAACTGTTTATTATGGAATACAGAAAATTTGCTTTCAGAAATAATTCAAATTATAGATAGTAAATCTCCAAAAATTAAATACTACCAAGAAAGAGCAAATAAAAGAAAAACTGCAATTCAAAATTATTTTTGGAATGATGATAAAGGAATTTATGTCGATTATAATTTTTCTAAAAAATCACAAACATCATCAGAACATGTAGGAATGTTATATCCATTACTTTTTAAACTAGCTGAAAATTCTGAAGCGGATAAAGTAAGAAATTTTATAGAAAACAATATTCTACATAAAGGAGGATTAGTAACAACTACAAAAGAGTCTAAGCAACAATGGGACTTTCCGAATGCTTGGGCACCATTTCAATGGCTAGGTTATCAAGCATTTGAAGAATATAATTATAAGGATACATCATTACAAATAGCAGAAAATTGGTGCACTCTTGTAGAGAAAACGTACAATGAGACAGGTAAGTTAATGGAAAAATATAATGCTGTCGATTTAAATGTTTTAGCTGGAGGAGGAGAATATCCAAATCAAGATGGATTTGGTTGGACCAATGGTGTATACTTATTTCTGAAAAATAAACTAAATAGTTAAAATTAATAATTTATCAAAACCACACAAATGAATAAAAAACCATTTATTTTAGCTTTAGGAATATCTTTATTTTATTTTCAACAAGCAAAAGCTCAAGAAGTTATAAAAGACAGTATTCCTGTAAAAACGGAAGAAGAAATTTTTCCTATGGATACTTTAAGGGAAGTAATTGTCACAGGAAGTGCCAACCCTAAAAGAAAAATAGAAACCAGTACAGCAGTTTCTACATTTACAGAAAAAGACATTCAAAAACAAAATCCAATAAGTACAGCAAGCTTGTTACAAAAGGTACCTGGATTTGCAGTTGAAACATCTGGAGGTGAAGTTGGAAATAATTTATTTGCCAGAGGTATTCCTTCTGCAGGTGCTTACGAATATGTACAAGTACAAGAAGATGGAATGCCAGTTTTTGAAGACGGAGCTTTACAGTTTGCGAATGCAGATAACTTTTTTAGAATAGATGCAACTACATCAAAATTAGAAGCGTTAAGAGGAGGTTCGGGTTCAGTTTTTGCCTCGAATGCACCAGGTGGAATTATTAACTTTATTTCCAAAGAAGGTCAAAATAAATTTAATGGAATTACAAAGTTAGAAACGGGTAGTTATGGACTAATGCGATTTGATACTAATTTAGGAGGAGCTCTTGTTAAGGATAAACTATTCTATAATGTAGGAGGTTTTTACAGAGTAGATAATGGTATTAGAAATCCTGGTTATAAAGCAAACAATGGAGGTCAGATAAAAATGAACTTAAAGTATGTTTTTGATGAAGGTTTTGCTAAAGTTTATTACAAAAAATTGAACGATAGAAACTTATTTTTATTACCAATTCCTTTATTACAAGACGGAAACAAAATTTCTGGATTCCCAGGATTTAATCCAAATTACGGTACCTACGCATCTAGAAATCTATCTAAATTAAAAATTCCACAAGCAGGAGGAGGCTTTTTTGAAAGAGATTTAGAAAATGGTGTTAATCCAAAAGTAGATGTTATTGGAGGTGAGTTTAAATATAATTTAGGAGAAGGATTCACTGTTAATAATAAAATTAGATATACTAATATCAATTTAGGTTATACAGGTATTTTCCCGAGTGGTGTGCCAACTTCTGCAGCAGATTTTGCAAATAATTATACAACAGCTGGAGGAGAATCTTTACCAATAGAAAATTTTCGTTACACTTATGTAGACAATGGTCAAATAGCTAATCCTGAATATGTACAAAAAGTAGGGTATTGGGCGATAGATAAAAAGATGAATAATTTTGCAAACGATTTACGATTCGATTATAAAATTGATAAATTATCGATGTCATTAGGTTTCTATAAATCTGTTTGGAAATCTGCTCAAAAATGGAACTGGAGTAATCTGTTAGTAGAAGTTAAAGATGACGTAAGATTATTAAATCTTGTTGACGCTTCATTAAATCCAACAGATAACAACTACTCTAGAACATATAATGGTGTTACAGATATTTCTTGGTTAACAAGAGATTCAGAAATAAAAGGTAGTGTAAATGCATTATATTTTAACTTAGATTATCAAGTAACAGATAATTTAAATTTTAATGGAGGTATTCGTTACGATAACAATACTTACAATGGAATCGTAGATAAAGCGGGAGCAACTCTTTCAAATTTAGATGCATCTAATATGACAGTAGATGGAGGAGCTTACAATGGAACAAATGGATTCAACACAACTTCTGCAGACAATAGCATGTTAGTTTCTGGTGGACCTTACCATTATTGGTCTTATAAAGTAGAAAAGATTTCAGGAACTCTTGCAGCTAATTATAAGTTTTCTAATTCAGATGCCGTTTTTGCTAGATATTCTCATGGGTTTAGATCACCTATAGAGGAAGCGTTTTATGACAATTACCAAGATTTAAATTCTTTAAAACCAACCATAACTAATCAATACGAATTTGGTTACAAACATTACCAATCAAATTTTGATGTAACCGCTATTCTATTTAGTTCTAGTTTAGATGATATTCGTTTTTCTGATATTCTATCTAACGGACAATCAGAAAATGCTTACGGTAGTACAAAAAATTACGGATTAGAATTAGAAACGAATTTAAGATTATTTAATCGTGTTTTAGAATTAGGATTAAATGGAACAATTCAAGATCCTAAATTTAAAGAGATTCGACAAAATGGTGAAGATTTAAAAGATAATGTGGTGAGAAGAATTCCAAAATTATACTTTGTTTTTTCTCCTGCTGTTAATATTACTAGAGAATGGAGAACTTATGTTAGTATGAATTATTATGGAATGAGATATGCTGACAATACAAACAAACAAGAGTTACCTTCTTTTACTGAATTTGGTGCAGGAATGTCGTATCAATTAGGTAAAGTTAGATTCGGAGTTGATGGAACTAATATTTTTAATACAATTGGATTAACAGAAGGTGATCCTAGATCTGGTGTTACTTCTGGACAAGGAATTATTATGGCAAGACCAATTTTAGGTGCTGCTGTAAGATGTTCTATAGCGATCGAATTTTAAGAATATTTACAATAATAATTTAATAAAAAACGCTTCATTTAATGAAGCGTTTTTAAGTTTATAGTGTAACATGTTTTTCGATGTATTCTGCTAAAATATTTTTCTGTTGAGAATTTAAATTTTTTATTTTGATAGTTAAATCACTTCTTGATAATAAAGAAAGAGTATCATAAGGAACATATTCTATATTTAAATGATTAGATGAATCGAAGTAAATATCATTTATTATCTGTGTTTCTTTACCATTAAAATAAATGGCATTTGAAAGTATTTTAGAAGCAAATGGATTTATAGTAAAAAATGGAACAATATAAATATGCTCATCTTTAATATAAATATTAAAAAAATTAAAACTCGAACGACTATTTATTTGGGATATTGATCCCCAAAATATACTTAAACTCAATAGTAGAGAAAGTTCTCAATTTTTTTGAAGTAATAGTGCTCAATATAAAACTGTAAATAGAAAGACAAAGTCCTATAGAAACGAATATTAAATACCAATCAGATAAAAATGATGACATACATTTTTTTATAAACTCCACAAATGTATTACTTCTACAATATAAAGAAGTAATACTAATTAATTAAAATGTAATTCTACTTTCTCTTTCATAAATTGAAGACTTCTTACAGCTAAATCTTCGGCATTATATGTAGACTCTTGCCAAAGAGAAACTGCATTTGACATTCCTTTTACTTGTGAAGAGAAATTTTCTAAAACCAAATTACCCGAAAAGTTTATTTTATTTAGAGCGATAAATAACTCGTCCCAGTTTACAGTTCCCTCACCTAACATTCCTCTATTAGATTCTGTTATATGAAGATGTTTTAATTTATTATTGGCTAATAAAATAGGATCATTAAAATTATCTTCCTCAATATTCATATGGAAGGTATCTAAATGCAAAAATAAATTATCACAATTTGTTTTACCGATTAAATCCAACACATTTTTAGCAGTATTACAAACATAAGATTCGTATCTATTAATTGGTTCTATAGCAATGGAAATTCCATATTGAGAAGCATAACTTGCTGCTTCTTGCCAAACTTCAATTATCGTATTCTTTTCCTCGTTTGTTATTGTATTTCCAGAAAAGTAACCTAAACCACTATGTAAAACTCCTCCTAAGAAATCTGTTTCTAATTCGGCAGTGTAGTTTATTGCTTTTTTAATTAATACTAAACTTTCTTTTGGATAAGAAGAGATATGAGCATTTGCAGGTAAATTAAAAGAACAAACAACATCTAGGTGATACTTTTCAAGTTCTTTCTTAACTTCTTTTACTTCGAATTCCTGATAAGGAGGAAGTAAAATTTCTAATAAATCAAACTGATGTTTAGCAGTTTGTTCAATCGCATATTTTCCTGCACTTAATTCCCAATTGGGTAATATCCATGATAGTAATGAACAACCAAATTTTATATTTTCCATTTGTTTAATCGTTTAATCAATTATGAATTAGATTTTGGTTTATATAATTTTAAAGCAAAAAGCAATATAACAGCATAACAAACTATAGGTAGATAATAGGAATGTGCAATATTTTTTTCGGCAATTTTACCCATTAATTGAGGAAAGACTGCACCTCCAAACATTGCCATTACTAAGAAAGAGGAAGCTTGATGCACTTTATTTCCTAGATTTTTTAATCCCAAACTAAAAATAGTTGGATACATAACACTCAAGAAAAAATTTAATGAGATTAATGACACAAAAGAAATCATTCCTAAATCTTGCGCAATAATCACACAAAGAATAACATTACATAATGTAAAAGCAGCTAATAAAATATTTGGTTTAATGAATTTCATCAAGTAAGTTCCTACAAAGCGACCAATCATCATTAATCCTAAACTTAACGAAAAATAGTAAGAAGCTGTTGTTTCAGAATACTTCATTCTTTCTACTGTGTAATTAATGAAGTAAGCCCATGTTCCTGCTTGTGCTCCAATATTAAAAAATTGAGCAATTACAGCATAAATAAAATGTTTCTGTTTGTATAAAGGAGTATCGTTATTCGTATTTTGTACATCAGAATTCGTTTCTTCTGCATGAGGATCATTTAAATTTGGAACCTTTACAACAGAAAAAATAATGAAATAGAAAATAATAAAAGCAGCAATACAACTGTATAATATTTTTACAGAATCTAAACCATTTGATGATTCATTAAAAATAAAGAATCCTCCCAGTAATGGACCTAATATAGCACCCAGTCCGTTAAAGCCTTGTGCAAAGTTAACACGCTGATCACTTGTTTTTTCATTTCCCAATGCCGCAACAAAAGGATGAGCAACTGTTTCTAAAGTTGCCAAACCAGCAGATAATATAAAGAGTGCTACTCTAAATAAATTAAAAGATAAATAATTAGATGCTGGTATAAATAATAGTGCACCAAAAGCATATAAAGCTAATCCTAATTGTACACCATTTTTATACCCATATCTTTTTAAAAACATACCTGCTGGAATTCCCATTATAGCATAAGCACCAAACATTGAGAATTGTACCAAACCAGATTTTGCTTTCGAAATATGTAAAACATCTTGAAAATGTTTATTCAAAACATCTCCCATTGTAATTGCAATTGCCCAAAGTAAAAATAAGCTGCATACTAGGAAAAATAGTAGAGTATATTTCTTTTCTGTTAAACCAATTTTTTCTTTATTTTCCATGAGGCATATTTTTCATATTTGTTATTACATCATTATAATTTGTCGGATGTTTTTCTTTAAATAATTCAAATTCTTCTAAGGAATATTCAGGACAAGCACCTTTGTTAGAAGTTATAAACGCACCTAATGCTGTAGCATACTCCATTGTTTCGAAAGGATTTTTATTGTTGATTCTCTTTGTAAGAAAACCTGCTAAAAATGAATCTCCACTTCCAACCGTATCATTTATTGTAATTTCTACTGCTGGGAATTGATAATGCTCGTCTTTTTTATAATAGATAGCACCTTTACTTCCTTTAGATACAATAATCTCATCTAGTTTAAAATAATCTTGTACATATTTAATACTATCTGCTTCGTTCGTATATTCTTTGTCGATAAATTCTAAAACCATTCTTAATTCAGCTTTATTAAACTTTGCTAAATGAGTATGGTGTAAAATATCTTTTATAACTTTTTCATCTATAAAAGGAGGACGAAGATTAATATCGAAAACATTAAATGTTGCATTTTCCATTAAAGAAAATAAAGTTTCTCTCGATACTTTGTTTCTTGTTGCTAAACTTCCAAAAACGAATGCTTTTGCTTCTTTTACAAAATTTAAATCTTTTTCTGTTAATTGAATATTATCCCAAGCAACATTATTTACGATATCATAAATAGCATCGTTATCTTCATCAAAAGTCGCAATAACAGTTCCTGTTGCATTCTCATTATCCAACTGTAAACCAGTAGGGTTTATTTTTCTACTTGTAGTTACCTCTAATAATTCTCTCCCTAATTGATCATCTCCGATTCTACTTATCATATGAGAATCAATTCCCATTTTAGTTAAGTTATATGAAACATTGAATGGTGCTCCACCTATTCTTTTTCCATCAGGAAAAATATCCCAAAGAATTTCTCCAAAACATACAATTTCTGGTGTACTTGTTATTTCTCTCATATTTAAATTATGGTTAAACGTTTAATCATTTAATTAAATAAAATTAGTTTGTGCTTTCTCTTAAAATAAGTTCAGCGCAAAGCTCTTTATTTTGTATTACTTTATTTTTATTATTTATGTTATTAATAATCATTTCTAATGCATTTTGCGCAATCTCATCTAAAGGTTGTTTTACATACGAAATTTCAACAGGAAATAACTCATACGCTTCAGATTCGTCGAATGCAATAACTTGTAGCTCTTCAGGAATATTTATATTTCGTTTTAATAAATATTTTAAACCAGAAAATGCTAATTTATTACTTGTAAAGAAAATAGAATCAGGTTTATTATCTCCATTAAAATGTTTATCTAATCCTGCATAAACATCTTTCTGAATATCGTCTATCTTAACTTTTATACTTTCTAATTCTTTAATATTATTTTCTTTAATCGCTTTATAAAAACCAAAATCTCTCTCTAGTAAATTACCAAGAGTTGTTTCGTAAGAAACTAATAAAGGTTTTTTAGAGCCTTTTTTTATTAGTGTGTTAGTTACTTCAAAAGAAATTTCTTCATTGTTAATTTTTATTCCATTTGAATTTATTCCATCCAAATTTCTATCTAAAATTATATAAGGAAACTTTTCCTGATTTAACTTTAAAAAGCTTTTTTCACTGTTTTCAACAGGAGCTAAAATAAGACCATCAACTTGTTGATCAATAAAGAAATTGATTAATTTATCAAACTTCTCGTTATTTTCTCCAGAACTTCCAATGATAATTGTGTAACCAATTTTTAAAGCTTCTTCCTCTAATATTTTCGCAATTTTACCAAAAAACGGATTCGCAATGTCAGCTACAATCAGTCCTAAAATCTTCGACTGATTTGTTTTTAAGCTTTTTGCAATTTTATTCGGTCTATAATTTAATTTTTCAGCTGCTTCTTTAATACGATTTGCAGTACTTTCGCTAATACGATTATTCGGCATCTTATTTAAAACATAAGATACAGATGCAATGGATACATTCGCTAAGTTTGCAACATCTTTAATAGAAACCTTTTTCAAAACTATTTTATTGAACACAAAATTATAATTATTTTTGAGTTGTACAATATACACTTATCAATAATTTGATTTGTAAAAGCTTATAAAAACATATTCTTAAACTCATTAAGATGGAAAATAGGAAGATGATATGTATGTTAATTTTTTTTGGCTGTACTTTAAATAATTTTTAACGTTTAGAAATAGATTTATTGAATATTCTACTATAGTTTTGCCATGTGAAAGATAATAATTCTAATCTTTCAATAGTTTTTAATAATAATAGAATAGATTTTTGGTTTTGTAAATCTTTTGAAGATTATTTTTTTGGATTGAAATTTGTATCAACAATAACAATCGAAATTAGTAATATAAAAACAAAACAAAATGAGTTTATTATCGCCAGAAAGAAAGCAAAAAATTGCTGATATTTTAATTAAATTATTAGCAGATGAGCATATTTTATATTTAAAAACAAGAAATGCACATTGGAATGTTGAAGGACCAGATTTCCAAACAATTCATGTCTATTTCGAGTCAATATACAATGAATTACAAATTGTAATTGACGATGTAGCAGAGAAAATACGTCAGAAAGATGTATACGCACCTGCAACGATGAGTGAGTATTTGCAGTTAACTCATTTATCAGAAGCAAGAAAAACTGAAAACAAAGATAGTTTAAGTTTTATTGCTGATTTGCTTCACGATTATGAAGTTATTATTAACTTTTTAACGGGAGCTGTAGTAGAAATTGAAGAATATAAAGATATTGCAACTTCAGATTTCTTAGTTGGCTTGTTAGAGCAACATCAAAAAACTGCTTGGATGCTTAGATCGCATCTTAAATAAAGTTGAACATTATTTTACTTCATAAGTTTTTAGTGTTAATTCATATTAGTGTTAATTAGGTTGAAAGCCTTGGTTTATCCAAGGCTTCAGCTTTTTATAGAAGTTTCTTCTACTCTTCAATTTCTTTTACTGATGCGTCTGGCGCATTTGTTTTAACAGAAGCGATACCATTTTTAGCACCAGATTCTGATTCATAAGACTGACTTGTTCCTATAACTTGTCCATTAGTAGCCTTTAAATTAAAATGCCACTTTCCAGAAGTTCCTTGCTTTAAATCATATTTAGAATCATCTTGCGAATTTTTGCGAACAGATTCTATACCATTCTCACAACTTGCTTTTTGCTTGTATCCTTCGCTTGCTAAAATGTTTTGTCCATTTTTAGCTTTTAATCGGAAACGAAATTCTCCTGCTTTGTCCTTATAAATTTCAAACATAATAAATAGTGTTTATTAAAATTAGTTTTATTTGATTAGGTTAAATTTAATAAATTTTTTTTGATACTAATTGAAAATCAATTTAATTGATGTTTATTTTAACTAAAAAAAGCCTAAAAAATATTTTTAGGCTTTTGTAATTATTCTATTCTTGTTAATCCTTCTAGGTTATCTTTATGGACATAAAGCGGGATGTGTTCTACGATGACATCGTTTTTTTCTATCCCAAACGATTTCGGAATATTGAATTCTATTTTCTTTAAGATGTAATAAATTTTTAAAGTAAAGAACTCTTTCATACTTAATTTTGTCTCGATTGAAGGGAATTTTTCAATTAAAACAAATTTCATATCAGGATCTTGATTATATTTTTTTAAACAAGGACTTAAATATTTTAATTGTAATTCACCATTTAGATACATGTCATTAATAACTTTCTTAATGTATTGTTCTGTTTTAGGCTGAACACGGAATCCGATATTAAAAGTTAATCGGTATATCTTTTCATCAACTATAGGAGTAATCTTATAGTTTAATGTATAAGGTTCACTATCTCTATTTAAATTAACAAACCAATAAACATCTGCACGCTTAGGGCGTTTATTTAAAATAGATTGAATACTATATTTTTCAACTGTTTTAACATTCGTAGACTTCGTTAAGTAAAATAAGAACGTCGAAAATTTATTCACTGTTTTATCTTCACTTAATTCTGTTAATGTGTTGGCATATCGTCTTATTTTAACGAACTCTAGATTTCTAGAATTTAATATTTTACCATAGAAACTACAATACATGATTACAAAGAATAACCACCCCATTAATAATGCTAAATATCCTCCTTCAACAAACTTCACAACATTTGCAATAAAGAACGAAGTCTCTATTGAAACAAAAATTCCTAAAATTAAAACAATGAAAACCTTGTTGAGGTTTGTGTAATAGTTGAGGTAATAGGATAATAGGAAAGTTGTCATTAACATGGTCACCGTGATTGCTAAACCATATGCAGCTTCCATGTGAGAAGAGTCTCTAAAATATAAAACAATAAAAACGCATCCTGCCCATAACATAAAATTTATAGTCGGAATATATACTTGACTTTTATGTTCGTTTGGCTGAATAATTAATGTTCTTGGCCAGTAACCAAGGTTAATTGCTTCATTAATTAATGTAAATGATCCTGTAATTAAAGCTTGAGATGCAATGATTGCAGCACCAGTTGCAATACAAATTCCAGGGATTAGGAACCAATCTGGCATCATTTCATAGAAAGGATTTCTACCTCCTAAAATAGGAGATTCTTGGTGCATTAACCAAGCTGCTTGTCCTAAGTAATTTGTAACTAAACAAATTTTTACATAAATCCAGCTTATTCTGATATTCTTTCTTCCACAGTGTCCTAAATCAGAATAAAGTGCTTCTGCTCCAGTTGTACAAAGAAAAACAGCACCTAAAATCCAGAATCCATGTGGATAGTTAGTTAAAAGATTATACGCATAATAAGGGTTTAATGCCTTTATAATTCCAGGGTGGTGTACAATATGTAAAATACCTAATCCAAATAACATAGTAAACCAAAGTACCATAAAGGGACCAAATATTTTACCAACTTTATCTGTACCAAAACGTTGGAAAAAGAATAAAAGGGATAAGATTACAATAACAATAGGAATTGTGGGTAAATGTTCTAAGCCATCTAACATTCGAAGTCCTTCAACTGCCGATGAAACAGATACAGGAGGTGTTATGACACCATCTGCAATTAATGCGGATGCTCCAATAATTGTTGGAATAATTAAATTTTTACCTTTCTTTTTGATTAAAGAGTAAAGAGAAAAAATACCTCCTTCACCATCATTGTCGGCTTTTAATGTTAACCAAACGTATTTTATAGAAGTTTGAAAAAACAAAGTCCAAAAAATACAAGATACACCTCCGTAAACAATGCTTTCTTCTATCTCACGATTCTCACCAATTATCGCTTTCATTACATATAGCGGACTTGTACCTATATCACCGTAAATGATTCCAAATGCGATTAATAGAGACGCGGCCGTTACTTTTTTCATCGTGTGACTCGATTCCATAAGAAGTATTTAAATTTTCTACGAATGTATGCAGATGAAAAGAGATTCAATCATCTTATTTATTTATAATCATTAAACAATATTATACATATTATTGATAGTGTTTCTATTTTCTATTATTGAATATACTTAAGTCTATGCCTTAACTATATTCAGTTTATTATTTCGTAACACTTTCGTTTATAAGTATATTTAAAGATATAAAATTATAAGATACCAAGTTAGTATTTGTTCATTACTTCTTTGTTATAATTTATTTCTTCAATCTATTTTATAGTTCAATTAAGTTCTTTTAAAACTGTTTTATATATAAAAAGCGTGTTGTTTATTGTTGATAGCTCTACTTAGAAGCTTAAACAACCTTATTTTTTGCGCTATAATTTATGGTATTAATATTGTGTCTAATAATTTAATAATGAATTGAAATTTAATATTTAAATAAGATAAATTTAAATTAATATTATGCTTGCATAATAAAAAAACATGTATATTTGTCATACACGCATTAAAAAATATGTTAAGAGAAGATTTAACAATAGATTACTTATTACGCTCAACGTGGCTCTCTGTTCAGAAGATGTACAATGAACAAGCAGGAGTTTACGATTCTACAATGGTGTATGCATTTACATTATTATCTATAGATCCTAAAGGTGGTACACCAAGTACGTCATTAGGTCCTAAAATGGGAATAGAGCCCACAAGTTTATCTCGAACATTAAAAAACCTTGAAGAAAGAGGTTTTATAATAAGAAAGTCTAATCCAGTAGACGGGAGAAGTGTTTTAATCACATTAACCAAAGAAGGGTTAAAGATGAGAGATATTTCGAAAGACTTTGTTTTACAATTTAATGAAGCAATTAAACAACATATTGAACCAGAGAAAATGGAAATTTTCTTAGAAGTTGTATATAGAATCAATCAATTAATATCAGACAAAAAAATATTTAAAAACAATTATGAGAAGACACGTTAAACATGTAACCGTATTAGGTTCTGGGGTAATGGGTTCTGGAATTGCATGTCATTTTGCAAATATCGGAGTTCAGGTCCTAATGCTAGATATGGTTCCACGCGAGCTTACACCACAAGAGCAAGCGAAAGGATTAACTTTGGATGATAAAGTTGTTCGTAATAGAACAGCTCAATCTCATTTAGATTTTGCATTAAAAAGTAATCCATCTCCAATTTACGATAAGGCATTTGCTTCTCGTATTACTGTTGGTAATTTTGATGACGATTTAGAGAAGATTAAAAACTCTGATTGGGTAATTGAAGTTATTATCGAACGTTTAGACATTAAACAAGCGATGTTCGAAAAAGTTGATGCGTTAAGAAAACCAGGAACATTAATTACTTCTAACACTTCAGGTATTCCAATTCATTTAATGTCAGAAGGAAGATCAGAAGATTTTCAGAAGCATTTCTGTGGAACGCATTTCTTTAATCCGCCACGTTATTTAAAGTTATTTGAAGTTATCCCAGGTCCAAAAACAAATCAAGAAGTTGTAGATTTCTTTAAGCATTATGCTTCTTTGTTTTTAGGAAAAACACCAGTTTTATGTAAAGACACTCCAGGTTTCATAGGAAACAGAATTGGTGTTTATTCTATGGCAAAGATTATGGAATTAACACAAGAGCTTGGTTTAACAATAGAAGAAGCTGATACTTTAACAGGTTCTATTTTAGGAAGACCAAAAACTGGAACATTTAAGTTAGGAGATTTAGTAGGTTTAGATACTGCTTACAATGTAACTAAAGGTTTACAACAAAATACGACAGGAGATCAAATGATTCAAGAGTTAAAAGATTCTAAGTTTTTAGATTTTTTAATTGAGAATAAATTTCTTGGAGATAAAACAAAAAAAGGATTTTACTACAAAGAAGTAGATAAAGAAGGAAATACGAATCGTTTTGCTTTAAATCTAGATACGCTAGAATATCGTCCATTAGAAAGAGCAAAAGTGAACGCTGTAGAAGCGGCAAAACAAGCAGGTTCTACAAAAAATAAATTAGCAACTTTATTAAAAGATTCTGGTAAAGCAGGAGATTTAATTCGTAAACATTTTGCTTCATTATTTGCATACGTTTCTCAACGTGTTCCAGAAATTACAGATGTATTTTATCCAATAGACGATGCAATTCGTACAGGTTATGCTTGGAAATATGGACCATTTGAAACATGGGATTATGTTGGATTACAAAAAGGAATTGATTTAGTTGAATCTGAAGGTTTTCAAGTAGCGGATTGGGTAAAAGAATTGGCTAGTTCTGGTGCAGATTCTTTCTATAAATTAGAAGATGGTAAAAAATTATTTTACAATCAAAACTCTAAACAATTCGAGCCTATTCCAGGTCAAGATGCGTTTATCATTTTAGATAACATTCGTAAAACAAATGAAATTTGGTCGAATAAAGAAGCATCAATTCAAGATTTAGGAGACGGTATCATCAATTTAGAATTCCGTTCTAAAATGAACTCTTTAGGAGGTGGTGTTTTACAAGGAATTAATAAAGCGATAGAACTTGCAGAAAAAGATCACAAAGGTTTAGTTATAGGTAATCAAGCAGATAATTTTTCTGTTGGTGCCAATTTAGCTATGATTATGATGATGGCTGCTGAACAAGATTGGTGGGAGTTGAACATGGCAATTAAAATGTTCCAAGATACCATGATGCGTGTTCGTTATTCATCTATACCAGTAGTGGTTGCTCCTCACGGAATGTCACTTGGTGGTGGTTGTGAAATGACAATGCATGCAGATAAAGTTGTTGCAGCTGCAGAAACATATATTGGTTTAGTTGAAGTGGGTGTAGGTCTTATCCCTGGTGGAGGTGGATCGAAAGAATTTGCTTTACGTTCGGCTAAAAATATGTTGGCAGATGATGTTAAGACAAATCATTTACGTGATAACTTTATGAATATAGCTATGGCAAAAGTTGCGACTTCTGCTTACGAAGCTAAAAACATGGGAATCATTCGTGACCAAGATATTATTGTTGTAGATAAAGATCGTCAAATTGCAGAAGCAAAGAAACATGCAATTATTATGGCAGATGCTGGTTATACACAACCAATTCCACAGAAAGTAAAAGTATTAGGGCGAGAAGCACAAGGGATGTTCTATGTAGGAACGGATCAATTAGTTGCTGGTCGTTATGCTTCTGATCACGATCGTTTAATTGCTAATAAATTAGGTTATGTAATGACTGGAGGTAATTTATCTGAAGCGACAGAAGTATCAGAACAATACTTATTAGATTTAGAAAGAGAAGTCTTTTTATCATTATGTGGAGAAAGAAAAACATTAGAGCGTATTCAACACATGTTGAAAACAGGGAAACCGTTGAGAAATTAGGTTGTAAAATGTAAAACGTAATATGTAAAAAGTACTGTATGCATAATTTTAAAGAGTTATTAGTTTGGCAAAAATCAATGGGTTTTACAAAGAAATTTTATGAGATTACGTCAAATTTTCCTTCTAGTGAAATTTACGGGTTAACTTCTCAAATAAGAAGATCTTGTATTTCAATTCCTTCTAATATAGCAGAGGGTGCAGGAAGAAACTCAAATGCTCAATTTGCTAATTTTTTAAATATTGCATTAGGATCATCATTTGAATTAGAATGTCAGATAATATTATCGAAAGATTTAAATTTTATTCAAGAAAATATATCGGAAGAGTTATTAAGTGAATTAAAATATATTCAAAATATGTTGATAAAACTGGCGCAAAGTTTAGTTTAAAATACTTTATACTTTTTACATCGTACATAATACTTTAAAAAAATAAAAAAATGAAACAAGCATATATTGTTACAGGATATAGAACAGCTGTAGGTAAAGCACCAAAAGGAACTTTACGTTTTACTCGTCCAGATGAGTTAGCAGCAACAGTTCTTAGAAGATTAATGGAGGATTATCCAACATTAGATCCAGCACGTATCGACGATTTAATAGTTGGTTGTGCAATGCCAGAAGCGGAACAAGGATTAAACATGGCACGTTTAATCTCATTAATGGGATTAAGCACAGATAAAGTTCCAGGAGTTACAGTAAATCGTTACTGTGCATCAGGTTCTGAAGCTATAGCCTTAGCTGCAGCAAAAATTAGAACAGGAATGGCAGAATGTATAATTGCAGGAGGAGCAGAGTCTATGTCATATATTCCAATGGGAGGTTATAAACCAATTCCAGAAACCAATATGGCAAAAGACAATCCAGACTATTACTGGGGAATGGGATTAACTGCAGAAGCAGTAGCCAATGAATATAAAGTTTCGAGAGAAGATCAAGATAAATTTGCATTCAATTCGCATCAAAAAGCATTAAAAGCTTTAGCAGAAGGTAAGTTCGATTCTCAAATTGTTCCTGTTGAGGTAGATTATAATTTTTTGGATGAAAAAGAGAAAATTCAAACAAAAAAAATAACATTCAAACAAGACGAAGGTCCACGTCGAGATACATCATTAGAAGGTTTAGCAAAATTACGTCCAGTATTTGCACAAGGAGGATCTGTTACAGCAGGTAATTCTTCTCAAATGTCAGATGGTGCTGCATTTGTAATGGTAATGTCAGAAGACATGGTAAAAGAATTAGGACTAGAGCCAGTAGCTCGTTTAGTATCTTATGCAACAGTAGGTTTAGCACCTCGTATTATGGGAATGGGACCTTTATTTGCAATTCCAAAAGCATTAGAACAAGCGGGATTAAAGCAAAGTGATATTGATTTGTTCGAATTAAATGAAGCGTTTGCATCGCAATCTGTTGCAATAACACGCGAGTTAAATTTAAATTCAGACATTGTAAATGTTAATGGTGGTGCAATTGCATTAGGACATCCACTAGGATGTTCAGGAACAAAATTAACGGTTCAATTATTACATGAAATGGAAGCAAGAAAAGCAAAATATGGTATGGTGACTATGTGTGTAGGAACTGGACAAGGTGCTGCTTCTGTTTTTGAGTATTTAAAATAAAAAAGAGATTTGAGATGTAAGAAATAAGATGTAAGATTTTTTAAATCTAGAACCTAATATCTAACATCTCAATACTAATATCTAGTATCTAAACAAAAAAATAAAACTATGTCAACAAATCCAAATAGACTTATTGGAGGTGAATATTTAATAAAAAATGCCTCTTACAACGACGTTTTTACGTTCGAAGATTTATCTGAAGAACAAAAAATGATTTTAGAATCAGCAAAAGAATTCATAGATAAAGAAGTTGTACCAAACAAACACCAAATAGAGAAAAAAGATTATGCCTTAATCGAAGAATTAATGCGTAAAATTGGTGAATTAGGTTTGTTAGGAATTTCTGTTCCAGAAGAATATGGTGGAATGGGAATGGGATTCTCTACAACAATGTTAGTTTGTGATTATATTTCTGGAGCAACAGGATCATTAGCAACAGCTTTCGGAGCGCATACAGGAATTGGAACAATGCCAATTACTTTATATGGTACAGAAGAACAAAAACAAAAATATTTACCAAAATTAGCATCAGGAGAATGGTTTGCTTCTTACTGTTTAACAGAGCCAGAAGCAGGTTCGGATGCAAACTCTGGAAAAACAAAAGCTGTATTATCAGAGGACGGTAAAGAATATATTATCACTGGACAAAAAATGTGGATAACAAATGCAGGTTTTGCAGAGTTATTTATTGTTTTTGCACGTATAGACGATGATAAAAACATTACAGGTTTTATCTTAGAAAAAGATAAAGCAGGTGAAGGATTCTCTTTAGGAGAAGAAGAAGATAAATTAGGAATTGTTTCTTCATCCACTCGTCAAGTTTTCTTAAATGAAGTTCGTGTTCCAGTAGAAAACTTATTAGGAGAAAGAAACGGAGGATTTAAAATTGCAATGAATGCATTAAACGTAGGCCGAATCAAATTGGGTGCGGCATGTTTAGATGCTCAACGTAGAATTTTAGATAACTCGTTACAATATGCTGCAGAGCGTAAACAGTTTAATACTTCTATTAACACATTCGGAGCAATTAAAGAAAAGTTAGCAGATATGGCTGTAGCTACATTTACATCAGAAGCAGGAGCTTATCGTGCTGCAAAAGATGTAGAAAATGCAATTGCAGATAATGTTGCTAAAGGAATGTCTCATGCAGAAGCAGAACTAAAAGGTATCGAAGAATATGCAATCGAAGCTTCTATCTTAAAAGTTTGGATTTCCGATGCAGCTCAAGTAGCAGCAGATCAAGGAATACAAATTTATGGAGGAATGGGATATTCTAAAGAAATGCCAATGGAAGCAGCTTGGAGAGATGCTCGTATTTCTAGAATTTACGAAGGTACAAACGAGATTAATACATTATTATGTGTATCAATGTTAGTAAAAAGAGCGTTCAAAGGACAATTGGATTTAATGTCACCAGCAATGAATGTTGCAAACGAGTTAATGTCAATTCCATCTTTTGATATTCCAGATTATACAGAACTTTTTGCACAAGAAAAAGAAATTATAGAGAACTTGAAAAAAGCTTTCTTTATGGTTGCTGGATCTGCTTTACAAAAATTTGGTGCAGAATTAGAGCAACACCAACAATTAATTATTGCAGCTTCTCATATTATGCAAGAAATTTATATGGTAGAATCAGCTTTATTACGTGCAGAGAAAATAGCAAGTACAAAAGGAGCAGATGCTGCGAAGAATGCAGTTAAATTAGTAGAATTACAATTATTTAAATCTGTAGAGATTATTAAAACAGAAGCAACTCGTGGAATTATTTCGTTTACAGAAGGAGACGAACAACGTATGATGTTGTCTGGTTTAAGAAGATTTACTCGTTACAATGAATACCCGAACGTAGTAAACTTAAAAACTGAAATTGCAGATTTTATTATTGCAGAAAATAAATACACTTTCTAAAACTCATATTTTAGATAGATAAATACAAAAGCAGTCTTTTTAAGACTGCTTTTTTTATTACTGTAAAAATTTTATTAATTGGGCGACAGCCAGGCTCTACACTTTATCTTTTGCTCGCTAGATCGCTCCACAAAAGGATACCGTTGCGATCCTTGTCGCAAAGTTGTTTGTTGTGAAATGATGATTAAAGTATTGATTATTAAAATGGTATGCTGTTTGTTTATAACTAAGAGATTGCTTTATAAGTGAGCAATTAATTATCGCTTATTTTAACTTTTAGTTGAAGAGAGCCTTGACTATCACAATCAAGGCTCTTTTTTATTTTTTATAAATAAATTTTACTCATTAAAAATAAGATAGTTATAACTTATTTCATGTGCTTTTTATAACTTTTTACAATACGACTATCGTAAATTTATCATAGTAAAAAAATAGATTATGATAATAAATGCAGCAATTTTAACATTAACAATGTTTGTAACCTTTGGAATAATATGTTTGGTGAAAATTGATGAATTAAAGAATTTAAAGTAATTACCAAAATTTCTCAATTTAAATTTTAAAAAGCGGTAAAAGTGTAACTTCTAATGGAGTTACACTTTTTTATTGGAGTAAGTTTAAATTTCCATTGCGCTAGGGATTGTAGTGAAAATCCTTTTTTTTCAAATTCGAAAAATTTAATCATCAAAAAAGATTGTAACAAAAAGCCCGCCCGTAGGGAGCGCCCTAAAAATATTAAAGCTAACTTAGATAGAGGTTAATTTTAATTTTCTCAAAACTTATGAATATATTTAGTGTGAAAAATTTAAACTAATGAAAAAGAAAATTGTTGTGCTAACAGGTGCTGGTATAAGCGCAGAAAGTGGAATTTCTACTTTTAGAGATTCGAATGGTTTATGGGAAAATCATGATATTATGGAAGTTGCATCTATAGAAGGTTATCATAGAAATCCATCATTAGTTCAAGATTTTTATAATAAGCGAAGACGTCAATTGCTTGAAGTAGAACCTAATTTGGCTCATCATTTTCTAAAAGATTTAGAAAATTATTTCGATGTAACAATTATAACTCAAAATGTAGACGATTTGCATGAGAGAGCAAATTCATCTAAAATTATTCATTTACATGGAGAATTAAGAAAAGCAAGAAGTGAGTATAATGAAACTGTAGTTGTTGATTGGAGTAACGATATTAATATAGGAGATTTTGCAGAAGATGGTTATCAACTTCGTCCACACATTGTATGGTTCGGAGAAATGGTTCCGATGATGGAAACTGCAATAGATGAGGTATTACAAGCAGATATATTAATCGTTATAGGAACATCTTTACAAGTTTATCCTGCTGCATCTTTAGTAGATTATACTAAAAATAATGCTCCTGTAATATATGTAGATCCAACAGAGTTAAATAATAATCCATCTATAATTCAAATACAGAAGAAAGCTACAGAAGCAATAAATGATTTAAAAAATATTTTATCTGATTATTCTGTAGAGTGATTTCTCATTTTATTGGGACTTGTTCCACATTCTTTTTTAAATGCCACAGAAAAAGCAGACGGAGAAGAATAACCAGTTTTATAAGCAATTTCTTTAATAGACAAATCAGAATATTTTAGCAAGTGAAGAGCGTATTTCATGTGTATTTGTGTAGAGAATTGAAAAATTCCCATTCCAAATAACTCTTTAAAACCTTTCTTTAATTTAAATTCATTTATAGCAAATTGATCTGAGAGTTGCTCTATGGTATAATATGTTTTAGGATTATGCTCTATAAAATTATGTATATCATGTAATGTATTAATATCTGTATTTTTTAGTTGTGATGAATTATTACTAAAAGAAAAAGATTTATTCTCTTCAATCCATTCAAAAATTAATTGGAGTAAATACATAATACGAGACTTCATAAAGTATTCCTTTGGTATTCCGGTTAAATTACATTCTCTTATTTCTGATATCGTATGTAACATTTGTGGAGAAATAGGAATTCCATCTTCAATTAATCGTGTAAATTTTTCTTTCGTAATAGAAGTAACAAATGATTTTATATAATTTGTTTTCTGTAGAAACTCGTTAAAGTAATCGGTTGCAACATAAATGTCTAAATTACGATAGGTTACATCTTTCTTGTAATAAATTTCAACGTCAACTCCATTTGGTGTATAATAGATGTAATTGTGGTTAGGCAGATAAGTATTTTTTTTGTCATTTATCTTATCTTCTATCGTTTGATCGTTAAAGATAAATGCTACTTCAATATATTTACTAGTAGTTGTTACAAATTTTAATGTATGATCTTTACTAAATAGATATTTGTATTCGTGAATAATAAAATCTGAATTCGAAAATATCTTATCTATATGAAATTCACATAATTCATTCTTTAAATAATTTTCTTTGTCTTGACTTAAAAAATTAAAAATCTCCTTCTCCAATGTAGAATAGTTTTCTACGGCTCCCATATTCAAACGTTTTTATACTTAATTCTAAATTTTTTAAATCTGATTAAGATTAATTTTGCGCTGTAAATTTAATTAAACTAAATCCAAATAACTAATATGTTAAAGAAGAAAATATTGCTAGGGTTAATCGTATTACCAGCAATGGCTTGGGCGCAGAACAATGGAAGCATAAACGGAAAAGTTACAGATAAAGATAATAAAGCTGTAGCAAATGCAAAAGTTGTTTTGAATGAAGGAGAACAAACTACATACACAAACAGTTTAGGAGAGTATAAGTTTGAGAATCTTTCTTCAGGTTCTTACTATATTAATATTGACGATTTAGAAATTGTAGATTCTTATTCTTTTAAAATAGATGGAGATGAGAAAATAACGTACAATTTCACAAAATCAAATTCATACGAATTGTCAACAGCAAATGTAATTGCTAATCGAACAACAATCCCATCTTCTACATTACGTTTAGGAGAAAGTTTATTGGTTACGCCTCAAAATATTCAAGTAATAGATCAACGTTTATTAAACGACCAAATGATTTTTACTTCTGCAGAAGGTTTATCAAGAAATGTTAGTGGTGTAAGAACAATTCTTCACCAAGAAGAAGGAAGTGTAGGAATTGCCGTAAGAGGTTTCCAAGCTTCTAACTTACGTAACGGGATGGATGTAAGCGGAAGCTTTGGTCCATTAAGAGAAGATATGTCTTTTGTAGATAGAGTAGAGTTTGTAAAAGGACCTGCAGGGTTCATGATGGGAAATACACGCCCAGGAGGATTCTATAATATTGTGACTAAAAAACCAATGGGGAACAATAAGAAAACGGTTCAAATGACATTGGGTAGTTATAATTTATACCGTGCAACTGCAGATATAGATCAAACATTATCTAAAGATGGAAAACTATTAGGTAGATTAAACTTAATGGGAACTAAAAAAGGAAATGTACAACAATACACAGAAAATGAACAGTTTGTTGTTAATCCATCTTTAAAGTATAATATTTCTGACGATACAAATGTAACAGTTGAGTATATCTACTCTCAAAATAATTTTGCAGGAGGTTTCTCAAAATATATTTATGGTATTGATGGTTTTAGAGATATCAAAAAATCATTTACATTCAGTGATCCTATCGTAGATCCTACAAGATCTTGGGAACATAATGTTTATGGAACTTTAAATCATAATTTTAATGCAGATTGGTTATTAACAGCACAATTCGGATATATCCGTTCAGAAATGGAAGGTTCTTCATTGTATGCGTCATTTAATACAATTGCATTAGCAGATAATTTACCAGATACAAAATCAGGACCTAAAAAAGGAGATGTAATTAGAAATTTAAGTATTGGTGATGCTTTAAATACATCTACAGTTGGTCAGGTTTTTACAAGAGGAAAATTTAAAACAGGTTCTGTAAATCATAATATATTAGCAGGAGTAGACATGGGGAAAAAATTCTATGTTGCAGACTGGTCTATTGCAGGAACAATAAAAGATCCTTCAGGAAAATTACCTACAAATGATAAAGGAGAAGTTATTTTTAATATCTACAATCCTATTTACGGTAACCTTACAAAAGATATGCTTCCTACTTATGACCGTTCAAAATCACTTAGAGAACGTGGAGCAATGTATCTTTCTAACTATTCTTACACATCGTTTCATATTCAAGATGAGGTACGTTTCTTAGAAGATAAATTAAGAATTGCTGCTGGAGTTCGTTATACATCTACAAATAAAGAATCAGCTGCTAGTCAAGGAAGACAAGTAAAAAATAATGCATTTACACCTCGTTTTAGTGTAACAGGTCTAATAACGCCTACTTTCACAGCTTATGCATTATACGATGAAACATTCGAAGAGCAAGTTGGTGTTTTAGTTGGTGGTGGAGCTGCGGATCCATCAAAAGGTAAAAACAAAGAAATTGGAGTTAAGAAAACATGGTTCGGAGGTAGATTAATGACGAATTTAACGGCATACCATCTTACAAAAACGAATATATTAACATCTGCTGGAGCTGAATTTCCTGGAATGTCAGAACAATCTGGAGAAGCAGTTTCAAAAGGAATCGAGTTCGATTTAAACGGTTCTATTAACAAGAATTGGAATATAATGTTCAATTATGCTTATACAGATGCTAAAATCACAAAAGATAATGATCCTACAAAAATAGGAGGAATGTTATATGGAACAGCTCGTCATATTTCTAATGCTTGGATAAAATATACAATTGCAGAAGGAGAACTAGAAGGTTTAGGTTTTTCTGCTGGTTACGAATATCAAGCTAAAAGAGCTGTTTGGCCAGTTGTAAAAGATCATAAATTCTTACCAGACGATTTATTTTCTATCGATTTAGGTATGTCTTACCAAAAGAATAATTACCAAATATCATTACTTGTAAATAATGTAACAGACCGTTACAATTATGTAGGTTTCTATCCAGGAGCTTGGGGATATTCTCACTATGGTTGGAGAGTTGTTAATCCAATAGGATTCAAAGTAAACTTAGCCTATACATTTTAATAAAGAAAAATGAATACAAGACAGAATAAAGTTAAGAAAAAAGGAAATCAAAGAAGTTTATTCTATCGAATATCAGCCTGGCTACATTTGTGGCTGGGCTTATTTTCTGGAATAATTATCGTTATTATAGCCATTACAGGAGGAATATTATCTTTTAAAGACGAAATCACAGATTTACTCCATCCAGAATTTGTTGTAAAAGATCAGAATACTCCAATTAAAACACCAAGTGAGCTTTATCTTCTTGCAAAACAAACATACCCAGATCAACAAGCTACTTTTATATGGCGACCAACTGGGCAAGCAGCAGTAATAGGTTTTGGAGAGCGAAACTCTGGTTATCTAATGTATGTTAATCCATATACGAGCGAAATTATAAAACGACCATCTTTTCAAAAAGAGTTCGATTTTTTTAGTTGGTCTCTACGCGGACATCGTACATTGTGGCTACCAAGAGAAATAGGAAGACCTATTATTAACTATAGTACTTTAATATTTGCAATCACACTTTTCACAGGATTGGTATTGTGGTGGCCAAAGAAATGGACAAAAGCAATAAAAAAGCAAAGTTTCACAATAAAATGGGGAGCAAAAACAAAACGATTAAATTACGATTTGCATAATGTTTTAGGATTTTATTCATTAATCATCTTGCTACTTATTTCTATTACTGGAATGTATTATGGTTTACCTTGGTTCAATAAATTTTTATATTGGTCAACATCAATGGGGAAATCAATAGAAAAATCACAAGAATTAAAATCAGATACGACAAACTATAATCCAGCAAAACTTCCAGATATGATGCAGATATCATGGGAAGATGCAACCAAAGATTCTAATCTAAAAGGTTACTATTTTACAATTCCAAAAGATTCAGTTTCTCCAATATCAATCTTTATGTATAAATCTCATCGTAAATTTTATGATATGAAGATGGCTTCTTACGATAGAAATTCTGGTAAAAAACTAGTTGATGAATCAGTTTATGCAAAAGAATTTAAAGATGCCGATTTTGCAGGAAAAGTTGTGAAATTAAATTACGATTTACACATTGGCTCTTTCGCAGGACTTTTCGGAAGAACAATCTACTTTCTCGTAACACTTATAGGAGCTTCATTGCCAATAACAGGTTTCTTAGTATGGTGGTTTAAGAAAAAGAAAAAATAATATTGAATACGAAGCAACCTTATTGGTTGCTTTTTTTTCGAGTTGTTAAACTCAAAGTATTTTGCGAAGCCAACTTTTTTGGGAAGTTGGTTTCACAAAATAATCAGGTCATTTAATCTCGAGCTTAGAAGTTGGAAACTAGAGTTTAGTTTTTAAGATGTAAGTTTATAAGGAGTAAGGTTTACTTAGTGCTCTCTGCGTAATCTTTGTGCTCTTTGCGATTAAATAATATAGAAGTTAGATTTTAGTTTTAAGATGTAAGACTATAAGATATAAGGCTTGTTTTGTCATGACTGTCGAAGCATCATTACCTATTTTCCCATCTTAAATCTCCCATCTCGTATCTATTTTCAAAAAAGTTCAAAAAATATTTTACGGTTATTCAGTTAGTTAGGCTAAAAATGTAAATTAATTGTAAAGTTGATTTGGAAAAACGGAATATTGAGTTGTATATTTGCACTCCCAATACGAAAGAAGAGTAGTATTGTAGGAATTGAAATAGTAAAGCAGTAATGTTAGTTTTAACGGGCTTTTTTTTGATGGTTGAGGTTGTAATGACTGAGATTTATAAAAGAAAAAAAGTTTTAAAATGTTTTAAAAAATATTTTGTGGTTTAAAAATATTAATTACCTTTGCAACCGCTTACAGAGACAGAGAAACGAAGTGAGTGATGAAACGAGAAGTTCATTTGAAATTTAAAATATAGACAGAAGAAATAAAGCCGATACGAAATTAGTCAATCCTTGAATAATGGAGCTATAGGAAATTCGAAGTTGTAAAAACACAGGTATTAAATTACCAAAAAAAATTATTTACAATGGAGAGTTTGATCCTGGCTCAGGATGAACGCTAGCGGGAGGCCTAACACATGCAAGCCGAGGGGTATATTTCTTTCGGGAGATAGAGACCGGCGCACGGGTGCGTAACGCGTATGCAACTTGCCCTACTGAAGGGGATAGCCCAGAGAAATTTGGATTAATACCTTATAATAGGAA
>NZ_FRBH01000005.1 GCF_900142565.1 Chishuiella changwenlii
CTTCTATTTAACATAATAAAAGTTATTTGTATTAATATTTCTTACAAAATATTAATACTATAATATATATTATGTTAAATAAGACTATTGAACTTTATAATAATCAACTTTCCCATCGATATAAATTTATCTTAAGTAATTTGAATCGTTACCATATTATATTTTAAACTTAACTTTGCCGCATGAACCAAGAAAATAATCAAAAAATAGTTTTAGCTATTAATGAAAAACCTAAAATTGGACAAGGTATTTTATTAAGCATTCAACATCTTTTTGCCATGTTTGGCGCAACAGTTTTGGTACCAGCACTTACAGGAATGAGTCCTGCGATTGCTTTAATTTCTAGTGGTATTGGAACATTAATTTTTATTCTTATTACCAAAGGAAAAGTTCCATCTTACTTAGGATCATCATTTGCCTTTATAAATCCAATCATTACTTTAAAAGCTTTAGAAGCAAATCCGAATAGTGAAATTGCTTTTGGAAGCTTCTTAGTTGGTAGCTTTTTAGTTGGATTAACCTACTCGTTTGTAGCCTTAATTATAGCAAAAGCTGGTACAAAATGGTTAATGAAACTTTTACCACCAATTGTTGTTGGACCAGTTATTATGGTTATTGGTCTTGGATTGGCTTCTACAGCAATAAAAATGGTAATGAATAACCCAAGTAATGAATATGATTTAACATATGTAACAATTGGATTTATAACTTTATTTATTACAATTATTACAGCGATTTTTAGCAAAGGTTTTTTAAGCGTTATACCTATTCTAGTTGGAATAATTGGTGGTTATTTATTTTCTATTGCTATGGGAGTTGTAGATTTACAGCCTGTTATAGAAGCTAATTGGTTAACGGTTCCAGATTTTACTATTCCATTTTTAGATTACACTCCTGCCCTTTCTTGGTACGTTATATTTTTAATGATTCCTGTTACAATTGTACCAATTGCAGAACATATAGGCCACCAATTGGTATTAAGTAAAGTAGTAAATAAAGATTTAATAGAAGATCCAGGATTAGATCGTTCTATGTTCGGAGATGGCTTAGCAACAATGGTTGCAGCTTGTTTAGGAGGACCTCCTAGCACAACTTACGGAGAAAATATTGGTGTATTAGCCATTACAAGAGCTTTTAGTATATATGTTTTTATTGGTGCAGCTTGTCTTGCTATTTTGTTCGGATTTTGTGGAAAAATATCGGCATTATTAAGCACAATTCCAACTCCAGTAATGGGTGGTGTTTCTATCTTATTATTTGGTATTATAGCTTCTAGCGGATTAAGAATGTTGATTGAAAATAATGTAGACTTTAAGATAAAAAGAAACTTAATCATATCATCTGTTATTTTAATTATAGGTATTGGTGGAGCTGCAATACATATAGGAGATTTATTCTCTTTAGAAGGAATGGCTTTATCTTCTATAATTGGAGTTATACTTAATTTAATTCTCCCAGGTAGAGAGTTTATTTCATTTAAAAATATGTTTAAAGAAGAATAAAAAAATCCAGCTTTTTAGCTGGATTTTTTATATATAATAATTTTATTATTTCATTTAAACATCATCAAAATCTATTGATAATGTAGCTGTTTTTGGACGAGAAATACAAGCTAAAGTCATCCCTTCTTCGTAATCAGAATCAGTTAATACAAAGTTATCACCCGTATGCACTTCTCCCTCTGTTACTTTACACATACAAGAAGAACAAACACCTCCTTTACATGAATATGGTGCGTCTATATCAGCTTCTAATAAAGTATCAATTAAATTTTTACCTCTGTCCCATGTTACTTCAGAAGTTTCACCGTCTAATGTAACAGTAACTTGAACTGTTTGTGCACCTTCGTCGTGTTTTGTGAAGATGTTTTCAGTTTTTATTGATGGATTAAACATTTCGAAATGAATATGTTTTTCAATAATTCCAGCTTCATTGATTTTCTTTGCTAAAGTTAAAATCATTTCTTCTGGACCACATATCATTGTTTCATCTACCTCGTTAATATCAACAAGTTGATTTAAAATTAAATCGAATTTTTTCTCATCAATACGACCATTGTAAATAAAATCATCTTGGTCTTGTCGTGTATAAAAATGATGAATAAAAATATTATTCGGATATTGTTGTTTAAGTGCTGTTAATCGCTCTTTAAACATCACAGAGTTTTCATCTCTATTTACATAAAACAGATGAAAATTTACCCATTCTTCTGTTTGTAAAGTAAACTCCAACATACTCATAATTGGAGTAATTCCACTACCAGCAGTAAAAGCTAAAAGTGTTCTTTTTTCGTTTGGTTTTGTAGGTATTGTAAAACGACCACTTGGTGTAGAAACTTCTAATTGATCACCTACTTTTATGGTATTAAATAAATAATTAGAAATATTACCATTTGGCTGAGCCTTTACTCCTATGCTCCATTTTTTATCGTTAGGAGAAACACATAATGAATAATCTCTACGTTCTCCATTTATGTTAAGTGTTATATATTGTCCAGGTAAAAAGTTATAATCATTTTGTAAATCTTCAGGAATTTCAAAACTAATTTGTACAGAATCATCTGTTAATTTTATAACTTCATTTACTGTAAGTAAGTTAAATTTCATAGTTTTTTTACTATTTAATAAATGCTAAAACATTCTCATATTTAAGAATGTTCAACTAAATTTGTACAAAAGTAAGATTTTCGATTTTAATTAAAAAATATATGGAAATAGCATTAATTGCCCACGATGGAAAAAAAGCAGAAATGGTAAACTTCTTAATGAGACATAAAGAAGCATTAAGTAAGAATAATATTACATTTATTGCAACTGGTACAACTGGTAAATATGCAGAACAAACAGGCTTAAAAGTTACACGCTATCTTTCTGGTCCTCTTGGTGGTGATGCTCAAATAGCTGCTCGCGTTGTTGAAGGAAAAACGAATATGGTTTTCTTTTTTCGCGATCCAATGGGAAAACACCCACACGAGCCAGATGTAAATATGCTATTAAGATTATGCGATGTACATAATATTCCTTTAGCTACAAATCCTGCAACAGCAGAAATGTTGTTAGATCATTTAAAATAAATAACTTATACTGATAATTGAAATATATTTGAAAACAACAATTTTTACTGAATAAAAATTGTTGTTTTTTAATTAAAAAAGAAAGCCATCAAACTATTGATGGCTTTAGAATTTATAAACTTTCATAATAAATATTTTCAGGATCCTGAGGATCTATCAAAATATCTACTTCTTTTCCTTTCTTTAGCAAGTTATTACTATTCACATCTCCAAAATACTCAAATTCAGTATGATATATTTTTTGATTATCTGGATGTTTGTAGAAAACTTCTATAACATAATCTGGCAAATTTCCTTCTCCTAATAATGTTCTTTTAATTTCGGTAATATGAGCTTTAACTTTAAACCCTTTTTTAATTAATCGGTTATAATTGGAATATGCAAAAATGAATTTTAATCCTAAGTATGCAAAAAACAAACCTGATAAAATAAAAAATAAACCAAGTATTTGATTAAAAAATATTTCAAAATTCAAAAAGTAACAAAGAGAAATCAATCCTAAACTTATAAGAACAAATCCTATACCTATTGACAACTTCATTTTTTTTAGATTTACTTGTCTAAATTCATAAACCGTACCAAATGATTTTTTTTTAAAGTATATTATTGTTCTTTTTTAATACTTTAACAATTATAATGTTAAACATTTTGTTTTAATAATCAATTATTTACCGTTTATCATATTGTAAAATATACTGTTATTCAATTATTCAAACTCGTTAGAAAACTCTTTTAAAGTTTTCTTATTTAATGAACTAATTAAATCTCTTTCTGCTTTATTAAATAAATCTTCTAAGTTCTCATTCATTTGTTTTCCAATAGGACAAATAGGATTCGTTTGATTTAATTTAGCAAAAGTATTCTCTTGATTAACGATTCTATAAACATCTCCAATTAAAATATCATTCGGATCTTTAGCCAAAAAGCATCCCCCTTCTTTCCCTTTTTTTGCTCCAATTAATCCAGCTTCTCTTAAAAATTTAATTTCACGTCTAACCACAACAGGATTTATATTGATGCTTCCAGCAATAAATTCTGATGTAATTAATTGATTTTTAAATTTTTCGGTTAAAACTAAAATATGTATTGCAGTTGCAAATCTTAAATTACTCATTACAATAATTTTACATTGCAAATATACTACGATTATAAAATGTAATAAAATTTATTACATTATTTATCTTTATAAATGTGTAAATTTGTTTGATACTATTATTAAAGTAATGGAAAATTATAAGAAACATTTACAAAGTATTATTAATTTCTCTGATGAAAGTTGGGAAATAATAGAGAATACTTTGGTAGAAAAGCAAGTTAAAAAAAACGAATTTATTATGGTTCCGGGTGAATACTCAGAAGACTATTACTTTGTAGAATCTGGTGTAATTCGTTCCTATACAATAGATGAGAATGGAAAAGAACATGTTCTACAATTTGGAACAGAAAATTGGATTGTAAGTGACAGAAACAGTGCTTTTTGCAAACAACAATCTAAGTTTTACATTCAGGCAATAGAAGATTCAAAAGTTATTCTATTAAATGAGAAATTAACCAATTTAATTTCAAGCTTAAATCCTGATTATTTAGCAGCTCAAAACAAGCTTGTTCAGAATCATGTACGTAGTTTACAAGACAGAATTAATTTATTATTGGGAGCAACTGCAAAAACTAGATATTTAGAGTTTATGCGTTTATATCCTAATCAATTAAATCGTATTCCACAATGGATGATTGCATCGTATCTAGGAATTACACCAGAAAGTTTAAGTAGGGTTCGAAAAGAAATAGCACATGGATAAATATAGTTTTGAAATTTTTATACCTGCTAAACCGAAAAGAGATACAATGAAATTTGTAAAAGTTGTCTTATCTTTTTTAGCTGTTTCGGTTATAAGTTTTGTAATGTTAGAATTAGAAATCTTTAAAAATAAAACTTACTACTATATTTTTGTTGGAGTTTTAGCAACATTGGTAGCTTATTTAAATGGCTATTTTAAAAAACCTACCAATGATTTAAAAGGTGGTTTTGATGGTAAATTAACTTTTTCTAATGATGGTATTGCTATTAATAACGATTTTTATTCCGTAAAAGACTTATACTCTATTTTAATAGATAACGATGATTATAAAGGGAAAAAAATAAAAGAGTTTGGAGAATTCGATCATCCTGAGGGTTCTAACGGAGTTGATAATTTACTTACACTTAAAACAAAAGCTAATAAGTTTATAGAAGTTTACTTTTTACAAAAAACATCAACAGAATTTAATAAAATAGAATCTATTTTAATCAACTATTATAAACAAAACTTACTTACTGAAGAAGATTTAGTTAGTATTTTAAAATATAAAAGTGATAGTGATAAAATGGAATTAAATAGAAAATTGAGATAGTAAATTAGATTTGAGATATTAGATTTGAGATATTAGATTTTAGTAGTGAGATTGATTTTTACTAGATGCGATGTTGAAACAAGTTCAACATGACACTTGATGTAATAAACTCTTCTAGTTTAGTTTGTCTTCTTTGTTATATTGAGCTTAGTCGAAATGTTATTTTAGTATTACATGATGCTAAAACACTCAATCAGACAAAATTCAAATTTCTAATTTCAAAACACCAAATATTAACCTATCACTAACAAATAAAAACAAGATTTCTATTAATAATTAACGTATTTTTGTTTCAAATAAAAAAATAAGCTATGCAGCCAACAGCAGAATGGTTAAAAACTTGGGAAGCTAAAAGAGAATTTACTTTAGCACCTAACGATTTAGAAAAATATTTTACAAATAAAGAAATTGGTGGAGTTGAGATTGATCAAATCAGTTTAGGAGAAGTTTCTCTTCCATCTGGAAAAATCTTTGTGAATGATCCATTAGGAGAATACTTAGCAATGGATAAAGATCCATATTTTATAGAAACTCCAAAAGGGAATTTCCCAGTTTCTGCAAGTATTGTAAAATATGAAGACGATGGTGATGTAGAAAACTTAATTGGTTGTATTAAAATTGCTTTTACAAACGAAAAACCAGTTCGTTACGAAGAAGCAATGAAAGGAATCGAATTAATTGAAGAATTACAAGAAGGTGAATATTTTGGTTTTGCAATAGAAAGTGGTTTAGCTACTATTGTTGATGCTGAAGCAAAGGAGTCTTTTGTGAAATTTATTGATGAATTTGAAAATAAAGGAAATGATGTAAATCTTTATGATGACTATTTTAATGAGTTATTTGTAGAGAATGCAAAAAATAATCCTAAATACCAGTCAGAAGAAGGAGATTGGTTAAACTGGACAATTCCAGGAACGGAGTATAAATCTCCAATTTTCCAAGCTGGTTTTGGAGAAGGTGTTTACCCTGCTTATTTTGGTTACAATGAAAAACGTGAAGTTGTAGCATTCTATATTCAATTTATTGATGCAGAATTAGAAGATTCAGAAGATGATGACGAGTGGTTATAAACTCTCATTTATAAAATAAAACAAAAAAGACTGTCTCACACTGGTGAAACAGTCTTTTTTTATTTATAACAAGTGAGAATGTTCAGGAGTAAAAGTCTAAGTTTTATACAAACTCAATCTTACAAAATGGCTTAAATACGCATCAACTTAAGAACATATATCTTTTCACTTTTAGTCTTATATCTTATAATCTGGAATTAATTTAAATAATGTAAATAGAAATTATAATTATATAACGATACACAATATTATTATTCCGAAATTTGAACTAGAAAATAGTAGAATGAATAATACACAATTAAATATACCAATAATTAACTTAGCATCTGGTGATGTAGATAAAATTCAGAATTTTTTAGCTAATCTAGAAAATATAGAATCTTATTCCGTTGACTTAGATTCTAAAGTAATTCATTTATCAGCTAAAAAGCTTGCTAAAGCATCTTCTAAAGTTTACGAATTCCTTAAACAAAATAATTATAAAATAGATTCTGTAGAAAAATCCTTTCCTGTTCTTAATATGACATGTGCATCTTGTGCAAGCAGCTCTCAAGCAAACCTAAAAAGACAATTAGGGGTTGTTAATGCAGAAGTGAATTATGGAAACGGAATTGGAAAAATTGAATTTATTCCAACGTTAACTTCTCCAGAAAAATTAAAAGACTCTTTAATTGAGGTTGGTTATGATTTAGTAATAGATGAGGATAAAAGTAAAGATGAAGATTTAGAAAGATACAATAAAGAAGGTTATCAGATCCTGAAAAACAATGTACTTTTCTCTTTAGTTTTTGGTATTCCATTATTTGTAATAGGAATGTTTTTTATGAATATGCCTTATGCAAACTATATTATGTGGGCACTTTCCACTCCTATTCTATTTATTTTTGGACAACAATTTTTTGTAGGAGCACTAAGACAGTTAAAAAATAAATCTGCAAATATGGATACACTTGTTGCTCTTAGTACAAGTGTTGCCTATATTTTTAGTGTGTTTAATACTTTATTTCCCACATATTGGCATAATAAAGGTTTGCATGCTCATCCTTATTTTGAAGCTGCTGGACTAATTATTGTTTTTGTTTTAATTGGTAAATTATTAGAGGAACGCGCAAAAGGAAATACAACAGAAGCTATAAAGAAACTGATTGGTTTACAACCTAAAACAGTTATCGTTATAAAAAACGATCAACATATTGAAACGTCTATAGAAGATGTACAAATAAATGATATACTGTTAGCTAAACCAGGCGATAAAATTGCTGTAGATGGAATAGTAATCAAAGGAGAATCTTTTATAGACGAAAGTTCTCTTACAGGAGAGCCTATTCCTGTTGAAAAAGGAATTAATCAAAATGTATTCTCTGGAACAATTAATCAGAATTCGGTTATTCAATACAAAGCACTTAAGGTTGGTAAAGAAACTTTATTAGCACAAATTATTCAGTCTGTAAAAAATGCCCAAGGAAGTAAAGCGCCTGTACAAAAAACAGTAGATAAAATTGCAGGAATTTTTGTTCCAATTGTATTAATCATTGCAGTTTTAACTTTTATTACTTGGATGATTTTAGGAACTGAAAACGCATTTACTATGGCACTTTTGTCTATGATAACGGTATTAGTTATAGCATGTCCATGTGCATTAGGTTTAGCAACACCAACTGCAATTATGGTTGGAATGGGAAAAGGTGCGGAAAAAGGAATTTTAATTAAAAATGCCGAAAGCTTAGAACAAGCAAAAAAAATAGACACTATTATTTTAGATAAAACAGGAACTATAACACAAGGAAAACCAAAAGTACAGGAGTTAATTTGGATAGATGAATCTTATCAGAATATTCTTTATCATATCGAAAAAAACTCTACTCATCCTTTAGCTAAATCTGTTGTAGACTTTATTGGAGAGCAAGAAAATAACATTGAATTAAAAGTTGAAAACATATCGGGTAAAGGTTTAAAATCAAATTACTTAAATAAAAATTATTATATAGGTAAAACGAGCTGGAGTGATGAATTAAACCTTACAAAAGATAGAAAAATAAATGAAATTATAGAGCAGTTTTCTGCTAAAAATTATACGATTTCTTTCTTTGGTAACGATGAAAAAGTATTGGGTTTAATTGGTATTTCTGATGAAGTAAAAGCAAGTTCTAAAGAAGCGATTAAGTTATTCCATCAAAAAGGAATTGAAGTTTTTATGGTAACTGGTGATAATGAATTTTCTGCTAATGCTATAGCTAAAGAAGTTGAAATAGATAAAATTGTAGCCAATGCTTTACCAAATGACAAGCTACAAATTATAAAAGATTTACAACAGAAAGGTAAAATTGTAGCAATGGTTGGTGATGGAATAAATGATAGTGCCGCTTTAGCACAAGCAGATGTATCCATTGCGATGGGAAATGGTTCTGATATTGCTATAGATGTTGCTCAAATAACTATAATTGGTGGTGATTTAACCAAAATTGTTCACGCAATAAATTTATCTAAGCAAACTGTAAAAACAATTCATCAGAATTTATTCTGGGCATTTATTTATAATTTGATCGGAATTCCAATTGCCGCAGGAATTTTATATCCAATAAATGGTTTCTTACTTAATCCTATGCTAGCTGGTGCAGCAATGGCTTTAAGTAGTGTTAGTGTTGTTACAAATAGCTTATCATTAAAGTATAAAAAGATTTAATTCAATTATTTTGCATAATGTTGTCGTATATATTATATTTGCAACAACAAAAATATAAATAATATGAAACAACTAACATTTGCATCATTACAAGTAAAAGATTTAAAAGCATCAAGAGATTTCTATGTCGAAAAATTAGGTTTTGAAATAGATAATGAAAATCCACATGCATGCGTTTTCAAATATAACAAAGGACAAGCAAGTTTTGCCATTAGAACTCCATTAGAAGCGTTAGAAGAAAGAGAATTAGGAGTTGGTGTTGCACTTTGGTTTGCTGTAGAAGAAAACGTAGATGAATTAAGAAACAAATATATAGAAGATCAAATACAAAATATTGGTCCAATAATCGAAACGCCTTTTGGAAAAGCATTCCATGTACAAGATATAGATGGTTATAAACTAACATTTTTAAACGAAATATAATTATGAGTAAGGAAATTGAATTTCAGTTTTCGTCTCCAGAAGAAAGTCCTGGTTATTTACTGGGGCAATTAACTACCTTATGGCAACGTAAGCAAAAGAAAGTCTTAGATCCATTAAATATCACACAAACTCAATTTGTACTACTTGCAGCATTAGGCTGGTTATCCAGAGAAAATGATCAAGTAACACAAGTAGATATTGCTAATCAAGGTAATGCTGATAGAATGATGGTTTCTAAAGTTTTAAGAACATTAGAAGAAAAGAAGTTTATTAGCAGAGAAGAACATTTAACTGATACAAGAGCTAAAGTTATAAAGCTAACAGATAGCGGAGCTATTGTTTTACAAAAAGCTTTAACTGCCATAGAAAATGCTGATAAAGAGTTTTTCTCGGTTTTAGAAGATAATATAGCATCTTTTAACAAGAATATTATTAAGGTAATTAATCAAAACAAAAATTAATATCAAAACCACCTATCCTATTCTTTCCTAAAAATTAAAACAAAAATTTTAAACTAATTATCAATTAATATCGTAAAAGGTTAATCAGTTAGTTAGATTTATTCTTAATAAAAATATTTATCCTAATCATTTTTTAAACTACTTAATTTTAAAAAATCTCATAAAAGCTTATTAAAGCTATATTTATATCATTTTTTTTCATTAAAAACATTTTGGCATAAATATTGTTAAGACAGGAATCATATTTAATTTTAACTACCTATCTATTTACGTAAATCTATAAATAACAAATTTATAGGCTAATTATATCATGCAATCATTATGTATAGGTGTGTTATTTAAATAAAGAATATTACAAACCTATATATTTATGAAAAAGAAATTATTTTTTTCTGTAGCATTAATTTTATTAACTAATGCTATAGCTACAGCTCAAGTCGGAATAGGAACAGAAAATCCTCAAGCTACTCTAGACATCAATGGAAATCTTCGTATTGCAAACAGAGGAGATGGGGAAAATGACGAAAAAGTGCTTACAATATCATCTAATGGTATTGTAAATGAAAAAATAATAAAAGATTTTACAGCAAGAAAGTTTAGAACAAATAAAACCATTAAGAGTGGAGAAAGTATTATTATTAATAATCCTCAAGTTTTCAGTAATTCAAATTTTAATATTACCAGTACAAATAATTGCGGAAGAAATATGATTTCAAGTTTCATGAGTTCAGATGGTTCTGTTGTTTTAACAGGTGGTATCGCAAGAGATAAATCGGCAGAGTATACTATAGAACCTATTAAAAGTAGCGAATCTAGTTATTCTCCACGAATCATTGTTACATTTAAAAATGTTTTAGGCTGTGGAGGTGATGGAAATGATACTCAATTTAATTTTAGTATAAAAAAATTAAATAATACAGAGTATGAAATTACGAATAATGGAAATGTAACTAGAACGTATACTATTACTTGGTTAGAAATTTAAGAAAATGAAGAAAATTTTATTATATGTTGCATTACTATTTATTAGCTTATCTAATGTTAATGCGCAAGAAGGTCATTTTAAAGCAGGAACACATTTAGGTTTTCCTGTAGGAAAATTAAGTGATAATTACTCTTTTAATCTTGGTATTGATGTCGCCTATCTATGGAAATTAAACAACATTACAGAATTAGGTATTACAACAGGTTTTTCTAATTATTTTGGAAAAACTGTATCTGCTTCATACTGGGGCTATACTTTTAATTCTGATATTAAAGATGTTCAGATTATTCCTTTGGCTGCTACTGCAAAATTTAATATTGCAAATGATTTTTTTATTGGAACTGACCTTGGTTACGCTTTTTTCTTAGATGGAGGTGATGAGACAGGAGCTTTTTATTTTCAACCAAAAGTAGGGTTAGATTTTAAAAAGTCTGAATTATATTTAAGTTATAAAGGAATGTCAAAAAATGGAAACAATATTGGATCTGTTAATTTAGGTTATGCTTATAATTTTTAATTATAATAATGTTTTTACTACAATCTGTTATAATTTTTATTAATTCTGAGCCAGTCGAAGAATAACAAAGCGTTTTATAAAATGTTTCAATAAACTCAACATAACAGTTAAAAATATAAAACCCGTAATACTATAATTACGGGTTTATTTTTTGAGTTTTTTTAATCTATATGAAAATGACTTGGGAAGCTTTTCTTAGGATTCTTCTTTAAAATATTTAATTTAAATTGACTTTCTAAAAATCCATAACCATAATTAAAAAACTGAATTAATGTGGTTTGTATAGATAACAACCCTACAATTGCAGAACTAAATCGTATTGTAGAAAGTAAGAAAATCATAAACAAATAAATCAGCCATAAAACAAATGGAGTTTGTAAAATAAATTGCAAATTACCTTCGAAAAATAAACTAAATGCATAGGATAATAATGCTATTAAAGTTCCGACAAAAAATAAACTTGGAAACCAAAATGTTGGTTTTATATATTTTGGATGTCGTTGATTAAGAATAGGACGAGCCACTCCAAATTGATACACTTGTTTTGCAAACTTTTTTAAAGATGTTCTTCTTTTATGAATAACTTTAGAATCTTGAAACAATCTAGTTTCAAAACCATTTTCCCATAAACGCATAGATAAATCGGGATCTTCACCAATTCGTAAATCTGCGAAACCTCCAGTTTTTTGATAAGCAGCTTTAGAAAGTCCCATATTAAAACTTCTTGGTTGGAATTTTCCTATTTGTTTCTTTCCTCCTCTTATTCCACCAGTCGTTAAAAAAGATGTCATAGAGAAAGTAATTGCTTTTTGCAAATCTGTAAACGAATCATCTGCATCGTCCGGTCCTCCAAAAGCATCAACAAAATTATTTGTTAATTCATTTTTAACCGAAGCTATGTAAGTAGCTGGAATAATAGTATCCGAATCTAAGAAAATAAAATAATTTCCTGTCGCTTTTTCTATTCCGTAATTTCTAGATTTCCCTGGGCCAGAATTACTTTTATAGTAATAATGAAGATTTAATTGAGAATTAAATTTTGCACAAACGTTATCTAAAGTATTTTTAGATCCATCGTCTACAATTATAATTTCAAAATTAGAATCAGTTTGTTTTGTTAAACTCGATAATAATTCAGTTAGTTCATCTTGACGTTCGTAAACGGCAATAATAATCGACAGTTTTAAATCTTCTACGTTCAATGGAATATTATTGGTTAAATGATTCTTTTAACTCTAATGTTACTTGGTGAATTTCATCTAAACTCTTAAAATGGTTTAATTTAAAGTCTAAATTCGTTCTTCTTAATTCGTGTACAATCATCAAAATAGTATCTAAAGGGCTTTCCTCCTCTCCTTTTGACGTTTCATCAAAATTAATTCCAACCAACGAAACTTCTTCAATCATTCCAAATAACCATTCTTCTAAAAAAGTATTCAAATCTATTGAATCTATTTTATGATTTTTCCATTGATTTTGTTTTGCTTTCTCAGCTAAATCTGCATTCGACCAAAAACAAATAACTTCTAAATTAGATCCGTCTTCGTATTCAAATTCCTCAGAATATGAAATAGCAAAGCCTTGATCCGAAGTTAAAAGATAAACTTTTTGATCCTGACAAATTTCTTTTATAAATTGATTCACGTGTTATTAGTTTTGATTTTTTGTTTTTTTACTTCCTTCGTACATTTCATATTGTAAGAAATCACATTCTAATTTCCCATTAAATACTTTTGTTTTGCGAGAAGGACGTAAGCCAACATATTTTTTTGCTTGTAAATCTGATGTGATAAACCAAGCCAATGTATTTGGATAACTCGATTTTAGAGTATCCCCAATTTGTTTATAAAAATCCTGATTATTGTTTTCTATTCGCTCATCATAAGGCGGATTAAAAACTAATAAAACGGGGAACATTTCTTTTTTAGATGTAAAGAAATCTTGGTGTCTAATTTCAATAAAATCTTCTAAATCAGCAGATTTAATATTTAATTGAGCAATTTTTACCATCATTGGAGAAATTTCATATCCAACAATTTTATATTCAGATTCTTTTATACGATTTAAACGTGTATTTCTTATTTGTGTAAATAACGTTTCATCATAATCTGGCCAATTCTGAAAAGCAAAATGTTTACGGTGAATTTGTGGTGGTATATTATTCGCAATCATAGCTGCTTCTATTAACATTGTACCAGAACCACACATTGGATCTAAATAATTTCCTTTTCCATCATAACCAGCAATTTGTAATAAACCAGCTGCTAAAACCTCGTTAATTGGTGCAGGTCCAGTTTCATCGCGATAACCACGTTTGTGTAAAGAATCTCCTGAAGAATCTAAAGATAATGTTACTTTATCATGTGAAATATGCAGATTAAAACGCACATCTGGAGAATCTTTATCAATGCTTGGTCTTCTACCGTCTTTTTCTTTAAAACGATCCACAATTGCATCTTTTACTTTTAATGCTGCATAATGTGAATGCGTAAAGTAATCTGAATGCACAGTAGGATCAATCATAAAAGTTTGATTGACATCTAAATGATTTTCCCAATGAAATTTTTTAAATTTTTCATACAATTGCCCTTCTGTTTTTGCAGAAAATGTAAGGATTGGTTTCTGAATTCTTAATGCTGTACGCAGACTATAGTTTGCTTTGTACATAAAACCTAAGTCTCCGTAAAATTCAACCATTCTGTTCTGAATATTTACATCTGCCGCTCCTAACGCTTTTAGTTCTTGCGCTAATATCTCTTCGAAACCAAAAAAGGTTTTCGCAATCATTCTGAAATTTTCCAAGGAAATAATATTTTTACAAAAGTACGAGAAATAAAGGAAATTGAGAAGTTGTAATGACTATATTTGGTTATTATAGTAAACCTATTGTATATTTTGGATTGAAAATGCTAAGAAATAATCTTTATAAAATAGAGAAGTAACATATCTAATATTAATTTATCTAACTAAAAAAGTAATGAAAACTATTTTTTCTATCACACTCCTACTCTTTAGTCTTATCGGTTTTTCACAAGAAAAGTTAGTTGAAAAATTAACAGTAAATGGAATCGATTTTAAAGTTATTGAAACAGTATCACCAAATAATAAAGAAGAAAAACTATATGAAGTTCAAAAAGTTTTAAATGATTCTGTTTTATCTAAAATAGAAATTATTAAAAGCTATAAAAATGATTTAGAAGATTATAATTCTACTTTTAAAATGATTGATAGTGTATTTACATTTAAAATTACTTTAAAGAAAAAAGATCAAACATTATACGCTATAAATCGTGTATTTATTAGTCCAAAAGGAAATTTAGTTAAAGGATTAGAATATGATAATTTAACTGTAGATATGCCTGATGAAAATACATATCCAGCACAATTTGAAGGTGGTGTTGTAAAATTAAGACAATGGGTACAAACTAATTTAGATGCTCAAAAGTTATTGCTATTGTCTCCTATGGGAAATCTTAAATTATCTTTAGAAATTGATGTTGATGAAAAAGGAACTGCTATTTTAAGAAATGTTACTGGAAGCGACCAGCCTAAAGTAAAAGCAGAAATGGAAAGAATTGTAAAAAAAATGCCGAAATGGATTCCTGCAAGAGAAAAAAATAAGAAAGTTGTTTCTAAATTTCATATTCCTGTTAATGTAATAGGAATCGATTAATGTAACAAATGCGTATAAAAAAAACGATTTTTAATTAGGTTTGATAATATCTAATTAAAAATCGTT
This sequence comes from Chishuiella changwenlii, assembly GCF_900142565.1. Taxonomy (GTDB): domain Bacteria; phylum Bacteroidota; class Bacteroidia; order Flavobacteriales; family Weeksellaceae; genus Empedobacter; species Empedobacter changwenlii. Next base: position 15,343 of record NZ_FRBH01000005.1, read on the forward strand.
TTCAATTCAAATTCAACTAAGTCAACTATGCTGTTGGCAATTCTCTAGTTAACCAACCACTTCTACTTGCAGTTGCAATAGCATATGGTGTAATCCAGAATAAAGTAAATAAATAAAATATACTGTACGTATAGGCTAAGAAACCTTCGGAAATATTATATTTTTTTGCATAGAAAAACATTTGTACACTAGAGAAAATAAATGCTCCAGTTAAACTTGTACATAAAAATATGATTGGGTGTGTAATGACAAAAGAAAAAAGTAATAAGATTAATGGATAAGCCATAATAACTTTTAACCATTGCATACTTAATAAGATTCTTGAACCAGTTGTAGATTCTTCTCTAAATTTTGTAAATGCAAATTTACTCATCATTATATTCTCACGAACATTACTTCTCTCCCATCTAATAAACATTTTATACAAACCTTTATATTCTACAGGTGTATTTGTGTATACGTAAGCCTTTTTCTGAAACAACACATGTAAACCTTGTTTAAGAATCATATTGGTCATTGCTCTATCTTCTCCAATATCGCTTCGCTTACCGTTAAATTTCTGATTAATCCAGTTTTCTAAACAGTTCATTACAGCGTCTCTACGATAAGCAGCTAAAGCACCAGGTGTACATAAAACAGAACCAATTGCACTTTGTGCAGATCTTACAAATTCAAAACTAAATACAAAACTTACATTAAGCATTTTAGGAATTAAACTATCTTGTTTGTTTAATACTCTTACATTTCCTGCAACAGCACCACATTTTTCATTAACAACAAATGGACTAACCATAATTCTTAATGTATCTTCTTTTACAATAGAATCACTATCAACAGTAACAAATACTTCTCCATTACCTTCTTTAAAGGCTCTGTATAAAGCATGTCTTTTACCCATGTTTTTTGGTTGCTGATATATCGTTAATCGATCTCCTATAAGTGCTTTTGCTTTCAACATCCACGCCCAAGTATCATCTTTACTTCCATCATCAATAGATAATATCTGTAATTTTTCTTTAGGATAATCGCTTTCTGCTAAGCTTAATAGTGTTTCATATACTAACTTACCTTCATTATAAGCTGGCACAATTACACTAATCAGAGGTAATTCCTCGTCTGAAACAGATTTTATTGGTTTGTATTTTATATAAAGAAATAATAGATAAGCTAGGAATGCTAATTGTAAAACAAGTAAGGTTACCGCAATGTAATTAATTGTTGCTCCCCACCACGTACTCATACGTTCAAAGTGAATTCTTTCTATATCTGGCTTAAAATAAATAAAAGCAAAAATAGACAATACCATAACTATTAAAGTGCTGGTAATAACTACATAATCTTTAACCTTTAATGAATTAAAAGAAAGTTGATCTAAAAATCTCGATCGACTAAGACTTTTCTCGGTGGAGTGATATACAGTATTTGACATGTGTTTAAATTTAAGAAGCGATGTTAGTTTGTTATTTGCCTCAAGTTACATCTGCAAATTTTCAAGTATTATGCCACTCTAAACACTCATAAATAGAGGTTTTGTAATTTTAAGATAAAATTAAGAAACTCTGAAATTGTTAATTTTTGTATGAAATATTAAAAAATAGTCCAATAAAATTATTACCAACTCACTCATGCTTAGAAGGTTTATTTTTTAAAATAAATAATCCCTATTTGAGCATTTTTATAACACTTTTAAAAGTGTTTTTTAGAAATGAATTAATAAATTAAACTAATATTTTCACATTTTTTTAGGTATTTTTTAACTTTATATAACCTTCTTTTACGCGAAACTTCTCTCAATTCATTAAACATTTATCATTGTATTCTTTGTACCTTTCGACTATCAAACAATAATATTTTTTAGAATTCACGTAAAATGGAAAAAATCTTAGATCGTCTTGCTAGCTTAAGAGAAGTAATGAAACAAAATGGAATTAGTGCAACAATAATTCCTGGAACAGATCCTCATGGAAGCGAATATCTACCAAATAAATGGAAAGAAAGAACATGGATTTCTGGTTTTAATGGATCTGCAGGGACTGCTGTTGTTACATTAGAAAAAGCCGCTCTTTGGACAGATTCTCGTTATTTTATTCAGGCAGAAGATCAATTAAAAGATACAACATTTGAATTGATGAAAATGAAAATGCCAGAAACTCCTTCTATTAACGATTGGATTATTCAACAATTAAACGAGGGAGACACAGTAGGATTAAACCCTCAGATGTTTTCTCATAATGCATTTTTAGAAAATTATAATGATTTTACTTTCAACAACATTAATGTAAAATCTTTAGATTTAATAGATGAAGCATGGCAAAATAGAGCTGAATTACCACAAAATCCTATATTTTTATTTGATGTAAAATACGCTGGTAAATCTGCCTCAGAAAAAATTGCTGAAGTAAGAAAGGAAATGAAACAAGCAAAAACGAATGTTTATATTATGAATTCGTTAGATGAAATTGCTTGGTTATACAATATTCGTGGGAATGATGTAAATTTTAATCCATTGGCTATTTCTTATGCAGCTGTAGACACAGAGAAAGCTTATCTATTTATTGATGAAAAGAAGGTTTCTAACGAAATAATAGTTGCTTTAAATGAGCAAGGAATTGAAATAAAAGACTATTTAGATATCTATAATTATTTAGAAAATCTATCTAATAAAGCACATGTTTTTGTTGATGGTAATAGAATCAATCAATCTTTATTTGAAACTATTCCGACAACTTCAACTGTAAAATTAGCAACATCTATTGTGACTAATCTCAAAGCAATAAAAAATGAAACAGAATTAGAAGGTTTCAGAAATGCAATGGTTAAAGATGGTGTTGCCTTAACAAAATTCTTTATTTGGTTAGAGGAAAACGTGGCTCAAAATAACATTGATGAAGTTACAATTTCTGAGAAATTAATTGAATTCAGAGCTACACAAGAAAATTTTAAAGGCCCAAGTTTCGGAACTATTTGTGGTTATGCAGATCATGGTGCAATGAATCATTATTCTGCAACGCCAGAAACAGCTTATAAAATTGGAACAGACAAAATGTTGTTAATAGATTCTGGTGCTCAATTTTTAGAAGGAACAACAGATATAACACGTACCTTAATTTTAGGAGAACCAACACAACAACAAAAAACAGATTATACCTTAGTTTTAAAAGGTAATATTGCTTTATCTCAGGCTGTTTTTCCAGCCAACACACGTGGCTCTCAAATAGATGTATTGGCACGTAAAGATCTTTGGGAAAATGGTTTAAACTTTGGGCATGGAACTGGACATGGTATTGGTCATTATTTATGTGTGCACGAAGGACCACAAAGTATACGTATGGAAGAAAATGCAGTTACTTTAAAACCAGGAATGATTCTTTCTAACGAACCAGGATTATACCGTGATGGTGAATATGGAATTCGTATAGAAAATTTAATTGTTGTTAAACCTTTAGTTACTACAGAATTTGGAGAGTTTTATAATTTCGAAACAATCACAATTGCTCCTATCGATAAAACATTAATTGATACTAATCTGTTAACTGAAAATGAAATAATGTGGTTAAATATCTATCATCAAATCGTTTTTGATAAATTACAACCTTTATTAGACGAGAAAGAGACAAATTGGTTAAAAGAAAAGTGTGAGGCTATCGTTTAAGTTAGAAGAAACAATAACAAGTAATCCTATCTAAAAAAATTAGATAGGATTTTTTTATATCAACGAATAGTCGTATTATTGCAAACTATTTGCATTAAGAAATGAAAAGACGAAATACACCAACAAAACAAGCTGTTTTAGATTTATTCGATTCGTGTTCTACTGCACTCAATCAAGAACAAATTGAAACACAATTAAAAGGGAAAATGGACAGAGCAACGATTTATCGTATTCTGAACAGTTTCTGCGAAGATGGAATGATGCACAAAGTTGTGGCAGATGACGGTGTAAATTATTTTGCAATGTGTAAAAACTGTTGCGAAGAAGCAAAACATCATCACGATCATTTTCATTTTCGATGTACCAAATGTAATCAATTAACTTGTTTACAAGAAAATATTATAATTAATTTACCACAAGGATATAAGATGCAAAACTATAATTGCGTTATAACAGGAACTTGTGCTAAATGTCAAAACTAACAACAACTTATGGATTTACAATGGTTTGTAAAATGGTTTAACTCGCCATACTACCACATATTATACAAAAATAGAAGCTTAACTGAAGCCGAAGATTTTATAAAAAAAATTACAACTTACTTAGAACTTGCTCCAAACACTAAAATATTAGATTTAGCTTGTGGAAAAGGAAGACACTCTATTACTTTAAATAAATTAGGATTTGATGTTTTAGGAATTGATTTAGCAACTGCAAGTATAGAATTTGCTAAACAATTTGAAAATGAAACATTAAAATTTGAAGTGCATGATATGCGAGAAGTTTATCATCCAAATGAATTTGATGTTATTGTTAATCTTTTTACAAGTTTTGGTTATTTCAAAGAATATCAAGATAATTTTAAAGTTTTTGAAGCTGTAAAACAACAATTGAAAACGACAGGTATTTTTGTTTTTGATTATTTAAATGCTGAAAAAGTTGTTGCTCAAATGATTCCTTATGAGGAAAAAATAATTGATGGAATTGTATTTAAAATTACAAAATCTATTGAAAATGGCTTCATCAAAAAAGAAATTGATTTTGAAGACAAAGGAGAAAGTTTCCATTTTGAAGAGTATGTTCGCTTAATTTATGCGAAGGATTTTAAAGAGATATATGAAAAAGAAGGGTTTAAATTAGATAAACAATTTGGTAATTATAATTTAGATGCTTTTGATGAAAAGAATTCAGATCGATTAATACTTATTCTTAAAAAATGATCGAGAGTCTTATACTAATTTCAAGTGTTATTATTGGGGTTCTATTTTCTAAACTATTTTTAAAAAACAAGCATAATTCTAAATTACTTTTAACGTTTAGTGGAGCTTATTTTTTAGCCATGACTGTTTTAGAAATTCTACCACAAGTTTATGGGCATCCAGCAGCTGATGATAAACATCATTCTATTGGTTTATATGTCTTATTTGGAGTTGTAGTACAATATATTCTAGAAACAATAAGTAAAGGGGTTGAACATGGACATATTCATTTACATAAGAAAGAACAATTTCCTGTAGGAATTTTTAGTGGATTATTTTTACATTCTATTATAGAAGGTATTCCTGTTGCAACTTCTGATTCGAATGATTTTATGTGGGCAATTTTTGTACACAATATTCCTGTTTCTATGATACTCTACAGTTCATTAGCTCAGCATACGCCATCATATTTTAAACGATTTTTATTTATGACATTGTTTGCTTTGGCTGCACCATTTGGATATTTACTAGGAAAACATACTATTATTTCTAATTATTCATTAGAAATGAGCGCTATAGTTTCTGGAATATTCTTACATATTTCGACTGTTATTTTATTTGAAACAAATGAAGGTCATAAATTTAATTTGAAAAAATTCGGATCGATAATCGTCGGCTTTATTTTAGCTTACGTTACCGTATCAATGCATGTACATTCTCATTAAAACAAGGAATAAAATCTTATAAACACAAGATTTTACTAAAAAATATAAAACCTCGAGAGTTACTTCTCGAGGTTTTTTTTATTTTTTATTTCTTTTACTTGATTATGTTTTAACGCGATGAGAAATTGAATTAAATTCAACTTGATATACATTGTTAATTAATTTAAATAAAAGCATTATTGTAAATACTAAAGGTTTTTCTTTTTATTACTGATTTGATCTAGCAGTAGAATTTTCACGCTAATTATTATTAGTATAAGTACAATCTTGATATTTAGTACAATTATCCTTATTTGTTTCAGAACCTCCTTCTATCGGTTTACTATTATTATGCTTTGCATTAACATCTACACCATCATCTTGTGAACAAGAAAATACAAAAAATAAAATAAGGAGTGAAGCTAAGAATGAACTTTTATTCATATAATTTAAATTTAGGTTAGTTTTATTGCTGCCAAATATAGTAACAATAAATTGAGAATGATTAATTACAAATTATAAAACACTAGATTTAATACAATGGTAATCAATAGATTAAAACCATTAACTACTATTGTTTTATATAAAAAAAGGCGAACCAATGGTTCGCCTTCATTAAAACTAGATAAATAAGATGTTATTGCCATCCTCCTCCTACTGCACGGTATAATTCTACCATAGAAGAAAGAGAAGCTAACTTAGCATCAACTACATTTAGCTCAGCATTAAGACCATTGTCTTTTGCTGTAATTACTTCTAAATAATTTGCCATACCGTAGTTTAACAATTCTTCAGAATATGTAATTGCTTGATCGTATAACTGAAATTCTTTTTGCTTATACTCTGCTTTCTTTACAGAAGCATCATACGTATATAAAGCATCAGAAACTTCTTTACTTGCCGTTAATATTTTATTCTTATAATTAATTAATGCAATTTCTTGATTTGCTAAAGCAACTTCTTTTTGCGTACGTAATTTACGTTGCTGTAAAATTGGTTGTGTCAGGTTTGCTATAATTGTAGCAAAAACAGATTGCGCATCAAAAAGTTTATCAATATCAATACCTTGAACCCCACTTGTAGCAGAAATTGTTAATGATGGATAAAAACTTGCATTAGCAATATTTACACCTTCAAATGAATTTATTAAACCAAATTCAGCAGCTCTCACATCAGGACGATTTTCTAATAACTGAGCAGGAACCCCAACAGATAATTTTGCATCTATGTTCTGAGATTCTAAAGTACTACGTGTTATTGCTTGTGGCGTTGCTCCTAGTAAAACACTTAAAATATTTTCGTTTAATTTGATGTTGTTTTCAACATCAACTAACATAGACTTTGCATTATACAACTGAGCCTCTGTTTGGTTAACAGCTACTTCTGTAACATTACCAGCTTCTTTTAAAGCTTTTGTTGTTTCTAAGCTTTGCTCACGGTTAATTAAAGTCTGATCTAAAATACTTTTCTGCTCATCTAATGCTAGTAACTTATAATAAGCATTTGCAATAGAAGCTACAATTTGAGTTTTTACAGCTTTGTGCGCTTCAACAGTTTGTAAATATGTTGCAGCAACTCCTCTTTGGTTACTTCTTATTTTTCCCCAAATATCTGCTTCCCAGCTTAAAGCACCAGAAAGTTCATATTGACTTAACGATTGTTTTCCTGCAATTGCACCAAATTGTGTATTAGCAGAAGTTTCATTAAAACTATATTTAGGACCAATTGTTAAAGTTGGTAAATAACCAGCTCTTCCTTGTTTTGCATACGCCTCAGCAACTGCAATATTTTGCAGTGCTGTACGTATGTCTAAGTTATTTTCTAAACCTTGATTAATCAAAGTTTGTAATTGCGAATCTTTAAAAATCTGTTTCCAAGAAACTGTTGCTACACTTGCACTATCTTTAGCGATAACATCAGTTCTAAAGTTTGCTTCGTTTACTACAGCTTCCGGACGTTTATAGTCTTTTGCTACGAAACATGATTGAACGGCAAACAATCCAGCAGCAATTAAAGTAATATTTAATATTCTATACTTTTTCATAATTAGATTGAATTATTATGTTCAACTTCTCCTTGTGGACGGTCAAATTTCATTGGCTTAATTTTCTCTTGTAATGTTTGGAAAATAACAAACAATACTGGAATTACAAATACCCCTAAAATTGTTCCGATTAATAATCCAAATGCAGCTCCAGTACCAACAGAACGGTTACCAGCAGAAGAAACTCCTGTTGCTACAACTAATGGCATTAAACCTAAAATAAAGGCAAAAGATGTCATTAAGATTGGACGTAAACGTGCTTTCGCTCCTTCTATCGCAGCTTGTACAATACTCATTCCGTGTGCACGTCTTTGTAAAGCGAACTCCACAATCAAAATCGCATTCTTGGCTAATAAACCAACTAACATGATTAAGGCAATCTGGAAATAAATATTATTTTCTAATCCAGCTAACCATTGAGATAAGTAAGCTCCCATAATACCACATGGCACAGATAATAATACTGCTAATGGTAAAACGTAAGATTCGTACTGTGCAGATAAAATAAAGTATACAAACACGATACATAAAGCAAATATTAATACTGTTTGCGAACCTGCATTAACCTCTTCACGTGTTAAACCAGCGAAGTCTGTTCCATAACTTGGAGATAATGTTTGTGCATTTACTTCATTAATCGCATTAATTGCATCCCCTGTAGAATAACCAGGTTTTACAGCACCACTAATATTTGTATTTGTAAATAAGTTAAAACGGTTAACAGAGTTAGGTCCATATACTCTTTTTAATGTCACAAATTGTGATACTGGAGTCATTGTTCCGTCTGTTGTTTTAACAAACATTTTATTTAAACTCATTTCATTAATACGATCTTCTGGTAAAGCTTGTATATATACACGATATTGTTTACCGAAACGAGTGAAATCTGCTGCATATAAACCTCCAATATAACCTTGTAATGTAGAGAAGATAGAACTCACAGAAACTCCTGATTGTTTAGCTCTTTCAATATTTACATCAATTTCATATTGTGGGAAATTAGTATTTAAAGAAGATTGAGCATATAAAATCTCAGGTCTTTGCATTAATGCTCCAATGTACTCGTTAGCGAATTTATTAAAGTCATTAATCTCTCCTCCTGTTTTATCCATCAATTTTAACTCGAAACCAGATGACATACCAAAACCAGGAATTGCTGGTGGTTGGAAGAAAATCATTTGAGCATCTGGAATTTGAGCAGCAGCCCCAAATAATTTACCAATAATTGTATTTACCTGTAAATCGTCTGTTGTACGCTCTTCGAAAGGTTTTAATTTAACGAACATCATACCGTAGTTAGATCCCGCACCATTAATAATAGAGTTACCAGAGATAATTGTTGCTTTATCTACTCCAGGAATGTCTTTAATTTTTTGTTGAAATTCTCTCTCAACTTCATAAACACGGTCCATAGAAGCACCAGCAGGCAATTCGATATTACCAATAATAAATCCATTATCCTCTGTTGGAACGAATCCTGATGGCATCATTTTTCCTATTCCGTAAATTCCAAAACCAGATGCAATGATGATTATAAATGAAATCCATTTGTGTTTGAATAAAAACTTAAATGATCTTCCATATTTATTTGTCATTGTATCAAACGCTGTATTGAAAGCATCAAAGAAACGTTGAACAAAATTACGTTTGCGTTCACCTTCTTCATGTGCTTTTAAGAATAATGCACATAAAGCTGGAGATAATGTTAAGGCATTTAATGCAGAAATTAAAATAGAAACAATTAATGTAATACCAAATTGTTTATAGAAAACTCCTGTTGGACCCGAGATAAATGTTACGGGTACAAATACCGCACACATTACTAATGTAATAGAGATAATGGCTCCAGATATTTCATCCATTGCATTTTTCGTTGCATCTAATGGTGTTTCATGATGAGATTCCATCCTAGCATGAACAGCTTCCACAACAACAATGGCATCATCCACCACAATACCAATGGCGAGAACTAAGGCAAATAACGTTAACAAGTTTAATGAGAAACCTGCTAAATTTAAGAAAAAGAATGTACCAATAATAGAAACAGGTACAGCAATTAATGGAACTAATGTTGAACGGAAATCTTGTAAGAAGATATACACAACAATAAATACCAATATAAATGCCTCAATCATTGTATGAATTACTTTCTCAATAGAAGCATCTAAGAACGTATTTGTATCCATTAAGATTGTATACGTAATTCCTTCTGGGAATTGTTTAGAAGCCTTTTCAAGTTCAGTTCTTAAATTGTTAATGATATCTTGTGCATTAGATCCTGGTGTTTGGTATACTGCAAATACAGCAGATGGGTTACCATTCATTTCAGATGTACTTGAATAAGTTTGTGCACCAAACTCAATATCAGCTACATCTTGTAAACGTAATACTTGACCATTACCTAATGATTTTATTACGATATTACGGTACTGATCTTCTGTTTTGTAACGTCCAGAATAAGTAATTGCGTACTCAAAAGATTGTCCAGCATTTTGCCCTAAAGCACCAGCTGCAGCTTCTAAAGATTCTTGAGATAATGCAGCTGAAACATCAGCAGGAACTAATCCGTAACTTGCCATACGAGATGGGTTTAACCAAATACGCATAGAATAAGTCATCGCACCAAATACTGTTGCATCCCCTACACCACTTACCCTTTTTAAAGAAGGTATAACATTAATATTCAAGTAATTTTGAATATATGTTTGGTCATACTTTGGGTTTGTTGAACTTACAGAAGTAAACATCAATGCAGATGTTTGTTGTTTCTGTGTAACAACTCCAGAACGCGTTACCTCTGCTGGTAATAATGGCGTTGCTCTAGCAACACGGTTTTGCACGTTTACCTGTGCAATATCTCCGTCTACTCCTGGTTTAAAAACAACAGTAGTTGTTGCAGATCCATTATTAGATGCTGTAGATTGAATATAATCCATCCCTTCAACACCATTTACTTGCTCTTCTATTGGAATAACAACAGACTCCATAACTGTCTTAGCATTTGCACCAGGATAAGATGCAGTGATCTGTACAGTTGCGGGAGCAATATCAGGATACTGAGTTACTGGAATGATAATCAATCCCAATATACCCAATATTAATATAATAATAGAAATTACCGTAGATAATACGGGTCTTTCAATAAACTTTTTTAACATACAATTCGTATTTTAGAAAATTGTTTTTGTAGATTCTACAATTTGATCAAAATTTGCAGGTGTTGGTTTAATTGGAGTTTTATCTCTTAATTTACCTACTCCTTGTGCTACTACTTTTTCTCCTTTCTTAACACCATCTTTTATTACTACAAGATTATTAGTTTTATCTAATACGTTAATAGAAGTTGCGATAGCAGAATCATTTCTAACTTTGTAAACATAAGTTAAACCTTGTTGCTCGAATGTTGCAGCAGATGGTACAACTAATGCGTCTACATAAGTTTTAGGAACGCGAATACGTCCAGAGTTTCCGTTAGCTAATAATTTTGCTTCATTATTAAATGTTACACGGAAATCAATTGTTCCTGTTACAGGATTAATTTGACCAGTTACAGTTTGGATTTTTCCTTTTTCAGGATAAATTTCACCGTTTGCTAAAACTAATTCTACTGCTGGAATTTTATTTAATTTATCTTTTAAAGTTGCTCCTTCAGATTTTGAGATAAAGTTTAAATAATCTCTCTCGTTCATAGAGAAATAAGCATAAACTTTACTTGTATTAGAAACAACTGTAATTGGACTTTGATCTGTTGGACCAACTAATGATCCTTGACGAGATGTAATTGCTCCAACTACTCCACTAACAGGGGCACGAACTACAGAGTAGTCTACGTTTGCTTGTGATCCTTTGTATGTTGCATTAGCTTGTGTTACACCAGCTTTTGCTTGTGCTAATGCTGCAACAGTTTGATTGTAACTAGCTTCTGCTTTTGCTAAATTAGCTTTTGCAGTTTCTAATTGAATATTACTAATAATATTTTTTTGAACTAAAGGGATCAATTTATTTACCTCTACTTGTGCAGCATTTACAGCAGCTTTAGCAGCACTAACATTTGCTTGTGCAGCTTGTACACTAGCTTGAGCAGCACCAACAGCAGATTTAGATGCATCAGCATTTTGAGTTAAAACATTTGTTTCTAACTTAAATAATGGCTGACCAGCTTTTACGTATTGACCTTCATCCACATAAACCTCAGTTATATATCCTTGGATTTTTGCACGAACATCATTATTTACAATCCCTTGAATATTTGTAGGGTATTCATCATAACTAGTTACCACTTTTGTAGGTACATCAACTACCGGATATGGAGCTGGACCTTGTGCTTGTTGTGCAGCTGCATCGTCCTTTTTACCACAAGAACTTAATGCTATCGCCAAAGCACCAACCATCATAACGTTAACGTTTTTCATATTACTTATTTATTTTCTAGTTGAATTTGATTAATAGTTTCTATAGTTTCACTTAAAATTTTCTTTGTTTCATTAAGGTGATTTAGGTAAACATTTAATATATCCATATTAAAGTTTTTTGGAAATGAATTATTTTGCATTTTGTACTCATTTATTCTATTCGTGTAAATAATATCCTGAGAAATCATTTCATGAACAAAATCTAATTTTTCTTTCAAATAATTCGCATTCATTCTAAAGTACCTCTTACGAGAATCAATCTTATTGATGTATTCAATTTGATTGGTAGATAGTAGAAAATTTATTGAGTTCGATAACGAACTCTTGCTAACATTAAAAACGTCTAGTAACTCTTCAAATGTGACACCTTCTTCGTTACATTCTAAAATCATATAAGCTTGCAACTTAGAAGTTAAAGGTGCTAATTTATATGTCTTTTCTATGTGCGCGCTAAAGCAACAAAAAAGATCTGTATTACATGGATTATTATCTATATTCATAATGTTTTAATATAAGACGGAGCAAATGTATATTAGTTAGTTCGTTTTTTACAGAACTAATTATTTTATTTATTTATAATTTTTATAAATAATATTTATAATCATGCAAATCTTTATATTTCATGTTGATTTTAAAAATCTTTATAAATGTAAAACAAATACTTACAATAAAGTAAGCGAAAATAAATATTTGATAATTAATTAAACATTTGTTTGATTTTTATTAAAAAAAGAGTAAAAAGACAATCATTTAGCCTCTTAAATCATTAATAAAAGTTGAAATAAAATCAAAATCGTTCTTATAATCGAACTGAACATCTTCATGAAATTGATAAAATAGCTTGGTAATTAATTGTAATCTGGCTTGCTGATATTTTAAAAGTTTTTCAGCATTTGTTCCAATCATTTTATCTTCATATAAAAAACCAAAACGTTCAAAAGATTGTTTTAAGATATAAACTCTCAACTCAAATTCGGAAAGTTTATCTTTTGTAATCTGACTATGGAAATTTACCAATCCACTTTGAGATTTTTGAAGTAGTAATAATAATCTTTGACCAGTATTTATATTTCTAGGATTAATAGATTTAGTTGCGTCATCAAACAACTCATCTATTTTCTGAAAAACAGTTTGTATTCTTTTCTGTAAGTCACTTCCATCTTCTAATAACTGAAAATGTAATTGTTCCACCAAAACATCATCTTTCGCAATTAAGCGTAATAAAAGTTTATCTTTCTCTTTCTGTGATAAATCTAAAATAGACAATTTTAATTCTGGTAAATCTCTTAATTTCATATCAGTTATTAGTGATGTAAAGATAAGGATTATAAAGTAGAGATAATGGATAGTGATTGATTTTCATATAAATATTTGCTTAATTAATATGAAGTATTATCTCTTTTAAAAATTAATATACTGGGTATAGTCATTTTAGAATTGTCATTTATAATTTTACAGTTTAAATATTCCTCCATATCATTGTCCTGATTATCTTCATTCATTATTTCACTTATCCAAATAAGTTGATTGGGTTTAGAAGGAAGTATAGTCAATTTTGCAGCAACATAAGTAAAACAGTTTTTATAATCCATTAATTGAAACGAATAACTGTGATTTAAATTTGTTTTATTTATTAATTGTAATGGATAATCAACAGGATCTGCTAAAATATTCATATTTACGGTTGACCACACTGAATATTTATCGTAAATTTTTTCTCCATCTTTATCTGTTGCAAGTACTGTTTTACTATTCTTATCAATTACTTGGTAACTTAATAACATTTTATAATTTGGTATCGATTTATTTGTTGATACAATTGCATCTTTATCAATTAAAATCCAATCTAATTTTAAATCAATTTTTATAATTTTATTATCACTTTCTGCAGTCCATACACCAGGAAAAGGAAAAAAATCTGATATGCTAGTAGACAATGTTTTTCTAGTTCCATCACGATCTAAGTGTTGAGCTTTTAATTGATGGACACTATTTAAAATAAATAATAAGGCTGAAATTATTTTTATTGTTTTCATATCTTTTTTTAACAAGGGTTTACAAATACACCATTACCATTTTCTCTAGTCAACAGCTTCCTCCATCTCGGGGTCTTGTTCTTCTTATCATAATTTTCTAAACGATAAATTCTAACACCTATTTTTGATAAAACTTTACTTCCTAGTTCATTTAATGCATCTTTATTTTCGTCTGGATATGAGTAATAATTATCTTTAAAAAAATTAAAATGAATATCTGCATTTCTATACATTATATCCAACCTATTCATCATTCTAAGTTTAATATTGTTTTCATTTTCGTGAAATTTTTTATAGAGCGATAAATTATCAATCTTCATAGAATATATTTGATTTCCATAGATTAAAATAGAATACAAATCGTAAATACTATATGTTTTTATCTTTTCATTTTTAATGTTTTCATAGGTTAAATATGCCAATTGAAGAAAAACTTTTACATCTGCGTCAGAATAGAAACCACGTGTTGTTCCACCCAACGTATGCGAATGTGCAAAACCAACAGTACCAACTGCTATTCTAAACATGATCGTTTGTTTTTGCTGTTTAATTGGATCTACAAACACACAAGGTTTTATAACCTTTATATTTCTAGCTTCCATGTAGCCTTCTTCTGTATTACTAATGTTTGCTAATTTTTCTAAAGATTTTATTTTATCTAATTGTGTATCCAATTGGATTGATAGAGAATGACAAGATGATGGAGATTCTGTGTAAACAACATCATCTTCAATAATTTTTAATGAATCAACAGCAATTACATCTTCTGGTTTCAATAAAATATCATGTAACTCATGATCTTTTTTTAAGAGCTTAAAACCATTTGACTCATGGATAAGATTGTTTACAGCCTTATTTTCTGTAACTTTTTTTAAACTAACTATTTGGTAAGGGAAATTAGATTCAGATACATTATTATAAGAATATAAAACAGTTTTAGAGTTTGCAAAATAATCTCCTTTTTCACAATAATGTTGATATAGAATATATACTATAGGAATAAAAAAACTATAGGGTATTTTTTTCATAGGTTGATACTAATAAGATGCATAAACAGGTGTTAACCTATCTAACCTTATTTAATACTAACCAACACTAATATACAAAAAAATATTAAAAACAATAAATCTTAATAGTGTATTTGTCTTACTTTTTAAATAAATAATAAAAGCTACTTAAAAAGTAGCTTTTATATTATAATTTGTTATATCAAAAATTAATGACCTAATATATAGCTAAAAATTAATGGAGCTACAATTGTTGCATCAGATTCTATCATAAATTTTGGCGTATCAATATCTAATTTCCCCCATGTAATTTTCTCATTAGGAACTGCTCCAGAATAAGAACCATAAGAAGTTGTAGAATCAGAAATCTGACAGAAGTATGACCAAAATGGAACATCTTCCCACTCTAAATCTTGGTACATCATAGGAACAACACAAATAGGGAAATCTCCAGAAATTCCACCAGCAATTTGGAAGAACCCTACTCCTTTTCCATCAGAATTTGCACGGTACCATTCTGTTAAGTAAATCATGTATTCTATACCAGATTTTACTGTAGAAGCTTGTAAGTTACCTTTAATTACATTTGCAGCAAAAATATTACCTGTTGTAGAATCTTCCCATCCTGGACAAACAATAGGTAAGTTTTTTTCTGCAGCTGCTACAATCCAAGAATCTTTAGGATCAATTTCATAATACTGCTCTAAAACACCTGAATTAACAACTTGGTATAAAAATTCGTGTGGTAAATAGCGCTCTCCTTTTTCTTCCGCAGCGTGCCAAGCATCTTCTAAATGTTGTTGTAAACGACGAAAAGCCTCCTCTTCTGGAATACAAGTATCCGTTACTCTATTATAATGAGCATCTAATAATTCACGTTCTTGTTCTGGTGTTAAATCTCTATAATTAGGAATTCTTTTGTAATGAGAATGTGCAACTAAATTCATTACATCTTCTTCTAAGTTTGCACCTGTACAAGAAATAATTTGAACTTTATCTTGACGAATCATTTCTGCTAAAGAAACACCTAATTCTGCAGTAGACATTGCTCCTCCTAAAGAGATTAACATCTTTCCTCCTTCTAATAAATGTTTTTCATAACCTTTTGCAGCATCTACTAAAGCAGCTGCATTAAAGTGTCTGTAATTATGCTCAATGAATTGACTAATTGGTCCTTTACTCATCTTATTATTTTTTTATTTTTAATTTAAAATTTTCTATTACTTATATCCTAATGTTTCTAAAACATTTTGATGTGTTTGTTCTTCAGAATATACTTTGGTTTCATAATTCTCATCAATCAAAATATATTTTGGTTGCGGAATTAAACAGTGATTAATTCCACCAAATCCACTAATATTATCTTGATAAGCACCTGTATTAAAGAAACCGATATACAATGGTTTTGCAGAATCGTATTTTGGTAAATAGATTGCATTTACATGTTGTTCAGAATTGTAATAATCATCAGAATCACATGTTAATCCTCCCAATAAAACACGCTCATACTTGTCGTACCAACGGTTAACAGGCAACATAACAAATCTTTTAGAAATAGCCCATGCATCAGGTAATGTTGTCATAAAAGAAGAATCTATCATATCCCAATATTCCTTATCATTTTGTTTCTTTTGATAAAGTATTTTATAGATAATTCCACCACTTTCTCCAACAGTAAATGATCCGAACTCTGTAAAAATATTAGGAACAGGAATTCCCTCTTCATCACAAATCGTTTTTATTTGTAATAAGATTTCTTTTGCCATATACTCGTAATCATATGTAAAGCTTAACGAGTTTTTAATAGGAAATCCTCCACCAATATTTAAACTATCTAATTCTGGACAAACTTTTTTCAGGTTTACATAAACCTTTAAACACTTTGTTAATTCGTTCCAGTAATAAGAATTATCTTTAATTCCAGTATTAATAAAGAAATGAAGCATTTTAAGTTTTATGCGTTCATTAGGTTTTACCATTGTTTGGTAAAAAGGAACGATATCTTTATATCCAATTCCTAAACGAGAAGTATAAAATTCGAATTTTGGTTCTTCTTCAGATGCAATTCTAATTCCGATTTCGAAATCACCTTCAATAGCTTCAGAGAAAAGATCTACTTCTTCGTAATTATCAATTACAGTAATTGTTTTACGGTGACCACTGTTTACTAAACGAGCTATGTTTTCTACATATTCCTCACGTTTAAAACCGTTACATACGACATATTGATCTTCATTAATTAAACCTTCTTTAATTAAATTTTCTACAATATTAATGTCGAATGCAGAAGATGTTTCTATGTGGATATCATTTTTTAAGGCTTCACCAAGAATATGGCGAAAATGTGAGCTCTTTGTACAATAACAATAATTGTATGAGCCTTCATAGTTTAATTCTTCACGGGCTTTTTCAAACCAATGTTTTGCCCTCTGTATATTTTCAGAGATTTTTGGCAAATAAGTAAATTTTAATGGAGTACCATGTTCTTCAACTAAGGCTTTTAAATCAATTCCATTAAATTTTAAGTGCTCTCCATCCAATTCAAATTCATCTTGAGGAAAGTCAAAAGATTGTGTGATTAAATCTATGTATTTTGTTTTCATTATGCTATATAAATATTACGTGTGTTTAAATAATTCAAAAAAAATTGTGATAATTATTTAGGGTATTACAGACGTATTGCATAAAATACATTGCGAAGCAATAACGGAAAAGAATAATTTTTGTTTCCTTTTCTATTCGTTATTAAAGCGGCGTCGAAGCTTTTACTGTTTTCAACGCTTTTGAATAAAAGGTTAAAATTCATCAACTTTTTTCTTGAAAAAATTATAAAAATGTTAGGTGCAAATATAATGCTTTTAATCGTGTTTAGATGATAAATCCTCTTAAAATTTAAACGTATATGTGCATTAAATAGAAGTGCTTCTTAAAATTTTATTAACATATTCAAAAAAATTATTTTTTCTTTAAGGTTTAGCAATGTTAAATATTGTATTTTTGAATTCGTTTTGAACGTAAATTATGGGTAAAATAATTGCTATAGCTAATCAGAAAGGTGGCGTAGGAAAAACAACAACTTCGTTAAACCTTGCTGCTTCATTAGGAGTATTAGAGAAAAAAGTTTTATTAATAGATGCAGATCCGCAAGCAAATGCAACTTCTGGTTTAGGTTTCGATTTAGATGAAATTTCTGTCGGAACTTATGAAGTATTAGAAAATCAAATTGCTGCAAGCGAAGCTATTTTACAATCAGAATCGCCTAACCTAGATTTAATGCCAGCGCACTTGGACTTAGTTGCTGCTGAAATAGAAATTGTAGATTACGATAACAGAGAGTATATGCTGAAAACTGCTTTAAATGAAGTAAAGGATCAGTATGATTATATTATAATAGACTGTGCTCCTTCTTTAGGTTTAATTACTTTAAATGCTTTAACAGCTTCTGATTCGGTTATAATTCCTATACAATGCGAATATTTTGCATTAGAAGGATTAGGGAAATTATTAAATACAATTAAAGGAATACAACAACATCATAACAAAGAATTAGACATAGAAGGTTTATTATTAACTATGTATGATTCTCGTTTACGTCTTTCTAATCAAGTATTAGAGGAAGTTAATAATCATTTTCCACAAATGGTTTTTAAAACAATTATTACACGAAATGTACGATTATCTGAAGCTCCAAGTTTTGGAGAAACAATTATTCAGTACGACGCGGCAAGTAAAGGTGCTGAAAATTACCTAAATTTAGCGCGTGAATTTTTAATCAATAATAACGATACAGTTTAAAAAATGGCAAAGCCAAATAAAAATAATCGCTTAGGACGTGGATTATCTGCTCTTTTAAAAGATGAACCTACTGTAAAAACTGCACAAGATGAAGGTGCACGTAAATTAGTGGGTAATATTTTAGAAATTGATTTAGAAAAGATAACGACTAATCCTTGGCAACCTCGAACAAATTTTGATAAAAAAGCTTTAGAAGATTTAGTAGCCTCAATTAAAACATTGGGCGTTATTCAACCAATTACTATTCGTAAAAAAGCAACTGGTGAATATGAATTAATTTCTGGAGAAAGACGTTTTCGTGCTTCTCAATTAGCAGGTAAAAAGACAATTCCAGCTTACGTACGTTTAGCTAACGATCAAGAAATGTTAGAAATGGCGTTGGTAGAAAATATTCAACGTCAAGATTTAGATGCGATAGAAATAGCGCTTTCTTATCAACAATTAATTGATGAAATTAAGCTAACACAAGAGGAATTAAGTAAACGTGTCGGAAAAGATCGTTCTTCTATTACAAATTATTTACGTTTATTAAAATTAGACCCTATCATCCAAACAGGAATTCGCGATGGAATGATTTCTATGGGACATGGACGTGCCTTAATTGCAATTGAGGATACAGATTTACAATTTGAAATTTATGAGAAGATTGTAAAAAATAATCTATCAGTTCGTGATACAGAAAAATTAATAAAATCTATAAAAGAAGGTGATGATAAAACTGCTAAAAAAGTAGTTGAATTACCAACACAATATAAGGAGGCATTAAGTTCTATTTCTACTTCTCTAAAAACTAAAGTAGAAATTAAACGTGCGCAGAATGGAAAAGGTAAAATTATTTTAAATTTTACTTCTGATGAAGATTTTGAACGATTAAGCAAATTTTTAAATGAGAATTAAAACATTATTTATTGGCTTAATGGTTTCGTTGTCAACTTTATCATCTGCTCAAACTGTTATAGACTCTACATTAGTTATAAAAGATAGTGTAAAAATTAGCGAAGAAGTTACAATGGAGAAAAGTCCAATGCGAGCTTCTTTATATTCTGCAATTTTACCTGGAGCGGGACAGTTATACAATAAAAAATGGTTAAAAGCTCCTATCGCATTAGGTTTAGTTGGTACAGGTACAGGTTTTACAATTTATTATAATAATTTATATAAAAGATATAGAAGAGCTTATATTGCAGTACGAGAAGGAACTCCAAATGAATTTACGGGGATTTTAACTCCTGAACAATTAGCCGTTATTCAGGATGATTTTAAAAGAAAACGTGATTATAGTGTAGCTTTAACAGTATTGGCTTATTTATTAAATGTTGTAGATGCAACGGTAGATGCACATTTATTTACAATTAGACACGATTCTGAAATGTCTTTTAAACCAACAATAATACAAGGAGAAATGACGCCAGAGCCAGTTTTTGGTTTGGCTTTTAATTTAAAATTTTAATTAAAAAATGAGAATTGCTTTAATAGGATATGGAAGAATGGGTAAAGCCATAGAAGAAATTTTAATTCAGAGAGGACATGATGTTGCTCTTAAAATTTCTAGAACTCCTAATCCTGAAGAATTAAAAAATATTGATGTTGCTATAGAATTTTCTATTCCAGAATTTGCATATAATAATCTTAAAGTATTACTTGAGAATAAAGTTGCAACAATATGCGGAACAACTGGTTGGTTAGATCAACAAGAAGAAATAAATCAATTAGCGATTGATAATAATACAGCATTTTTATATGCTTCTAACTTTAGTTTAGGTGTAAATTTATTTTTCGAATTAAACAAAGTTTTAGCAAATATGATGAATAAGTATCGTAATGAATACCAAGTTAATTTGGAAGAAATTCATCACACACAAAAACTAGACGCTCCTTCTGGAACTGCAATTACAATTGCCGAAGGAATTATAGAAAAAACATCATATAATACGTGGTCTATGGAAGATAAATCAGAAGATAGTATCCCAGTAGAAGCAAAAAGAATAGAAAATGTTCCAGGTACGCATATCGTACAATATAATTCTGCTGTTGATACAATAGAGATTTCTCACACGGCACATTCTCGTCAGGGATTTGCTTTAGGAGCTGTAATTGCTGCGGAATGGATTTGGAATAAACAAGGTGTTTTTTCTATGAAAGATGTACTTGAATTAAACTAATTTAAAATACTTAATATCAAAACTTTATGAATATATTAATTTATTGGTTAATAGGCTTTATAATATTCAACTTAATTGTTGGTGCCGGAACTTGGAAACTTTTTAAAAACGCAGGAAAAGAAGCGTGGCAAGCTTACGTTCCATTTCTTAATATCTGGAAAGGTTTAGAAATAATACATCGTCCAAAATGGTGGATTATCCTTTTCTATTTACCAATTGTTGGTCCAATATTTTGGTTAGTTTACTTTGTAGATTTAGGTGATGCTTACGGAAAAATTGAAATTAAAGATAAAGTAATTATTGCTTTAACATTAGGTTTATACCTTTTTGCAATTAACTATTCTGATAATCCTAAATACTTAGGACCAGAAAAACGCAAACCAACATTTATTTCTTCATTAATTTTCGCTTTAGTTTTAGCAACATTAGTACACAATTGGTTTATTCAACCAATGATTGTACCTACTGGATCTATGGAAAATACAATAAAAATTGGTGATGCTCTTTTTGTAGAAAAAGTAAGTCATGGTGCACGTGTTCCATTTACTCCGCTAGGAATTCCTTTTTCTGAGTTTATTTATAGAGATGGATTTATAGACAAAGCACGTTTACCATATATGCGTCTTCCAGGTTGGAGAGATTTAAAATCTAACGATATTGTTGTATTCAACTATCCTACAGATTCTGTTTACTCTGCAATAGATCGTAAAGATGCTTATGTAAAAAGATTAGTTGGTTTACCAGGACAAACAGTACAAATTCGTAACGGAATTTTATATGTAGATGGAAAGAAATTTATTCCTAAGAAAGATGCGCAAGTACAACATTCTTACAAAGTAGTTGTTAAAACTCCTTTTAGTGAGAAATTATTATACGATAACTTCGGAATTATTAGTTCTGATTACGCAGGATCTTTCGGTAAAAATACAGAAGATAATACTTTTGTGTATATCTTCCCTGCTCTTACAGATGCACATGTTACTGCAATGAAATCTAATACAAATGTTGTTTCTGTAGAACCAGTTTTACAGCCAGTAGGAAGCAAAGCAGAACATATTTCGAAAGGAAAAATTGACAGTACAAATACAATATTCCCAGTAAATAAAAATTGGAATCCAGATCAATATGGTCCTTTATACATTCCTAAAAAAGGAGATGTTGTTGATGTAACAAAAGAAACTTTACCTCAGTTTATTAATATCATCCGTAAATACGAACATAAAAGCTTACGTGTAGATTCTGCAAATGGTAAGTATGATATTTTTATTGATAATCAAAAAACAAATAAATACGAAATTGAGCAAAACTATTACTTCATGGTTGGAGATAATAGAAATCAATCATTAGATGCTCGTTTCTTCGGTTATGTAGGAGAAGATCATATCATTGGACGTCCAATAATGATTTGGGCTAACATGAATGGAATGTTTGAACCTGCTGCGCCTAAAAAGTTTATTTGGAATCGTTTCTTTACATCTATCAATAATGATAATCCAAACAAAACATCTTATGGTATTTATGTTTTAATCGCATTAGCTGCATGGATTGGATATGATATTGTAAAAGCAAGAAAAGACAAAAAGAAAAACAAATATTAAATTTTGTAATGTTGAGCTAGTCGAAACATTTTAAACAATTTTAATATTTAAAAATAAATCAAAATTGTGCATTATAATTTAATTGTAATGCACAATTTTATATAACAGAATAATATAAAAAATAATGAAAAATACTTTTGCCGCTTTTTATTTTGGCCCGATAGATTATTATGCAGAATTGATTAAAAGCGAAAGTTTAAATATAGAAGCACACGAAAATTTTCAGAAACAAACTTATCGTAATCGTGTAAATATATTAGGAGCGAATGGAAAGCTAATGTTAAATATCCCTATTTTACATGATGGTCCTCGTTTAATGAAGGACTTGCAACCATCTTACGAATACAATTGGCAAAAAGAACATTATAAGTCGCTAAAATCTGCTTATCGTAGTTCTCCATATTTCGAATATTATGAAGATGAATTGGCTCCTTTTTATGAGAAAAAGGAAAAGTATTTATTCGATTTTAATTTAAAAACAATTGAGTTTATTAATCAGAAATTAAAATTAGATTTAGATATTTCTACAACAGAATCTTACGAGAAAATTGAAAAAGAGTACGATTTTAGAAATCAGTTTTCTGCAAAAAAGCCATCACAATACCATTTACCAGAATATGCACAAGTATTTGATGAAAAATTTGATTTCATAGAAGGTTTAAGTATCTTAGATTTATTATTTAGTGAAGGGCCAAGTGCCGCAGTATATATAAAAAACGTCATAAAATAACAACATGAGAAAATTATTTATAGCATTAGGTTTTGCTTTTACTCTAGGTTTCGCGCAGGCGCAAACAGCAGAAGTTGCTAAAGAAAAATGGTACCACGTAGGTATTAAGCAAACAGGAGTTTACGGAGTAAATACAGACCAAGCATTACAATTCTTAAAAGAACACAAGCGTAAAGCAAATACAATAATTGTAGGAGTTTTAGACAGCGGTGTAGAAAATTTCCACGAAGATTTAAAAGCTAATATGTGGAATAATCCTAAAGAAATTCCAGGAAACGGAATTGATGATGACAAAAATGGATACATCGACGATGTACATGGATGGTCTTTTTTAGGTACAGCAAAAGGAATTAATTACAACGACGATACAACTGAAATAACACGTGTTTACAAGCATTTAGCTGATAAATACAATACGTTTGATTCTAAAAAGAATCAAGCAGCTGCAAGTCAAAATCCTACTGAATATGCTGAATTCTTAAGAGTTCAAAAAGAGTATTTAAGTGAAGTTGGTAAAGCAAAATACAATCAACAAGTTGGTCAAGCAAGATTAAATGCTGTTGAAGGTGGAATTAACAAAATGGTTTTAGAATTTGGTGATACTAAATTATCTAAAGATATTTTAAAAAACTATCAAACATTAGACTCTCAAGTATTAGAAGCATTATGGATTTTTGGTGAGTTAAAAGAGGAACAATGGGTTGGAAAAACAATGAAAGAAGTTGCTAACTCTTATTTAGGTTCTGCTCGTCGTGCTGCAAAAGGTGACGCCTTAACTTCTCACTTAAATTTAAATCTTGTAGATCGTAAAGATGTTGATAATCCGAACGATAAAACTGAGCGTTTTTACGGAAACAATGATTCTAATGGACCAGAATCTTCTCATGGAACACACGTTGCAGGAATTATTGGTGCTGTAAGAGGAAATAACATAGGTTCTGAAGGAACTGTTGGTGGAAATAATGTAAAAATTATGTCTGTTCGTACTGTGCCAAATGGTGATGAGCGTGATAAAGATGTTGCAAATGCTATTCGCTATGCAGTAGATAATGGAGCAAAAATCTTAAACATGTCTTTTGGAAAAACATTTTCTCCAGATAAAGAATTAGTTTGGGATGCATTTAAATATGCTTCTGATAAAAATGTATTAATTGTTAAAGCTGCAGGAAATAGTAACGAAGATATTGATGTAGATATCCACTATCCTACAAACTTTAGAAATGGAGCTCCTGTTTCTAAATCTGTTTTAACTGTTGGTGCATCTACTAAAGATCCTAAAGCTTTAAAAGCACGTTTTTCTAATTATGGTAAACAATCTGTTGATGTTTTTGGACCAGGGCAAGAGATTTATGCTACTTACCCAGGTGTAGATCAATACAGATTCTTAAACGGAACGTCTATGGCTTCTCCAGCTGTTGCTGGTGTAGCTGCTTTAGTTTGGTCTCATTATCCAAAATTAACTGCAGAAGATATTCGTAATATTTTAATGGAAACTGTAAATAAAAACGAACAATTAAAAGATATTTCTGTATCTGGTGGTGTTGTAGATTCTTACAAAGCTGTACAGAAAGCAGAAGAAATTTACAAACAACGTAAATTAAAATAATATAAGTAGCGACAGGGATTGACGTGAAAATCCTTTTTACAACTGAGATTCTCTCGAAGTTTAGTAAAAAGATTGTAACAAAAAGCCCGCTCGGTCGCCCAAAAAATAGTTATTATAGGCTTCATATTGTATGGAGCCTATTTTATTTATTATATGTTAGATGAGTTATAGTCATAAAAAAACTCCAATAAAATATTGGAGTTTAATTTTATATAGTGAAAAACTATTACATTTTAGGCATTCCTGGGAATCCACCACCACCTGCTGGCATGTTTTTAGACATTGTTTCCATCATCTTTTTACCATTAGCAGAATTCATAAATTTCATCATTTTACCCATTTCAGAGAATTGTTTTAATAACTGATTCACTTCTTGTAATGATGTTCCAGAACCAGCAGCAATTCTTTTCTTACGAGAATTATCGATAATATTTGGGTTTTTACGTTCTACTTTTGTCATAGAATGAATGATAGCTTCAACACCTTTAAAAGCATTATCGTCAACTTCTACATCCTTTAATGCTTTTCCAGCACCAGGAATCATTCCAACTAAATCTTTCATATTACCCATACGTTTAATTTGTTGGATTTGTTTTAAGAAATCATCAAAATCGAAGCTATTTTTAGCAATTTTCTTTTGTAAACGTTTTGCTTCTTCTTCGTCAAATTGTTCTTGAGCACGTTCCACTAACGAAACAACGTCACCCATTCCCAAAATACGATCTGCCATACGTTCTGGATAGAAAACGTCTAACGCTTCCATTTTTTCTCCAGTAGAGATAAATTTAATTGGTTTATCTACAACAGAACGAATAGTTAAAGCAGCTCCACCACGTGTATCACCATCTAATTTTGTTAGAACAACACCATTATAATCTAATACATCGTTGAAAGCTTTTGCCGTGTTTACAGCATCTTGACCTGTCATAGAATCTACAACAAATAAAGTTTCTGTAGGATTTATTGTTTGATGAACTTTACGGATTTCCTCCATCATTTGCTCATCTATAGCTAAACGACCTGCTGTATCGACAATAATTACATTATTACCATTTTGTTTAGCTTGCGCAATTGCAGATTGTGCAATTTCTACAGGGTTTTTATTTTCTAAATCAGCATAAACATCTACTCCAATTTGTTCTCCAAGAACTTGTAATTGGTTGATGGCTGCCGGACGATAAACGTCACCAGCAACTAATAATACTTTTTTATTCTTTTTTGTTTTTAAGAAACTTGCTAATTTACCAGAAAATGTTGTTTTACCAGAACCTTGTAAACCAGCAACTAAAATAATTGATGGATTATTATCTATTTTAAGTTCTGTAACTTCACCTCCCATTAATTTTGCCAATTCATCGTGAACAATTTTCACCATTAATTGACTAGGATTTAAAGACGTAATTACATTTTCACCAAGTGCTTTTTCTTTTACAGTATTCGTAAAATCTTTTGCAACTTTATAACTAACATCGGCATCAACAAGAGCTCTTCTCACCTCTTTTACCGTTTCTGCAACGTTAACTTCTGTAATTTGACCTTTCCCTTTTAGGGTATGTAAAGCTTTATCTAATTTATCCTGAAGATTTTGGAACATTTTAAGTAAATTTTATAAACGCAAATATAAAGAATTTATAACGAAATCAATAAAATTAGAACATGTAGATACTATATGACTAATTATTAAATGCTATAAATACATTATTTTTCAATTTCTGCTTCTATTTTCTGAATTTGCTTTTCTAGCTTTTTATTCTCTTTCTTTAATTTATTTTGTGGGCTAAACATTGCGTAAACCATAAGGCCTAAACCAATTCCTACCACTGCTCCTACTTTCTCATTTTTATTAATAGCTTTCGAAATAGCTATTCCTGCCGCAGCGCCAGTCGTTACAATTGAAACTGTGTTTTCAAATGCTTTTGACTTTGTATCTAAAACTTCTAATAAATTATTCATAGCTTAATGTTTTATTATTATTTATCTAAACTTCTACAAGAAATATTCCTAAAATTAAATAAAACCAAAGAATTTTAAAAATTGTACAAAAATAAAATGGAGTGTTTATCTTTGTTCGGTAACATTTAGAAGATGGAAATCCAAGATAAAATTTTAGCATTAAGAGAAGAACTCAATCAACATAATTATAATTACTACGTACTAGATAATCCTATTATTTCTGATTTTGAATTTGATTTAAAATTGAAAGAATTAAAGCGATTAGAAGACGAAAACCCTATTTTTTTCGACATTAACTCTCCTACTCAACGAGTTGGTGGAATGGTGACAAAAAAATTTCCAACGATTATACATGAATTTAGAATGTATTCTTTAGACAACTCTTATTCTGTAGAAGATTTACAAGATTGGGAAAAAAGAATTGAAAAATCTTTAGGCGAAAAAATTGAGTTTGTTTGTGAACTAAAATATGACGGAGCATCTATTTCTATTTTATATGAAAACGGGGAATTAACACAAGCTGTTACTCGTGGAGACGGAACACAAGGTGATGAAATTACAAATAACATTAGAACAATACGATCTATTCCGTTAAAATTAAAAGGTAATTATCCTGAACGTTTTTATATGCGAGGAGAAATTACAATTCCTCTTAATAAATTTAAATCTATTAATGATGAAAGAGCTAACAGTGGATTAGAATTATATGCTAATCCAAGAAATACAGCTTCTGGATCATTAAAACTACAAGATAATACAGAAGTTGCTAAACGTGGCTTACAATGTTTCCCTTATTATTTTATAGGGAATAATTTACCTTATGCGACACAATGGGAAATGTTAGAAGCAGCAAGCGAATTAGGGTTTAAAATTCCACCTACATCTAAATTATGTACTTCTTTAGAAGAGGTTTTAGCCTTTGTAGAATATTGGGATGTTGAACGTAGAAATCTTCCTTATGAAACAGATGGTATTGTAATAAAAGTTAATTCTTTTTCTCAACAAGATGAGTTAGGTTTTACTGCTAAATCTCCACGTTGGGCAATGGCATATAAATTTAAAGCAGAGGCTGCCGAAACAGAATTATTAAGTATAGATTATCAAGTTGGTAGAACTGGTGCTATAACTCCTGTTGCTAATCTTGCAGCTGTTTCTTTAGCAGGAACAATTGTAAAACGTGCATCTGTACATAATGAAGATATTATAAAGAAACTAGATATCAGAATTGGTGATATTGTTTATGTAGAAAAAGGAGGCGAAATTATTCCTAAAATTGTTGGTGTAAACACAGATGTTCGTCAACCAGAAACACAAGAAATAGAATTTATAAAAAATTGTCCTTCTTGTGGAACTGAATTAATTAGAAAAGAAGGCGAAGCACAACATTATTGTCCAAACGAAAATGGTTGCGAGCCACAAATTATAGGAAAATTAGAGCATTTTGTTTCTCGTAAAGCAATGGATATAGAAAGTATTGGTGGAGAAACTGCTGTTTTATTACATAAAGCTGGATTAGTGCATAATGTTGCTGATTTTTATACGCTTAGAAAAGAAGATATTTTACCGTTGGAAAGAATGGCTGAAAAGTCTGCTCAGAATATTATAAACTCTGTTGAAAAATCAAAAGAACAACCATTTGAAAAAGTATTGTATGCGATTGGTATTCGACACGTTGGTGAAACGGTTGCAAAGAAATTAGTAAAACATTTCCAGACAATAGATCGTTTAATGGCAGCTACAATGGAAGAATTGGTTTCGGTTACAGATGTCGGAGAAAAAATAGCAATTTCTATTAAAGAGTATTTTAAAGCCGAACAACACCAAGAGATTATTCAGCGTTTACGCGAATATGGTTTACATTTTGAAATTGGCGACGAAGCAAAACCTATCTCAGATTCATTAGAAGGAAAAACATTTTTATTCACGGGTTCTCTAACTAAATTTACGCGTAATGAGGCGCAAAAAATGGTGGAAGATCATGGAGGAAAAAATATTTCGGCTGTTTCTAAAAATCTAAATTATTTAATTGCTGGAGAAAAAGCTGGTAGTAAATTAAAAAAAGCAGAAGATATAGGAACTGTTATTGTTTTAACAGAAGATGAATTTTTAACAATGATTAATAACTAATGGATTCAGGTGTAATTGCTGTAATTATTTTTGGAATTATATTTCTTATTTTAATTCCATTCATTTATTATGGTATTAAAATGGCTGGCTACAACAAAGCTGCTGGTATTGTTTCTATTACTATTTTTTTAGTAGTTATGATACCATTAATAAAATATGGTTATCGTAGTAAAATGTACAGTTCTTTAGAACTAAAAGATGATTTACATAAAGCTGGAATTGGATTTAAAAATCCAATTAAAATAGTTTCTAACGATGTTTCTGGAATAAAAATAAAGAAACAAGAAACTAGATTTATAATGGATACAGTTGATGTAAATAAAATTATTTCTAGAATAGAAAGTAATTCTCATTATAAAATTGTTCCGAAATTAGTTAATTTAAAAACTGATTTTGGAGCTAAAGCGCAACAAAGAAGAGAAAGAAACTATCGTTTCAAGAATTTTTATATTCTAGAAACTTATGGGAAGATTGATGATTATACTGTTCGTTATACTGAATTAAAATTTAGAAAAAATAACGATACTGTTTTCTTTGTAAAAGAGGAAGTATATTAATTTAGAGGAAGATGAAAAATAGAACTTTACTACAAACAATAGCTATTACTGTTTTTATTCTTTTATCTTCTAGCCTTTTATTATATTATTTTTACAATAATTCTGTAAAAACATATAGTAAGAAACCTATTTACAACATACATAAAGAATCTTTTGCGTTAATTTTAAATAGCGAAACATCTTCTTTTGATTACAAGAAAAATTCTTTTGAGAGATATTTTTTAGAGGATACAATCAAGATAGAACAAGTTTTAAATAAGGAAGAATTAAACGAGATTGAAGAACTAATCTATAAATCGAGCGTGTTTAATTTTGATAGTATTTATGTTACAAGCAAAAGTATATCAATATCTTTACCTGACTTAAAAACAAGATTATTTGTTAAAGATAGAGACAAAAGTAGGCAATTTGTAATGTCTTCCTATTTTTCTGATAATGAATTATCAAGTAAAAAAGATTATAATCATTTGGAAGAATTAATTTCTGATTTAAATAATATTCTTGATAAAAATATTAAAATCAAAAAAATTCCAGAATCGGATTTAGTATTTTATTGAATTTAGATTGACATAAAGTGTCATTCTGAGCCTGTCGAAGAATAATTAGTGAAATTAGATCCTGAAACGACATTTCGACAAGCTCAATGTGACAAGGATAACATACCAGACTTAAACTAAATTTATCATTACATAATATTTCGTTCTGTCATAGAAATCAGCATAAGAAAACGATTATTATTAAAAATATAAAGCGAATTTAGAAGTTCTAAATTCGCTTTATCATTATATCTAATTCTTAATTTATTTATTCAATAATTTTGCTGCTTCTTTTGCAAAATAAGTTGAAATTAAATCTGCTCCAGCTCTTTTAAAAGCAGTTAAAGATTCTAAAATAACTTTATCATTATCTAACCATCCTTTTTCTACAGCAGCTTTTATCATAGCATATTCACCCGAAACTTGATAAACAGAAACAGGAACTTGTAAATTATCTTTTACTAATTTTACAATATCCAAATAAGCCATTCCTGGTTTTACCATTAAAATATCAGCTCCTTCTTCCACATCTGCAATTGCTTCGCGTAATGCTTCTTCAGAATTATGATAATCCATTTGGTATGTTTTTTTATCACTTGGGATATCTTGAGAATCTACTGGTGCAGAATCTAAAGCAGAACGAAAAGGACCATAAAAAGATGAAGCGTATTTTGCAGCATAAGACATAATACCAACATTATGATAACCATTTTCTTCTAATGCCATTCGCATAGCACCTATTCTACCGTCCATCATATCAGAAGGAGCAACAAAATCTGCTCCCGCTTCCGCATGAGATAATGTCATTTTTACTAAAGCATCAACCGTTTCATCATTTACAATTTCACCATTTTTAATGATTCCATCATGTCCATAAATAGAAAACGGATCCAAAGCTACATCTGGCATTACAATCATTTCTGGAACAGCATCTTTAATTGCTTTTATTGTAGTTTGCATTAAACCATTCGGATTCCAAGCTTCTTTTCCAGTATTATCTTTTAAGTTATCACTTACTTTACAGTAAATGTTAACTGCTTTTATTCCTAAATCCCAAATTTCTTTTACTTCTTTAATTGTATTGTCTAAAGAATGACGATAAATTCCAGGCATAGAAGCTATTTCTTCTTTTATACCTTCGCCTTCAGCAACAAAAATTGGTAGAATAAAATCGTTTGGAGTTAAATGGTTTTCACGAATCATACTACGAATAGCTTCGTTTTTGCGTAATCTTCTGTGTCTATTATATAAATGCATTCTTATAAAAATTTAGTACAAATTTACTTGTTTTAGTTTGATTTTTAGACTGAATAATATCAATATTATTTATGAAATAAATTCTTTCATTCATGATTCTTTTATAAACAATAAAATAAAATATCTTTGCAGCATGCGAATAGATATTATCACAGTTTTACCAGAATTATTAGTTAGCCCATTCTCGGCATCAATCATGAAACGTGCACAAGACAAAGGACTGGCTGAAATACATGTACATGATTTACGAGATTTTGGAAAAGGAAGATATCGTCATGTTGATGATTATCCTTACGGAGGAACATCTGGAATGGTATTAATGTGTGAACCTTTAGATAAAATGATTTCTAAGTTAAAGGAAGAAAGAGAATATGATGAAATTATTTACTTAACACCAGACGGAGAAACATTAAATCAGAATATTGCAAACGATTTATCATTAAAAGGAAATTTAATGATGATTTGTGGGCACTATAAAGGAATAGATCAACGTATTCGTGATATGTATGTAACACGTGAAATATCAATTGGTGATTATGTACTTTCTGGTGGAGAATTTGGCGCAATTATTTTGGCTGATTCTATTATTCGATTACTTCCTGGTGTTATAGGTGATGAAACTTCAGCATTATCAGATTCTTTTCAAGATGATTTATTAGCTCCTCCTATTTATACAAGACCAGCAGAATATAAAGGTTTAAAAGTTCCTGAAGTTTTACTTTCTGGGAATTTCCCTAAAATTGAAGAATGGTTGCATGAAAAAGCGGTTGAGCGAACAAAAGAAAGAAGACCAGACTTATTAGATAAACGAAATAAATAATTTGACACCATTCGAAGCAGAAACTATGCTTCGACAGGCTAGGCTCAGCAAAACAAAAGTGTTTAAGCTGAATCAATATCTAATATCTAATATCTAATATCTAATATCTAATATCTAATATCTAATATCTAATATCTAATTAAAAATTAATTACAATTTGTAACATTTAATCTTTAATTACTACAAATAGTTAAAACCAAAAATAAAAGGTTGAATAATAAGGCTAGCATATTTACAGAATTAGTTGAAAAAAATCAGGGGATTGTTCACAAAGTTTGTCGTATTTACACGGACGACAAAGACTCTCATGACGATTTATTTCAAGAAATTATTTTGCAATTATGGCGATCTTATGACTCTTTTAAAGGAGATTCTAAGTTTAGTACTTGGATGTATCGTGTTAGTTTAAATACTGCTATTACTCTAATTCGTAAGAAATCGAAATACAATGAAACAGATTTTAACGAAGCTCAATTTATTAATATAAAATCTGATGATAAAGACGAATTTTTAGAGGAACGAATTACACTTTTATATGCTGCAATTCGACTTTTAAATGATGTTGAAAGAGCCTTAGTATTATTATTTTTGGAAGATTTACCCTATAAAGATATCGCCGAAACATTAGGTATTTCGGAGGTTAATGCAAGAGTTAAAATGAATAGAGTAAAGATTAAATTAAAAGAAATAATGTCTAAAATGGAACAATAATGGAGTTAGACGATTTAAAATCAATTTGGGGTTCCATAAAGGAAGAGAAAAAATTTGATCAAAATCAAATTTTTAAAATGCTTAAAAAGAAATCAAGTACAACAATAAAGTGGTTGTTTATATTTACTTTATGTGAGTTCTTTGTCTTTTTAGGTTTTAATTTATACATCCTAATTTCTGGAAAAAACTTTTTTAACAATGATATAAATTCGCTAGTACAAGCGAATACTATAAATAATTATGAAATAGCGTCTGTTTTTAGTATCATTATAACAGTTGGCTTTCTTATTATTGCTTATAAGTTTTATAAAAAGATTAATCTTAATCAATCTGTTGTAGAATTGATGAAGAATATTATTGCATTTCGCAGATTAGTTAACTTATTTATTGTGTTTACAATTCTTAGTTTAATTGCTTCTTCGGCACCATTTTATTATGAAATGGGACAATCTATTTACATTGCTAAACATGCAAATGATTTAAAACCTATTGTTGAAAATGCTAGTATTTACGGTTGGATTGCGATACTTACATCTGTTATGTTTATTGTTATTATTGGACTTATTTACTACGCAGTTATTTACTTATTATTCTTAAAAAAATTACAACAAAATTTAAAAGAATTAAGAGAAATAAAATAATAGTCATACTTTTGTAACCAAATGAAAAAGTTCATCCAATATTTAATGCTATCGATATCGCTGTTTATGACAGTGTATCAATCTGCGCATATATTGGAACATGCAAATGACAAGGAACATCAAGAAACGAAGAATAAGTATTCTACACACGATCATGATTGTACTATTTGTCATTATTCGCAACAATTTGTTGAAACTAATTCTGAAATAGAATTATTTGAATGGACTAAAATACTTCTTCAAAAAGATAAAACACTTTATACAACTCATTTAAAACAATCTGTTTTATTTGCTCATAAAAGTTTACGAGCACCCCCCTACGCAATTTAATTTCAGAAAAAAACAACTTACTTTTTTACGTTATTAAATTATTGTATTCATGTCAATCAATATAAAATGTAGTTTAATTGCTACATTATTATGCGGAACAGCATTCGCTCAAAACATTTTTGAAGGTCAAATTGTAGATAAAAATCAAAGACCTATTCCTTTCATTACATTCACTTTTGATGAAAAAGATATACATACTGATGCTGAAGGGAAATTTAAAATTGAAAATTTATCAAAAGGAAAGTATCATGTAGAAATAAATGAACAAGGTTATGAACCTTTTTCACAAACTGTTACATTTGATACACAACAGAAAATTGTTTTTACACTAACATTTCATAGCTCTTATAAATTAGATGAAGTTACTGTATTAGGACATCATCACGATTTTACAACAGCTAATACAGAGCGAGTAGATCAAACATTTATTCAGGAAAATTACGCTGGTTCTTTAGCTAAATCTTTAGAAAACATAGCAGGTGTAAATGCTTCTGGAATTGGAGCTTCTGCTTCAAAACCTATTATTAGAGGTTTAGGTTTTAATCGATTAATTGTTACTGAAAATGGTGTAAAACAAGAAGGTCAACAATGGGGAGCCGACCACGGTTTAGAAATTGATGCATTAAATGTAGAAGATATAGAAGTTATAAAAGGACCTTCTGCATTAGAGTACGGAAATGAAGCAATTGCTGGTGTCATAAAAATTAATAACAATAATTTACCTAAAAAGAACTCGACTTCTGGTGAAGTAAGAGCGCTTTATCAATCTATTAACGATAATTATGCACTTGGTTTTAACCTGAAATCACGTGGCGATAAATTCTTTTATAAAATAAAAGGATCTTATTCTGATTATGCAGATTATCGCACAACAGCAGACAGAATTTATTATTTAAGTAGATATCTACCTATTTATAATAAACGTGTAAAAAATACTGCTGGACAAGATATTAATAGCGAAGTACAAGCAGGATTTGTGGGCGATAAATTCCGTTCTATTTTAACTTTATCTAATGTGAATCAGAAAATTGGTTTTTTCCCAGGTTCTCATGGTATTCCTTTAGTGGATAGATTACAAGATGATGGTAATTATAGAAATGTTGAATTTCCTTACCAAAGTGTTAATCACTTTAAAGCAATCTCTGAAAATGAGTTTCGCGTAGATACAAAAAACACGATTAAATTTATAACGAGTTACCAAAATAATCACCGTCAGGAAATTAGTGCTTTTCATACGCATTATGGGAATCAGCAAGCGCCAACAAAAAACCCTGATTTAGAATTAGATTTTAAACTTACTACGTATGATTCTCAATTAAAATTTGAACATAATCATAATAAGAATTTTAAAACAATTATTGGTGCTCAAGCACAATTACAATCGAATAACGTAGCTGGATATAACTACTTGTTACCAGAATATGACCGTAATATTTTTAGTGGATTCTTAATAGAAGAATTTAAAAAAGGAAATACATGGAAAGTAAATGCTGGTATACGATATGATTATGCTACATTTAAATCTCAAGGTTATTTTGATCAAATTTTATACGATTATTTAATTACTCAAAACAACTCTCCTTCGTTAGCAGATTATTACGCTAACCGAAGCAAAACAATCAACAAGAATTACAGTAATTTAAATGCAATGGTTGGTGCTACATATCAACCAAATGATTTATGGGATTTTAATTTAAATTTCGGAACAAACTTTCGTTTACCAACAGCTATAGAACTTGGTGCAAATGGAATTCATCATGGTAGTTTTAGACACGAACGTGGAAACGAAAATTTAGATACTGAGAAAGGTCTTGCATTAGATTTTAAAGCATCTTTCCATAAAAATGATTGGTTAATTTCTGCTAGTCCGTATTTATATTATTTTAGTAATTATATTTTCTTAAAACCATCGGGACAATTTTCTATTCTTCCTCATGGTGGACAAATCTATGAATATACACAAAGTAAGGCTTTGTTAACTGGATTTGAGATTGAAGTTCGTAAGAAAATAAACGAAAATTTTGACGCAAATGTTATCTACGAATACTTATATAATCGTCAGATACAAGACAATAATAAATTTGGTTATTATTTACCTTTTACTCCTGCTAATAATTTGTTTGGACAAGTAAATTATAACATAAAAAAATCGGCTGGAATATTCGAAAATTTTAACTTTTTCGTAAATGGAAAATATACTTTCGAACAAGATAAAATTGCATTAAATGAAGATATTACACCAAGTTATTTCTTAGTTGGACTTGGAGGTAAAACAACAGTAAAGATTAATAATTTTACAGCTAATTTAAGCGTGCAAGTTTCTAACTTATTCAATGAAAACTATTTTAATCATACTAGTTTTTATCGTGCATTACAATTGCCAGAACAAGCTAGAAATATACAAGTAATGTTAGGAATACCGTTTGGTAAAAAATAAGATCATGAAAAAGAAAAATCCATTTTTTGGACTATTCTTTAGCTTAATCATTATTTCTATTCCAATTTTTAATCAGCTTCATTATTCGTTAATAGATCATTTCGAAACGATTGATAAAACCAATAAAGAAGTTATTCATCATCAATGTAATCATTTTACATTTTATGTTGTTTTTCTTGATACACATGATGATCCACATATAAAAAAGGAAGAAGAGTTAACATTTAATCTAAAGATAAAAACAACACTTGTAGAAAATGTTAAGAACATTACAAGTTGTTTGTTTTTTAATCGTGGTCCGCCTAGAAATTTTATTTTTTGCTAAAATCAATCAAAATCTAAAAAAACATAATTCAAATTAAAAAAATTAATAAAAATGAAAAATTCAATTTTAAAATATACATTCGTTTCAGCTACAGCATTATTTATTTCATCTTGTTCTAGTGATGATTCTTCTTTAGATACAACTAAACCAGAAATCTCATTATTAACTCCAAAAGATGATGCGCATTTTCATCCTGGAGATGTTATTTCTTTAGAAGCTATTTTAAAGGATAATGTAGAATTAGGAAATGTAAAAGTAGAAGTACATTCAGCTGCTGATGGTCATACACACCAACACAAAACAGCAGATGCAACAGTAGATTTTACATTCAACAAAGAGTATTCTATTCCTGCAGGTTCTAAAGAATTTGTTTTAAAAGACAACATTCAAATTACTACAGATAATGTAACATCTGGTCATTACCATTTAGGTTTACATTTAACTGATAAAGCAGGTAACGAAACTGAAAGTTTTATCGAAATTGAAATCGCTGATCACGGTCACGAGCACTAGAAAATAATTTATTTTAAAAAATGCCTGAAAAATCAGGCATTTTTTTTATGCTTATTGTTAAAAGAATCTTATTTTAGCAGTCTTCAAAATAAAGAAAAAAAGGGAAAAATGATTGCAATAGCTGATAGTGGTTCTACTAAAACTGATTGGGTAGTTTTAGATAGCGAACTTAATGAAGTTTTTAGAACAAATACAATTGGATTTAATCCATACTTTGTAAAACCAGAAGACATTACTGCAGAATTACTTAAAAACGAAGACTTAGCACCAATTGCTAGCGAGTTTAAAAAAGTTTTTTTCTATGGTGCTGGTACATCTAGTGATAGTTTAAAAGAAATTGTAAAAGAAGGTTTACAAGATTTCTTTACAAATGCTGACTTTGTAGTTGATCATGATTTATTAGCTGCATGTTATGCAACTTACATGGGAAATCCTGCAATGGTTTGTATCTTAGGAACAGGATCTAATTCTTGTTACTTTGATGGTAAAAATTTACGTGAAGAAACAAAATCTTTAGCTTACATCTTAGGAGACGAAGGTTCTGGTAACGATTTAGGAAAACGTGTTTTACGTGGATTCTTTACAAAAAAAATGCCTCCACATTTAGCAAAAGCATTTGATGATTATTATAAATTATCTGTAGAAGAGTTAAATAAAAATGTATACCAAAACAAGTTTGCGAATACTTATTTAGCTTCTTTCAATAAATTTGTTGTAGAGCACAAAGACGATCCATATATCATTAAAATTATATATGATGCAATGTCTTCATTCATAGAATATCAAATTTTACCATACGAAGAAGCTCGTCATTCAGAATTAAATTTCATTGGTTCTATTGCTCACATTTACGAAGATATTATTCGTTCTGTAGCAGCTGAATATCACTTAACTGTTGGTCATATTATTAGAAAACCAATAGATAATTTAGTTAGTTACCATATCAATTATTTATTGAATAATTAATAATGTCACAACCCAAAATTGCGGTTATAACATACAATGTACCGCACCGCAAAACACAAGATGTTTTAAATGGATTAAAAGCAAAAGGTTATGAAACTGTAAAAGTTTTTGCATTACCATTTGTACAAAGAGAAAATCCTTTTCAACCAATCTATCAACATCGCCCTAGTAAGGCGATTAATATAGCTATTGATGTTTTTTGTAATCATTTTGGGTATGAATTTGACTTAACATCTGAGGAGATAATAAGTAACCAACTATCAGAATATAATGCAGATTATGTTATAATAGCTGGAGCTGGTTTATTACCAGACGAATTGGTAGAAAACTTTAAAATTATTAATACGCATCCTGGATTTTTACCTTTAACAAGAGGTTTAGATTCGTTAAAATGGGCTATTGTAAAAGGAGTTGAAATTGGTGTTACAACCCATTTCGTAGATACAGAAGCAGATGCTGGTTTTTTAATAGAACAACAGCATATACCTGTTTATGAAAATGATACATTTCATTTATTAGCACAACGTCAATATGAAACAGAAATTGAAATGTTGGTTAATTCCATAGAAGTTATACCTACTCTATCCGAGTATAAATCACTTTCTTCTAATGAGTACGAAGCTACTCGAAGAATGCCAAAAGCTATTGAAAAAGATTTATTAAACTCTTTCGAAGCTTACAAACAAAAATTTAAAGAGTAATACTTAAATATAAAATTACCCTCAAAAGTTAAAAAACTATTTTGAGGGTATTTTTTTATATAAAAAAAATAAATATACTATTTAATAAAAGCATTTTATTATTTTTCTACAGGTAGATTTTCATCTGCTCCCCACTCCGACCAAGATCCATCATAAACTTTTACTTTATCAAAACCTGCAATAGTAAAAGCTAAAGCAAGAATAGATGCTGTAATTCCAGAACCACACGAAAAAGCATTTTCTTTAGTTCGATTTGATAAGTTATCGAAAATTGAAATCAATTCTTCTTTACTTTTAAATTTTTCTCCATCTAAAACATTTTCGAAAAATAAATTTTTAGAAGTTGGAATATGTCCACTTCTTAAACCTTCTCTTGGCTCTGGAGCAACCCCATTAAAACGACCTTCTGACCGAGCATCAATAATGATTTTCGAATCATCATTTATTATATTTAACATAATCTGTTTATCAGCATACCAATCTGTCTGAAAATCAGCAACAAAATCACCATTTTCTGTTGAAATAAAATGACTTAATTCTGTAGAAAAATGACATTTTTTCCATTCTGGTAAACCACCATTTAAAACAAAAACATTTTCATGTCCCATAGTTTTAAACATCCACCAAACTCTTGGACTAGAATATGTTCCCCAACGATCATAACATACAATTACTGAGTTTTTATTTATACCTAATGCTTGTGCTTCTTTAGTAAAAATATCTTCACTAACTAAAGTATGAGGTAAGCTATTTAAATGATCTGAAAATTTTCCTTCCAAATCAAAAAAGCGAGCCATTGGAATTGTTTCTAGATTTTCTTTAGCTATAGATTGTCCAACTTTATCTATTGTACAATCTAAAATAATAAATGATGAATTATTTAAATTTTGATGTAATTCCTGTGCTGTTATAATTGGTGAATTAAAGATCATTGTTTTGTGTTTTTATGAATTTAAATTTAATAAAAAAATCCTCAATAATGAGGATTCTATTCTTATACTATATGAAGTTGTTAATATAAAACGATTAATCTAATTCGTCTAAAACAGCTTTTAAAATTGAGCATCCTTTTATAATATCTTCATCCGAAATATTAATTGGTGGTGTAATACGTAATGTTTCAATACTATACATTAACCAAAAAAGAATTAACCCTCTATTCATACATTCCGCAGCAACACGTAATGCATAATCTACATCTTTAACTTCTGGTGCAAGCATTAAACCTTTACCATGAATTTTCTTAATTTTTGGATGTTGAAGATGTTCACGAAATAATTGTTCTTTTCGGTCTATATCTTCCATTAATTTCTCATCCTCTATCACATTCAATAATTCTAAAGATGCAGCAGCAATTACAGGATTTCCACCAAAAGTCGTAATATGACCCAATTGAGGATTCTGTTTAAGAGAACTCATAATTTCGTTAGATGTCATAAAAGCGCCTACTGGTAAACCACTTGCCATCCCTTTTCCCATTGCAACAATATCTGGAACAATACCAAAATGCTCGAAACCAAATAATTTTCCAGTTCTTCCGAAACCTGGCTGAATCTCGTCCATTATTAATAATGCTCCTACTTCTTCACAACGTTTTTTTAGTTTTATAAAAAAGTCATTTTCGGGTAAGCGAAATCCAGATGCGCCACGAATACTTTCTACAATTACACCAGCAGTTTCTGTTGTAATTTTCTGTAAATCTTCTTCATTATTAAAATCAATAAAATAGACTTCTGGTAATAATGGTCTAAATGCAGATTTTTTACGTTCGTCTCCAGAAACACTTAAAGATCCATGTGTATTTCCATGATAAGCATTTCTAAAAGAAACTAATTGTCTTCTTCCAGTGTAACGTTTTGCTAATTTTAAAGAAGCCTCTATAGCTTCTGTTCCTGAGTTTACTAAATAAACTTGATCTAAACCTTCTGGTGTTAAATCAACCAATCGCTTACATAATTCAACAGGTTTTTCTTGTGCATATTCACCATAAACAGCAACATGCATATATTTATTTACTTGATTAATAATAGCTTCGTTAATACGAGGATGACTATGACCCAATGTATTAACTGAAACTCCTGCTACAAAATCAAGATAGGCTCTTCCATCTTTACCATAGATATAAGAGCCTTTCGCGTAATCAACTTCAAAACCAGAAGCAAAATTTGTTGTTTGCGCCTGGTATTTAAAAAATTCTTCTTTTAATGTTCCCATTTTTATTTTAGTAATAAAAATAAACCAACACCACCAAGTGCATAAGCTGCAACTGTCAAAGCATCTGATTTACCTTTAGAAAATTTTCTGATTTTTACGTCAGAAAGAGCTATTTCATTTTTGTGAAACTTTAATTCTTTATTTGGTTTCCCTTTTACAACAGAATATAATGTATCTGCTTTCCATTGTTTAGCTTCAATTGTATATTCTTTATCTAATACAGTAACTTTATAAAACTGATTTTCTTTAATTATATCTGTATGTTTTATTGTAGAAGGATCAATTTTAGGTGCATTTTTTTTAGCATCTCTTTCTTTTATTCTTTGATCTAGAATATCATCTTCTTTTATAATTTTTGCACCACCTGCTCTTACATTGTTTATCTCATTACGAGAAATTTTGTTAGACGGAGATGAAGAAGAATTATTACCTCCTTTGGCTTCTAATTCTGCAGCATATTCTTCAGGGTCAAATGTTCTGTAAGAATAGCAACTTGATAAAATAAGAAAAAATGTAAATATAATAGTTGTTGTTTTCATTCGGTATTTTATAGGTTAACGGATAAATGTAAAAAAGATTTTATTTCGGTTTAATAAAAATATCTTGCCATTTATTTAATCGTTCATCAATTCTCCATTTAAAATCTATCAAATAACGCATTTCTTCAGGAAATTGAGTTAATGGATACATTTTTCCGTCAGATTTTATACGACAAGCAACTAGTTCTACATCTTTTCCAACAACATCAACCTCTATAATTCCACAGTAAGAAATATTTATACCATAGCGTTCTCTTTGTTTTGTTTTAGGATCTGTATCATCCATATAAGTTAAAGCTACAGCATTTTCTTCTACATTAATAAAATCAATTTTATCATCTTGAAATAAAACCGTTAAATATTTCCCTTTGATTTGATGAAATTCATTATCAGCTAATGAATCGACTTTAGCAATTACAAAAGCATTATTAAATACTTTCATTGAATCAACATTTTCTGTTTTTTCGTTGATATATGCTTCAATAAAATCTCCAGTAATTTGGTTATCACCAGAAAACAAAATTGGATCTTTATAAAACTGCATTAATCCTTTTGTTTGATTATAAACCAAAGAATCTGCTTTTCCGTTAGCATTAGATTTATAAAAACGTGCTTGGTGAGATGCTTTTATTAATGAAGTAGAATCTGCATCATGACGTTTTACTGCCAATAAAGTATCAGCACTAATGTATAAAGAATCTTTTTCGAAAGCCTTTACAGCATAAGCATTTTTAGTAACATAAGCAGAATCTAAATAACGGAATGCCTCGCCATAATCACCTTTTAAAAAACGTTTTTCTAATGGATCATCTAAAACGACATTTCCTTCTCCTTTACCAAATCCAGTTTTATCGTTGAAATAAAGCTTTTCTGCTGATAATATTTTTTGTTGATAATAAACTTTTGAGTTCTTTCTTAACCATGCTTCTCCAGTAATTTTATTAAAATCACCATCATAAGTAATAATATATTGAGAAGGATCATCGCGACGAGTTACTTTAGAATAATCTCTAAATGTTGTAATACCAGTTACATCATTGGTTGTCATTTTTCTAGAATAAATCGTATAATCTTTATTCGTAATAAAAACCTCTGAACCAAAATTAGCAGATTTAGAATTTACATTGTAAACAACATTTCGTCCTTCAACCAAAGTACCGTCAGAACCAATCGTTTTATAAGAATCATTAACAATGATATTTCCCGTTAAACGTTCGTAGATCATTTTCTCCGAACTAATTTGTTGTGTAGGAGTACGAACATCTACATTTCCTGTTCCTATTGCAATTTCTGTTGTACGATTGTACTCCATAAAATTTGCTTTTATAGTAGAACCGGGATCAGTTAAAACAACATTATCGTATGCTTTTGCGATGGTTGTATTTCCATCATACTCCATTTTCTTAGCTGTTATTGTTTTATCTTTACTAACTAATTTAGCGTTAGACCAAACAACAGCCACGTTTTTATCTTGATAAAAGACTGCACTATCTCCCGAAACTAAATCTCCTTTGTATTCTATTAAAACATTTCCAGATAAGAATTGATTTCCTTCGAATTTCTTTGGATCGCGTTCAATAAAATCGGCATGTTTAAGAACAGCTCGAGTTTTCTTGGGTTTTTGTTGTGCAAATACTCCTACACTTAATAAAAAGCATAAGATGATTGAAATTTTAAATTTCATTTAAATTAACGAATAATAATTATTGCTTATTTTTTCGTGTACCGTAAAAATATAATGAATGATTATCTATTTTGATATCAAAAACTTCTTCTATTGTTTGTTTGATAGTTTGAATTCTAGGATCACAAAATTCTAAAACTTCACCTGTATCAGACAAAATAATATGATCGTGATTTTTGTCAAAATATGATTTTTCGTAATGTGCTTGTTGATCTCCAAATTGGTGTTTACGAACCAATTT
The DNA here is from genome assembly GCF_900142565.1 of Chishuiella changwenlii. GTDB lineage: Bacteria > Bacteroidota > Bacteroidia > Flavobacteriales > Weeksellaceae > Empedobacter > Empedobacter changwenlii. The sequence goes on from NZ_FRBH01000005.1 coordinate 58,840, forward strand.
AGCATCCATTAATAACTCTATCGTATTGTATAATGTAGCACGACTAACACGGTATTTCTTATTTTTCATTTTGATATATAGCATATCAATATCAAAATGATCATCTGTAAAATAAATTTCTTCTAAAATAGCGTAACGTTCAGGTGTTTTACGGTGCCCATGTTCTTCTAAAAAATTAGTAAACACTTGCTTTACTATTTCGTAATTGCTCGATTTTACTGATTCGTCTGTCATATAAAAAAATTTGTGTAAATATAAGAATTTATAATTTACGAAAGTAGCGTTTAAATCACGATTTATTACTATAAATCTATTCATTTATAACAAACATTTATGATTTGTATTTGTTAGATAAATTTACCCATTACAATTTATGATTTAGATATAAGATTGTAAGCTGTAAGACATAATGATTTATAATCTTGAGTTATTTTGCTGCATTGATTATTCTTCGTTAAAAAAAATATGGAAATAGTAGAGAAAGTAAGTTTAAAATCAATATTACATATTACATATTACATATTACATTTTACTTTGTACATTTTACTTTGTACATTTTACTTTGTACATTTTACTTTATTTGACAAGAAAATTCTTAAATGTCGAATAACTTAAAAAATTATTTCATCCTTTACTGTACATCTGTTAACTTTGCATACAATGGAAGAAAATTATTTAGATAAGTTAAACGAACCACAGCGCTTGGCTGTAGAAGCTACCGAAGGTCCAGTAATGGTAATTGCAGGTGCTGGTTCTGGAAAAACAAGAGTATTAACCTATCGTATTGCTCATTTATTGAATAAAGGAGTTGACGCATTTAATATTTTATCCCTGACTTTTACCAACAAAGCCGCACGTGAAATGAAAGAGCGTATTGGATATGTTGTTGGAGAATCTAATGCAAAGTCACTTTGGATGGGAACTTTTCACTCTGTTTTTGCTCGTATTCTACGTGTAGAAGCACCTTTATTAGGTTATCCTTCAGATTTTACTATTTACGATCAACAAGATGCTGTTTCTGTGATGACAAAGATTATCAATGAAATGAATCTTGACAAAGATATTTATAAAGCAAAACAAGTTTTAGGACGAATTTCTCAATTTAAAAATAATTTGATAACTGTTCGTGCTTACCACAACAATCAAGCTTTAATAGAAGCTGATAACGAAGCTATGAAACCTAGAATGGGTGACATTTACAGAGCTTACGTGGACAGATGTTTTAAATCTGGAGCGATGGATTTTGATGACTTACTATTACGTACGAACGAGATTTTAACAAGATTCCCTGAAGTTTTAGCAAAATATCAAGAACGTTTTAAATACATTATGGTTGATGAGTACCAAGATACCAACCATTCTCAGTATTTAATTGTAAAAGCATTAGCTTCTCGTTACGAAAACCTTTGTGTGGTTGGTGATGATGCGCAATCTATTTATGCATTCCGTGGAGCAAATATTCGTAATATTTTATCTTTTAAACAAGATTATCCAGATGCAAAATTATATCCATTAGAACAAAATTATCGTTCTACACAAATGATTGTTGAAGCTGCTAATCAGATTATTAAACAAAATCAAGATCAGCTAGAAAAGAATGTTTGGACAGCAAATGAATCTGGAGAAAAAATCGCCATTTATCGTGGATTATCTGATGCAGATGAAGCAAGATTTATTGCTTCTCAGATATGGGAAAGACAAATAAGTGAGCATTTACAACCAAAAGATTTTGCTATATTATATCGTACAAATGCGCAATCTCGTGCATTAGAAGAAGCGTTAAGAAAAAGAGGAATTCAGTATCGTGTATTCGGTGGAACTTCTTTCTATCAACGTAAAGAGATTAAGGATATGGTTGCATATATGCGCCTTTTAATTAATCAGAACGATGAAGAAGCTTTATTACGTACTATAAATTATCCTGCAAGAGGAATTGGTCAAACAACAATTTCTAAGTTATTAGTTGCGGCAGATCAACACCAAATAAGTTTATTTTCTCTTGTAGAAAATATAGCTATGTATGCACCGACAATCGGTATAAATGCTGGTACTACAACAAAACTTAATAATTATGCTTTAATGATTAAACGTTTTCAAGTGATGTTAAAATCACATGACGTTTATGAAGTTACAATGGAAATGGCAAAAACAACACAGTTGTTGAATGCTTTAAAAGAAGACTCTACTCCAGAGGGAGTTTCTCGTTTAGAGAACGTACAAGAATTGTTAAACTCAATACAAGGTTATGTAGAGGAACAACAACAATTAGAAGATGGTGACGCTTCTCTTTCTGGATTTTTAGAAAACATTGCTTTAGCAACGGATGCTGATAACGAAGAAGAGGACGATAATAAAGTTAATTTAATGACTGTTCACCTTGCAAAAGGTTTAGAGTTCCCGATTGTATTTATTGCTGGTTTAGAAGAGAATCTTTTCCCATCGATGATGAGTGTGAATACAAGAGCAGAATTAGAAGAAGAACGTAGATTATTTTATGTTGCACTTACTCGTGCAGAAAAAGTAGCTTACATGACTTATTCTGTTTCTCGTTTCCGTTGGGGAAAAATTATAGATTGTGAACCTTCTCGCTTTTTAGAAGAAATAGATGATGATTTCTTAGATTGGAAAAATTTAAATATTCCTGTAAGAAATAGCAATAACAGTGGTTTATCTGCTGATTTATTTGGTGATGAGCCAAGTGCTGAAAGTTACAAACAAAGAGAAAAATCCGTTGCAAGACCAAATCCAAATCAACGACCAAGTGGAAATGTGCAACCAAGACCAAATTTTAAACCAGTTAATCAAACAAGTTCATCTTCTGCTGGTTCGCAAGAAAATGCGCTAGGTTTAAAAGTAGGACAAGTTGTAGTACATGATCGTTTTGGACGTGGTGTTGTTAGAGATTTACAAGGTGAGCCAAATGATATGAAAGCAATCATCCATTTTGATAATGCTGGTGAAAAGAAGTTATTATTAAACTTCGCTAAACTAAAAATTATTAGATCTTAATAAGGATTTTATTTATAAAACAATACGAATTTCGATTCTCGAAATTCGTATTGTTTTTTTTGTTTTTTTATTGTTCAGAGTTAAAAAATACTTTATAATAATACATTTTCTTTTCTTCATCAAAACCTCTCTCCAAATATTCTTCTGCAGCATCAGGATTTGTTAAATCAAGCTTAATGTTAATCTTCGTATCTAATTTTATTTCACTCTTTATTTTTTTAGATTCCTTCATTAAAGTAGGAACAGAAACTTCAAAAGATTCTACAAATTCTACTCTATTATTTTCGCTGTAGTCTTTTTTATAATCTTTAAAATCGTCTATCAATTCAAATGGTTTAAGAACCTGTTCTTCCAAAATCTCATTAGTTACAAATTCATTTGTATTTAAAACATTTATCGAATTAGAAATAAACTCTGCTTGTTGTTTTTTATCTGTTTTATCTAATAAGAAATCATTAGAAAAATCAGTAATTAACTCCATGTATTTCTTTGTGTGATAATTATTATCTTTTATCAAATCTATTTCTAGGAAATTCTTTTTCCAGTATTCAGATTCAACATTTTTATCATCTATAGAAAAAACTCGGAAACCTTCGTCTCTGTGCACATCTAGTATTAAACATGCTTTGTCTATACCTTCAAGCTTATAACCTTTCCAGATATTATAATCTAAACCTTTAGATTCATCGAAACGTAAAAACTTTTTCTTATTTTCTAATTTATAAATTCCTATTCCACGACATGGTATTCCGTCAAACATCATATTTTCAAATAATGCGACAAACACTTCACCACTTTTTATTTGTGGATGTAATGATTTTTCGTATAAATGACTTAGCACCTCTTGTGAGAAATCTACAAAGTCTACTTCTTCATCAAACATTTGCTTACACTGATTATACAAAACATTAAATTCTAATTTCTCTGTATAATGTGTAAAACGATTTATTTCTAACGATTTTCTAAAAGGACTTAATAAAAAAGGAACCAATTGTTCTTCTTTCGCTTCATCATATTCGATTGTTTGATCTGCAAAAATATTTGCTTCTTCACGAACCTTATGTCCTACTTTTTGTAAAGTTATAAAAGCTATATAAGCATTTTTAACGTCAACCATTGTTTAAATTTTCTAAGAAAACAAAAGTAATGAATTTAAAAATCAATACAAATCTTGAAACAGAATAAAAAAATAGACAATATTGTTAAACAAACTAGTTAATACAATTAATTCATTTACAAATAATTATATAATCAAGAATTATTACATGCATTAAAATGAAGAAATTCTTGTAAAAATTGGCATAGAAATAGTATATATAAAGTTGTTATAATAAATGATAATAACATGAAAAAGATTCGATTTACAATTTTAGGATTAGCTTTTACTGCAATGTTTGCAATTGGAGTAAATGCGCAAGAAAGAGGTTCGAGAGGAGAAAGAAATGCTAGAGAATCTCATGTAAAAAATAAACGTTCGGAAGTTTCAAGAGATAAGGCGCGACAAAATAATCACGATAAAAACGTTTGGAATAAAGATAGTAGAATAAAAAGAGTTGAGCCTACTAGAAAAGTTAATACGACAAATAAAGATTGGAACCGAGATAGTAGAATAAAGCGTGTTGAACCAAAAAGAAAAGTTACTACTCCAAGTAGAAATAATTCGTTAGGTAATCGCGATTTTCATAAAAATCCGGTGAGAATAAATTCTCGTGATGTTTCAAGAAGTACTCGACCAGTAACAAATATTAATATTGGAAATTATAAAAAGCATAAACACAACAACGTTAATTTTTACTCTAATAAAGGTATCTATTATCGTAATTATAATAAAGGTTATGCACGATATATTCCATCAAATGGATTCAGAATTAATGTTTTACCAATCGGATATTCAACAATAAATTTAGGTAATCGTAATCCTTATTACTTCTACGAAGGTGTTTATTATAGACCTTACAAAAGTTATTACGAAGTAGTACAAGCTCCTATAGGAGCAATCGTTTATGGCTTACCATCTGGCTACGAACGTGTAAGGTTTAGCGGTGAATATGTGTATGAATTTGGTGGAACATTATACCAAAGAATAAATCATAAAGGAAATAGAGCTTATCAAGTAATCGGTTATTTAAGCTAAATTTTAAATGAAAATAAATAATGGCGGAGTTAGAAATAACTTCGCCATTATTGTTTTAAAACTATTCTAAACAGCTTTAAATCTTAAAATTAGAGTAATAATTATCTAATAAAGAATTTTTAATTTTTGCAAAGGTAATTTTTTTCAATTTTTACTGCAAAACTAATTTTGATTTTCTTTTGGTAGATTCAATTCATTTTATATCTTGCGACTTCAATTAAATAGAATTATGCCAAAAAAGAAATACCAAATAGAATTTTCAATAAAATCTTCACCTTCACTATTATACAACTATATTTCTAACCCTTCTGGCCTATCAGAATGGTTTGCAGATAATGTAAATTCTCGTGGAGAAAAATATACATTCATTTGGGACGGACACGAAGAATCTGCTTTTTTAATGAAATCTAAGCAAGATGGATATGTACGTTTTCAGTGGGAATACGATGAAGACACAAAATATTTCTTTGAATTAACGATTGTTGAAGATGATTTAACAAACGATGTTTCATTAGTTATTACAGATTTTGCTGATGAAGACGAAGTAGAAGAATCAAAACAATTATGGGAAAGTCAAATTGAAGATCTTAAAAAAATCTTAGGATCTGTTTAAAAATCTATTATTTTGAAAATTAATTTAGGTGGCATTATCACTGAAAAAGCAACTGCAACAATTCACATTCAGAATAAAGCTTTTTTAAATGGTGATGCTGTAAAGGAAATTTTACGATTTGTTGATGGAGAAATTATAGATTGGGAGGATCATTATTTTAACTTAATGGCTTCTATGCGAATTTTTCGCATGAATATTCCTTTAGATTTTACTCCAGAATTTTTTCAAGAACAAATTCACGCATTAGCAAAAGCAAACGAAGCTAAAAACGGTAAAATAGCTTTTTTTGTTTTTAGAAATGATGAAGAAGATTATTTAAAATCATCAATAAATTATATTGTTTCTTTAGAAAGTTCTGATAATAAATGGGAGTTTTTAACTTCTGAAAATAAAATTTATGTTTACAAAGATTACAGTGTTAACACAGCTTTTTATTCGTTAGTAAATTCTCATAAACCAGAAGAAAATATCGCCGAAATATATCGTTTAGAAAATGATTTTGCAGATATTATTTTGTTGAATATTAATAAACGAATGGCAAGATCTTTAAAAGGAAGTATTTTCTTAATTAATGATAATAAAATTCGTACACCAAAAAAAGAAGAAGGTGTAATTACAAGTGTTTTAAGAAATAACTTAATTTCTAAAATTAATAAAAGTGAAGAATTTGAAGTTGAAGAAACAGATATTTTTCCTTTTGAAATACAGAAAGCAGAAGAAGTTTTTATTTTGATTGATGGAGTTGGAATATTACCAATAACAAAAAATCGTAAGAAAATTTATTCAACAGAAAAAACAAGATTGATTTTTAATCATTTATAAAATCATCTTAATTCATAGACGGATCAGCGGGAGTGTTAACCCAAATAAGGTTCTCACCTCCTAGCTGTTTCATTAATTTCTTCCACAAATCAGAACTCCAATTCTCAAAAATATCAAAATCTAAATCTGTTATTTCCCAAGAATTATCTTTAAGCTCATTAATAATCTGATTAGGAGACCAACCACAATATCCAATCATAAATTTTATTTCGTTGTCTTTAATCAATTTCTGATTCACAGCAATTTTTACATCTTCATAAACTCCAGACCAATAAACATTATCAGCAATTTTTTCGCTGTTCTTAATTAAATCAGGTCGCTTATGGATATAATAAATATTTTCTTTGTCAACAGGCCCACCTTCATAAACTAATGCACCCGACTCTACTTCGGATACAAAAATACTAATAGGTAAATTTGTAGAACGATTGATAATAAAACCAATACTTCCAGAATCAATATGTTCTGTAATCAAAACAACACTCCTTTGAAAAATATCATTAGTTAATGTTGGTTTTGCTACTAGAATAGTTCCTTTTTTTATACTTTTGATAGACATTTATATAATGTATTTTTTGGTTAGTTTAATAACTAAAAAGTGATGGATTATAATTGGCATTATTTTTTAAAAATATAAATAAAATATTAATGAAACAAGATTTAAGTTATAAAAGAAAAGTTTACGAAAAACAATCGATGAATTTTGATTCGTTAAGACATAATCCTATCGAACAATTTAGAGATTGGTTTTTACAAGCAGAAGAATCTGATGGTGTTGATGAAGCAAACGCAATGACTGTTGCTACAATTGGTGAAGATGGATTTCCTAGAACGAGAGTTGTTTTATTAAAAAGATATACTGACGAAGGTTTTATTTTTTATACCAATTATAACAGCCAAAAAGGAAAAGCTTTAGAGAATAACCCAAATATTTGTTTATCTTTTTTTTGGCCTTTCTTAGAAAGACAAATTATTATAAAAGGAATTGCAGAGAAAACATCAGATAATAATTCTGATGGTTACTTTGAAACTAGACCAAGAAGTAGCCAATTAGGTGCTTGGATATCGGATCAAAGTTCTATTATTGATGAACATGCAGATTTGGCAGAAGAAGAACTACAACTTGAAAAAAAATATGAAGGACAAGAAATTCCACGACCAGCACATTGGGGAGGTTTTTTGGTTCGACCAACAGAAATAGAATTTTGGCAAGGACGTCCTAGTCGCTTACACGATAGAGTTCGTTATGTTCTACAAAAAGATTTCGATTGGAAAAAGGAACGTTTAGCTCCTTAGTTTTAGAAAAAATTTAACAAAATTCATTTAAAGTAACTTTAAATTTATTTTTTACTTTTGAAATAATAACTCAATATTCTACTTCAATATGTACAATAATAATATTATAAAATATTCTTTTTTAGCAACAGTTCTACTTGTTTTAAATACAAGTTGTGCTTTTGGAAGCAACGAAAAAACTAATCAAGAAGATAATACAGAAAATATGGCAGATTCTATTAATTCTACATTTACAACTGATGAATTAATAGGAAAAGGAAATCCCAATTTAGTAGGTAAAAATTATAAATTATTACCAGAAGTTGCTAAACAGTTCGAATTAATGAAAGCTGAAGCAAAAAAAGCTGGTTTTAATATTCATGTTGTTTCTAGTTATAGAAACTTTAGTTATCAAACTGGAATTTGGGAAAGAAAATACAAAGCGAATCAGGCTAAAAAGCTTGATGCAAAGAAAAACATCGATAAAATAATCGAATATTCTACAATTCCAGGAACATCTCGTCATCATTGGGGAACTGATTTTGATATTATAGATGCCACTAAAGGAATCCCTAGCGATCCATTAAACGAAAAACATTTTAATGAAGGAGGGTCTATGCATAAATTTAAATTATGGTTAGATGAAAACGCATCTAAATATGGTTTCTATTTAGTTTATACAGATAGTCCTACAAGAAAAGGATTTAAATACGAACCATGGCATTTTAGCTATAAAGCTATTTCAGAACCAATGTTGCAAGCATATAATAAATTAGATATTAAAAAAATATTACAAGAGAATAAATTAATGGGAAGTGAAAATTTTTCTGATGAATTTATTAAAAAATATAAAAATGATAACATTCTGGATATCAATCCAAAATTAAAATAAAAAAAGCTCCATTTTGGAGCTTTTTTTGATGGAATAAAAATACCTAACTATAAAACCAATTTTATGAAAGTTAAATTATTTATTCTAGCATTTTATAGTATTCTACAAACATTATTTGCAAATGATGTAATTGTAAAAGATTTTGATGGTGATAATAAATTAGATAAAGTTTATATTAATCATACATCTAATACGATTATATATCTTTTATCTAGTTGTGACTACTTAGAAAAACAAAGTTTATCTTTCTCTAAATTAAGTAAAGATACAAAGCTAATAGAGACAAAAAATGGATTTAAATTGGAGAATAATATCGATAATATTCTTTATTCATCTTACTTTAAATTCAATAAAGAACATAAAAATTTAGAGTTAGTTGGTATTAACCGTAAAATAAAATCTCTTAATAACGAGTTTGAAAATGGAGAATCTAGTTATAAATTTTCTACACAAGAACTTGTTGCAAAATGGAATTACATTAGCAAAACGACCAAAGAAATGGTTTCTATGCCAACATTAAAAACAAAATTGATTTTAAATAAAGTGCATTTAGATGCATTTAATGATGAATTCTTAATAAAATTTGCCGAAAAAATATCATCAATTTATAAAACAGAAATTTCAAAATTAGATTAGTAATTAATATTTTTTAGCAATCTTTATTTATTATTTCTACTCTTCATCAATAGTCCTGAATGTTAGATTAATTCTTGGAGAAAATATTTTTTTTGTTGGTGGTAATCGATGTAGCCAATAATCTTGTGTTTCACCTTTCATCACTAATAAACTTCCACTTGCTAAATTTAATGAAACGACTTCTTTTGTTTCTTTATGTTTAAAAGCAAATTTACGTTCAGCTCCAAAACTTAGTGAACCAATAGCTCCATGACGTTTTAGTTGTTTTTCTCCGTCACTGTGCCATGCCATTCCTTCAGAACCATCGTGATATAAGTTTAGCAAACAAGAATTATAAGTTTCGCCTGTCTTCTCCTCTACTATTTTTTTCAATTTAAGTAAAGTTTCTGTCCAAACTAAAGCTGTTTTGGTAACATTAGAATAAGTATAAGAAAATGGAATATCTCCGTACCAAGCTATTTTACGTTTTGTTTCGATTAATTTTCCAAATATAACAGCTTGATCATTTTTCCATTCAATTTCCTGTAATAAAATAGAATAATAATCATTCGCTTCTTGATCAGACATTATTTGTCCAAAATAATTTACAATTCCATCTTTTGGTAAAAGATTTTGATTACCATCAAATAAGTCATTAAATAAGTCCATAATTCAAAAAATTAGAATGAAAGATTGTATGTATAAATAAAAAAACGCAACGATTTATTTCGTTGCGTTTTCATTTAAATAAGATTCAAATTTTAATCCTGCTATATTGTACGGATCAAATCCATTGTATAAATCTGTTATTAATTGTTTTACTTGAAAATAGGTAAAAAGAGTAGAATATGAAGCTTGTTCTTCATAAACAGGGATTTCTACCAAAAACAAAAAACGATCATACTTTGATATTTGAACAGTATTTCTATCTTGATTTACAAAACCTATGTAACTACCATCGTAATCTGGTAGGTTATGAAAAATCTCAATAGCTTGTGAGAAACTACCTTCTAAAGGTAATTCTGTTTCGACCGTTAAGTCGTCTGCATAATTTTCAAAGAATATTTTCACAATACAAAAGTAAGAAATTTTAATCTATTTTTCAGATTTGCTTTTATTTCGTTTTATAATTATTAAATTTACAATCAAATTATGGAAAAAATGAGTTACGACATTATAGTTATTGGAAGTGGTCCTGGTGGATACGTTGCAGCAATTAGAGCTGCGCAATTAGGTAAAAAAGTAGCAATCGTAGAAAAAGCTGAATTAGGTGGTATTTGTTTAAACTGGGGATGTATCCCAACAAAAGCCTTATTAAAATCGGCTCAAGTATTTAAATATTTGAATCATGCAGAAGATTTTGGAATTAATCTTCCTTCAGATATTTCTTTCGAATTCGGAAATGTAGTATCTCGTAGTAGAGGTGTTGCAGATAGAATGAGCAAAGGTGTTCAGTTCTTAATGAAAAAGAACAAAATTGAAGTGATTCAAGGTGAAGCAAAAGTTTTACCAGGTAAAAAAGTAAAAGTTACATCTGCAGATGGTTCTTCTAAAGAGATTTCTGCTGAAAATATAATTATTGCTACAGGAGCTCGTTCTCGCGAATTACCTGCAATACCACAAGACGGTAAAAAAGTAATTGGATATCGTGGTGCTTTAGCAATGGAGAAACAACCAAAATCTTTAATAGTAGTTGGTTCTGGAGCAATTGGAGTTGAGTTCGCTCATTTCTATAATACATTAGGAACAGAAGTTACTATTGTAGAATATTTACCAAGAATTGTACCTGTAGAAGATGAAGATATCTCTAAACAATTACAATTATCTCTAAAAAAATCTGGAATTAATATTTTAACTAACGCTGAAGTAACTGGTGTTGATACATCTGGAGAAGGTGTTAAAGCAACAGTAAAAACTGCTAAAGGTGAAGAAGTATTAGAAGCTGATGTTTTATTATCGGCTGCTGGAGTTGTTCCAAATACAGAAAATATAGGTTTAGAAGAAGTTGGTATTGCTACAGAAAGAGGAAAAATTGTAATTAACGATTTTTGTGAAACTTCTGTAAAAGGATATTATGCAATTGGAGATGTTGTAAAAGGAGCAGATTTAGCTCACTTAGCATCTGCACAAGGTATTTTATGTGTTGAGCATATCGCTGGTGAAAAAGTAGAACCTATTGATTACGGAAACATTCCTGGATGTACATACTGTTCTCCAGAAATTGCATCTGTTGGTCTTACAGAAGCTAAAGCAAAAGAAGCTGGTTACGAAGTAAAAGTTGGTAAATTCCCATTCTCTGCAAACGGTAAAGCTGTTGCAAATGGAGCTGCTGACGGTTTTGTAAAAGTTGTTTTTGATGCAAAATATGGTGAGTGGTTAGGTTGTCATATGATTGGAGATGGTGTTACAGAAATGATTGCAGAAGCAGTTGTTGCACGTAAATTAGAAACTACTGGTCATGAAATTATGAAATCTGTTCACGCACATCCAACAATGGCAGAAGCTATTATGGAAGCTGTTGAAGATGCTTATGGACATGCAATTCACATTTAATCAATAGATTATAATAATAAAACTAGAAAAGCAACTCTTACGAGTTGCTTTTCTAGTTTTAACAAATTGTTAACTTTGATAAAATAGTGTGTAGTTTATACCTACTTGACATAAATTAGCGTCATAAACAATTTAATATATACTTCGATATGAAAAAATTTTATTCTTTAATTGCAGTTGCTGCTTTAGCTTCTGTATCTTTTGGACAAGAAAAAACAATTATTGATGAAGGTTTCAGCTTCGCTCAAGGAATTGGTGCTAATGATGGAATTTGGAACAGTACAGCTGGTAGTGGAACTGGTAATACTATTGCTGATGGTGTACACGCTTCAGGTTTTTCATTTATTAAATCTTATGCAGCAAATTCTGCTATAAAATTAGGTACTGGTAGTGCAAAAGGAGAAATAACAAGTCCTGCTTTCACTGGTATAGTAGGTGGAAATGCTACAGTTACTTTTCAATCAGCTGCTTGGAATGGTGCTAATGAAAAAACAACTTTAGTTATTGAAATCTTAAACGGAGGTACTGCTGATTTAGCTGAAATAACATTAGGAAAAGGATCTTTTACTACTTACACAATTAATGTAACTGGAGCTAATGCTAATACTCAAATTAATGTTGCAGCAAAAGATGCTGCTAGTAATAGATTTTTTATCGATTCTTTTAAAGTAACAACTCAAAGTACTTTAGGAACAATTGATTACACTGAAGCTTCTAAAGCAGTTGCTAATACATTATGGACTAACACAGCTTCTTTCAATGTAAAAGATCAAGCTAATGTAGAGGTTTACAACATCAATGGACAATTAGTAAAATCTTTCCAAGTTAAAGGAACTCAAACTGTAAATGTTTCTGACTTAGTAAAAGGTGTTTACGTTGTAAAAACAACTTCTAACGGAAAAACTTCTACTCAAAAAGTAGTTAAAAAATAATTTTCTAAAAAAGAAAATTTATAAAATTAATAGCTGTAGCAATCTAGTATTGTTACAGCTTTTTTTATTGAAATAACGAGAGAATCATTTTAAATTTTGAGTAACTTAAAATGTTATATAAATTAAGTATTTAAACTTCTTTCACTTGATATCTTTTTATATAAATTAGTACAATTACATACCTAAAAAATTTATATGAAAAAACTCTCTACCTTATTTTTGAGTCTGACATTAACTACAATATCATATGCTCAACAAAATTTAGTTGAAAATCCAGGTTTTGAAACAGGAGAATTTTCTCCATGGAAAAAAGGTCCGACAGCACGTTATACCGAACCTAATATTTCATCTACAAATTCTTATAATGGCTCTTATCATGCAACTTATATAGATTCACCACTTAATGGTTTTTATCAAGATGTTGAAATATCAGCAAATACAACATATACGCTGTCTTTTTGGTATAAAGCTTATGGCTCAGGATTAGGAGCCAGATTATGGAGTAACTTTATATCTGTAACCAATACAACTATAAATCTAACTACTTCAAATAGAGATAATCCTTTAAGAAACAACAACAGATATCTACCCAAAACTGAAGAATGGAGACAACATACTGTAGTATTTACCTCTCCTATTAATATTATAAAGCTTAGATTAGCGATTAGATCATATGTTAATTCAACAGTTTCGTTTGATGACTTTTCTTTAATAGAAGGTACTTTATCTACTGTTGATCATAATGATTTTCAGAAAAAAGTTAAAATGAATACAATTATTTCTGATAAATTAGTTCTTACATTGCCATCAAAATCGACTGTAAATATTTATACCCTTAATGGTGAATTAATTTCTTCTGACCGTATTAATAATGGTGAATTTATAAATACACAATCTTTATCAAAAGGTGTTTATATAGCGACTGTAGACAATGGTTTATCTAAAGTTACTCAAAGAGTAATTAAAAAATAATTTTAAAAATAAAAACCTGTAGATTACTTAATACTACAGGTTTTTATTTTTTAGACTTGTACTTTTTACATTATCTAATGGCCCAAATCTACAACTCAAGATTCATCCAAATTGTACAAGAAAAATGACCCGTATCTCCTAGCCTTTCATTTAAAGAAATAAATCCTAATTTTTCATAAGCAGAAACAGCAGCACTAAGTTCCGGTAATGTTTCTAAATAAATATTGTTATAACCAGATTGTTTAGCAAATGCAATACATTCTAACATTAACATTTTTCCAATTCCTTTTCCTCTTGATGCAGATGACATATACATTTTTACTAATTCTACTGTATCATTCGGTAGTCCTTTTGTTGGATAAATTCCTGCTCCTCCAATAATTTCTCCATTTTCTTCTGCTACAAAATAAGCAGAATTATCTATTTGAAATGATTGAAATAATCGATCTGTACTTTCATCAAAATAAGCTGTTCCAGGAATATTAAGGTTAAACTCCTCTAAACTAGTTCTTAATATATTTGCCATTGCAGCATTATCCTCTAATCTTATTCTTCTTATTATCATTTTTACTTATATGCTTTAATATCTGAAAAGATACCATAAAAAAGAGAAGCTTAAAGCTTCTCTTTTAAAAATTTTCCGGTATATGATTCTTTTACTTTTACAATTTGTTCTGGTGTTCCTTCAGCAACCAAATAACCTCCGTTCTTTCCTCCTTCTGGTCCAAGGTCTACTACCCAATCGGCTACTTTTATAATATCCATATTATGTTCTATTACAAAAACCGAATGACCCAAATCTATTAAAGCTCTTAAGGCTTTAATTAATTTCTGTATATCATGAAAATGTAATCCTGTAGATGGTTCATCAAAAATAAATAACGTTTTATTCGTTGTTTCTCCTTTCGTTAAGAAAAAAGCTAACTTAACACGTTGTGCTTCTCCACCAGAAAGTGTATTAGAAGATTGTCCTAATTTTACATATCCTAAACCAACATCTTGTAAAGGTTTTAATTTCTCTACAATTTTCTTTTGATTATGCTCATCAAAGAAACTAATTGCATCGTCAATTGTTAAATTTAAAATATCAGAAATTGATTTCCCTTCAAATTTAACTTCTAAAACTTCTTTCTTAAAACGCTCTCCATGGCAATCCTCGCAAAGTAACTCTACATCTGCCATAAATTGCATTTCTATAGTTATCGTTCCTTCACCTTTACACGTATCGCAACGTCCTCCATCTACATTAAATGAAAAGTGTTTTGCTTGGAAGCCCATTACTTTACTTGCTTTTTGAGAAGCAAATAAATTTCGAATATCATCGTAGGCTTTTACATACGTCACAGGATTAGAACGAGAAGATTTTCCTATAGGATTTTGATCTATTAATTCTATTCCTTCTAACTTTCTTATATCACCAACTAGTTCATCGAAATCTCCAATTTTATTCCCAAAAATTTCGAAATTACGCTGAATAGCTGGAGCTAAAATATCTTTCATTAATGTTGATTTTCCTGAACCAGAAACTCCTGTAATTACAGTTAGTTGATTCAATGGAAACTTAACATCTATATTTTTTAGGTTATTTTCTCTAGCGCCAGTAACTTTTAGAAAATTAGGAGATTTAAGTCGCTGTTTAGGAACTTCTATTTCCATTTTTCCATTAAGATATTGAGACGTTAAAGTATTTGCTTTTAATAACTCTTTATATGTTCCTTCAAAAACTACTTCACCTCCATTAGTTCCTGCTTCTGGACCAATATCAATAATGTAATCTGCAGCCTTCATAATATCTTCATCATGTTCTACCACAATTACAGTATTTCCTAAGTCGCGTAAGCGTTGTAATATTGTAATAAATTTTTCTGTATCACGAGAATGTAAACCAATAGAAGGCTCATCTAAAACATACATAGAACCTACCAAACTACTTCCTAAAGAAGTTGCTAAGTTTATTCTCTGAGATTCTCCTCCAGAAAGTGTGTTAGAAGCTCTGTTCAACGTTAAATATTCTAAACCTACATCTAGTAAAAAAGTTAAGCGAGAATTAATTTCATAAATTATTCTTCCAGCAATTTGCTGATCGTATTCATTAAATTCTACTTTAGAAAAGAAATCATATAATTCATTTAAAGGTAAATCGACCAAATCGTTAACCGACTTGTCTGCAATTTTCACAAAATTGGTTTCTTTTCGTAAACGTTTTCCTTTACATGTAGGACAAATTGTCTTACCTCTGTATCGAGAAAGCATTACACGATATTGTATCTTGTAAGTATTCTCTTCTACCATTTTGAAGAAACCGTCTAAACCTTCCCAATTCTTATCGCCACGCCATAAATAATCTTTCTGTTCTTCTGTTAATTCAAAATAAGGTTTATGAATAGGAAAATCTACTTTTTGAGCCACTTTAATAAAATCCATCTTCCATTCGCTCATCTTCTCTCCTTTCCATGCTACAACAGCATCTTCGTAAATAGATAAAGATTTATTAGGAATAACTAAATTTTCTTCAATCCCAATAACTTTTCCGTAACCTTCGCAAGTAGGACAAGCTCCGTAAGGATTATTAAAACTAAAAAAGTGGATATTTGGTTCATTAAAAATTAAACCATCTGCCTCAAATTTATTTGAGAAATATTGAACCGATTTATTTTCAACGTTTACTAAACTTACATCTCCTTTTCCTTCGAAAAAAGCAGTTTCTATAGAATCTGCTAAACGGTGGTAAAATGATTCTTCATCTTCTGTTGGTAAAGCAATACGATCTATAACTAAATGAACATCGTTTTCGGGTTGAGGCTCAAAATTAAATGAAATTAAATCTTCTATTTTTACTTGATTTCCATCTACACTTAATCTTGTAAAACCTTGTTGTTGTAAAATATTTAAATGCTCAGAAAATGTACGTTCTTCTGGAACTACTAATTTTATTTGTAGAATAAATTTTGTTTCAGCATCAAATGTTTTTAAGTAATCTACAACATCTGTAACAGAATCTTTTTGTACTAATTCTCCTGTTATTGGCGAATATGTTTTACCTATACGTGCATATAACAACTTTAGATAATCGTAAACCTCTGTTGTTGTACCAACAGTAGATCTAGGGTTCGTAGAATTTACTTTTTGTTGAATGGCAATTGCTGGCGCAATTCCTTTGATATAATCTACTTGAGGTTTATCCAATTTACCTAAAAATTGTCTTGCATAAGAAGATAAACTTTCTACATAACGACGCTGACCTTCTGCATACAATGTATCGAAAGCCAAAGTTGATTTACCAGAACCAGACATTCCAGTAATAACAACTAATTTATTCTTTGGTATTGCTAAATCTATGTTTTTAAGATTATGCAATTTTGCACCTTTTATAAGGATAAATTCCTTTGGATCGAGTTGATTAATATCTTTTTTCATTGGAAAACAAAGGTAAGTTTTTTTAGAAACTATTTTAATTGATTAATAGATTTGTTTTTTAAGTTTTGATGTATTTAATTTTCAAATAAAAACATCAACATTCTAAGTTATCATAACTAAAAAAATAAGCATTTCAGTAGATAAATAGTACATTTGTAAAAAATAATGCAATGACTTTAGCTGAGCTAAAACAACACTTTATTACCGAATTAGAAACTATTTATGATAAAGATGAAAGTGAACAAATTTTTCTGATTTATCTTGAAGACAAATTTGGTTTACAATATACACCCCATAATAAGGTTGAGAAACTAGATGTAATTTTTTCTGATTTGGATAAATTGAAAAGTGGAATTCCTATTCAGCATATTACTGAAAAAGCATTTTTTTATGATGATTTCTTTTTTGTGAATCAACATACTTTAATTCCTCGCCCAGAAACAGAAGAATTAATAGAGATTATTAAAAATGATTACGTAAAAAATCCTCCTTCATCTATTATAGATTTAGGAACAGGGAGTGGATGTATTCCTATTTCTTTGAAAAAAATATTTCCAAATGCGAATGTTTCTGCTTTAGATGTTTCAGAAAAAGCATTGGAAGTTGCGGCTATTAATGCAAAGAATTTAAACACAGACATACTATTAATTCATCAAAATTTACTTGAAGATTTTAATTTAGATAGAAAGTTTGAAGTTATTATTTCTAATCCTCCTTACATTAGAAACTTAGAAAAAGAGGAAATGCACAAAAATGTTTTAGATTTTGAACCTCATCTAGCACTTTTTGTCGAAGATGATAATGCTCTTATTTTTTATGAAAGAGTTATTGCTTTTGCTGAAAACCATTTAACAGAAAACGGCGTTATTTACTGTGAAATTAATCAATATTTAGGAGAAGAAACAAAAACTTTATTTCTAACAAAATATAAAAATGTTCAGCTTATAAAAGATATTTCTGGGAATGATAGAATGATAAAGGCAACGAATAATTAATTCAATAACCAATTTTTCCATTCTGATAGTTGCATTTTACTTACCAAAATTTCTGTTTTAATTTCTGGTGAAGGTGATAATATGACTTCAATTTTTTGACTAGAATGTTTTACAACTTCTACAATTGCATCTCTGTTAATAATGTATTTACGATTGATTTTAAAGAATTTAGATGTGTCTAATTTTTCTATTAAATCCTTTACAGTATCATCATAAATATATGTCTTGTCTTCATTTGTGGTAATAAAAAGATGTTTACCAGATGCAAAGAAATAAGCAATATCTCTTTCATTTAATAAATGTAATTTATGACCATTAGAGACAGCTATTTTATGTAAAGTTGTTGTTTTAGAATTATTTTCTAATGTTGCCAGGGTATTTAAAGTAAGAGAAATGTCGAAATTAGAACGAATCGTTTCATACTTTGCTAATGCTTGATATAAATCTTCATCTTCAAAAGGTTTTAAGATATAATCTATCGTAAAATGCTTAAAGACTTTTAGCGCATATTCATCGTAAGCTGTCGTAAAGATAATAGGTGTTTTAACTTCTATTTCTTCAAAAATTTCTAGGCTTTTACCATCTCCAAGATGGATATCCATAAAAATTAAATCGACTGTATTTGTAGAAAAATAAGCAATAGCTTCTTTCTTAGAGCGTAAAATATCTAGTTCTGTAATCTCTATTATATTTTGTTCTTCTAAAAGCTGTTTTAAATAAGTAGCAGCTAATAATTCATCTTCTACAATTGCAATCTTCATTCCTGCAAAAGTATAAAAAAACCGCCTGATTTTTATGTCAGGCGGAATTTTAAAATAAAATGCTATAAATTTGGATTATTTAGCTTTGCTTGTTGAGGAATCTCAATCGTATATCTTACATCATTTTTCTGTAAAGTATATTCTACGCCGCTAATTGTATGAATTATCTGTTTTTGATTTGCTCGTCTTAAATCAAACCAACGTTGTCCTTCCAAAGCAAATTCTCGGTTACGTTCTTCTAAAATAAACTCCATAAATTGAGTTGCATTCATAGAAGTAACTTTTGTTTGCACATTTGCAAAACCTGTTGCTGTGTAACGGTTTTTCAAAACTTCATTTAACGTTGCTTTTGATTCTTCAAGGCGATTCGATTTCAACAAAGCCTCTGCTTTTATAAAGTATAATTCACTTACTCTAAAAGATGTTCTAAACTCAGAATTACCTCCTTTAATTACTTTGTAATCTGCTCCATTTTTCTCAAAATAAGTTTTGAAACGTAAATCATTTGTTTGATCGTAACTCGCTATTAATTCCTTAGATGCAGCTGTAGAATATCCTAAAGCGCTAATAAATGTATTATCTAAAGACAAAATAGCTTCTGGTGATGTATAATGATTTGGAACAATTTTCTCTGTATTTAAATTAACCAAAGTCTTATTGATACTTAAAGCTGTCTCAGCATTTTTCAACGCATCTTCCCAATTTTGTTGGTATAAGCTAATACGAGATTTAAATGCTGCCAATGCTCCTTTAGAGAAACGGTATCTTACTTTATCTGCTTGCTGATCTAAATTCATTAAAGCAGAAGATTTTTCGATATCAGCATTAACTTGAGCATAAACCTCTGCAACGCTAGATGCTGGTAAAGTTTTCTCTAAGTCTAATGATAAATTAATTGGCACACCACGATCAGAGCCAGCAGTAGAAGCCTGATAAGGTTTACCGTATAAGTTTACCAAATCAAAATAAGCATAAGCACGTAACGCATAGGCCTCTGCAAGAATTTGATCTTTTTCTGCTGAAGCTTCCATTGTTTGTTGCCCTTCATTTATAATTTGATTGGCATAGAATATAACAGAATAAAATGCTTCCCATTGAAATGGTGTTGTAGATTGATCCTGATTTGCATCTTTCCACATTACAATTTCTCTATAAGATAAAAAGTCTGTAGAATACTCATCTAAAATCAACTCATCTGTACGTAACGCAGTTAATGATT
The DNA here is from genome assembly GCF_900142565.1 of Chishuiella changwenlii. GTDB lineage: Bacteria > Bacteroidota > Bacteroidia > Flavobacteriales > Weeksellaceae > Empedobacter > Empedobacter changwenlii. Next base: position 79,049 of record NZ_FRBH01000005.1, read on the forward strand.
TATGTTGAGGATATTTAGAATATGCTGTTGTAATTACTTTACGATAATCGTCTACCGTTTTAGGAATAATTTTCCCTTCTGGTTCTATATCTAAATAACTATCACAACTAACCGCTGAAAAACTTGCAGCGAATACACTTAATAATATGATTATTTTTTTCATGTTTTTCTACTGTTTAAAAAGAGACATTTAATCCCATTGTTACTGACTTTGCGATTGGTTGCGCGTAAATATTTCCGTAAGTTTCTGGATCAAAATATCCTTTATATCCATTACTAATTACAAATAAGTTACGTCCTTCTACACTTAATTTTAATCCTTTAATACCTATAGTATCTGTAAATTTAGATGGTAAATTATATCCTAAACGAATACTTGTAATACGTAAGTAACTTACTTCTTTTGCCCAAATATCTAATAAACTATAAGTATTTGCTCTGTTACCAGCAAACCATTTGTTTACCATCCAAGAATCATCATCTCCCATTATTGGGCTAGTAATTCCTGGCATATTATTTCCTGCTTGTAAAATAGCTTGTGTATAATTACGTCCCGCATCTACTTCCATTCCTCTGTAAGGAGGAGTACTCATAATGGTTTGTTTGTAATTGAAAGCAGCAGAAATATTTAAATCAAAATTGTGAATTTTGAATGTATTAATAATACCTCCAGTAAATTTAGGATCACGGTCACCAATGTAAGTAAACAAACTTCTCATTTCGGCGTTTGTTAAATTAGATTCAGCTTGTTCTCCTGGGAAAAAGTCTCCAAATAAATCATATAATTTAAAAAAGTCTTTTGCAGAAATCTTTTCGTTTCCTTTCCAGAACATAGGATTTCCTGCTTCATCAAATCCTGCTGTTTTAAGAGCAAAAACTGCATTTACAGGTAAACCTACACGAGATGGCAATGTGCTATTTTCGCTAACGTTTTCTTGTAAAACATTACTCTTATTGTGTGCAAAGTTAATTGTTGTAGACCATTTAAAGTTTTTGTTATTGATATTACGTGTTGTTAAAGCAATCTCAAAACCTTTGTTTGTAATCTCTCCCCAGTTAACCATTGTATAACCAAAACCTGTTTCTAATGGAGTTTCTCTCATACTAATCATATCAGTTCCTTTACGGTTGTAAACATCAACTGTAAGGTTAATACGATTGCGGAATAAACCTAAATCCATTCCAAAGTTAACATTCGTTGTTTTCTCCCAACGTAATTTATCATTTGGCGGATTTACCACACCAATTGTTGTTTCTTGATTACCTGGTAAAATTGTTACATTTTCGTATTGACCAATAAAGAATGGTGAAGTATTACGATCTATATTTCCTTGTAATCCGTAAGAAGCTCTTAATCTTAATTCAGAAATAAAGTCAAGATTTTCCATGAAAGATTCTTTCGAAACTAACCAAGAAGCAGAAGCTGCCCAAATTGGTAAGTATTTATACTTTTTGTTAACCCCAAATAGATTCGTACCATCATAACGAACACTTCCAAAAACTGTATATTTTTTATCTAAAGTATAAGCAGCTGTTGCATACATAGAAGCATAAGCATTAATTACTGCAGGTGTTTCATCGTAAGTTCTATAACGTGGATCATCAGCAGAACTAGAATTTGGGAACATGATTGGTGTAGACTTTCTTGTAATAGGATTGTAACCAAATGCTCTTGATAATGTTGTTTGATCCTGTGTTCTTCTTAACTCAGTACCAGCCATTACATCAATCTCATGACGATTATTAATTGTCGTACTATAAGTTGCTTGTAATTTCCAGTTGTATTGGAAATACTCGTTAAACCAATTTTGCTTTACAGCTCCATCTGGTAAAAAGTATTTATATCCTGATTGATAATAACGTGTTCCTTGTCTTAATTTACGTGTAAAATATGTTTCTTGTCCAGCGAATTTTTCTGTCTTATTGTTATCATATTGTACTCCTAATTGTGAACTAACTTTTAATCCTTTTGCTATTTTATACTCAAGATCTAAAATTCCTTTTAAAGCTCTATTCTTTAATGTGTAACGAGAGTTATTTCTTTCTTCTATAAAATTAAAAGGAATAAAAACATCTTCGAAACCATCTATATCTTGATCGTATCTATAACTTCCATCTGCATTAAACGGAGAAAGATATGGGTTTGCATTACGAGAATAATTAACTGGATTAATCGATGCATCAGCATCCGTTAAAAATGAATTACGATCACTTGATGTTGCAAAAATTGAAATTCCAGCAGTTAATCTATCACTAATATTAAAGTTATTTTTTAATGTTAAGTTGTAACGCTCAAAACCAGTTCCGATTGTTGAACCTTGCTCATCGTAATAACCTAATGAGAAGTAGTAATCTGATAAATCATTACCACCAGAAACACTCAAACCATATTGTTGATTGATTGCATTTTGATACAATAACTTCCCCCAATCTGTTGTATTATTTCTTAAGCCATTTATCTGATTTTGAGTAGCTAAACTAATCGCATTAAAACCTCCACTTCTAAACAAATCTAATTGATTGTTTTGTTGTAACAAACGCATAACTTCCCCTTTTCCTGTACGGTAAGTTAAATCGTCTCTTCCTGCTAACATCAATTCTAAATCTACTTTTTCAGAAGCATTTAAAAGGTTTAATTTTCCAAAATCTGGACGAGCATTTACAAATGTATTAGCAGAAAAGTTAACTTGCATTCTTCCTTTCTTACCTCTTTTTGTTGTAATAGAAATTACACCATTTGCAGCTCTTGCTCCATAAATTGCTGTTGCAGCGGCATCTTTTAATATTGTGATTTCTTCAATATCGTTTGGATTTAATCCTGCAATTGAGAAATTTTGTAATTGATCGATATTATCTTTATCACTAAAATTAGGCACGTCGCTCCCTTCTAATGGTAAACCATCAATTACCCATAATGGATCTTGTGGACCTGAAAGAGAAGCAGTACCACGAATTCTAATTTTTGTAGCTCCTCCAGGAGAACCTGTTTCCGGCGTTACAGCAACCCCAGCAATTTGACCCGCTAATAATTGATCTACACTGGCAACACCAGCTTGTTGTATATCATCCATCTTTACAGATGCAATAGCTGAAGTTAATTTTCTTTTCTCTATTTTTTGATATCCGGTTACAACAACTTCTTTTAAAGCATTATCTGCTTCTTTTAAAACTTCTTCTGTAGGTTTTAAACTAATTGTATAATTTCCATTACTAGAAGAAAGCTGAATTAAACGAGATTCATACCCTAAATAACTAATTAGAACTGCCTCTGTATTTGCAGGAACTTCTAATGAGAAATTTCCATTTTCATCTGTTACAGTACCTACTGTAACACTCTCTATAATCCCTTTCTGATCTGTTTTTGTTGAAATTGATTGTGCTTCAACTTTTACCGAAGCTCCAGCTATTCCTACCAACGTCTCATCATCCGTAACCATTCCCGTAATTACCTTCTTCTCTTGTGCAAATGCTAAACTTGCCGCCAAAAGAGGTAAAAATAGTAGCGTTTTTTTCATATTAATTTTACTTTAAAGCCTCGTTAATTCGTATTATTAAATCTGTGTAATGAGCTTGTGTAGCATCATTCCCTTTATTTTTCTTTTTGTTTAAAAGATGTAAGACTTTTTGTAGCTCCGCTCTTTTATATGTAGTTACTTCCGAAACTCTTTTCATTGATGAATAATTGATATTTCGAGCCGATTTATCATCATCTAAATAGTTACAGATGGTTGGTATTTGTAAATTTTGGTTAATTTGAAATCCTGTTACAGTTGTTTTCTCAAATAATTTATTAGAAGAAACAATTAATGCATCAACATAATTTTTTTGTGTCATTCGCTCTAACATTGTTAAGTTTGATTTTTTCTCAAAAACCTCATTTCTAACTTGATTAAAAAGCGCTTCAACTGTATAAACTTCTTCTTTTGAGTTTGATTGCTCGTGATTTAGTTCATTTTCTAATAAACGAAGCAATCTATCATCAGAAAATAATGAGTAGATAATGTTATATTGCATTTCTCTCGCTAATGTATATGGAGTTTGCTCGTAAGGACCCATTGGTGAGTTCTTAATTGCATACGTTTTCTCTATAACATCGTTAAAGAATAACCATTTCGGAATATTAATTACATTTCTATTCAAGTAATCAACTGCTTTTCTTTGCATTTTTACGTCAACTGCTTGATAAGCTTTTTTATTGTCTCCAAAAACTGGATTCTCTAAATATACTCCTCCTACATTTGCTAAAACATGACCAGAATACATATCCCATTGACCGATAGTACCGTAATATAATCTACCAGCATCTATGTATGATTTTCCTTTTTCGTATGACCATTTTGTTATGTTATCCGAAACTCTTTTCAAGTTCTTTAAACCATATTCGCTTGCTAAAACAGCATCATCTCCTAAATCTTCTGATTGAGATCTTGGATCAACAACATCCATAGAACTTTGTTGTTCACCATAGAAATACATCGGATCATTTTGATGAATATCAATCATCGTTTTTAATGCTTGTTTTTCTATTTCTGAATTTTGGTACCAACGGTAACCCCATTCTATAGCATATTTATCGTAAATACCGATTTTTGGTGTAATAGCAGTTACATTATCTTCTGGCTGCGCTACGTAATTGTAACGTGCATAATCCATAATAGATGGTGCTGTTCCTCCCATTTTATCTGTAAATTCTTTAGAACGTAAAGATTCTACTGGATAAGCAAAAGAAGATCCCATATTGTGTTTTAAACCAAATGTATGTCCAACTTCATGAGAAGAAACAAAACGAATCGCCTCTCCCATGTGTTCGTCGCTAAATTTATTACCACGAGCTTTTGGGTCAATTGGTCCTGTTTGTATACGCATCCATTCGTGTAATGAAGTCATTACATTATGCCACCAAATAATATCAGACTCTATAATCTCTCCACTTCTTGGATCTACAACAGATGGTCCCATTGCATTCGATTTTGGTGAAGCTGCATATGTTATAACAGAATAACGTACATCATCAATATCAAAATCTTTATCGTTAGGATCTGATTCTTTTGCAATAATTGCATTCTTAAAACCTGCTTGTTCAAAAGCAACTTGCCAATCATATACACCTTCTATAATTTTCTGACGCCATTGTTTTGGTGTCGAAGGATCAATATAATAAATAATTGGTTTCTTAGGTTCTACTAATTCTCCTTTTAAATATTTTTCACGGTCTGCATCTTTTGGTTCCATACGCCAACGTGTAATAAAACGTTGATCGTCCATTTTATGTTGGTTATCATTAAAAAACCAATGTTTTTCTGTAAAGTATCCAATACGGTTATCAGAAAAACGAGGTTGCATTGGAACTTCTGGTAACAATACTAAGTTACTTGTAACTCCTAATGTAATTGGCAAATCAGATCCTCCTTCGTTAACTGAAGTAGATAATTGAGATTTTACTACAATATTCTCTGGAAAAGTCTTCACCTGCTCTACATAAGAAAGGTTAGATTTTACAGAACCTCCTAAACCAGTATTAGATAAAACATCGTTGAAACTTTTTTGATTTCCATCGAATATTTTATTCACTTTAATAGCAACACGTGTTGAATCATTATTCTGTGCCTCAATATCAAAAACCTCTATAATAGATTCAGAAAAATTATCTTTTACAGATGCTGTAATTGCATCGTTTTTAGGAGATGAAGCAATTGGATTAATTGTTTTTACCCAAATCTTTTTTGCTTTAGCATCTTTATAAAAACTTATTACTTTGTTTTCATAATTCATCCCTTTGTTTAGTCCAGCTTCATTTACTTGCATTGGGACTTGAGATAATTTATTCACCACTAAAAATTGGCGACCAAAAAGGCTATCAGGAATTTCAAAATAAATATCTGTTTTTACTTCTATTATATTAAAAAGTCCTTTTTTATATGTTCCTTTCTTTACTAACTCATCTATACTTTTAGCTTTTTTAGCTATTGAGTCAGTTTTCTCAGTTTTTTCTTTATCTTTTTTCTTTGTGTCAACTTTTTGTCCGTACAATATTGTAGAAGAAAAAGCTAAACCGAAAAGAAGTGCATAAGGATATTTTCTATCTGGCATTAAATTCATTCGACTGTTTACTTTTACGTCTTAAACTTATATCAAAAAGAAATTTTCAGGAAATTTTACAGAGTGAGTGGTTGTTTTTTGAGAGTGAATGGTTATTTTTAGTTAATTAATGTTAATTTACAGATAAATATTCCGTCTTTCACTTTTATTCGTAATGTGTTGGTTTTATAAAAAGCATACATTTTTTCTAAATATTCTAATCCAAAATGCATATTATCTGTTGTATTATTAATTGGTTGGTAAGTATTGCTTACAACAATGTTATTCTTTTTTAATTCTATCGTAATAGAAAGAGGAGAATCTATTGTCGCTATATTATGTTTTATTGCATTTTCTACAACCAATTGTAACGCTAAATATGGAATAGATTTTTTAAGACTTTTTTCATCTTTAATAATAAGATTAAAAACTAGCTCTTCCTGAAATCTACTTTTTTGCAGTTCCATATACTGTTGTATAAATTCTAATTCTTTTTTTACCGTAACAATATTTTCTTTTGGAGGAACAATTAAATAACGATAAATCTTAGACAAATTCATTGTAAAGCGCTGTGCTTGCTTCTGATTTAGTCCAATTGTCATGTAAAGTGTATTTAACGAATTAAATAGAAAATGCGGATTAATCTGATTTTTTAATTGCTTTAACTGATTAAGTGCATTTTCCTTTACAATCATTTCGTTTTCTATCAGTAATTTATTTTTTTCATTCGATACAACTTCTTTTTCTCTAAAAGCTTTTCTTGTTAATAAATTAAAAAGAAGAAAAATAACACTAATTAAAAAAATGGTCGCAATGAAAATTGTTGCAACATATAATTTCGTAGGCTGAACACTTTCTTCAATGTAAAAATTAAGGTAACCAACGGCTACATAACCATCAAAACCATCAACTTTTAATGGTTTTATAAATCGTGTAATTTCTGTCTCTGTTAAATATTCGGAAATTGCTTTTTGTTCTGTGTACTTTAATTGTGTTTTACTTGATAACGTATCTTGAGGGGTAATCGTTGTAAAATCAAAAATGTTTTTACCAATAAACTTTTCATCTGGATGTGTGATACAATATCCTTCTTTATCAAAAACAAAAACATAATTAAAAGAGTTTTTATTGATATTAATAAAATAATCATGTAAATCTATCAGATTAATTGTCGAACCATAATAGAAATAAGATTGATTATATGGTACCGAATCGTAATTCACCCAATACATAGAATCTTTATCATGAATAATTAAACTATTTTTTTGTTGTTTTAATTTTTCTGAAATTAATTCTGCTTTATCATTAAATGGTTTTCCTATAGAAGTATAATTAAACTCATTTTTATTATTAGAATTCTTATTAGAATAGTACCAATTATATAGTCTTAAATTACGATGGTTATTTAACTCATTTAAAACATTAAAATGATCTTTGTAACTATTAACATTGCTTTTATCTACTACATTTTTTAATACGTTTTGATAATTTGCAATATTATTAAATTCAAATTCTATTGCATCGTATTTATTTAAAAAGCTTCTACGAGCAAATTGCTCATTATTTTTTAAAGTCTCTTTTGTAAGCAGAAAACTTAAAACAATAAGTGCAGTTAGCGTAATTAAACTTACTAATAATGCAGTTAAATAAATGGCTTTTCTTGATAAACTATATCGTAAATGAAGTAGCAAATGATTTTTTTTGCAAATATAAGAGAAGTGGTTATGTTTTTAAGCGATTAAGTTGTTAAGTTTTAAATTGACGGATTAGAAGTTAGAAGTTAGAAGTTAGAAGTTAGAAGTTAGAAGTTAGAAGTTAGAAGTTAGAAGTTAGAAGTTAGAAGTTAGAAGTTAGAAGTTAGAAAGGTAATTTTTTTCTGTCAGTTCGAGTGGTTTTTCGAAATGGAATGAAGAAAAATTGTATCGAGAACTTTGACTAGAAAATCTATTAATCCTTACTTATTTCTCGATACAAAATTCTAAACGAATTTCACTCGAAATGACGGATTAGAAACAATCAAAAAGCTATTTTCTGTCAGTTCGAGTGGTTTTTCGAAATGGAATAAAGAAAAATTGTATCGAGAACTTAGACTAGAAAATAAAATGTACAAAGTAAAATGTAGAGAGTACAAAGTGTTTTAATATTTACTACACTTTGTCATGTTGAATTTGCTTCAACATCGCATCTTATAATATTGAGTTCAGAAATAAAAAAAGAACTATTGAAAAACAACATTTCCGTAAATCGAAATAAAAATCCCAATTTACGGAAAACATAAATTTTATAGCATAATTACACCATCAATTTTTGAAACTTCTTTATAGTAATTGATAACTGTATCTGCATCTATAATATATAATTTTACAGAAATAGATGTGTATTTTCTATTTGCTGAAGCTTTATAATCGTATGTAGCATTTGTTCCTTCAAATATACTTTTAATGTGTTTCATTGTCTCTTCACTAGATGGATAAATGAATTTAAATAAGTAATCTGTTGGAAACTTCTCTACATCATCCAATCTCTCTTTAAACTTAGCATAGAAATCTTGCTCGTTATTTGAGTTATCTGGAATTTCTTCGAATGTATAATCTCTCTCGTCGCTCATAATCATATTTTCAGACAATAATACAAAAACAATACCACTCCATTTTATTCAAAATTTCAACATTTTAAAAGACATTTTGTCACATTTAATTCAGTATTTATATAAAAAACATATTTATACTTTAATTTATAAACATATTTAAGTTTTAATATTTATTATTTAAACAACAAATACAATATTTGCATTAAATAATCAACAAAACAATAACATTATGTGTGGAATATTAGGCGTATTTGACAAAAAAGATTTAGACGTACAACAAGTACAAGAATTAAGCAAAAGAATGAGACATCGTGGACCAGACGAACAAGATTTCGAATTAAACGAATCTAAAACTGGAATTATTACACATGAGCGTCTTGCTATAGTCGATTTACAAACAGGAAAACAACCAATAAAAGGAACAAATAATGCCTACGTAGTTCACAATGGAGAAATCTATAATCACATGAAATTGAAAGAGACAGAGTTAAAAGATTACTCTTTTTCTACAAAATGTGATAGCGAAGTTATTGTAAAATTATACGAGAAATACGGAACAGATTTTTGTAACCTTTTAGATGGAGTTTTTGGTTTTATTGTAATGGAAGGAGATGATTTTATGGTAGCGAGAGACCCAATCGGAATTAAACCTTTGTATTATGGACAAGATAAAACTGGTGCTTATTACTTTTCATCTGAAATGAAAGTTATAGAAGATCAAGTTGAAAAATTAGAAGCTTTCCCTCCTGGTCACTTCTTTACAAAAGAGACAGGATTTGTAAAATATTATCAGCCAGAATGGCAAGATCACGAAGTTTGTACAGAACAATTAGATTTAGAACAATTACGTGATGGTTTAATTGATGCTACTAAAAAACGATTAATGAGCGATGTGCCAGTTGGAGTTTTACTTTCTGGTGGTTTAGACAGTTCTTTAATCTCTTCTATAACTGCAAGATTATTAAAAGAAGAAGGGAAAGAGTTACATTCTTTTTCTGTCGGATTAGATGAAACTGCTCCAGATATTATTGCAGCAAGAGAAGTTGCAGATTTTATTGGAACAACACATCATGCGATTCATTTTTCTTTTGAAGAAGGATTATCAATTATAGATAAATTAATTTGGCACTTAGAAACTTACGATATTACATCTATTAGAGCTTCTACACCAATGTACATTATGTCTAAATATATTACAGATATGGGAATAAAAGTTGTCTTATCTGGTGAGGGTTCTGATGAAATTTTTGGTGGATATTTATATTTCCATAACGCACCAAGCGACGAAGAATTTCAGAAAGAAACAATTCGTAGAGTTCAATTATTAAGCACAGCAGATTGTTTACGTGCAGACAAGTCTACTATGGCGTGGGCATTAGAAGCTCGTGTTCCATTCTTAGATAGAAACTTCTTAGATGTAGCAATGAAAATAGAACCAAGTGTAAAAAGACCAAGTCGCTTAGAAGGTAAAATTGAAAAACATATTTTACGAAAAGCATTTGATGATAAAGAAACGCCTTGGTTGCCAGAACATATTTTATGGAGACAAAAAGAGCAATTCTCTGATGGTGTTGGATATTCTTGGATTGATGATTTAGTGGACCATTGTGCAAAACAAATTTCTGACGAAGAAATGGCGCAAGCCGCGGATTTATTTCCTGTAAACACGCCAACATCTAAGGAAGCGATGTATATGCGTAAAATTTTCGCAAAACATTTCCCAAGTGAGTCTGCTGCAAAAACTGTAAAAAAATGGATTCCAAAATGGCAAGAAAACGAAGATCCATCGGGACGTGCTTCTACTATTCATGAGAAAACAACAGAAGCTGTTGAATTATAATAAAAATAATGTGTTACATTTTGAATTCTTCTAAATCGAGGAAAATTGTAAGTTATTCTTCAAAATGTATTGTTAATTTTAAATAGAAAAAGGATGCTTTTAAAAAAGCATCCTTTTTTGATATATTTTTTAATCTTTCGTTTTTGAAATTAGAGATTAGAAATTTGTAACTGATTTAATCAACAGAAAAACTCTTATCTCTATCTTTTAATTCTCTACGAAATATTTGTATCCTTACGGTTAGATTAACTTAATCTTCTCGATTTTAATTGTAAAAAGATAAAAGCTATAACTGCTCCAACGGCAGCCATTACAAATCCTACCCATAACTGAGAGTTAAATCCTAATCCCATTGCAATTGGTATTCCTCCTAAGTATGCACCCAAAGCATTTCCTATATTAAAACTTGCTTGTCCAGCTGCTGCAGCTAAAGTCTCAGAACCTTTTGCATTGTTAATTAACATCATCTGAATTGGCGAACCAATTGTAAAAGCAATTAGACCTGTAACAAATGACATTACATAAGCAAAAGATGAAAGATGAGATGTAAAATAAACAACCACTAAACAAGCTGCCATCGTAGAAAAAGAGATAATAGCTGCTTTATTCGGAGAAACCGTATCTGCCAATTTTCCACCTATAAAATTACCTATAAACATTCCCAATCCTACTAATATCATAATAACTGGAACTTGTGTTTTTGGCAATTGTGCAACATCTGTCATTAATGGTGATATATAGCTAATCCAAGCAAATAAACCAGATGTTCCGATTGATATCATTACAATTAATATCCAAGCTTCCCATTTCTTAAAAAAGCTAAGCTGTTCTAATAAACTTCCTTTATTTTCATTTTTTAACGCAGGAACCCATAAAGAAATAGCTAACATTGTTATTAATCCTAAACTAGAAATAATTCCGAAAGTTAAACGCCAAGAAAACATTTGTCCCAATTTTGTTCCCAACGGAACTCCTATTAAATTGGCAAATGTTAAACCTGCAAACATAATAGATATTGCCTGGGCTTCTTTCCCTTTTGTTGCTAATTGCGCAGCTACAACAGAACCAACTCCAAAAAAAGCTCCATGAGGTAAACCTGACATAAAACGGGCTATCATTAAAGTTGAATAACTTGGAGCTATAACAAACAACGAGTTAAAAATTGAAAATAAAAGCATAAAAAAGATTAATACCTTTTTAGGAGAATATTTGCTAGTAGCCATAATAAGTGTTGGTGCACCAACCATAACTCCAATTGCATATATCGAAATAAAATTACCAGCTTTTGGTATTGATATTTGTAAATCTTTCGCAAAATCCTCTAAAACACCCATCATCGTAAACTCCGTCATTCCGATGGCTAAACCTCCCATTGCTAAGGCAAGTAAACTTTTCTGTACCATTTAATTTTTTATTCTTCGTAAAGTTCTATTGGCAAAGCATCTGGATCTTCAAAAAAAGTAAACTTTTTCTGTGTAAATTCATCCACACGAATTTGCTCAACTGTAATTCCTAATTGCACTAGCTTTTCTCTTTCTTTCTCTATATTTTCTACTGCAAAAGCAATATGTCTTAAACCTGTAGATTCTGGTCTAGACATACGTTTTGGTGGATTAGGGAATGAAAAAAGTTCTATGCAATAATAATTTTGCAAAGCTAAATCTAATTTATAAGAATCACGTTCTTTTCGATAAACTTCTTTTATAATTTTAAATCCTAGGACTTCTGTATAAAATTTCTTAGATTTTTCATAGTCAGAACAAATAATTGCTATGTGATGAATTTTACTTAATGATAACATATTTTATGCGTAATGATTATTTTTTGCACGTTCGTATTGAGGTAACCATTTTAAATCTACTCCTAATTCTTTCGCAGCATCTAAAGCAAAATATGGATGACGTAATAACTCTCTTGCCAAGAAAATTAAATCGGCTTCATTATTATCTAAGATAGCTTCTGCTTGTTTGGCTTCGAAAATTAGACCTACAGCACCCGTAATTATATTTACATTTTGTTTTATTTCATTTGCAAATGGAACTTGATAATTTTTCTTTACATCAATTTCTTGATGGCTAACACCTCCACCGGAAGAAACATCAATAACCTCCACTCCATTTTCTTTTAAAATTTTACAAAGCTCTACCGTTTCAGTAATATCCCAACCTCCTTCTGCCCAGTCGGATGCAGATAAACGAACCCAAATAGATTGTGTTGAGACATATTTTTTCATTTCTGATAAAATTTCTAAAATAAAACGAATTCTGTTTTCAAAACTTCCACCATATTCATCATTACGGAAATTAATTAAAGGTGATAAAAACTGATGAACTAAATATCCATGCGCACCATGTATTTCTAAAATCTCATAACCAGCTTTAATTGCTCTTTCAGTAGCTTTTCCCCACTCTGTAATTAATTCTTTAATTTCATCAATTGATAATTCATGAGGTTTTTCATAGCCCTCATTAAATGGAACCGAAGAACTAGAAACAGTTTGCCAACCTTTCTCATCATTAGATGGAATGTGTTTGCTTCCTAGCCAAGGTTTATCTGTACTTGCTTTTCTACCAGCATGTGCTAATTGTATTCCAGGTACACAATCATACTTTTTAATTGCAGAAACTATTTTTTGATAAGCTTCTATATGCTCATCTTTCCAAATACCCAAATCACCATAAGAGATTCTTCCTTCTGATACAACTGCTGTTGCTTCTTGTATAATTGCGGAAACATTTCCTACTGCACGAGAAATATAATGTTGGAAATGCCAATCGTTAGGGAAACCATCTTCCCCAGAATATTGACACATTGGAGACATTATAATTCTATTTTTTAAAATTATATTTTCGTTTATTTTAATAGATTCGAATAATTTACTCATTACTTTACTTTTGTTAAACCTTGTATAAAAGTAAGTATATATTTTTTTTCAGAAAAGTAAATAGAAATGTCTATTTATAATATTTTACATAAATTTATCAAATACTGACAAAAAACATGATTCTTAAAAATATCTAAAAATCAACTTAATATCAGGTATTACTCATATATTTTAAAATTAAATTTTAATAATTTTTCGTATATTTCAGTTTGTTCGTACTTTTACAAAAAAGTGAAATTTTGGAAAAGAAAAAGATTGTCATTCTAGGTGCTGGATTTGCCGGACTTAAATTAGCCCGTAAACTAAATAATAACCCACACTTTTCTATTACACTTATTGACCGCTATAATTACCACCAATTTCAACCTCTTTTTTATCAAGTTGCAACTGCATCAATTAACGCGAGTGATATTTCATTCCCAATACGTAAAGTTTTTCAGAACAGTAAAAATGTAAGCGTACGTTTAGCAGATGTAACAGGTATAAACAGAGAGAAAAATGAAGTTGAAACCACAATCGGTGATTTTTCTTATGACTATTTAGTTATTGCCACGGGATGTACCACAAATTTCTTCGGTAATAAACAAATTGAGGAATTATCATTTCCAATGAAATCGACAAATGAAGCATTAACGCTTAAAAATCGATTATTAACAAACTTCGAAAGTGCATTTTCTGCAGAATCTGAAGAAGAATTAGAAGAAATCATGAACATTGTTGTTGTAGGAGGAGGACCAACTGGAGTTGAGCTTTCTGGAGCAATAGCACAAATGAAAAAATTTATTCTTCCTAAGGATTATCCAGATTTAGATTTTTCTAAGTTAAACATCTACTTAATTGAAGGTGGACCTAATTTATTAGGACCAATGTCTGATTTGGCTCACAAAAAGTCTTATGAATATTTGACTGGAATGGGAGTTAATGTATGGACAGATGGTAGAGTAATTAATTACGATGGTAAAACTATCTCTTTAGATGATGGTCGTACAATCAAAACTCGTAATTTAATTTGGGCTGCCGGAGTAATGGGGAATGTTCCAGAAGGAACTGTTAAACAAGAAGAATTACAAAGAGGAAATCGTCTAAAAGTAGATAGAACTTCTAAAGTACTTGGATCTGATAACATTTATGCTATTGGTGATATTTCTTCTATGGAAACTCCTAAATATCCACATGGACATCCACAATTGGCTCGTGTAGCTGGAGATCAGGCTGAGCAATTAGCTAAAAACTTTGATAAACTTGGTAATGGTCTTTCAGAAGACAAATTAACATTGTTTGAGTATAAAGATCCAGGTTCTATGGCAACAATTGGGAAACGTAAAGCTGTTGTAGATTTACCTAAATTTTCTTTTTCGGGTAGAATTGCATGGTTTGTTTGGATGTTTTTACATTTAATGTTGATTTTAACTGTAAGAAATAAATTAGCTATTTTCTTAAACTGGGCACACACATATTTAACAAATGATTCTTCGTTACGTATTATTGTGAGACCAACAAAAAAAGATTTTAGATTTAACCTAAAACAATATCGTCGTTTTCCTTTAAACAGAGATAAAAATACAGAAGAATAAACTTTATTATTACAATAATAACATAAAAAGAGAGCTTTATAAGCTCTCTTTTTTTATATTCGATTATAATTATTTAAACATAATATGATGAAACAATTCAGTTATCTACTTATTACTCCTCTATTATTCATTTTTTCATGCAAAGGAACTTCTGATAATTCTACGACAACAAGTGGTAAAATTGCTGATGAAAAAATTGTTTTGGGAAAGGAAAAAAAGTTAGTAATGATAAATTTGTAGGAAATGTTTATCAAGAAATATTGGGTAAAATAGGAACCCAAACAAGTAACGTGACATTTGAGCCTAAAAGTAGAACCAACTGGCATTTACATCCTGGTGGACAAACATTATTGGTAACAGAAGGAGTTGGTTATCATCAAATTGAAGGGAAACCGATTCAAATTATAAAAAAAGGTGATGTTATTAATGTAGAAAAAAATGTTAAGCATTGGCATGGAGGAAGTGTTGATTGTGGAATGTCGCATATTGCAATTAGCATAGACCATGAAGAAAATCCTTCTCAATGGTTTTTACCAGTATCAGATAAAGAATATAACAACTTATAACAAGTAAACAAAAGAAAAGACTTCAATTTATGAAGTCTTTTCTTTTATGAATTAAACAGCATTTAAGTCTTCTTTAATATCATTTTTCTTTCTATATTTCTTTTGTATGTATTCAGCAGCTAAAGAAACAGCTATTCCTCCAACAATACCATAAATAGATCGTTTTCCTAAAAACTTAGCAACTGTAACTCCTGTTGTAGCGGCTGTAGCTAATAATCCAATTTTAGAAGCATTTTCACCGTTCTTTGTTTTTGATAATTTTTCTAATATTTTCATAATATATTTATTGTGATTGTACATTATGAATTAAGCAACTATCAAACCAAAAAAATAAACCTTATTTAATAAACACTGTTACTAATTCTGTTGGCCTACCTACTACTCCACTTTTATCGTCTGTAACAATAGGTCGTTGTAATAATTTTGGATACTCTACCAAAGCATCTAAAATTTGAGCATCTGATAAATCTTTTCCTTTAAAATTTGCTTTCCACTCCTCCTCATTCGTTCTTACAATATCTATTGGATTTACCTTTAATTTTTCTAAGATTTCTTTTAATTCTTTTTTAGAAAGAGGTTCTTTCAAATACTCTCTTACAACATATTTTTTTCCAGATTCTTCTAAAACATTTACAGCATCTCTACTTTTTCCACATCTCGTGTTATGCAATATTGTATACATATCTATTTTTTTTTTAGGTTATTTCTAATTAATTGTAAAGTTATAAATATCTACACTTAACTTTTTATTTTTTTTATCATGTTAGATTACAGCATTTAATAAATAACGATTAAATAATTAATAATAAATTAGTTATTTAATTACACAATAAAGCTTTTGATAAGAACTGGTATACTTTTTGTCATATTAGATACGATCTTAAAATTAAAAATTTATGAAAAAAAATTATTTTTTTAGCTTCTCTTTTATTCTTTTTCTTTTCTATTTTTCTTGCAAAAAAAATGAAGAAAGTGGAAATGTAAATGATAAAATAACGACAGAAAAAGATAAAATATTTACAGGGGAAGATAAAATAATTGCAGAAAAAGTAGATTTACTTTATCAAAATTATGGAAAGGAAGGACTTAGTAGTGAACCTATTTATTCTAAACCAATAATTAAAGATTTATTTAATACTGATTTAGAAAAAGATTTGAATAAAGTAAAAGAGATAACTGAAATTAATAGAAAAAAAATAGAAAATAGCGCAAATCCAACGGATAAACCTTTCATATTAGAAGGTGCTACTTTTACTAGTTTATATGAAGGATACACTTCTTATAAAATAAAAGGTATAGAATATACTGAAAATGTAAATCCAGTAGGTAGTGCTGCTTTAGTAACTGTTCAACTAGAAAACTCTAAAGTTACTCCTCAAGCAGCTTGGATGGATACAATATATTTTGTAAAACCACTTAATAATAGTTGGAAAATTGATAATATCGTATTTGATAATAAACTTTCTGGAGTAAAAGATTTAAAAACGAATTTAAATATTTTCATTTTACAGAATAATCAATTGTAAAATAGATTTCTATTCATTAAACAATATATACATCCGAAGAAATAACCTTTCTTCGGATTTTTTGTGTGTATTTAAATAGTGATTTTATTAAAAGATAAATTTAAGGGTTTATCATTTTTATTAAATAATTTATCTATTTTATAAAAATATCCTCATTAAATAGAGTTATTTACTTCAATATAAATAATTATTAAACGAATAAACTATTTATTAACATTTCGTTATGATTTTTTCTGTAATTTAATTACGTTTAAAAATCACACAAAAAATATGTTCGAATCACTTAACGGTATTAATGCACTTACATTAATTTTTGCTGCATTACTTATTCTCGCTATTTCATACAGGATGTATGGAATTTTTATAGCCAATAAAGTTCTACGTTTAAATGACAAAAATAAAACTCCTGCTGTAGAATTTGCAGATGGACAAGATTATGTCGAAACAAACAAAAATGTTTTATTTGGACACCATTTTGCTGCAATTGCAGCTGCCGGACCACTTGTTGGACCAGTTTTAGCAGCTCAGTTTGGTTATTTACCTGGTGCTTTATGGATTTTGATTGGTTGTGTCCTTGCAGGTGGTGTACACGATATGGTTGTACTATTTGCATCAGTTCGTCACAAAGGTCAAAGTTTAGCAACCATTGCATCTAAAGAAATTGGAGCTTTTACAGGAACTATTGCAGGTTTTGCAATCCTTTTTATTCTAATTTTAACGCTTGCAGGATTATCATTGGCTTGTATAAATGCAATGCACGAAGCTGCTTGGTCTTTATTTACTGTTATTATAACAATGCCTATTGCCATAATTATGGGATTAATTATGCGCTACCGTAAAAATAGTGTAACGTTTGCTAGTATTTTAGGAGGAGTTCTTTTAATTGCTGGAATTATTTTTGGACATGATTTAATGCAAATAGAAAGCATTCATAATTTATTTAGCTGGGATTTAAAAACAATTTCAGTAGCTATTCCTATTTATGGTTTTTTTGCTTCTGTATTACCTGTTTGGTTATTACTTGTTCCTAGAGATTATCTTTCTACATACTTAAAAATTGGAACTATTGTAATGCTTACTATCGGAATCGTTTTTATTGCTCCAACTGTACAAATGCCAGCTATTACAGAGTTTATTCATGGTGGTGGTCCTGTTATTGGTGGTCCTGTTTTACCTTTTATTTTTATTGTGATTGCTTGTGGAGCAATATCAGGATTTCATGCTGTAATTGCAACTGGAACAACTCCTAAAATGATTGCAAAAGAAAGAGAGATTTTATTTGTTGGTTATGGAGCAATGCTTGTAGAAGGTTTTGTTGCACTAATGGCTTTAATTGCAGCTTGTACATTAATGCCAGGAGATTACTTTGCTATTAATACTCCTACAGATGCTTATGGTACATTTATAGCAAATAACCCTGCATTACATACAGTAGACTTAGATTATTTTTCAGAAAAAATTGGAATCGATTTACATGGAAGAACTGGTGGTGCAGTTTCTTTAGCAGTCGGAATGGCTCACATTTTTAATAAAATTCCACACATGGACGAGTTAATGGCTTATTGGTATAATTTTGCAATTATGTTTGAAGCTGTTTTTATTTTAACAGCAATTGATGCAGGTACCAGAGTGGGAAGATTTTTCTTACAAGAAATGTTAGGAAGTGTAATTCCGAAATTTAATGATAAAAATTGGATGCCTGGAATTATAGTGAGTAGTATTATTTTCACATTCTCTTGGGGATATCTAGTTTATACAGGGAATGTAAGTAGTATTTGGCCATTATTCGGAATTAGTAATCAGCTATTGGCAGCCTGTGGACTAATTGTTTGTACCACAATGCTAATTCGACTTAATAGAGGAAAATATGCGCTATGTGCAGCGATTCCAGGAGTTTTAATGGCTATTATTACCTTCTGGGCGGGCTACATACAAGTTATGGATATTTATATACCAAAAAAACAATACACTTTAGCTATTTTAGCATGTATTGCAATGTTACTAATGTTATTTGTTTTTATTGGAGCATTTAAAAAATGGTACGCTTTACTTAATATGAGTACTTCTGCAACAGATAGTTATGGAGAAGTTGTAAAAGAGATTGTAGAACGATAAGATTAATTATAAAAATAAAAAATGGCTGACTTCTTTCGGAGTCAGCCATTTTTAGTTATTGATTGGATTATTTTTTAATAAATTTTTGAGTTATTACTTTCCCATTTTGATTAACTTTTAAAATATAAGTACCTGGTTGAATATAATTAACATCTATTTGTCCTTTAGAAATTCCTGATTTTATAACACCTCCAGTAATGCTTAAAACTTCATAGTTAAACTCTTTGTTATCTTTAAGCACAACATTCAACGTTTCTTTTACTGGACTTGGATATATTTTAATTTCTTCTTCTTTTAATAGATCACTTACAGCTAATTTTTTAGATTTTGCAGTTATAGAATAATCTTCAACTTGTCCATAATTATAACCTATACAACCTGAAGATGTAATGCCATTATACGTTTGTAAAATTCTTAATCTAAGCGGTTGATTTAAAATAGTATCTTCTGGGAGTTTAAATGTTGCTGTTAATTTTGAAGAACTACCTCTAGGGCTAATTACAGCTATTCTCTTATCAAAAGTAAAATCTCCAGTGTTATTCTTATCTAAGAAAATACTATATCCTACAGGAGATTGTTCGTAACCATTAGCAGCTTTTGGAGTAATCTCAATTGTATATTCTGTATCAAGCTCTAAATTTGTATTTAAATAAGCAAAATCCTCATAACCTAATAATTTAGTACTAGAATTATCTATATCTCCTATTTTCACATTACTTATCGTAAAAAAATTTGGAGAAAAACTGCTTGCTAAACATGCTTTAGGTTGACTCGTTGTAGTTATTTTTGCTAAGTTACTTTCTGATGATACATTACTATAATTATCGTAAGCTTTTACTTTAAAATCGTATGAAGTTTCTGGAGTTAAACCAGTAAGTCTTAATGAAGTTTCTTGAGTTTTATATACTTCGGATCCATTTTGTAATATAATATATCCCCAAATTCCATTTTCATCTGTAGAAGAATCCCAACTTAAGCTTACAGCATCTCCTGTAACATCTTTAGCGACTAAATTAGTTGGAGAAGTTGGACTAGTAGTATCTGGAAATAACAAATATTTTCCTCCTATACCAACTGCATAAAATGCATTTTGAACAGCAATAGCCTCTGTCGAATGTTCTCCAAATAAATCTATTGCAGCCTGAATACTAAAATCTCTTGCATTTTTATAATCTGATTTAGATGTTAAATATGCTGTTTCTAGTCTATAAACAATTTTTTCAGCACTTTCCCATCCTATTCCAGTAATATTATAAGAATTTCCAATATCATTCGTACCAGATTTTCCATTAACTAAAATATAAAACCAATGATTAAGTACTCCACTATTGGAATGCACACCACAATAATCATTTATACTACCCCAAGGAATTGTACAACCATCTTCTACCGATGCTGCTTTCCAAAAAGTACCTTTATAAGTATCTGGATCATTTGTTAATTTTGGATCTGACATAGATCTTGAAAAATAAGGTGCTATCAAAAATATATCTTCTCCCATTACAAAAGCATTCTTTTCAGGAGCATATGTATGCTCAACAATAGCAGCCCAAATATCAGAAAAGGCTTCATTAAGAGCCCCAGACTCTCTTTCATATTCCAAATTAGCAGTTTCTTGACAGATTCCATGCCCTAATTCGTGAGAAACTATATCCAGAGATGTTAATGCATCAATATCAGCATTCCCATCACCATAACCCATAAAATCACCAGCCCAAAAAGCATTTACAAGTTCATTACCTACATGAACATAACTGTTTATTGGTGCGCCTTTATCATCATAACTATTTCTATTGAATGTGTTTTTAAAATAATCGTATGTTTTTATTGTACCCCAATGCACATCAAGAGCAGCATCATCTCTCTTATCATTATGGTATTCCTCAGCTGTCCAATTATTATCATTATCATTGAATTCCGATACAAAATCTGAAGACTCCATGTTATTAGCATTTAATGTGTGTATTGTTACACCTCTACTATTATCACGTAAAATATAAGATCCATTTGATAATTCTGTTTCAATAAATCTTTTTCCACTATAGCGTGTATCTGCATTAGCTTGCTCAATTTCTCTCGATTTATCTAATTTTGATGCTTTATTTATGATTTGTATTTCCTTCGATTGATTATTATTTTTCTTTTTATAAAAACTTTCGGAATGTTTAATAATAGCATTTTTCTTTAAAATTAGCCCATTATTAGCGTCCACATAAACATAATCTCTTGATAAAGGTTGTGTTGCAAAAATATCAAACTTATAAACTAAAAATAATGATACTTTACCTTCCTGATTTTCTATAGGAATGTAAACTAATTTGCCTTTTGGTTTTGAGAATTTATTAAGATTTTGAGAATTTTCCCAAGCATACGATTTTGCATTAATACTTTTTTTAGCAAAATCAAACGCTTTACTTTCTCCAATTAATTCTTTATCAGCAACTATATCACTGGTAGAATAATTCCTCCCAGTTATACTGATTATATCACTTCCTTTGTAATTAATATGGTACTCGCCGCCTTCGACGATAGTCCCATTTATATAACTATCATAATATTCTGTTATAAAATCTTGAACACCAGAAGTCGTTTTATTGAATCTTAATTCAATATTATCAGATAGTTTTAAAAGATTATTTAAACTATTTGCAGTAGACTTTCCTTCTTTTGTAATAGCATTTTTAGATGTGCCTTTTTCAAAAACAATCATACTAATCGTTCCATCTTTATTGTACGCAATATTATGAATGGAAGATTGAGCATTAAGTGAAACACTTTGCAACAATAGAAAAGCTAAAATGTTAATAGTAGTAAATGTTTTTTTCATAGAGAGTTTTTTTAATTCTTTAGTTTTAAATCTATAAAAAAATTGCAAAATATACTTTATTCGTAAAATCTAAAATAAATGATTATTACTTAATTTTTACTGAAGTATGCCCTTTCTACACTACATTATTAACTTAAAAAAATTATTATTTTTAATTAATGAATAAAATGTATTAAATTCATTAAAAATCATAAAAAAATGAGAAAGTTAATTTTATTCGTAAGTTTTTCGTTACTGTTTATTGGATGCTCAACCAATAAATCGACAGAAAAAACGGCATCAAATAAAGAAGACAATTCATTAAAATTTGAGCCAAATGATGATGGAGAATATGATATTGTTGTTTTTGATCCTCAATATGAAACTTATTTAAAATCTATTGCATTCCCAAGAGACTATTATTCTAAAGCATATTATGAACAAAGAAACAGACAATATGTAATTGTATGGAATCAACGCCATATGCAACCAATGGTATATAATCCCGACTTATACGCGGTTAGCATAGACTTGGATCCAACGGTTGATTACGGATATGATTTTGAATATAAGCTTTTTAACTTCTTTCGATTCATAGAATATAAATATCGTGTTAGAATTAGATAATATCGTTTACTTTTGCAAACTAATTTTTTAATTAAAATGAACGAATTTTCAACTCAATTATATAATCAAATTATTGAAGTATTACCAGAATTAGGTGGATTTCATAAAAAGGAAAGTGAATTTTTAGAGTTCCATATTGGTAATGAGTATAAAACTAAAATAGGTGATTTATATATCCAAACATCTGCAGAGAATGAAATTTGGATTAAAACTAGCCATCCTTACACAACTTATCAAGTTGACTCGGCAGAAGAGCTTTTATACATTCTAGAAGGTTTATTTTTTAATGAATTATTTTGGGTTGTAAGTTATGAAGATCAAGATTGGGATGATACATTTTTAGTCTTAAAAGATCAAGATATCAAAACAGAAGAAGGAATTACCTACCAAGTACTTTCATGGAATGGTAAAAATGATAAAACAATTGTAGGCTAAATTCATCTCAACTCATTTTCAACGCTAATTTCATACATTTGCATTTATGTTTAATAACGAATTACTAAAAGATATCCAGAAACGTACTCAAGAATTATACGCCTATTTGGAAATTGAACAAAAAGAAATCGAAATACAAAACGAAGAAGAACATGCTGCTTCTCCAGAATTTTGGAATAATCCGAAAGAAGCGGAAAGTTTTATGAAAATTCTTCGTGGTAAAAAGAAATGGGTCGATGAATATCAAGCTATTGCTGATGCAGTAAATGATGTTGAAGTTTTAGTTGAGTTTAATCGCGAAGGTGAAGTTACCGACGATGAAGTGCAGGAACAATACCAAGTTGTTGCAAAGTTATTAGAAGACATAGAGTTTAAAAATATGCTTTCGGAAGAAGGAGATAATCTTGGTGCTGTGCTACAAATTACTGCGGGTGCTGGAGGTACAGAGTCTTGTGATTGGGCGTCTATGTTAATGCGTATGTATTTAATGTGGGCAGAAAAAAATGGATACAAAGTAAAAGAATTAAACTATCAAGCTGGTGATGTTGCTGGTGTAAAAACGGTTACATTAGAAATTGATGGAGAGTTTGCTTTTGGTTATTTAAAAGGTGAAAATGGAGTACACCGTTTGGTTCGTATTTCACCGTTTGATAGTAATGCAAAACGTCATACAAGTTTTGTTTCGGTTTATGTATCTCCTATTGTAGATGATACAATCGAAATTGAAATTAATCCTGCTGATATAGAATTACAAACTTCTCGTTCTGGTGGAGCTGGAGGACAAAATGTAAATAAAGTAGAAACTAAAGTTCAGTTAACACATAAACCAACAGGTATTGTTGTTGTTTGTCAAGTTGAGCGTTCTCAGTTAGCAAACCGCGAGCGTGCAATGGAAATGTTGAAATCTGAATTATATAAAATTGAGCTGGAGAAAAAAATGGCCGCTCGAAACGAAATTGAGGCAAACAAAATGAAAATTGAATGGGGTTCTCAAATTCGTAATTATGTAATGCATCCTTACAAATTGGTTAAAGATGTACGTACTGCGCACGAAACAGGAAATGTTGATGCAGTAATGAATGGAGAAATTGACGATTTCTTAAAAGCTTTCTTAATGTTGATGGGACAAAAAGAAACATCTAAATAGTAACGTAAAAAACTTCTCTATGAGAATTATTATTGGAGGTGCTGGTGAAGTTGGGTTTCATTTAGCTAAATTATTGTCTAATGAAATGAATGACATTGTCATTATAGACATGGACAAAGATAAATTAGCTATCATCGAAAATTCATTAGATGTAATGGCTTTTCGTGGCGATGTTACATCTTTTAAATCTTTAAGAGAAGCAGGCGTTGATGATGCTGATATGTTTATCTCTGTTACGCATTTACAGAATACCAACATAACGAGCGCATCTATTGCAAAAGATTTGGGTGCAAAAAGAACTTTAGCTCGAATTTCTAATCCAGAGTTTTTACACAAAGAAAATCAGTTCTGGTTTCAGAAAATGGGAATTGATGCTTTAATTAGTCCAGAAAAATTAGCGGCTGACGAAATTTACTCGTTAGTACAACAATCTGCTTTTAATACTATGCATCCTTTTGCTGGTGGACAATTATATTTAGTTGGAACAACCTTGGACGAAGATTGCAAAATTTTGGATAAGCAATACAAGGACATGTATTTAACGACAAAAGGCGGAGATGAAAATCTTTTTACGCCGATTGCAATTATGAGAAGTAATGAACGCGGAGAATATAAAACAATTATTCCCGAACCAGATACAGACTTCCGAATAAATGATCATGTTTACTTTATTGTAAAGAAAGCTGGTATTCTAGAGATTTATAAAATACTGGGTAAAAAACAAGAATATTTTAAGAATGTAATTATTCTTGGAGGTGGAAGTATTGGTGTAAAAACATCTAAATTATTAAAAGAAAACAAACACAATATAAAGCTTATAGAGATTGACCGTAATAAAGCTTTTGACTTAGCTGATGAATTTAATAATATATTGATTATCAATGGAGACGGAAGAGATGGTGAACTATTACTTGAAGAGGGAATTTCTGATTCTGATGCATTTATTGCTGTAACAGGAAGTTCAGAAACCAATATTATGTCGTGTCTTTTAGCAAAATCTAAAGGTGTAAAAAAGACCATTGCTTTAGTAGAAAATATAGATTATATACATCTTAGTCAAGAAGTTGGAATTAATGCTTTAATCAACAAAAAATTACTAACTGCCGATAGTATTTTCCGTTACATTAGACAAGGTTCTGTAATGAATGTTACTGGTATTTCCGATTTAGATGCAGAAGTTTTAGAATTTAGAATACACGAAAACTCTACAATTGCACATAAACAAGTAAGCGATTTTCCTTTCGAAGAAGATGCAGCAATTGCTGGTATTGTTCGTAAAAATGATGGTTTTATTCCTACAAAAGATTTTATTATTCTACCAAATGATCATGTTGTTGTGTTTAGTCAAGCCAATTTAATCTCAAAAGTGACCAAATATTTTAAATAATGAAATCACTTAACATCAAAGTTATTCTCAACCTTTCTGGTGTCTTATTATTATTAAATGCTTTATTTATGTTTATTGCAACATGCGTAAGTGTTTATTTTGAAGACCACCTATCTTATCCTTTCTTACTTTCTGGAACTATTGTAGGATTGGGAGGATTAATTATGATGTACTTTACAAGAGACAGAAGAAAGCATATTAATAAAAGAGAAGGATATATTGTTGTTTGTGTTGGTTGGTTATTTCTTATTATATCTGGATGTTTACCTTATGTAACCTCACTATTTTTTTTACCAAACGATCATATCATTTCAGAAAATTTTAGTGTTGTAAATATTGTTTACGAAACTGTTTCTGGGTATACTGCAACAGGAACGTCCATTTACGATAATGTAGAAAGTTTACCTAAAAGTATTTTATTTTGGAGAAGTACCACAAATTGGATTGGTGGTATGGGAATCATTGTTTTAACTATTGCTATTTTACCTTTCTTAGGAATTGGAGGACGACAATTGTTTATGGCAGAGGCGCCTGGAATACATACAGATAAAATACATCCTCGAATTACAGAAACAGCTAAAAATCTTTGGTTGGTTTATTTGGGATTAACTCTATTTTTTGCGGCATTATTATATTTTGGAGGAATGAATTTGTTTGATGCTGCAAATCATTCTATGAGTGTAATTGCAACAGCTGGTTTTTCGACTAAAAACGCAGGTATTATGTATTGGAATAACAATATTTTTATTCAGTACGTTTTAATAGTTATGATGTTTTTAGGAGGAACAAACTTCGCCTTAATTTACTTAATGGTTAAAGGTCAATTTAAAAAAATATGGAAGAATGAAGAATTTAGATGGTGGGTTTGGTTAATTGCCGGAATTAGCTTCATCGTTTTTATTGCATTATTTTATGTTGTTTATCCTAACTATTCCACAGAAGTCTATTCTTGGAGTAACTTAGAACATTCCTTTAGAAGCTCTCTATTTCATGTAATTTCTATTGCTTCTACAACTGCTTTAGCCATGGAAGATTATACGAGTTGGCTAAGTGTTACAACACTTATTTTCTTTGCTCTATTTTTTATTGGTGGATCTGCAGGTTCTACTTCTGGTGGAATTACAGTTATAAGACACGTCATTTTATTAAAAAATAGTTGGGTTGAGTTTAAGCGTATTTTACACCCAAATGCTATAATACCTGTTCGTTATAATAATCGTTCATTAAATCAATCCATTGTATTCCATGTAATGGCATTTTTTGTTATGTTTATGATAACTTGGATTGCTAGCTCTATATTATTTGGCTTACTTAATTATGGTGTAACCATGAGCTTCCAAAATATCTTAACGTCACTTACTATTACAGCTTCAACATTAGGAAATGTTGGACCAGGACTTGGCGAATATGGACCAGGAACTTCTATGAATTCTTTATCGGAAGGTGCAAAATTATTATGCAGCTTCTTAATGATTTTAGGACGATTAGAACTATTTACAATTCTTATTTTATTTACACCTTCTTTCTGGAAAAATAACTAATCAATTAAAGAATGATGATGGAAAATATAATCAATAATTTCTTCTGATTGATCTGGAAAATCTCTTAGAACTAATTTTGAAGAATCTACCCATTTCTGAATTTTATCTATTTCTAAATCTAAAGAGTAGTCCACTCCTATTCTTTTTAAGGCTTCACAATTACATAATTGTTCATATTGTCCTTTTATAGGAATTACAAAAAGTTTCTTGTTAAGAAATAAGCTTTCAGCAGGTAATTCAAAACCAGCTCCACATAAAACGCCTGTACAATTCTCTAAAGATTTAATGAATAATCTTTCGTCAACTGGATAAACCTCTACATTAAATTGTTTGAAAGATTCGCTAGCAAATGGAGAAAAAACTTTCCAATTTGCTTCTTTTATTGCAGATAGTTTCTCTATTATTTCGTTTGGATGATAACTTGGTAAATAAACCAAATTAAAATCTTGTTGTTTTGGATTTAATGCTCTGATTTTATCTCTAATAATTGGTAAAAAAATAGAATCGTTATATTCTTCGAAATGAAAACCATAATTAGAAGAAGTTGGCGCATAATATTTTATAATTGTTTCACCAGCTTTATTCTTTACTTTAGGCGTTTCATCAAACAATAAAGAAGCCTGATGACTTAAACCAATAATTTCTTTCTTTTTCTTTCTTGCAGCATGTGCAGTAATAGGCTCAAAATCATTAATAATTACATCATACTTTTCTATTGGAAATTGTTTTACCTCATTCCAAAAAGATTTAAAACTATTCTCTCTTAAGATTCTTTTATAAGAAACCTTTCCCATCTGATTGTAAAACAATGATAATCCTTTATGATGAGAGAAATTAAAATCATCTAAAGACAATTGAGAGTTAGATCCACTTACAAAAACATCTAATTCTCCATAGTTTTCTAAAATAGGTAACATTTTTTGCGCTCTTGCCAAATGACCATTTCCTGTTCCTTGTAATGCGTATAGTATTTTCATTTACTTATTGTTTAAAATAGAACCAATTAACTCGTCAATTGAATAATTAAATTCAATTTCTTCTAAATTCTGCATCAATTCTTTTTCGTGTTCATCAAAATAGAAAATAGACCAATTATCATCTACTAATTCTAGTGCTGATAAGTTTTCTATCCAATCTCCGGAATTCATATAAATACAACTTCCCTTTTCTGTTGTTACTTCTCGTAATTGTGGTTGATGAATATGTCCACAAATAACATGATCGTATTGATTTTCTATTGCTAATTCTGCCGCTGTTTGTTCAAAATCATTAATATGTTTTACAGCTTTTTTTACAGAATTTTTTATTTTTTGTGATAATGAATAACGTTCCCTTCCAAAGAATTCTAAACATTTATTAATTACATAGTTTAACTGTATTAATTTATCATAACCCCAGCCACCTAATTTTGCAATCCATTTAGAATGCTGTATCGAAGCGTCAAAAACATCTCCATGAAAAATCCATGACACTTTATTTTGATGCTTCAACATGTATTTGTCTGTTAAGAGAATATTACCAAAATTCATAGAAGTAAATTTTCGCAATAATTCGTCATGATTTCCTGTTATATAAACAATTGGAACTCCTTTTTCTGAAAGACTAAATAAATAACGAATAATTTGAAGATGACTTTCTGGAAAATAACTTTTCTTAAAGTTCCAAATATCTATAATATCTCCATTTAGAATAACCTTTTTTGGATTAATAGATTGTAAGTAAGCTAACAATTCTTGTGCTTTACAACCAAAGGTTCCTAAGTGTATATCTGAAATAATTACTACATCTAGATTACGCTTCATAGATTTTTGTTTAAATTTATTACTCAAATATTACTTGAATGTTTTTTAAATCTTACGAAATGTTTATAAATTTGAGTCTAAATTGTAAACTATGAGTGAATTAAAATTCAAAACAAATATAAATTGTGACAACTGTATCAAGTCTGTGAAACCGTTTCTAGATGAAGCAGTTGGAGAAAACAATTGGAAAGTTGACACGGCTGATGTTAGGAAAGTGTTAACTGTAACAACTACAGAAGATGCAGAAGAAGTTGTAGAAGCAGTTACAGATGCTGGTTTTAAAATTCAGAAATTAGAAGAATAAAACACAGTTTTAAAATAAGAAAAGGTTAGAATTAAATAATTCTAACCTTTTCTGTTATATAATATTACTTTTAACTCTGTTTTCGTTCTCTATACAAAATTCTAAACGAATTTAACTCGGAATGACGGATTAGAAATAATAACAAAGAAGACTGATAAAATAAAAAAATCCCTCCAAATTTTATTGAAGGGATTTTATATTTTCGAGCCTTATTACGCTTAAGTAAGAGTATAAGAAATATACATTTTACAACAAATAATTATTCAGCTATCAATTTATCTAATAAATCATTAATCTCTTTATCGTTCCAATCTCTTGTTTTAATCTCCTTTAAAACAACTTGTCCCTTTTTATTTAAAATATACGTTGTCGGAAAAACACGTGGTAAAATATTATTAGAAAGTGGACTACTTGGTTCGTAAACTGGCATTGTGTAGTTATTCTTTTCTAGAAAAGCATTAAAAACTTTTGGCTTATCTTGAATAGCAATCAAAACAAATTTTACTTTTTGTCCTTTCGCCTCATATAATTTCTGAATTGTTGGCATTTCAGCAACACAAGGAGGACACCAACTTCCCCAAAAGTTTAGAAAGATAACTTCTCCACTATTTTTAAAATCTAATAGATTCGTATTTTTTGCGCCATTATGTCCAATTAAATCAATATCATAATCACTTTCAGATAATTCAACATCCATTCCAGCAACATGACTATCATCTTCAATTTTACTTTTCAAAAAAGTACCAATTGGTGTAAACATAATCGCAACTAAAGCTATTACTACAGTAACTGCAAAAATAATCTGTTTATTTTTTTTCATCGTATTAAGAAATTATGTTCAACTAATTTTTAGTTCTCAACATTTTCATCAATCAAATCTAAAACCTCATTTACAATATCTTCTCCTTTATTTTTATTGTAATAAACTTGTAAGTCTTCATGAAATTCTTCACTAGAATAAATATCTGGATTATTCTTAAACTTCGCTAATAATTCCATTCCATAAGCTGGTCTTGGTCCAAAAGTAAATAACTCCTCTCCTTCTTCAGAAACAGCAACAATAATTGGAATAGAAATAGAACCGTTTGTTTTATAATTTTCCATTAATCCCATATTCTCATCTCTCAAAACATATTTTGTTTCAACAGACAAAGCATTAGCTAATTTCTCTACTACAGGAACAATTTGAGATGCATCTCCACACCAACCTTCTGTAATAATTAAAAACTTGAAATTATTGTTTGTTTCTTTAACTCTTTTTTCTTGTACAGGTGTTAATTTAAATGTTTTAAAAACACGATTCATTCTTTGTAAACCTAAAGCATAATATTGTACATAATCTTTCGGATCATCTACTTCTATCTCTGCTTCTAATCTATCTTCAACATCTGTAATATATTGTTCGTAATTAAATCCTTTATCGAAATATTCTAACAAGTTCATTTTTGTAAATTTTTATACAAATATAACTTATTTTATCCAACATTTTTTGTGATTAACGTGACATTGTTTGTCGCTAAATTTTGTTAAATTGCGACAATCATTCGAGAAAAATGTACCAAAATCCATTAAAAAAAACAATAGAATATCTGAAAGGTGCTGGACCTGAAAGAGCTAAAGCGCTACAAAGTGAATTTGGTATATTTCGCTATGAGGATTTATTACAGCATTTTCCGTTTCGATATGTAGATAAATCAAAATTTTATAAAGTTTCTGAAATATCTTCTACTGATGCTGAAATACAATTAAAAGGAAAAATTGTAGAATTAGAAGAAATTAATCAAGGAAAAGTAAAACGATTAAAAGGAAAGTTTCAAGACACTTCTGGAACCTTAGAATTGGTTTGGTTTAAGATTTCTACTTGGCAAAAGGATAAACTAAAATCAGATTTATTTAAAGAGATTGTTATCTATGGAAAACCAAGTGTTTTTAATGGGACATATAGTATTACACATCCAGAAATAGAACTTATTGAAGATGCTAAAAGTGTTTCTCTTGGTTTGTTTCCAGTATATCCAAGTACAGAAAAATTAACTAAAAGAGGAATTACAAACCGCGTAATGCAGAAAATGATGCAAAATCTTTTTGCAGAAAATATTGCTATTGCAGAAAACTTACCCGAAAATGTATTGGATCATTTTAAATTAATTGGTAGAAATGAAGCGCTAAAAGCCATTCATTTTCCGAAAGATTTAAACGAATTAAATGCAGCAGTACGTAGATTAAAATTTGAAGAATTTTTCTTTCTAAATTTAGCTAATCTATCACAGAAAGCTGTTAATAAACAGAAAAATAAAAGTAATCCTTTTCCTATTATCGGAGATTATTTTAATACTTTCTACAACGAATATTTGCCTTTCGAATTAACGAATGCGCAAAAACGTGTGATTAAAGAAATAAGAACAGATTTACGACAACCTGCACAAATGAATCGTTTATTGCAAGGTGACGTAGGTTCTGGAAAAACAATGGTTGCATTATTAACGATGCTAATCGCTATAGATAATGGCTTTCAGGCAGCTTTAATTGCTCCTACCGAAATTCTTGCACAACAACATTTTGAAAGTATAACTGAATTATTAAATGATTTAGACGTTAGTGTAAAGCTATTAACTGGTTCTGTAACAAAAAAGAAACGTCAACCCATATTAGAAGATTTGGAAAGTGGAGAACTTAAAATTATTGTAGGAACTCATGCTTTATTAGAAGATAACGTCGTCTTTAAAAATTTAGGTTTAGCTGTTATTGATGAACAACATCGTTTTGGTGTTGCACAAAGAGCTAAATTTTGGAGAAAAGCTACTTTGCCACCACACGTTTTGGTAATGACTGCAACGCCAATTCCTAGAACTTTGTCTATGACAATGTATGGAGATTTAGATGTTTCTGTTATTGATGAATTACCAAAAGGAAGAAAACCTATTAAGACCGTTCATAAAACTGATGCTTATAGATTGAGTGTTTTTAAATTTATAAAAGACGAAATAGCAAAGGGACGTCAAATTTATATTGTTTATCCATTGATTGAAGAATCTGATAAATTAGAGTTAAAAGATTTAATGGATGGATACGAAAGTATTTCGCGTGCATTTCCTTTACCAGAATATGCAATTAGTATTGTACACGGAAGACAAAAGCCAGCAGACAAAGAGTTTGAAATGAATCGTTTTAAAAACAATGAAACACAAATTTTGGTTGCCACAACTGTTATTGAAGTTGGTGTAAATGTTCCAAATGCGTCTGTGATGATTATAGAAAATTCTGAGCGTTTTGGATTATCTCAATTGCATCAATTACGTGGACGAGTTGGTAGAGGTGCAGAACAATCTTTTTGTATTTTAATGACGGGTAAAAAATTAAATGATGTTTCTCGTCGTCGTATACAAACGATGTGCGAAACCAACGATGGCTTTAAAGTTGCCGAAGTAGATTTAGAGTTACGTGGACCAGGCGATATGATGGGAACACAACAAAGTGGTGTTTTAAATTTTAAAATTGCAGATTTAGCCAAAGACAAAGAGATTCTTTATGCTGCTAGAAAATGCGTTGAAAAAATTTTAGAATACGACCCTACTCTTTCTTTACCTATAAATATTCCAACTAAAAACTTCTTTTTAGAAAACCATAAAGATAAGGTTGGTTGGAGCCAGATTTCTTAATAAATAGCTTTTTAATTCACGCTATATACTACTTCTCTATTTTAGAGAATACATCTTGCTTTACATTCTGTAAAGTGCCAATTCTATTCACAAAAAATCAAAACAAATACTTTAAATTACTATAAATAAATCTATTGAACTTTTATTTAAAATTAATCTAAATAAAATTGCTAAAGTGAATCTTTTTAGTAATATTTGCATTTTAATTTAGACTTAATACAAATAAAATGAAAAAACTATTTATTTCCTCTGCTATCCTTGTTTTACTTGCTAGTTGCAATAACAAAGATTCTAAAACTGAAGTCAAATCTGAACCAACAACAGAAGTTGCTGTTTCTAATGAAAAAATTGTGTCTTTAAATGGAGCTATCACAGAAACATTAGCCGATTTAGGTTATGAAAACAATTTAGTTGGTGTTGATGTTACAAGTACATATCCTGCGACTGTAAAAGAAAAAGCAAAAGACTTAGGGCACGTTCGTTCGTTATCTATAGAGTCTGTTTTAGCATTAAAACCAACAAAAGTTTATGCTACAGATAAAGATGTGACTACAGAACAAATTGCACAATTAAAAAGCGCTGGAATTGGTGTTGAAATAATTAAACAAGATTTCTCTGTAGAAGGGACTAAAGAATTAGTTAAAACAATCGCTTCATCATTAAAAAATACAAATTATGAAGCTATCAATACAAAAATTGATACAGATTTAAAAGGTTTAAAACCATTAGCTACTAAACCAAAAGTATTATTCATTTATGCGCGTGGAGCTGGAACATTAATGGTTGCAGGTAAAAATACGCCAATGGAAAAAATTATCGGAATTGCTGGTGCAGAAAATGCTATTACAGAATTTGATGATTTTAAACCATTAACACCAGAAGCTGTTGTAAAAAGCAATCCAGATTATATTTTAATGTTCGATAGTGGTTTACAAAGTATTGGTGGTGTAGATGGTGTTTTAAAACTAGAAGGTGTTTCATCTACAACTGCTGGTAAAAACAAAAAAATTATTGCAATGGACGGACAATTGGTTTCAGGTTTTGGACCAAGAGTTGGTGAAGCTGCAGTACAATTAAATCAATTATTACAAAAATAATTATTGAAGTTGTTTAAACTTTTTTAATGACTATAAATTTGTTTTATACATCATGTCATTCTGAGCTTGTCGAAGAATAATAAATTCGATAGGCTCAATATGACAAATCAATGTAAACTAATCAGTTTAAACAATTTTATTACAAAAAACTATAATTATACATGTATCCGCAAATTAAAATTCATCTTTCATTACTTAGTTTAGTAATATTTATTATGGCTGGTATTGCACTTTTTTTAGGTGTTTACCAATTTAATGATTCTATTTTATCTATAATAAATAATGCTATTTCTAATAAAAGTGCTATTAACGAAAGTGATTTTTATGTTTTATTCGAATTAAGATTGCCACGCATTATAATGGCTATTTTAGTTGGTTCTGGATTAGCCGTTGCAGGAACTTGCTTACAAGGAATTTTTAAAAATCCTTTGGCATCTCCTGATTTAATTGGTGTAACATCTGGAAGTATTTTATTTGCTGCAGTTACAATTGTATTAGGAGGATATATCAAAAATTTTGTCCCAGAAATTATTCATTACTCATTACTTAGTATAATGGCATTCGTAGGAGCTATGTGCTCTACCGTTTTTGTCTATAAAATTTCTTCTCATCAACATAAAACTAATGTAACAATACTGTTACTTGCCGGTGTTGCAATTTCTGCACTTTGTGGAGCAGCAACTGGATTACTAACTTATCTATCAACTGAAGAAGAACTACGAAACTTGACATTCTGGACATTAGGTAGCATTGCAAGTGCCAACTGGGACAAAATTTTAATTTTAAGTGTTGTTATTGTTGTAAGTTTTTTCTTTTTAATACGAAAAGGAAAAATATTAAATGCAATGATGCTTGGAGAAAAAGATGCAGAGCATCTTGGAATTAATGTTGAAAAAACGAAGAAACAAATCATTATTTTTTCTGCATTGTTAGTAGGAACAATTGTTGCTTTTTCAGGAACTATAGGATTTGTAGGATTAATTGTTCCTTATATTTTGAGATTAATTTTTAAATCTAATTATGTTATCATTCTACCATTATCTGCATTTTTAGGTGCAATTTTGGTAATTGTTGCTGACACAATTAGTAGAACTGTTGTTGCTCCATCAGAAATTCCAATTGGAATTTTAACTTCGTTAATGGGCGCTCCGGTATTTATATCTATTTTAATGAATTATAAAAAATCATTGTAATGTTAACGGTAGAAAAAATTAATTATCAGCACAAATCCTTCAAAATTTTAGAGGATATTTCATTTGATTCTGACTCAGGAAAGATAATTGCTATCGTTGGTCCTAACGGAGCAGGGAAATCTTCTTTACTTAGTTATATTGCAAATGAAATTGAACCAAAGAAGAACGAAATACAGTTTAAAAAAATTCTCTTAAAAAACTGGAAAAAAGAAGATTTATCTCAACATAAAGCGAAGTTTTCTCAACATCAACCAGCAGATATTCCGCTTACGGTTGAAGAAGTTGTCTTAATGGGACGTTACCCCTATTTTGATCATCAACCGCAAAAAAATGATACAAATGCAATAGAATTATGGATGAATAAAACCAATATTTCTCATTTAAAAAATAGAGAATATATCCATCTTTCTGGAGGAGAAAAACAACGTGTACATTTAGCTCGTATTTTTTCTCAATTGGATAATAATCATCAGCAAAAATTAATCTTGTTAGATGAACCATTAAACAACCTAGATGTTTCTCATCAATTTAATTTATTAGAGACTTTAGTAGAGTTAAAACAAAAAGAAAACCTGATTATATTGGTTATTCATGATCTTAATTTGGCTGCACAGTTTGCAGATGAAGTTATTTTAATGGATAAAGGAAAAATTGTACTAAAAGATTTACCCGAAAATGTATTTAAACCAGATATCATATCTAAGATTTATAAATTTCCGTGTACAATTTGTAAAAATCCGCTCGATCAGAAACCACTTATTTTATTTGGAAAAAAAACAATCACAATGAATACAATCACAGATTTAAAAAAACAATGGGATGATTTGAAAGCAAATCAACCAAAAATTAGAATTCGTAACGCTGCAAAAGAATTAGGTGTTAGCGAAATGGAATTATTAGCAACAGATTTAGGTAATGGTGTTACAAAACTAAAACCAGAACATGCTGCTATTTTACAAGAAATAGAGTCTTTAGGAAAAGTAATGGCACTTACACGTAACAACGAATGTGTACATGAAAGAAAGGGTATTTATTTAAATCCAGATTTTTCTTCTCCTCATGCACAACTATTTGTTGGTGAAGATATTGATATGCGTATTTTCTTAACGCATTGGAAAACTGCTTTTGCTGTTGTTGAAAGCTCAGAACATGGTGAACGTAAAAGTTTACAATTTTTTGGAAAAGATGGAGAAGCTATTCATAAAATATACTTAGTTCCACAAAGTAATACAGAAGCATTTGATGCATTGGTAGAAAAATACAAAGATGCTGATCAAACAACAATTCCTGCTACAGAAAAAGTAGAAAATAATGTAACAGAAAAACCAGATTCTGAAATTGATGTTGAAGGTTTCCAACAATCTTGGATAGATTTAAAAGATACACACAATTTCTTTACTATGTTACGTAAATATGGGGTTACAAGAACGCAGGCTTTACGTTTAGCTCCAACAGATTATCATGCAAAACAAATTAACAAAGATAGTATTGTTAAAATGTTAGAGAAAGCTGCTGAAACAGAAACTCCGATAATGGTTTTTACTGGAAACAAAGGAAATATCCAAATCCACACTGGTAATATAAAACGTACAATGTGGCATGAAAACTGGTTTAATATTTTAGATCCAGATTTTAATATGCACTTAGATATGGATAAAATTGCAACATCTTGGATTGTAAGAAAACCTACAGAAGATGGTATTGTAACTGCAATAGAAGTATTTAATGATAAGGGAGAAATAATCGTTCAATTCTTTGGAAAAAGAAAACCAGGAATTGCAGAATTAGAGCAATGGAGAGAGATTGTTGCTGAACTTAATTAAAAAAGAAAACTCCAACAGATTCTTTATATTTTTTATAACTAAAAAACGTGATCAAATTTTGACCACGTTTTTTTTATTTCTTCAATAATTCGTTAGCGTAAGCTAGTAAATCGTCTGGGTTTTTATTTTCATGATAAATTGGTAAATGAAACTCATCTAGTTTCTTTAGCAGTCCAATTAATCTTAATTTTTCATCTTCAGTTAATCTTCCAGCAACGACAGAAGTTGCAGTTCTTATCTTTTCCATATTCTCTTCTAGAACTTTCTCTCCTTCGTTTGTCAAAGAAATTAATTTACTTCGCTTATCAACTTCGTCATCAATCTGATTTATCCAACCATTAGAAATAAGTCTATTTATAATCTGAATTCCTGGAGATTTTTCATGAATATTTCTCTTTATCAGATCACTTTTTTTCATAGGACCTACAGCTCTAAGATTAATTAAATAAATAAAATCCTCTTGAGATACAAATTTGGTTTTATGAATAACTGATTTTGAATATGTTTTTGCATACCTGTTAAGATGTACAATAAGGGTATTAATTATGCTGTCTGCCGATCTCCCATCATCTTTTCCTTCCCAACTTACATTCCTGTAAGAAGTATCATTCATTAACCATGATTTATAAGAAGCAAAATCCTTTGAGCCATTTTCGCCAACAGAATTTTCAAACTCTTCAATACTTGTAATTACGTCTTTTAATAATTTATATTTCATAATCTTTAAAAATCACACAATTATCTATTAATACAAATATAATTATTTTTCGAATTATATTAATTTTAAAAATTGTATCAAAATGCTAAGCTGTTTGTTTTTTTCCAAATAGTTTTTTAAATATAGTAACAATTAATACCACTAATAATCCTGCTATTAATCCTATAAGAGCTTCACTAATAAATGAAGGGATTGTAGTTGGTAAATGATGATGGATATATGCTATATTATGAACAAATATTCCTCCTGAAACTAAAAGTAAAGCAATAGTTCCTACAACACTTAAAATTTTAATTACACTTGGTAAAGCTTTAACTAAGAAGTGTCCTAATTTAGAAAGAAAACCTTTATCATTTGATGCTTTTATTAATTTAAAACCAGCGTCGTCCATACGCACTATTAATGCTACAATACCATAAACACCTATTGTTGCAATAATTGATACGATAGATACTGTAACAATTTCTACAAGGAAAGGATCATATTCAGATTTTAAAGTTGCATATCCAGTTTTTGCCGCTGCAAGGGCAATAATAACAATCTCTACAGAAAGTATAAAATCCGTAATAATTGCTGATTTTACTTTTTCTTTTTCAGCAACTTCTGGTTTCTCAGAAACATTTACTTCTTTTTCTTTTATAACCTCATGTCCTTTTTTAGGACGATGGAATAAAAACTCTATAATTTTCTCTACACCTTCGTAAGCCAAATAAAAACCTCCGAAAATTAAAACTATTGTAATTGCTGGTGAGTATAACCATTCTAACAAAAATACAAAAGGAACAATAATTAATTTATTGATAAAAGATCCTTTCATTATTTTCATTAAAACAGGCAATTCTCTTGATGATAAAAAGCCAGTAGCTTTTTCTGCATTCACTGCTAAATCATCTCCTAAAATTCCTGCTGTTTTTTGTGTGGCAATTTTACTTGTTACTGCTACATCATCCATTAAAGCTGCAATATCATCTAATATCGCAAATATTCCTGAAGCCATATAATTCCTATCCTAAAACCGATTAAGATGTAAAAGTATAAAATAATGTTAAAATTCAAAGAAAAATAAAACAAGGTTTTAATCATTTATTTAAATAGTTTAAAATGTTTAATTTTGATACAGCGAAGTATACAACTATGAATATTTACGATTTAATTGTAGATGATAAAGAGAAAATTTATCTGGATGATGTTTTATTGGATGATGAAAATCTAATACAAATACAACAGCTCATCAAAGAATATCAGTTTATTGATGAGTTAAGTCATTATAATCTACCAGTTAACAACAAAATATTATTACATGGATATTCTGGCTGTGGAAAAACAACCACAGCAAAAGCTATTGCGCAAGAAATAGGAAAACCTATTTTAATTCTTAATTTAAGTAACATTGTATCCTCTCGAATTGGAGAAACTTCTCAGAATATTCGTATGTTATTTGATAAAGCTACTCGAGAAAAAGCTATTTTATTTTTAGATGAGTTTGATCAAATTGGAAAAGCGAGAGGAAATGATGATAAAGATGTAGGCGAAATGCGCAGATTAGTAAACACTGTTATTCAGTTAATAGATTACTTACCACAAAATTCTATATTAATTGCAGCTACAAATCATCCACATATACTAGATGTTGCTTTGCTAAGAAGATTTCAATTAAAAATAGATTTCAAATTACCATCTTCCACTCTACTCGATCAGTATTATGATAAAATCATGAGTAATTTACCAACTGATATTAAAGATATAGATAGAAAATATTCCATTTCTTTTGCCGAAGCCAAAGATTATGCACTTACACTTGCTAAATCTAAACTTATCGCAAAATTAGAACGAGCAAAAAAATTAGAAACAAATGGAGAATGATTTGTTATATCTAAGAGAGCTTACGGTATATGATGCTGATCGTTTATTCGAAATATACTCGAATAAAGAAGCCATGAAATATCGTGAAACAAAACCAATGTACACCATAAAAGATGCTTATAAAATGCTTGATTATGAAAAAGAAGCAAAAAAAGCTGGTTATGAATATCGTTTTGCTATAATCGAAAAAATACATGACAATTTAATAGGTACAATAATGTATCAGCCATTAAAGAAAAAAGCAATTATTGGTTATTCTATAGATGAGAAGTTTTGGAACAAAGGTTTTGCTTCTTCTGTGGTAGAATTATTATTAAAAATTTTAAAATTGAAAGGCTTTGAAATAATTGAGGCGTGGGTTAAAAAAGAAAATATTGGTTCGTGTAAGGTTTTAGAAAAGAATGGGTTTAAAATGGTTTCACAGACGATTTATCCATCATCTTTTTTCTTTCAGAAAAGAATAGTTGAAAGTTTATTTTAAATTCTCATACGTTTGATCTACAATAAAAGATAAAGCTTCTTTTACTACTTGCCTACCATGTTCTGTCTTTAAATCTATTCCACAAAAAACACTTCCATTTAAAGTTGTATCAATTGTTAAGTGATAAATTCCAGAAACAGCAAGTGCCATAATTGCTCTAAATTTCTCTGCTTGGTCACCAAAATGAGGATCGGAAATTCCTTTAAAAAGCATTTCACCTGTCTCCTCTTGTGCTTCGATCATTTTTTTTAATGATTGTCTTTCTTCAGATAATCGCCAAATTAATACTTTCTGTAATTCGACACTACTTAAAAGATAATCAAATTGAGAATGTAACATTTCTTCAGTCATTTTTTTTCCACCATCAGAAATATCAATGTCAATATTCTCTTCTTTTACATTCATCCAGAAATCTGTAGTACTTATATATTCATCTATAAGTCCATCAATTCCTCCAAAATAAGTATAAATCATTTTTTTATCAACTCCAGCAACTTTCGCTATATCATTGATTTTTAAAGCGGCATATCCTCTGGTTTTAAGGATTTCACCTACAGCATCTAGAAATTTTTTCTTGCTACGTTCTTTGTTACGAATGCCTCCAGCAACAGCTTTTCTTTCCATATTCGTTTAGTAAGATACAAGTTTAATTAAAAAAAACGAGATTTTAAGACACTTGGTAGTGTTTTATCATTATATTTGCTGTGTCAAAAAGAGAAACCAATCAATTTATTATAGAGGTAATTCGCTCACCTCCTCAATTAACCGCCTAAACTTTTTTAAAATTTTTGACTTCTTCAATTATATATTCCCAAGAATTATAAAATATTTTAGTTAAATAAATTATTTCCTATACTTTAATATGAATACAAAAACATAACAATTATTTCTCGTATTTTTTCTTAAGTTTACTGCTTATACTATAAACATAATATGAATACGAAAGACAATACTAAATTAACTCGTGCTTGGATTTCTTATGATTGGGCAAATTCTGTTCATTCGCTAGTAATTGCTTCTGCAATTTTTCCCGTTTATTATTCTGCAATGACAACAAATGCAGACGATGAACCAATAAAATTTTTAGGTCTATTACCCGAATCTGCTTTCAATTTCTCATTAGCAATTGCTTTCTTTTTTGTAATAATATTCTCTCCTGTATTATCTTCTATTGCAGATTTAATTGGAAATAAAATAAAATTTCTTAGGTTCTTTTGTTACTTAGGATCTATATCTTGCGCTGGAATGTTCTTTTTTACATCAAGCGATTTAACCTGGTTAGCCTTATTATTAAATATAACTGGAAGTATTGGTTTTTGGGGAAGTTTAGTCTTTTACAACTCTTATTTACCAGAAATTGTTTCGGAAGAAAAAATGGACAAAGTTTCAGCTCAAGGTTACATGTTTGGTTACATAGGTTCTGTGTTATTATTAACGGTATGTTTGGCTATGATACAATTTGCACCAGAAGATAAACAAGCATTGTTTACACGTATCAGTTTCTTATTAACTGGAATTTGGTGGTTTGGATTTGGGCAAATTGCATTAAACAAATTACCTAACCATAAGTTCGATAAAATAATTCCAAAAGATATTATAAAATCTAGCTTCAATAATTTAAAGCATACATTTAGAGATCTTAATCAATATAAAAATATTAGAGTATTCTTATCTGGGTTCTTCTTTTATAGTTTAGCTATGCAAACCATTTTCTTAATGGCTGCCTTATTTGGTAGTTCAGAAATTGGAATGGAATCGTCAGAATTAATCATGACTATTCTTTTAATACAAATAGAAGCAGTAATTGGTGCTTGGCTATTTTCTTATCTTTCTGGTAAAATTGGAAATAAAAAGACATTATTAATAGGTATTTTTATTTGGATAATCACTTGTTTAATTGGGTATTTAATAAATAAGAATGATCCAAATGTAAAAACTCAATTTTATATAATGGCTGCAATGGTTGGTTTAGTAATGGGAGGTTTACAAGCATTATCTCGTTCTACTTATGCAAAATTATTACCACCTACAGAAGATACTACGACTTACTTTAGTTTTTACGATGTTTTTGAGAAGTTTGCTTTATTCTTAGGATTGATAATTTATGGTGTTTTAATAGAATATTCGGGCGGAATGAAAGCTTCTGCCTTAGCAATGGGTGTTTCTTTTGCTATTAGTTTTGTTATTCTTCTCTTTTATAAAATGGAAAAAAAATAAATTATAAAAAAAATCTCAATAATTAATTATTGAGATTTTTTTATGAACTAACTCTAAATAAAATCGTTAGAAAAACCTGTACAAACGATAATAAATTATTTAATAAACATTTACAAAAATTAATTTAACAATGTTTTAATATTTGTAGAATTTTATCTATTTTTCTGAAAAATTAATTTAGTATAAATATAATTTATAAATGAATGGATTTTAATGATTTCAAGAATAAACTAAAGCTCTCTACTAAACAAGCTTTTACCGAAGTTTATAACCAAAACCCAAAGGAAGAAATCTATGCTTTTGCATTGTGCAACAATGACGCTACAATTGCTATTCATCCTTCTTCAAATTCATCAGAATATTTAAATGATATTTCAGATGATGATGATTTTTTTTATTATAAATACGAGCCATCGGAATGGAAATTTGAACACCAAGGAGCTAAAAAATCATTTGAAGAAATTAATCAAATGTGTAAAGCTGTTGCAGATGAGCATGATAATGATGAAGATTGGTTTTATCATTTCCAAAATCAAATTAATGAGAAATGTATCGAGGTTTTAGAAGATCTAAAAAATGAAAACTTTTTTCGTGATGAAGCCGGAAAAGACATATTCTTAAATTTTTCTGTTATTGATGATGATATCAACAGAGAAAAACAAAGTGAAATTATCAGCCAATTAAATAATAATGAATTTAAAGATGATTATTTTGATTGGATGAAATCGTGGAAGAAAAAAAGAGCTTTGTAAAGCTCTTTTTTTATGCTCTTTTACTTCATATTTTCTTACTTCTATCAATTTAAGTTATCTTTACAGCTATTATAAAACATAAATAAAATTCTAATGGAATTCAATTTCACTAATACTTTAAAAGAGTTAAACAAAGAATATTCAGAAGAAAAAGCTTCAGAAGTTATAGAAGATTTATTGTACAATCCTACGGATTTATCTGATGAAGACCATGATATAATTGATAGTTTAGGAGATAAATTTTTACGCATTGCTGCGCAAATTTTTGTAGAAGATTTAGCTTATGATTTTAATACTTTGGTAAATTATTGGGAAGCTTTTATTGGACAATTAACAGAAGAACAATCTCAAAATTTATTAAATTTTGGAATCGAACAAACAGATGTTGATTTTGTAGAAGATTTTATTATTGGTTATCGTAAGTTTTATTCTAATCCAAACGAGAGTATCACCTTCTTTAATAAATTAAATGAAGATGAACTTTATGAGATAAAATTCTTTAAGGCTCGTTGTTATGAAGTTTTAGAAGACTACGAAAAAGCAATAGAAACGTATAAGAGTTATTTAGATTCTCCATACTTTAAAGTAGATGAGAATTTAGAGCAAGCGTCTGTAAATAGTTTTTATATTAATCACACTATTGCATCTCTTTATACTAAATTAAAACAATATGAAAATGCAAATATCTATTTTGATAAGATTTTAGGTGAAATGGATTTTAATGATTATTTAGATAATTTTGATGCTTCTACTAACCAAGAAATAAAAGTATTCTTAATGGATTATGTAGAGACTTTAGAACAATTGGGTATGCATGATAAAGCAAATGAAGTAGTAGAAAAAATTAGAACTTTTTTCTCTTAGAATAGATGAAATAAAAAAAAGTGTCTTATAAAAATTTATAAGACACTTTTTTTTTAATGTATTGTCATAATCTGATCGCGATTTACTTCTAAAATTCCTTTGATATTTTTTAAGTATTTCTCAGATTCTTCTAATGTTTTATTCTTAGGAATTGTAATGGCAGCACCATTAAGACTTTCATAATTATATTTTATTTCAGCCCCATATTTTTTAATCTCTTTAAATACAGATTCTTTGGCACTTGGTTCAAAATATATAATCAATGTATTCTTAGAATACTTACTTTCATTATTCTCTTTTTCTTCTTCAGCTAACGAATCTATTTTTTTAGAAACATGACACTGAATAGTAGTCATCGAAATTAATAGTAATGCAGGTATTAAAATTAATTTTTTCATGGTATATAATTTTAATTATTTTTCTGTAGAAAAACTTCAGCCATCATGCAACGAGCACTTCCTCCGCCTAATTTTTCTATCAAATCTATTTTTACAGGTAAAATAGGATTATAATTTTCTATTTTACTTTTCTGATCTTCTGTTAACGAGTTATAAGCAGTTTGTGACATTACTAAATAAGATTGTCCTAATCCACCAACTTGTAACATATTTCCAGCGAATTGATGCATTTGAGCTTCTGTTATTGGAATTATTTCTTTTCCAGATTCTAAAAGATACTCACATACATTTTTCTTTTC
This sequence comes from Chishuiella changwenlii, assembly GCF_900142565.1. Lineage (GTDB taxonomy): Bacteria > Bacteroidota > Bacteroidia > Flavobacteriales > Weeksellaceae > Empedobacter > Empedobacter changwenlii. Next base: position 123,635 of record NZ_FRBH01000005.1, read on the forward strand.
CTTTTTATCATCAATAGAATCTAAACATACAATTGCATATTTATCTGCAATACACATCATTACATTTGTATGATAAATTGGTTTACGCTGACCATCTACTGTTTGGTTTGCAGTAAAAACAACTGGTGTATATTCTAATTCTTCACAAAACTCTATTAATAACTCTTCGTCTGTTCTTTGTGAAATACAAGCAAATGCTAATTCGTTTTCTCTATCTAAAATAATACTGCCCGTTCCTTCTAAGAAAATCTCATCTTCTTCTGCCGATGTAAAATCAATTACATCATTAATTAAAAATCCTTTCTCTTCTAACAAACCAAGAACATCTTCTTCTCTACGCTCATCTCTCCTATTTTTTGCAAACATTGGATATAATACTACATTTCCGTCCGAATGAAAAGATATCCAATTGTTAGGAAAAATAGAATCTGGCGTATGAGGTGTTAATGTATCTTTTATCGTGATAACATTTACTCCTTTAGAGCGTAATGCAGAAACCATTCCATTAAATTCCTCTAATGCTTGCTGCTGAATTTCTTCTTGAGAAGCAGAAGTTTCTGTTTGAAAGTAATTGTTAACTGCTGTTTCTGGATTATAGTAAAAAGCAGTTGGCTCAACCATTAATATAGTTGAAGTATATTGTTTATTTTTCATCTTAATTTCTTATTAATGGCATTGTTGAACATCTAAATAATCCTCCCATTTTAGAGATATTCTGATAATTAATAGCCTCAACTTTAATTCCCCAAACATTTTCTAAATGAGCATTTAAACGTGTAAAATTTTTCTCAGAAACAACCACTTCAGGAGAAATAGAAAAAACATTTGGATTCATCCAAAACATTTCTTCTTTTGTAACTTCGAATAAATTATCTTTTCCAAAAATATCTACTAATTGTTGGTATTCTTCTTCAAATAAGAATCCATCTTTGTAAATAATAGCCTTGTCTTTTCCTACAGGATTAAATGTGCAATCTAAATGTAAAATACCTTCATATGGATTTTGATCATCTTTCTTTAATTCAAAATCTAAAACCGTTTTAGTAGGAAATTTTTTCTTGATATAATCTACAAACTCAACATTTGTTCTAGCAGTTTTAAATTGTCTAAAATCTGCTTGTTTGTATGTTCCTACAAAAATATAATCGTTATGTACAATAACATCTCCTCCTTCTACATAAACTTCTTCTGGTAAGATATTAATTTTACTTTGATCAAATTGATCTCTTATGGTTTGATAAGCTTCAACTTCTTCTAAACGATCTGGAATAATATTAGAGATAAAATACTCATCATCAATAACGAAACCTACATCTCTGGAAAAAACTTGATTACAATTTTCTATTAATGAAGGGCGTAAAACCTCAACATTATATTTTTTTAAAACCTCCTCAAATTCTTTTATTTCATTAACCAAGTCATCTTCTTTCGGATATTCATTTTTCTGAACAGTTTCATAAGATTTAGCATCAAATGTTTCATCAAGACTTGGAATATTCCCGTTTGATTCTGCCACTCCTAAAACAACCGTTTTTAATTGAGATGTTTCGTTTTGTATATGTAATTGCATAGATTGTTCTGGTATTAATAATGTTCATTTCAAAAAAAATCTCGCAAAAGCGAGATTTAATTTTGTATAAATATACATTTTATTTTTGAATTCCTAATGCTTTCAAGCCATTTACTGTTGCAATATTTGCTAATTGTTCTACGTCATAAAAGTGACACGACTCTAGCATTACACGCAATTCTGTTAATAGATGTCCATCAGAAAAAGGTTTGTAAATATCATTTATATTATCTGTTCCGAAAGCCACATTAATTCCTCTTGGAATCATTTCATCTACTGGTGTTACCGAATTGTGCGAAGGAGCTAAACGCTCTGTTCTATTATGATCTATCCAAGCTGTAGGACAAGAAACAATGTTCATGTCTGCTTTCTTAATTAAATCATATAATTCGTAACGGTATTTACGTGGATGTGCAGCAACTGAAATAGAATGTACAGCAGAAACTTTTCCTTGCATTCCATGTTCTATTGTTTTCAGCGCTAATTGTTCAGTTTCTTTTTCTTCGTCTGTATTAAACTGATCCACATGAACATGAACTAATTTATTTTTAGCTTTAGCAGTAGACATTAAAATATCTAAATGCTCCTCTTCTTTTCCGAAATCTTTTGCAGGTAAACCTCCAATAATATCAACAAAATCTGAAGACATATCAAACCATTCGCGCGCTTTAGGATCAATAACTCCTTTTAAAACTTGGTTCGCAAAACGCATTTCGATATCTTTTCCGTAATTATCTTTTAAACGTTGTGCTGCTTGTATACTACGATCTTCTATTACCTCATCAGCATCTATAAAAGAACCTATTGCTTGACAACCTTGCTCTAACATGAAGTTAATTGCCTTTTCCATACGGAAATAAATATCATCTACAGATGAATTACGTTTCATGTCATCTACTAAATGCCATTTCTCTTTTAAATAAGAATTTGATAACGAGAATGTGTCCGAAGTTAATGAATATGCTCTATCTAAGTGTGAATGTGTATTAACCCAACCCCCTTTTTCATTTATTAAATGTAAAACTTCTTCAATTGGATTAAAATTTTGCTTGTTCATCGTGAATTTGTTTGTTTTCGGGATGTAAAATTAACAAGATTATTCAACACAAATCAAGCTATATAATCTAAAATATTTCTGTAACTTTGTGCCTTTGTTACTTACCTCAACAAAAGAGACTTTTAGAGATTAAAAGTTCTTGTTTATTTTCCTTTCAACATCGCATTCTAAAATTTAAAAAATTACAACACAATTTTCTGTCAGTTCGAGTGATTTTTCGAAATGAAATGAAGAAAATTGTATCGAGAACTTAGATTAGAAAATTAATAAGCTGTCTTATTTCTCGATACAAAATTCTATCGAATTACACTCGAAATGACGGATTAGAAATAAACAAAAAAAAACTATTTTCTGTCAGTTCGAGTGGTTTTTCGAAATGCAATGAAGAAAAATTGTATCGAGAACTTAGATTAGAAAATTAATAAGCTGTCTTATTTCTCGATACAAAATTCTAAACGAATTTCACTCGAAATGACGGATTAGAAATAATCAAAAAAAAACTATTTTCTGTCTATTCGAGTGATTTTTCGAAATGAAATGAAGAAAAATTGTATCGAGAACTTAGACAAGAAAATTAATAAGCTGTCTTATTTCTCGATACAAAATTCTATCGAATTCCACTCGAAATGACGGATTAGAAATAATCAAAAAAAAACTATTTTCTGTCTGTTCGAGTGATTTTTCGAAATGAAATGAAGAAAAATTGTATCGAGAACTTAGACAAGAAAATCAATCCTTACTTATTTCTCGATATAAAATTTTAAACGAATTTCACTCGAAATGACAGTTTCACTATATGTTCTCGAAACAACATTTAGACTAAACTCAATGTGATAAGGATGACAAACAAAATACAATAAAGTACTTTGTTCTCTATACTTTTTACATTTTACAACTTACTCTGTACAACAAAAAAAGAGCATCCAACCTATTGAATACTCTTCTCTTTATTTTTTATTAAACTAAGAATTTAACTATTTAGCTTGTTTATCTATTTCAGCTTGAATAATTCTCCAATCATACAATTGAAAAGTCATTCCATTACTCATTGCAACAAAAAATCCTTTTGGAAAAGCAGAACCAAAATTAAAATTAACAGCATCTGCACCATCACATTCTACTGTAGAAACTGGAATTTTTGCAACTAATTCATGTTGATTTGCGTTTCCATTTGTTCCTTCTCTTTTGTAAACATTAAAATAATTTGCTTGCTGATCTGAAACTAAAATATAACCATCTGTATTTGATGTTTTATAAATAGCGATTCCCTCATGATCTCTCTTAAAATCTTTTTGTCCAAAGAAAGCCAACTCTTCATTTCCTTTTGTAGGATCAGCATAATACTTTCTTATACCAACAGTTTCGTCACTATAATAAATATAACCTAATTCTTGGTCTACAGCAATTGCTTCTATCTCTTTTTTCCCAGAATATTTTCCGAATTTACGAACCAATTTAGCTTCGATTTTCCCGTTGTTATCAGCTAATAAATACTGATGTAAATACCCTTCAGATGGTCCATCTTTACGTCCTACAATTGCATAAATTTTATCACCTTGTGTGTACATTGCAATTCCCATTGGGTCACGAATTTCTTCGTTTTCAAAAACATCAATTCCATCATTGTCGATTAATTTAAAATCTGGTAAAGAAACGATTCTTATTTTATGATTTGCTCTTTCTGTTGTTACAGCAATATCTATCTTTTTACCTTGATAAGAAAAACCATATGCTACGTCTACATTATTTGGACGATTTAAAGGCGTTATTTTATTAATAATTTCTCCTTTTAAATTGTAAGCATATAATCCTCCTACAGCTTCTTCCTTATCTGTTCCGATAACAATAGATTCGCTTGGGTTTTTATGATTAATCCAAATTGCAGGATCATCAGTGTCATTTGGTGTTGGTTGCGTTGTTACTGTTGGTTTTAAAGCGTCTTTAGGAATTGGCGCTAATTTAGAACTTGTACAAGCACTAAAAACAGTTAATATAGATAATGTGATGAATATTTTTTTCATTTTGTGTATGTATTGAAAAATCACTTTACAATCAAAACTGACCGTAAAGTGATTTATATTAATTGTAATTTAATGATAATTAGAAATCAAATTTTAATCCCATTGTAAATCTTGGTTGATAGAATTCTGATTGCATTAATCTACTTCTTACCCCTTGATAATAGCTTAATTCTTGATTTGTTAAGTTATTTGCTTCTGCGAATATTCTTAAATTCTTATTGAATTTATATGATACGTTTGCATCTACAAATAATTGTTTGTCATAATAACTATCATCGTCTGCTGTAGCTCCAATTGCATCTAAATAAGCAGCAGTATAGTTCATAGAAATACGTGCAGTAAATTTCTTATTTTCATAAGCTAAAGATCCATTAAACATGTGTGGAGCTGTTTTTGGCAATGTTAAATCCTCACGTGCTGTAACACCTTTTGCTTTAGAATCTGTATAAGTATAATTAAGGTAAATACCTAAATGTTTAAAGAACTCTCCAGGAATAAAATCTAACTGACGTTGTAAAGCTACTTCAAATCCCCAAACACTAACACTTTCTCCATTTCTATCTTGTGTAAAGATAAATTCTTGACCTGGAACAATAGGATTTGTTACATCTGGAAATAATTGAGCAAAATCATCAGACGTAAAATTACGATTGATGTACGAATAAATAAAGTTATTTAATTTTTTATAAAAGAAACCTCCCGAAACAATACCAATGTTTTCGAAATAGTTTTCTAACATTACATCGTAGTTATAAGCATAAGTTGCTTTTAAATCTGGATTACCAGCAGCTATTTCTAAATCATTAGGAAGCGCACTTACGAATGGAGCTAAAGAATAATAATTAGGACGAGCAATACTAGTTGTGAAAGCTGTTCTTAAAATAAAGTCTTTATTAAATTGATGCTTTAATGTGATACTTGGTAAAACATTTAAATAATCATTCTTATTTGTTACTTCACTAATTAATTCTTCTTCATCTTGAACATAATTACCAGTATACTCAATATTTGTATTTTCGAAACGAACACCAGCAATTAAAGATGTTTGACTAGATAAATCTTGATCCCAACGAATGTATCCAGCAGTAATTCTTTCTTTCGCTTTATAGTTTACAGCTAAAAATTCTGCAGGAACAGAGCTTTCTTCGAATAAAGCTGGATTTTTTAAATCTAAATTCCCTAAATAAGAATTAGAAGCAAAGAATCCTGGTACATATTGTGATCCTGGTCCGTAACCTTGTCCTCCGTAATATGAGTTAGGTACTTGTCCTAATCCACCAACCATTCCATCTACACTCTCGTAAGAAAAGAAATCGTTGTTACGTTTTTTATCTTTTAAACGTAAACGTCCACCAAATCTTAAACGACCTTTCTGATTAGCTATTACACTAAAAGGAACACGGAAATTAATTTTTGCACCTAATTCAGATTCGTATGTATTGTTATTATTTTCTGTAATCTCTCTTAAAGAATAATTTGAAGGAAGATCAGGATTAGCAGTTGTAACTAAAGGACGATTACCATTTGATAAATCTTCAGTTAAATCTACATTACGATGGCGGAAATCTATATAACGCTCATTCGGGCGATCTTCGCTCGCTCTTGAATAAGAAACACCCCAATCCATATCCAATTTAGGCGTAATTAAATGCTCTCCACGTAATGAAATATTATATACACGTTGATCTTCTAAACGTGTATTTTTATTTCTTTTACTATCAATACCTCCTTTTGTTTCGCGACGAATTTCACCTGTATAACCAACTACTTCATCATTTTCCATAACTTGTTTTATACTACGGTAACGTGTACGGAATCTATTTTCACGATCATCTCTCCAGTTATAAATAGCTGTTAAGTCGATACGGTTGTTTTCATTAAACTTAAAGTCAGATGAAAAAGAGATACTTCTTCTTACACGTTGTACATCATACTTACGTACATCCATCTGAGTTACATAAAACTCTCCATTACCATTCTCTTCATCTTTACCCCAAACTGCTTCTATATTATCAGATCCAAAATTCTGAACTTGATAACTACCAGAAGCAACAACACCTAATTTATTATTAAAAAAACGATTACCATAAACAAATGCACTGTTATATAATCCTTTCTCTCTAATTGGTGCATAACCACCAGATGCAGTAACAGAAATACGCTCTTTATTTGGAACTGCACGTGTAATTAAATTTACAGAGCCACCGATTGCATCAGCGTCCATATCAGGAGTTAATGTTTTATTAACTTCAATCGTAGAAATCATATCAGATGGAATTAAATCCATTTGTACATTTCTATTATCTCCTTCTGCAGAAGGAATACGATCTCCATTTAATGTAACAGAGTTTAATTCTGGCGCTAAACCACGAATAATAATGTTACGCGCTTCTCCTTGGTCATTTTGCATTGTAATACCTGGAACACGTTTTAAAGCGTCACCAACATTTGCATCAGGAAAACGCCCTACTTGATCAGAAGAAATAATATTGGTAATATTTCCATTATTCTTTTGTTGATTAAGTGCTTTTGCTTGCCCTTTTAAATAATCTCCAACAATTACAACTTCACTCAATTCATTTAAACCATTAGATAATTCAAAATTAATTGTAGCTGTTTTATTATCTACAACTTCTATTTGTTGAGAGATAGTTTCATATCCTAAATAATCAATTAAAACTGTATAAGTTCCTGGTGCTAAATTTAAGAATTGATAATTACCGTTTTGGTCCGAAACGGTATATTTGTTAGTATTTTCTATACGAAGATTTGCTCCTGGTAAAGAAAATTGGTCATTTGAATCAACAACTTTTCCCGCAATCACACCACTTTGCGCTAACGCAATTGGTCCGAGTATGAATAAGGAAAGTTTAAGAAAATGTTTCATGTGTTTTAAATTTCTCGCAAAAATAGAGTTCCAATATTACCTAATCGTTAATTAAGGATTATGATAGTTTTAACAATTATGCTAATTCGTCTTAATTATTTTAAGAATATTGACGTTTATCATTACTTTTGCGTCAACATCAATCATCAAAATAAATGCTTAGTATTTCATTATCAAACATCAAAAACAAAATCAATCTTAAGAATGAAGTTTTAGCTGGTTTAACTGTAGCTATGACCATGATTCCTGAGTCTTTGTCGTTTGCAATTTTAGCAGGACTATCTCCTTTAATTGGACTTTATGGAGCTTTTATTATGGGGATTATTACTGCAATTTTTGGAGGAAGACCTGCAATGGTTTCTGGAGGTGCTGGTGCAACTGTTATTACACTTATTGCATTAAATGCTACTTATGGAGAACAATATTTATTTGCAGCGGTTTTACTAGCAGGAGTTTTTCAGATTATAGTTGGTATTTTTAAATTAGGAAGATTTGTAAGACTGATTCCTCAACCTGTAATGTATGGGTTCTTAAACGGTTTGGCGATTGTAATCTTTATGTCGCAATTGGAGCAATTTAAAATAAAAGCCGGAGATATTACTCACTGGATAGCTGGATATTCTCTTTATACAATGTTAGGATTAACACTTTTAACGATAGCAATTGTCTATTTTTTTCCAAAAATAACAAAAGTAATTCCTTCTTCGTTAGTTGCCATTTTTGTTATATTTCTTATTGTTTTAGGTTTTAATATTGATACAAAAACTGTTGGAGATATTGCGAGTATAAAAGGTGAATTACCTCAATTTAAAATTCCAACAATTCCTTTTAATCTCGAGACATTAAAAATTATTTTACCTTATTCTATTATAATGGGATCTGTAGGTTTGATAGAAACATTGTTAACGCTAACTTTAGTAGATGAGATAACGTCTACAAAAGGTTCATCTAACAAAGAGTGTATCGCACAAGGTGCTGCGAATGTTACCAACGGATTTTTTGGAGGAATGGGTGGTTGTGCCATGATTGCACAAACGTTTGTTAACTTAGATGCTGGTTCTCGTTCTAGAATTGGACCTGCAATTGGTGCTTTAACTATTTTACTCATTATTTTAGTAGGAGCTCCGGTTATAGAAAAAATTCCAATGGCAGCGCTTGTTGGAGTAATGATGATGGTGGCTATTTCTACTTTTAAATGGGGATTTTTTAAATTAATTACAAAAATGCCTAAATCTGATATTATTATTAGTGTTTTAGTTGCTGCTATTACAGTTATTTTACACAATTTGGCTTTAGCTGTTTTTGTTGGTGTTATTATTTCTGCATTAGTTTTTGCATGGGATAATGCTAAACGAATAAGAGCAAGAAAATCTATAGATGAAAAAGGTAGAAATGTTTATGAGATTTATGGACCTCTCTTTTTCGGTTCTACTTCTACTTTTCTAGAAAAATTTGAAATTAATTCGGATTCTAATGAAGTTGTAATTGATATGAAAGAAAGTAGAATTGTTGACATGAGTGCTATAGAAGCTATAAATACAATTACACAAAAATATTCTCAACAAAATAAAACAGTTATTTTAAGACATCTTAGTCAAGATTGTATTCAGCTTTTACAAAATGCAAAAAGTGTTATTGAAGTTAATTTAGAAGAAGATCCTACTTACAATGTTATGCCTAAAAATTAGCGCCAATTATTGTATCATTTTCTGACAAAATAAATATCCCAAAAAGTATTTAACTCTTTGGGATATTAAAATCAGTATTATCTTTATATTACTTTAAAAAAAGTATTATTTTTTAACTCTTCAGCAGTTTTACGGATAATTGCTAAACAATCGTGTAATTGTTCTTCTGTAATAACTAATGGAGGAGCAAAACGGATAATGTTTCCATGTGTTGGTTTTGCTAATAAACCATTATCTTTCATTGCTACACAGAAATTCCATGCTGTATCAGAATCTTCCGTATCATTTATTAAAATAGCGTTTAATAATCCTTTTCCTCTTACAGATTTAAATAAAGGAAATTCTTCTGTCATTTTAGTAATTTCGCTTCTAAAAATTTGTCCTAATCTTTCTGAATTATCTGCTAATTTTTCGTCCAAAACAACTTGTAAAGCCTCCGTTGCAACTGCTGCGGCTAAAGGATTTCCACCATAAGTTGAACCATGTTGACCAGGCTTAATCACATTCATTATTTCGTCGTTTGTTAAAACTGCAGAAACAGGATAAGCTCCACCAGAAACTGCTTTACCAAGAATAATCATATCAGCTTTAATATCTTCATGATCTATTGCTAACATTTTTCCTGTACGTGCAATTCCAGTTTGTATTTCATCTGCAATAAATAAAACATTGTGTTGATTACATAATTCTTGACAAGCCTTTAAATATCCGTCAGATGGAATATTTACACCAGCTTCACCTTGAATTGGCTCAACTAAAAATCCACATATTTTATCTGCTTTTTCTTCTAAAATTTGTTTTAATGCATCTACATCATTGTAGTCAACAGCTATAAATCCACTTGTGTATGGATTAAAGTTTTTACGCGCTTCTTCGTCATTAGAGAAAGATATAATCGTAGTTGTTCTTCCATGGAAATTATCTTTACAAACTAAAATAATCGCTTCACCATTTGGAATTCCTTTCTTTTCATATCCCCATTTACGAGCAATTTTTAAAGCTGTTTCCACTGCTTCTGCTCCAGTATTCATTGGTAATATTTTATCAAAACCGAATAACTCTGTTACAAATTTTTCAAATTTACCTAACTCTGCATTATAAAAAGCACGAGATGTTAATGTTAACTTTTCTGCTTGCTCTTTTAATTTATTTACAATTCTTGGATGACAATGTCCTTGGTTAACTGCTGAATAAGCAGATAAAAAATCTACATATTTTTTCCCATCTACGTCCCATACATAAATCCCTTCTCCTTTTTCTAAAACAACTGGTAGTGGATGATAATTATGTGCTCCGTATTTTTCTTCTAATGCAATTAATTCTGATGATTTTTCCATTGTAATAATTTTGTTTGTTTGTTTTGTTATATAAAATAAAACCGACTAAAGGAGTCGGTTCTGATTAATTTTCTATTTGTTGTTCAATTAATTCTATCTCTTTTCCAAAGAATTTTTTGGCTACTCTCGTATTGGTATCAGTTATTTTTGACACATAAAAATTATAAATAGGGTCTACCTCTTTACTTGCCAAAATATTAGCTTTTGTTAATTGGTAAATAACCTGGTTTACTACAATTAATGGGGAGTTAACAATATCTACTTTCCCTCCTAATAATTGATTAATTTCTTTCTCTAGAAAAGTATAATGTGTACAACCTAAAATAATTGTATCAATTCCTTCTAATTTTTTGTTCAATAAATATGTTTCTAAAACAGCTTTAGAAATAGATGAGTTCGCAAACCCTTCTTCTATAACTGGAACTAAAAGTGGTGTTGCTACTTCAATAATATTAATATGCTTATTTCTTTTTCGGATAGACTTTTTATAAGCACCCGACTTTACAGTTGTTTTTGTAGCTATAACACCTATTTGCTCTCTTAATTCGAACGAAACTTTTTCTGCTATTGGAGAAATTACATCAATTACAGGAATATCTTTTCCTACAAAATCTTTAATTTCTTTTAATGAATTTGCTGTTGCAGAATTACAAGCAATTACAATTGCTTTGCAATTGTTTTCTCTTAAAAATCTTGTAATATTTAATGAAAAACGTGTAATTTGTTCTTTCGATTTTTCTCCGTAAGGTAAATTTATTGTATCACCAAAGTAAACTAAACTTTCATTTGGCAAAAGGCGTTTTATTTCTTTTGCAAACATCAAACCTCCAACTCCAGAATCAAAAACACCAATAGGTCTGTTATCATTCATATCACAAATTTAAAAAATTAATCGACGTAAAATAATCTTGAGGCAATTCCGTCAGCGAAAAATTTCGCTTCTGGTTTTAAGATAATTTTATTTGCTTGTTTTTCTACTAATTTTTCTTCAATTAATAATTCGATTTCAGTATTAAAATAATCTTTTAAATAGTTTGGAAATTCATTTTCTAATCGATTTAAATCTATCCCATAAATAGTTCTCAAACCAATCATAATCATTTCATTAAATATATCTACTTTATTTAAAACTTCAACTTCATGAGATAATAAATTTTGTTCTAAACTTTTAATATATTTTGCATTATTTGCAATATTCCAAGCTCTTGTTTTTCCATCATATGAATGTGCAGAAGGTCCTATTCCTAAATAAGAAATTCCTTTCCAATAATTTGAATTATGCTGAGAAAAGTAGTTTTCTTTTCCAAAATTTGAAATCTCATATTGGATAAATCCATTATCGGATAATGTATCTATTAAAATTTGAAATTGCTCATTTTGCCTCTCATCATTAATTGGTTTTGTCTTTCCACTTTTTATTTGATGATCTAAAACTGTTTTTTCTTCTACCGTTAATGCATAAGAAGAAATATGAGGAATATCTAATGCAATTGCTTTTTGTAAATTCTTCATCCACATCTCATTAGTTGTTGTAGAAGAACCGTAAATAAGATCTATTGTTATATTGTCAAAACCAGTATCTTGAACTAATTTGATAGACGATTCTGCTTCTTGAGAATTATGAGCGCGATTCATTAAACGCAAATCTTCTTCAAAGAAAGATTGCACTCCTATCGAAAAACGATTGATTGGTGTCGATTTTAAAAAGTTTAATTTCTCTTGTGTTAAATCGTCCGGATTAGCTTCTAATGTAATTTCTTTTATATTGTGAGTAGAATAGTTCTTATAAATAGTTTCGAAAATACTATTTAATTCTTTTTCTGATAAAATAGATGGTGTTCCTCCTCCAAAATAAAGAGTTTCTAACGATTGAGTAAGTTCATCTTTTCTTATAACAAGTTCTTTATTTATTGCTTCTACTAGCTGAGATTTTAATTGAAGATTAGTAGAAAAATGAAAATCACAATAACTGCATTTATGCTTACAAAAAGGGATATGGATATAAATTCCTGACAAATTATTTTAATTTAATGACAAAAATAATCCATTTTAATTACATAGGTAAAAAATGGACATTAAAAATATTATTGAAAAATAACATAAATAATTATCGTTTATTGAAAAATAAATTTATCTTTATAACGAAAATAAAATACTATGAATAAAGGAACTGTAAAATTCTTTAATGAAGAAAAAGGATACGGATTTATTAAAGAAGATGAAACAGGAAAAGAGTACTTTGTACACGTTTCTGGTTTGAATGACAAAGTAGCTCAAGATGATAAAGTATCATTTGACTTAGAACAAGGAAAAAAAGGTGTTAATGCCGTTAATGTTAAAGTGATTTAATTAAATATTACAACATATTTCTTGTAAAAGCGACCAAATTGGTCGCTTTTTTTATTTGTAATATTCATATATATAATTGATAATTCTTTTTTGCTTTGGGTTTGCCTTTTCTATGTAAACTATTTTATCAATTAAATTATTATTGGTAAAATGATATTCTATTTCATATGATGAAGAGGTTTCTTTATACAATTTATCATTTACTCTTTTTATCTCCTCGTCTATGTCTTCTCTAATTTTTATTTTTATTGGAAAATAATCTTTTAGAGATTTAAAACTATATGTACGATCATTCATGTGATCATTTTCTATAAAACGAAGTACATTATTATTAACTTTTACCTGATTCACTAAAAAATAGAATTTTTCATCATCATAATAGTAATCTTCACTTAATAAAAAATTATTTTCACCAAGCCTATATTGTTTTATAGAATATTGATCGTAAGTGAATAATTTATCGTCTTGATAAAATACAGGAACTTCTGTATGATAGTCATTTGTTGATTCTGATACTATTTTTCGTAAGATATTATCTTCATAGACAAGACTAGATTGATAATAATAGTTTTTATCCTTTAAGTCTTCAAAAACTATTCTTAACGGTTTTCCATCTTTATCAAAAGTCACTTCTTTTAATTTATCATTATCGATATCGAAGTTAGATGTATAAGTTACTCTTTTAATATTCTTAAAATTTATTTCGAAAAAATTACTTTCTTCTTTCATGTTATACAAGCTCTGAAGAAGCATTTTATTCACTAAACGATTCGATATTTGAATCGATTTATCTGTTGGATTATCAACAAAATCTGTTATAAGAATATCTTTTCTCTTATTAAATGATTCGATGTAAGATGAATATTTATTTTGTTTTAAATACGGACTAAAATATTCAGAAGATTTTAATAATCCATCATAAACTATTGGTTTATCGTCCATTTTTCCACTCCAATAAATAACCTGTTTAGGAGAATCTTCATAAGAGAATTTAAGTACGGTTTTAAAACGATTATAGAATTTAATATCTGCAGTATAATTAATAAAATCTGTCTTTATTCCGAAATTACTTTTTAATTCTTCTTGCTCTCTTTGTGCTAAAAAATCTTCGTTAGGAACAGAAGATTCAACATTTATTACAATAAAAACAGGCTCTCCAGCTTTATAATTTAAATTTCTTAAATCTATTTTATCTATATCATTTGACTTATTATATGTTTCATAAAAAACAACTTTATCATGAACTATTTGTCCATTAGCATTTAAATAAAATACAGTTCCAAGGATTAAGAAAAAATTTATCTTCATATTTAAATTAATTATCTTGAGATTCATAGAATTTGGCTTTTCTATAACAACTATTTACAAAATGATACAATCTACCTAATTGAAATTTAGCTAAATGACGACCATAAAAGCTGGCTAAATAAGTGCCTAATGCTAAAAGTATTGAAAAAGGGACTGCCCAAATCCACATACTTTCACCTTTTACAATATACTCCGATAAAGCATAAGAACCAAGCGTTAATAAAATTGCTCCACTAAGACCATATAAGAAAGCAAAGAATGTCCAAATTGTAGGTTTTGGACCAATAATTCCTCTTACAACTAAAAACTTTTCTTGATCTTCGTCTTCCTCAATACGAATTTGCAACTGTGGATGCCAATACTTCTCTTTATCTTTTCGTAAACGAATCATTGCAATTTCTTGATTTGCATAGCCTCCAAACTCATTATTATTCTCTTCTAATTGCTGTTTTATTAAATCAATAAACTCTTGTTTAGATAGTTTTGTATAAACTTTAAAACGCGGACGTGGTAGGAAAGATTTTATTCGGACTCTTTGGCTCATATTCATTTCATTTATTTAAATTTACAACAAAAGTTTAGATAATGACAAATATCATATCAGATACTTACGAAAAAATATTCGAGATTGTGAAACAAATTCCAGAAGGAAAAGTGAGTACTTACGGCTTAATTGCCAAGAAAATAGGAACTAATTTTTCTGCTCGAGTTGTTGGCTACGCATTAAATAATTCCCATTTAGGTGAAGAAATTCCTGCACATAGAGTTGTTAATAGAAATGGTTTATTAACAGGTAAACATCATTTTAATCCGTCTAGCTTAATGCAAAAATTATTGGAGAATGAAGGCATAAAAGTTGAAAACGATAAAATTATCGATTTCAAAAAGCATTTATGGGATCCAAAAGAATTAGATGAATAATCTAAAATTTTATTTTTCTTTTAATAATTCGTTTATGCTTACGTCTTTTAAAAACAATTCTTAATAAACGATAACCATAAGTAACTTTCTTATTTTTTGTTATAATTGGAAATGCCATTGTACACATTAATGCAATACATGCTGTTGTACCTAATGCTCCTCCATAACCATTAAAAAGCTTACTTGTATAATGTAATAAAACAGCGAATAAGAAAGGTGAAAAAGTTAACGAAAAATAACTGATATTAATTGTTGAAGAAACCATACCTATGAATGTTCCTCCAATTACATACAAAGGAATATTTTTAGTATATATTTCTGGAAGTATATTTGGGAAAAAATAAAAAAATCCTCCTACTACTAACGCAATCAGCGCCGATGCTCTTACTGGTCCTTGTTTGTATCTGGTATTTAGTTCATACGTAACTAATGTTGCTAAGATTGAGCAAATTGCGAAAATTAAAAACTGAAACATTTATTTAAAGATTAATTTAAACAATAACATACTTAATAATACACCAATAAAAGCCAATGTTCCTAGCTTGCCTCCTACACCAACAAATAGAGATTTTGTTGCAAAAAATAGCAAAGCTGTAAAAACTCCTGCAATTATAATCATTAAATAAACATACTGAAAGTTTAATGATGTCATTCCTATGAAAGCTCCACAATAAATAGGTCCAGCCATTTGTTTTAAATACTCAGAACGTGGTTTTATATTCGTTAAATAAGAGCCTATAGTTCCAACAATTCCAGCAGAAAAAACGCCTCCTAAACCAAAATGATTATTTAAATAATATGTAATGATTGCAGCAACTGGAATCCATAACACCAATGTTTTTTTGTCGAAGGAAAACTCGCTATGATGTAATGGAAAACTTCTATAGACAATAATTAATAGTAAACAGATACCTACTATTATATAAGGAACGGAATTGTGTTTTATTCGTTCATTTAAAATAGCAAATAGAAACAAAAACTGTATCAGGAAGATAATCAGAATTGTTATAAATTTTATAATGCGTTTATTAATCAATGTTTCATTTAATTGTGCAAATTTATTAACTGTTATAGATTTATTTCAAAAATATTGGTACTTTTTTTCAAAATCTGACAAAAGTTAGAGGTTAGAGGTTAGAGGTTAGAGATTAGAGATTAGAGATTAGAGATTAGAGATTAGAGATTAGAAAGGTAAAATTTTCTGTCAGTTCGAGTGGTTTTTCGAAATGAAATAAAGAAAAATTGTATCAAGAACTTAGACTAGAAAATCAATTAATCCTTACTTATTTCTCGATACAAAATTCTTAACGAATTTCACTCGAAATGACGGATTAGAAACAATCAAAAAACAATTTTCTGTCAGTTCGAGTGGTTTTTCGAAATGAAATAAAGAAAAATTGTATCAAGAACTTAGACTAGAAAATCAATTAATCCTTACTTATTTCTCGATACAGTATATATACATTTTACTTTGTACAATAATCTATTTCTTCTCTCTTAATTTAAATGTCCAAGTAAATTGAAATTCAGAAACAATATCTCCTTCTTCGTCGATACCAATACTTTTTACATTAATCAAGACACCTTCTTTTGTAGAAATTGCTTCTTTAATTGCTTTGTCTATATTTTCTCCATCCTCGCAAGTAAATATTATTTTACCAACAGCCTTTTTTAGAAATTTAGATTGCATTCCTAGAACTAACATTGAAATATTTTCTCCTGTTTTAGCAATTTTTGCATTCGCCATTAATCCAGATGAGAATTCTGCTGCCATACCTTGCACGGCCCAAAAAATACTTTTAAATGGATTTTGATTTAAAAAATCATATTTTATTCGGGTTGATACTTTATTCTCTTCCCAAGATTGTAACCTTACTCCAGCTATCCATGCAATTGGAATTTGAGTTGTTATTGTATGTTTAAAAAGTTCTTTATTCATTTTAAATAAAAATAAAATTAGTAGTTGATGACTTTACTTAGCCAATATACCAAACCTAAATGTTATATTTGTAAAAATTTATAAATAATAATGACAGCAGTAATCATTATCTTCGTCATACATTGGTATGCTTCTTTATTCTTCCAAACATTTTTTCATCACAGATATGCTTCACATGCAATGTTTACGATGTCAAGGTTTTGGGAAAAGACATTTCATGTTTTATCTTGGGTTTTCCAAGGATCTTCTTACTTAAGTCCATATACTTATGGCGTAATGCACAGACATCACCATGCTTATGCTGATACAGAAAAAGATCCTCATTCGCCACAATTCGATAGTAATTTTTTCTCTATGATGTTGAGAACTCGAAATGTTTATAATCAAATTGATCACGATAAAGTTGAAATATTAGCTAAATTTAAAAAAGGTGTTCCATCTTGGAGATCTTGGGATAAATTTGCTGGGAATAATATTGTACGTTTAGGTTGGGTAGCTATTTATATCTTATTATATGTTGCTTTTGATGCTCCACTTTGGACATATTTCGTATTTATTCCAATGCAAATATTAATGAGTCCATTACATGGTGTAATCATTAATTGGTTTTCGCATAAACTTGGTTACCGTAATTATGATGTTGGTGATACTTCTACAAACTTAATGCCTATAGATTGGTTAATGTGGGGAGAGTCTTTACACAATAATCATCATAAATTTGGAGGAAGACCAAATTTCGCAGTAAAAAAATGGGAGTTTGATCCTATGTATCCTTGTATTTGGGTAATGAATAAATTAAATATTATTCAGTTTAAGAAAGGAAAATTAGACACAGATTATATGTAAAATAAAAAGCGATTCATTAAAATGAATCGCTTTTTATTTTTTCTTTCTCCAAACGAGGCTTTCTATATATTTTCTAAAAAATAATTCTTGATGAATCAATTCAAAATTATCTTCGAAAATTGATTTCATTTTAGGAAGTTGATTAATATTTAAACCTATTACAATTTTAAAGAAAATAAGCATTAAACTTGTTATTCCTTTCTGCCATCCTTTTTGATTTTGAGAGAAGTCCACATAAAACCAAATTCCATTGTTTTTGATGACTCTATTTATTTTTAAAAATAATTCTTGTGCTTTTTCTTGCTTAAAGTGATCAAATAAAAATGTTGTCATTACGACATCGTATTCTTTGTTTAATTGATAATTAAAAATATCTGATGTAATAAAATTGATCTTACAATTACTAGTCTTATTTTTTTCAGCTATTTTAATCATTTCTGAAGAAAAATCGATATAATCAATTTCTAACTTAATATTGAGTTTTTCTAATTCTGGAATAAATTTCCCAGCTCCTCCTCCAATCCATAAAACTTTATCTCCTTCTTTTAGATAATTTAAAATAGGAAAATGAGCCAAATGCTGTCGATTAAAAAATATTATTCGACTTAGAGAATGGTAATATGGTGCTATAAAATTATAATTCAACATTCAAACATTACTACACTTAAAATTCCGCAAATAGCTTTAAAAAAAATCATTCCATCAATAGCAATTAAATAATATAAAATTGGTTTTGGCTGATTGAGTCTAAACGCAAAAATTGCAAGAAAAATAATAGGGATTAACATAAATAAAATTCTATGTAAAGGGAGATTATCCCAAATTCCAAATAATATGAAACTTAAAGAACCTAAAAAGATTAGTGGTAAAAGAATACGATTTAACGTAAAGTGATAACCATATTTTACTACAAATGTTTTTAAATTTTTATTGCTATCATCTTCAAAATCTTTTAAATCGAATAAGATTGCATTTACAACACAGTACATAAAAGTTTGAGTAAATAGAAAGTAAAACTTAGCATCTAAATGATAATATGTACCATTTTCTAATATTAAAAATAATACAGGAAAAAAAACAGTTGTAATTGCCCATGTCCAACCAATTAAAAAAGGTTTTAACCACATTACTCTTCTTAATGATACACCTATCTGATAGTCATAATAACCTATACTAACTAATGCTGTAAAAACTAAAATTAATGTCCATTTCCATGAAATTAAATCAAAATTAGAGAAACTTTTTCCAAATAAAACTAAACTAGAATACACACAAATTATTAATAAAATAGTTGTAAATAGTTTTATAAATTTTCTATTATTTACGTAAAATAATGTCCTTAAATTAGTTGAGTTATTAATACTTTTTGGAATACGATAAGCATACAGATAAAATAATACCGTTGCCGAAGTAATAAACATATAATATTCTAAAGAATTAAACGGTAATCCAATCTTTATTATAGTTTCTATATTAAGCGCAAAAGAGAGTAAAATCAAAAAGAAATTAGAAAAAAAAATACCTTCAATGAATTTACTTTTTAGTTCACTTTTTATCATTTGTATGAATTAAAAAAATCTAATTAAGGTTTGTTAGTAATGCGTATGCAAAAGATAATACAGATAAAATTGTACCAATCATAAAAATGGTATACGTAATACTTAATAGTTTATACTTTCTTTCTAATACTTTACCTAGATAATATAAATCTCTTGTCATAGAATTATATAAATAATCTCTATCTTTCATTAACTCTTGTACAGCCTCTTCGTATCTTTCTAAAGCCATTTGATGAAAATTACCAAAAAACAACAAGTTTACTTTTCTGTTTTTAACATCCTCTTCGTTAAAAGATTCGTATGTAACATTTGGTTTAGTTGCTAAAATTGCAAATATGATGGATGCTACACTAGAAAGAAGCATTATAATTGCCGGTAAAAGTAAATATTCATTTTTTGGGCTAGCCAACTTTGGAATTAAAGTAGATAAAGCGATAGAAATAACAATTGCATTTACCGATAATAAAATATTTGCTTTACTATCAGCAATATCACTAAGTCTTGTATGATTATTAAGTGTTATTCTAAAAAGTGTATCTACTCCTCTATCTGGTTGTTGAATTTTGTCGGCTTTTCTCTTTTTTAGTTCGTATTTATTAGGCCCTTCACCAACAGCTTCTATTTCTTTTATTTTATTTTGAGTGTAAATTAAATTATCTTCTTTCCCACTCTGCCAATTTCTTTTTGCTGAATCTGTGTAATAATGATGAACATTAAGAAAATAAGTTCTATTTTGTAGATGCCACTCATAGTCAGAAAATTCTTTTTTACAGATATTAAAAATTTCACTTCTTAAAAGTTCTGATATTTTTGGATAATCTTCTTGTCCTAAATGAAAATTATCAGCATCTTTTATAATAGCTTCTTCAATATTTTTTGGTTCGTAATGCACATCTGTAGCATTAATATATCTTTCTATATCTTGTATAAAATCTTCCGAGTAATTAAATGAGCTTAAATACTCTCTAGCTATTGCTATACTTTCAGCTTCATGTTTTTCTACAGACTTCGTATAACCAGTATCGTGAAACCAGCCAGCTATTATTAATTTTTCTTTTTCAATGTCAGTAATAGCCTCTTCTGAAGCTAAGTTTTTTATTGCTTCTACAACTTTTACAGTATGCATAAAATTATGATACGTAAAGTCTAAAGAAAGATTATCTTTGAAGAGATTGAAAACGTAGTTTTCTATGTTTAATAATGATTGATTCATTATAAGTTTTTAATGTTTAAATGTATGAAATTATTTCCAATGCCGAATAACAAAAAATTGCATTATCCCTTTCTTGCTCTAGTAGGTATTTTCTATATGTCATCTTGTGCTACAAACCATTCCCAATATGGAAAAAATATAAGAACTGAAAGAATACAAGAAGTTGAGGGTAAAAAGATTCAGTCAATCTATTTAATAGGTGATGCTGGAAATATAGATGCAAATGGCAACAAGAAGAATATAGATATTTTAAAGAATCAATTTAAAAAAGCTGATTCTAACGATTATTTATTTTTCCTTGGAGATAATGTATCAGAGAACGGAATTGTCACAGATTCTACAAAAAAGGCTTATACAACAAGTAGAGAAAAACTACAAATTCAGTTAGATTTAGCAAAAGACTTTAAAGGACAAACTATTTTTATTCCAGGAGATGATGATTGGAAAAATGGAATGAAAGGTCTTAAAGAACAAGAAAAAATCATAAAAAAACAATTAGACGATAAAAAATCTTTTTTACCAAAAGATGCTTGTCCTATAACAAATATTAATGTAAATGATAGTATAGGTTATGTTTTAATTGATTCTGAATGGTATTTGCAAAATTGGGACAATCATCCTGAAATAAATGAAAAATGTGATATTAAATCGAGAGAAGGTTTCTTCGAGGAATTAGAATCTCGTTTAAATAAACTACAAAATAAAACAACTGTTATTGCGATGCATCATCCGTTATTTTCTAACGGAAAACATGGAGGGCAATATGATTTCAAAAAACAGCTTTATCCTTTTGGTGATAAATTTAAAGTTCCGTTACCTGTTATCGGTTCATTTATTAATTTATTGAGAAGTACAACAGGTTTAAGCCCACAAGATGTAAATAATTTTAGATATAGAGAACTTGCATCTCGTATAGCTACTTTAATTGAGAACAGAGACAATGTTATTGTAGTTTCTGGTCATGATCATAATTTACAATACATTCAAAATAGAAATGTAAAACAAATTATTAGTGGATCTGGTTCTGAAAATGAATCTGCAAAAGCAGTTGGTAAAAACGATTTTTCTTACGGAGATAAAGGATATGCAGTTTTAGACATTTATGATAACGGAGCATCTAAAGTAAATTTTTACAAATTTGCCGAAAATGATCCAGAACTTTTATTATCTAAACAAGTTACAGAAAAAAAGAAAGTATACTTGGCAAAAGTTTATGATGATAAACGCATGCCTGCAAAAAAAGAGACTTCTGTTTATCCAACTAAGATGACAGAAAAATCTAAATCTTATGAATTCTTTTTAGGAAAACATTATCGTGATATTTACAGTCAGCAAATATCTGCTAATACAGTTAATCTAGAAAATTTATATGGAGGATTAACTCCTATTAGAATGGGTGGAGGACATCAAACAAGAAGTTTACGCTTAGCAGATAACAAAGGACAAGAATATAATATGCGTTCTGTTAAGAAAAGTGCTACACAATTTATTCAGCAAGTTGCCTTTAAGAATAAATATATAGCAAATGAATTTGAAGGATCATTTACAGAAAAATTCTTAATGGATTTTTACACGACAAATCATCCTTATTATCCATTAACAGTTGCTAATTTAATGGAACCTCTTGATATTATGCACGCAACACCAAAATTATATTATGTACCAAAACAAGAAGCTTTGGACGAATATAATGAACATTTTGGTGATGAATTATATATGATCGAAGAGCGTCCTATGTCTAGTTTTAAGGATGGTATATTTGGCTTTCCAAAAAACATTGTAAGCACAGATGATATGCTTGCAGCTATACATAAAAATACGAAAGTAAGTGTAGATAAAGAAGCTTATATGCGAGCTCGTTTATTTGATATGTTAATTGGTGATTGGGATAGACATGCAGATCAATGGAGATGGGGAGTTTATAAGAATGATAAACTAACTGTATATAAACCTATTCCTAGAGATAGAGATCAAGCATTTCCTAGATATGATGGTTTGCTTTTTAATGTAATTATGAGAATTCCTGCATTAAGACATATGCAAGATTTTAAAGATGATATAAAAAGTGAAAAGTGGTTTAACAGAGAACCATATCCTTTAGATTTAGCCATTTTACAATCTTCTAATTTAGAAGAATGGAAAAAACAGGCACGATACATACAAGAGCATTTAACGGATGACTATATCAGAAAATCGTTTGAATTAATTCCTGAAGAAACCAAAAGAGAATATGATGATGAGGTTATAAGTAATCTTATTAAGCGTAAAGCTAAATTGGAAAAATTTGCTGAGGAATATAATAAAACACTTAGACGTCTTGTCGTTTTAAAAGGAACAGATAAGGATGATAATTTTATTATTACTCGTTATCCAAAAGGAAAAACAAATATCAAAATCTATTCTAATGATACATTAATATTTGATGAGGATTTTAATAAAAAAGAAACAAAAGAAATTAGATTATATGGTTTAAATGGAAAAGATCAATTTAAAGTTGATGGTAAACCAACACAAGCTATTTTAATTAGAATTATTGGAGGTGTAGATGATGATACGTATGAAGTAAAACGTTCTTCTAGAATAAAAATTTATGATTATGCGAACGGTGGCGATGCAGCTGAATCTAGTTTTTTAACAGCAAAAAACTTTGTTGATGATTATGAAATTAACACATACGATTATAAACAACCAAAATATAATTTCTTTACAATGCTACCAAATGGTGGTTATAATCCAGATGATGGTGTAAAAATAGGCTTATCGCCTACTTATACAGTTAATGGTTTTGATCGTAAACCTTACTCTCAACGTCATAACTTACAATTAAATTACTTTTTTGCAACTGGTGGTTGGGAAGCAAAATACAAAGGAACATTTACAAAAGCTATTGGAAAATGGAATTTAGATATTAATGCTACACATACTAGTCCAACATTTAGTACGAATTTCTTTGGTTTTGGTAATGAAACAATTAATGAACAAAAACGATTAGGAATGGATTATAATCGTGTTCGTTTAGAAAGTTATAGTTTTGGTCCATCTATATTTAAAATATTAAATAACAATGGTCGATTAGATTTTTCTGCAACTTATAGTTACAAAAAGATTGAAGAAAATTTAGATCGTATTGTTGGAAATGAAAATGTAGATATTTATAGAGAAGTTTTTAAAGGACAAAACTTTGGAGAAGTTGGTGCTAAATATACTTTCAGAAATTATGATAATGAGTCTTTACCAAAATTAGGAATGACATTTTTAGCAAATGCAAAATGGATTTCTAATTTAGCAGAATTTCAACGTAATAATTTTTATACAGAAATTAATTTAGGATTTACACACAAAGTGTCTGCTAATGGTAGATTAACTATTGCGTCTATGTTGAAAGGAAAAGCTGTTTGGGGAGATTTTATAGAGTTTTACCAAATGGCAAACTTAGGAGGTGACCAAGATTTAAGAGGTTACCGATTAGGACGTTTTACAGGTCATAAAGTCTTTTTACAAACTTCTGACTTGCGTTACGATGCATTACGCTTTAAAGCGATTGTTCCTATGAGATTAGGTGTTTTTGTTGGTGCTGATTATGGACGTGTATGGTTACAAGGAGAAGACTCTAATAAATGGCATACTTCTACTGGTGGTGGAATTTGGTTAAATGGAGCACAATCTGTAACTGCAACAATTTCATACTTTAAAGGACAAGATCCAGGTCGAGTTGTATTCGGATTTAATTTCGGATTTTAAACAGAATATTAAGATAAAAAAAATAACCTTCAATTTTTTGAAGGTTATTTTTTTTATTTATTCTGAATGTATTTCTTTATTCCTTGCATCATATTAATCCAGTTATTTTCTGAATGAGATCGATCGAAATCATCCGAAAAATTTCTTCCTTCTATTGTTAAATAAGTAAAATTACCAGAAGGTTTTAATGTAAAAGAAACGTCTATTTCATTCGTTGTATTTTGTTTTTTATAACCATAAGATAAACGTTCGTTTGTATAACAAGATCTTATAGCCGCTTCATCTATTACTTTTTCTCCATTTACATCTGTAACAAATTTAACCACATTACCTGATTTAAATTCATCTACTTCTATAGATGTATTATCGAAACAATTATTAAATGTATCCACATTCGTCAAAACATTCCAAATCTCTTCTGCATTAGCTTCTAGAGACATATTTAATAATACTGTATCGTTCATATATATTTTATCAATTTAATTCTACTTCTATTTCTGTTTCTGTACATTGTGGTATATCACGCTCATAATTTATAGAAACTCTAATTGCAAATAATCCATTTACACCCTGTAAATCATTTACTTCAAGATACTCTATATCATTCTTCAAGAAATTATCTTTAATCAATAAATTAATATAATTTGTATACTCTTCTCTTAATAAATCTTCTGAATAAATGATACAAATTTTGCCTGGTTGATTAACCCTCTCTGTACTATCTTTTATAAATGCTTTACTAATTCTCTTTTTTACAATTTCGTATTTGGCATTATTATAACCATTTACATCAAATCGTTTTTCATCTAACTTAAACAAAATATCTAGTGTCGTGTTGGTTGCAAATATTAAAGAGGCAACTTCAATTTTCAAAGGTATTTTATTTGAAGACATTTTATACAATTGCTCCAACAAAATTGTGGATTGTAATTGCCAAAATCTAATCTTTTTTACATGCTCATAATTAAACTTTTTTTGTGGAGAAATACTTCTACCTACATATAAGTTATAATCTATTCCATCTGTTTTAAATCGTTCATAATAATGAGGAAAAATTTGTTGAGCCTCATTTTGCAATACATCTAATTTATTAGACAGTAAAGAGTTTATAGTCTGTATAGCTTGATCAAACTTTTTACGTTCAACATAATACAAACCTGTTACTTTATCTAATTTTTTAAGATATTTTGCTATAACAGACTTCTCATTATCATGTACATATTTCGGAATTTCTGGATGTATATTTAAATTAATATAATCAAACAACTCTGTCTCAAAATAAATTTTATCTACATTATCTATTCTCGATAAGAAATCTTCTAATGTATCAATATAATTTAAGAATTTAGATTTCTGGCTTCTTTTGTATAATTCTTGACAAACTTCTATCAAGAAATTTAATTGATTTTGATAATCAATTTTCATACACTCATTTCGAATAACAGAAGAATTTCTTACATCTATTTCTCCATACATGGGATAGACATTTAGAAAAGAAACCTGAGATTTTTGTTTTGTATTGGTTACATGTGTAATATAATCTATCGCTTTCTCTCTAAATTTCCAATCTACACTGGCATGTAATGAAGTGTACTCGGTTTGTATAAATGCATTAATTTGATTTTCTAACTCTACATTATGTCGATAAATAGATTCTTCGAATAATGGTGTAATCTCTTTTAAAACATTTGCATTAATACGATTAAATGCGCCTGGAGATTTAGAAGCTAATTCTAAAATTCCTAAACACTCGTTTTTATTTTTTAATGGATAAAGAATTAAACTTTGTATTTCTTTTTCTTTAATAATTCCCAACATTTTATCGTCAGGAAATTTTGCTAGCATTTTATCTACATTCGAAACAACATAAAAATCTGATGAAGAAATTTTACTTTTTAAATTAGCACAACAAATCTCATTCATTTTAAGACGATTTTTATCATCTAAAATCATACTGACATTCATGTGATTTAAATTGCTTATCTCCAATTGATCTTTATCGGAATTATAAGCAGAAAAACCAACTTGTAAATCATTAATTCTAAAAACAGATTTTAATGCTGAAACAATATCAGTTTTCAAAGCATCAAATGGCTCCCCATAAGATATTAATTTCGTTTTTAAATTAGACAGAGCAATTTCTGTGGTATGATCAAAAAAGGAAACTAAATTAAATCCTTTTGCAATCCAAGAACCTACAGGAATTTTTTCTAACCAAAGCGCTGTATTTTCGTAATTATTTAATAATTCTTCTACCTCCTCTTCTGTCAATTCATATTTCTTTTCAGAAGGATAAATAGAAAAATAATCGTTATTTATATCAGTTCCTAAATAAGTTATGTAACCATTTTTATTCTCTATTTCTAATTGATTAGAGATTTCTAAATCTAAATTAATGTTATAATATTTAGATAAAATGAATGTGCAACAAAACTTATATAAAGTTTCGTAATCTATATTTTCAAAATTAAATTTTAATCTAGATTCTTTTTGATCCAATAATTCTTTAAGTCGTTCTGTTTTAAAAAGAAATTTATTAGAAAAAGGAAATGTTATGGCTTTTAAATTATATTTTGTTAGTGGTTTAGGTATTATTTTATCAATAATTGGCTCTATATCTTTTATTAATTGCTCAAATTCATCGAAATTATCTACACCATGTATTAAAGCTGGTTTAGTTTCTTTTATGTACTCTAAAAAAGCTTTAAATTCTCCAAAATTATAGTCAGAGTTTTCTAGCTCTTTAATCAAAGATTCGAAAGAGTAAATAATTTTAATGGGTAAATTATGTATAATATCTTCTATCATATATGTTCTAAAAATAAGAAAAAGACCACTAAAAGTAGTCTTTTATATCAATTATTTTTTAAAGAAAACTATCGTGTAAAAACTAATTTGTCTTTTGTAGAAAGGTTATCATCATAACGATAACCGTCTACATCAAACGCTTTTACCTCATCTAATGTTTGTACATTATTCACAGCACAATATCTCGCCATTGCGCCACGTGCGTGCTTAAAATACATCATAATTTTCTTTAATTCTCCGTTTTTGTAATCCTGAAACTCTACATCAATCGTTGGAATTTTTAAGGCATCAACATCCAAAACTTTTACATATTCATTACTTGCTAGATTTAATATAAACTCTCCTCTTTTTAGTTTTGAATTAAAAAATGGAGTTAAAACTTTTTTCCAAAAACCATATAAATATTTAGATCCATTTACATCTAGTTTAGATCCCATTTCTAGACGATATAACATAATCTTGTCTAAAGGGCGAAGTATGCCATATAAACCAGAAAGTAAAAAAGCATTTCTATTTAAATATTCTATCGCATTTTCGTCTAATGTTTCTGCATCTAAGCCTCTGTAAACTTCTCCTTTAAAAGCAAATACAGCAGGAATAGATTGTTTTGCCAATGGTTTTGGTCTCCAAAGTTGATTTCTCTCTACATTCATTTCAGCAATTTCTTTAGAAATTTTCATTAATTTTTCTAAGTCTGTTGCATTCATTTTTTTCATTACATCCATAATCTCTTGTGAATGTCCTAAAAATTGTGGCGTTGTAGCTTTCCATTTTGCTTCTGTTTGAAGATTCATCATCTTAGCTGGCGACAATAATATTTTCATGATGTGAAGTGAATTTTATTTTGATTGTTATTAAGTTGGAATAATTAAATTTCTCTTACAAATATAGGGATAGTTTTATCGCAATTTATAGAACTACTATTGATAAAATAAATAAGACTATTTTGTGACGCTATTTTTATTATTAAAAATCCTCATGAGAGCGCCTATTTTCGGGACAAAATAACAATGAAATAAATTTAACACTATTTTCGTTAATTTAATTTTATTTTTTTAATTCAAATGGTATAATAGTTGATTATTCGCTTAACAGATATTTACATAAACAGTTAAAATTGAAGCACTATGAAAGAAGAATTACTAAATCTTGGGTTTAAGGAGTTTGACAATAATTGTGGTGGTGATTATTTTTATTACAGCCATAATAAACACATTGTCATTACACATTACAGTGGAGTTATTTTTAGTAAAATACCTGGACACATTAAAGCGTTTAAATACGATATAGATAATCTAAAACATTTAATTAGTTTATTAAATTAAATGTTCAATAAAAAAAATTAAAAATTTGATATAACATTCTATTTTTTTTATAATTTTATACGTGTAGTTACAACACGAGCATATTGCTAAATAAATTACTAACCGTTGTGAGTTCCTTTCATTAAAAACTCGAACGGGATATTTAGAATTTTTACAATTCTAAATAAATACAATAATTTTAAAATTTAACAAAACGGCTTATAGTTGCGAGTTCCTTTCAAATTTTACAACTTTATACTGTAATTGTAACTACAAGGTTTTTTATCGCATTTCTTTTGTGATTGTGAGTTCCTTTTAAATTTTATTACTTTTTAAAAGAGTAGTAAATCTTATATTTAAAACCTTTTAAATTATAAGTATAAAGAACATTATAGTAAAAAATACAAAATCCGATAGTAAAGTAATTTATTATCGGATTTTTTTGATTTCTATAAACTGAAGTTGTTTAAACTAATTATTTAATTTTCAATTATAATCTTATTTTTAATACTCTCCTACTTCTACAATATCTCCTAAATGATTCGTGCGAACTTTTATTATATTTTTAACTCCACTAATACCTTCTCTTTTCCATGTTATATTTTTCAGTTCGTTTACATCATCAACTTTAGTTTCTAAATGATGTCTAAAAAAATAATCTTTAGTCGCAATTTTTTGTACTCTATATAAATGTTTACTTATTAATGGTTGATTTGTTTTATCTAGTAAATCTATCTCTAAAGGATTAAAATCATCCGAAGAAAAAACAAACATTTCATTCTGTTTCATTGTAAATTTAAAGCTCCAACCTAAATGTTGATTATACTGCTTATCTACAACTGGTAAATTTTGGTTTACTCTTGCTACAGCTTCATAAAAAGAAACTATTTTTTCTTGTAAATTTCCTTTCTCATCTTCATAAATAGCCACATGATGATTATTACCGGTGTTAACAAAATCTACAGGAATAAAATTACCTTCGTTGTCTAAAATTTCTTTTCCTAAATGATCTTTCTTTACATGTAGAGATTCTGCATTTTTTACACCTAAAATAGTAACACGTTTTATTGCAATTCCTTTTTCTTCATTCAACCAAATAGGATTTTGATCTAAATCAGAAAATGCTTTTTTTGCATCTCCATTAAACAAATTTAATCTTTGCTGCAATATTCGTTTTACACCTTCATCAATAATTTTATCTAGCTTTAAATCTGGACTAACTTCTTTTCGAATAGTATAATAATCCTCTAACCATGTTAATTTTACTTTCTCAGGTAACTGTGATCCATCTTCTAATAAGATAGGATTTTTAGATAATGTATTTTTACCTGCAAATGCTTTTTTAGGATCATAATCATTTTTCTTTAATCGATGAAATAATAAAGCTCGATAAGTTGGATTTGAAACTTTTTGTATTGTTTCTTCATTAAACTTTGCTGAAACTTTTTCCTCCTTTATTACAGGTTGTTTTATTTTTCCGTAAACTGTTTCTTTATGCATTTGTCCTCTAGGAGTTAATGTAATTTGAATTTTATCGCTTCCTTTTATCTTATTTATATTTCTCGTAACAATTTTATTTTTCGGTTTATGAGAGACTAAAACAGATTCTAAATGTTGTTTCGCTACTTTTCTGAAATTAGGCATTGGCTCATTAAATACCAATTTTTTATTGCCTTTCTCATCAACCTTATAATGTGTTTCTTTTTTTTCTATTTCGATAATCGTTTCATGCTTTTCAGCATCTTTATTTTTACGAGAATTTAAATTACTTAAGTATTGAATAAATGCGCATTTAGTAAAAGCAATTGTTAAAGCATTCATTGCTTGATGTCTGTAATCACTACGCTTAGACCAACCTACAATAACTTCTTTTAAACGTCCATCTTTTGTTTTCTGAGTTTCTGTTAATCCAGAGTTTTGATATTTTTCTAAATTAATTTCTTTCATTAAACTTACTAATCCCCAATCTTCACGTAAACGATCACTTACAGAACCAGAGGTAGAGACAACAATTTTGGCAATCTGAAATAATATTTCTTTTGCTTTTTTCGCTATATACTGCGAATCTCTTAAATCTCTCTCTATAAAACCTTCTCCAATTTCATTTCCTGTCATTAGCAATTTTTTATTTTTTGCCTTAGAAATTCCATCTTCTTTTTCGTTATATAAAGCTTCTACTCTCTTCTTAAATTCGTTTAATTTATCAATTCCAAAAACATCTAAAATATAATCATAAGCTGTCTTGTTGCCTTTGGCTAAATTTATATTTCGAGGAACTAATGTCTTGTTGGAAAAGCTATTATCAAATAAACGAGATTGAGGAATGATATGATCTATATCGTATTTTTTAGTAAAAATGTCTTCTCTATTTATATATTGATTGGTATATAAATCCCTATATCCATTATTTTTTAGTTCCTGATATAGCTTATATCGAATAATATCATTTCTAGTAGGAAATTTTATTCCATCTTGTGTTTGTAAAATTTTTACAATTTTATCATGAGCTAATTTTGCAGAATTAATTTGTTTTGTAAGCTCTTCCCTTTCTTTTGCACTTTTTTTAAGTTCTCGAGCTAATTCTATTCTAATTTCATCAAAACGAAAATCTCTTGGCTTCCCCTTTTCTTCTAATTTATCATTCTCTGTATCAATTAATGTATTTACGACATTAATCATTTGGTTCATTACCTTTTCTACAACAGGATTTCGTAAACTATTTTTTGATAAAACATCTAATCTCTCTTTTAAAACACGTTTATCTATTTCTTCTTTTGATAAATAATTTTTAGAATAACGATAATTAGGCAAATTATATTCTATAGACACATACTCGCAGGCTTTGCTATATTCACTTTCTTTTATATATGGGAATATTTTACGAATTGCCTTAGCACTTAAACTTCCGTAATCATCCTGAAAAGCTATGTTTCCAATAACCTTTGCTTGTTCTAATTCGAAACCGAACTTGTGCATTAACAAGCGATATAAAGTATCCATTCCTGTTAAAGAATCATCTTCCTCATAAGCATATAACAAATGCCATAATTTATAAGACGATTGTTGTTCAAATTCCTTTCCTTCTAATTCTGCATTAAAACTTAAGACTGAAGAGTCTATATTATTCTTTTCAAAAATGGATTCCATTAATGCTTTAATCTCAAAAGAAGGAATTTCTACATCATTAATTAAAATTTCATCTTTGTTTAGTTTTAATTTTAATGCTCCTCTAATATCGCACTTTTCATTATCAAGAATAGATAGATAGGCATTGTATAAAGCCTGATTGGTACGATTACCATCTAATTCTTTATAATTTAATTCCCATTCTTTTGGTTTGTCATATAAAAGAGCTAATACTTTATCAGCAGCTAAATTTCCTTTTAAATTTAGCTCTTCAAACAACATGATTTTATCTTGCTCATTAAGCGTAAAAACTTCCTTTGTTTCTTTATTCTTTAATTTGACATTGTGCAGTTTTTGCCAAATTTTAAATTCCTGAAATAATGGAGAAGATTTCGGAATAACTCGTAAACCTACATTCTTTTTCTTTCCGTTTATAATAATTTCTTTTTGTTCAAATTCACACAAAGAAATTAATCCCTTATGAGATTTTAATTTACGTTGATAGAAAATAATAACGTCACGTATATCCTCTTTTAGGTTATTTGTTAAAACATCTTCACGTCCTTTTGCTTGTACTTCCCATATTTTTTCAAATTCATCTAAGTAATCTTGTCTGTAAAAAACTTGAGCTTTTAAACGAGCATGAGGATTATTTTTTAATTGTAAATATTGATATTGTCCTACAGTTTGTTGATTAAAATATAACTCCTTACTTCTATCAGAGATTGCGCCCAAATAACCTGAAGAATTATAGATCTGTGTATTAATTTCCTGTAAAACAATCGTTAATTGTTCTAAATTTAATTGTTGTTGTAAAGCATCATTTCTCCATTGATAATTTTCAAACTTCAATTCATCTCTTTTCTTTTCTCGTTTGATACTCTCTAAAGAAAAAGGAACTTTTAAAGTAGTCCAAGTTGCTATTTTTCCTTTACCATTTAATTCTTCTTTTAAATTATCTGTTAATAATTCCAAATAGAACTGTTTTTGATATTCCCAAATAGCATTCAATTCATTTTGTAAATCTGAACGATAAAAATCTGGAATCCTTTTATTCCCAGATTTTAGTGAATCATGTACATATTGACCTGGCGTTAAATTTTCTTCGTAAAGCTTTTTAGCAATGGCCATTCCATCTATTAATTGTCCATCTTCTGTATTATTTACTTTACGAGAACTTTTATACCCACGCTTTTTATTAATCATTAATAATACGCGAGATAAATCGCTTAAATTTAAATTCTCTTCTGCAGCTAACGCTCTAAGCCTAAATGTTTCGAAAGTTGTTTGATTTCCGTTTTCTGCTAAAATAGTTTCATCGGTAATCCATTTATTTTCTTTTAATATTTTAATTAAATTGTCACGACGAAGTTTGTATCGTTGTAAGTTTCTGCGTGATGATCTTGCTAAAGTTCTCCCTGCATTTGTGGTAATGGGCTTTCCTTTTTCAAAATTTGTTTGTTCATCAGTAGTTAATGGATTAACTCTAACACCAATTTTTTCTATTATAGATTGTTTGGTATTATTTACAGTCTCTTTAACAAATGCCCAACCAATAGAATTGGTACCCAAATCTAAACCGAGTATATTTTTTATCATTTTAATTCAAAATTTTGAGATAGGTCATAAAAATTATCAGATAACTAGTATTTTTAATTAAAATCGCCCTTATTGTGTACTTTGAATAGTCTCATAAAAACTATTAGTTCGAATGAAATTCTGAAAGAGTTTAGTATAGAGAACAAGCTTTCTTTAATTTAAAAACACACAACAGATTATTTACAATATTATATAATTAACATTTGTTATAGATCACTTCTAGGAGTAATTTTATATCTCCTATTTTACCCTGTATATAAATTTTGTTTCAATTTATGAAAATAAAAAAATATACAATTACGGTTTTCCGTAATCTTAACTATAATTTTATATTGTACATTTGTAATGAAAGGAACTCACAATAAGGATTATTCCGTTGTGAAAATCAAGAATTAAAACACACTTCTCAATACCTTTAAATTCAGTAATTTAACCTCTTTATAAAAATCCTTTAAAATTTCACGCAAACAATACGCAAACATTTTAGACTTTTTTCAGAAAAAAAAGAGAGAGGTTTAGTGCCTCTCTCAAGATTTGAGGGATAACCAATCCCAACAACCTAAAACCTATATAGCTACTTGAATAGCCGTTGCTAATATATTTATTTTTTTTTAATAATTGTATAAAAAATATACAATTTTAACAACAATGTTTTAGAAGAAATAGTAAAGTCTGAAAACCATCATATTAACTTCATATGTGTTTACAAAAAATAAAAACCCAACAGAATAATCCTGCTGGGTTACCAATACTAAACTAAACAAGTAATCCATGTAATAATACTTGCTTCATAAATATAATAATATCTATAATTATTAATAAATAATTATTGTTAAAATTTATATTAAAAATAGCTCAACATAAGGTGAGCTATTTAAGGTAAAAAACAAACCTATAAGTGATATTAACACCTATTGATTATTGTAAATATAAATATTTGTTATTTACATAAAATAATTAAATTGTTAATTCTTATAAAAAAAGGTACAGTAATTACTTACTGTACCTCTTATTTTAACCAAGTTGTATGTAATTAAAAATCACATATGATTCATAAATTTAGTTATTTATTTTGATAATTTTATCTTTTATAATGTTAAATTTTAAAAGATAAAATTTTAATATTTAAACCTTCTAATTACATAATAAAGAATAATTATTAATGCTAATATTAATACTCCAAAAGTAGGACCAATAGAAAATTTGTCTTTTTCTTTGTCAACTGTTATTTGACTGTTATTTGATTCTAATTCTGTTTTTGATCTAGAATTAACCTTAGATACTTCATTCTTTACTTGATGGGTATTTGATTTTATAATCGAATCATTTTTTTTATCAGTTGATTTTCCATTTATAAATCCTTTTCCTTTAAATTTCCATCCATTATCAGTTTTAATAATTTCTAACTCGTCATTATTATTAACTCCATTAAATGAGAAATTTAGTTCTTTCATATAATTACTCCAAGATAAAGAATCAACTTTATTTAAAGCATCATCCTTTTGGATTAATACAGAAGAATCAACATTATTTTTCTTTACTTCATTCTTTTCAAATTCAATTCTACTTTTTTCAATTGATTTTTTTGAAGTTCTGCAACTTGATAAACAAAAAACTATTAGCAATGAAATGAGCATTGCTATTCGATAATTAAAACCATTTTGCATATTGATTCGTTTTATTAATTCGATCTTGTAATCCATTTAAACCACCGTTAACTCTTTTTGTAAGAGTTTTTATATCTGCGATGTTCCAAAGGTTATTTTTATCAAAAAAGAATATAGCAGATTCAATATAATAATCTTTCCAAACTAAATCTGGGTTCAACATAATCTCATTTGGTTTGCATAATCCTTTTTTAATAAGCCAATTTTCGAATTCCTTGTAATTGTTACGCCCTGTTAACTGAACAGCTCCACGGCCACGAAAATAATAACCATCGTTAGGATTAATATTTCCCATACGTCCACCATAAACTAGGTTAGCTAATTTTTGAGGATTTCTCTCATACATTTTAGCTTTAGAATAAGTTTGAAAATACTTAGGAAAAACTTGTTGTAATCTTGCTGCAGTATAATTTAAATTCTCTTCTTTTAAAGTTAAGTTTGCTGATTCATGACAAACCTGACCAAAGAATAAAGCTGGATGTTTTATATTAAAAACTTCAGCAATTTTACGAGCTGTATTTTTACCAAAAACACCATCCGTAACTAATCCGTATTTTTTCTGAAAATCTATAAGCATTACTCTTCTTTTTTAATTATTTCTAAAAATTCTTTAATGTTTCCATCGCGTTCGTAGTTGTACAGTTTTTCAATTAAAAACTCTGGTGGAAATTTTCCATTCGTCAAAATGAAGCTATTACGCATTATCTTGGCAATCGGGTATAATAATGTTATGATTTGAATAGATGAAGTAAATGCAACAGAAAGGAAACCGTCTGGAATAGAATTATCAATTTGATCTAAGGAAAAATAAACCCCAAAAACTACAACAACCGTTATTAAAGTTGATTTAAAGAACTCGCCTATATCGAAGCTTTTCAGTTTACGATGTGTAAGAACTCCTATAAATGCATTAATAAACATAACAGCATATAAACCATATAAGAAAGATTCATTTTCAGCGTGCCAATTAAAAGCAGAATTAATTAAAAATGCTATAGGCGTAAGTTTGAAAAAGCTTGAAATGAAGAACTCAAATCGTTCCTTTTCAGTCAGCTTAATTTTGTTTGTAAAGAGTAATATTATAGGCGTTAAAAATAACGTCAAATAAGCTAGACAACGCTTAAATCTAGTAGTAAATAATTTTTGTTTCATACACATTGTTATTGGCGCAACAATGTTGATGTAAAATTATGGTAGCAGAGATTAATTAAAGGTTTCTGATTTAGAACTTAGGAAAAAGTTAGGATACATCTATTTGAGAATATAAATTATTTATCTCGTTTATAGAAGCCTTAATCTTATCAATGATTTGACCTATATTTTCAATTTCTTTTGCTGTCTTTAAATCAAATTGTCCTGTTTCTGTATATAAGCTTCCAGCTAATAATATTTTTCCAGGTTCATTAATATTTGTTAATTGAAAATTAATTGCCTTAGGTTTTTCATTATTTTCATAATTAAAAGCATAAGCAACTTTAAGTTCATCAGTAATATCTTCACTAAGTATTTCAGATATTGATTTTTGTTTTAAATTAAATTTTCCCATTATTTATAAATTAGTCATTACTATAATTCTATTTAGTCTTTCAACACCATTTTCAATATATACTATTGAAATAGCAGGTTTAAGTGAGCTTGAATCTTGTTCTAATGGACCATAATTTTGCAAATACCAGCCATTAGGTATATTTAAGGTTCTGGAAGTGTTATTTGATTTATAGCCATTATACTGTTGCCAATCTGCATTTGAAGGAATTGTTCCATTGAAATACTCCCAACATTGATAATTAAGCTTAGATTGTTCTATAGTATAAATTCCATTAGATTGAGTTATTAATGGAGTTAAGTAAACTCTTATTTGATCATCTGTAGCGTTTAAATTTGTAACTGGTACTTGAAAGAACTTTCTTTCAGACCAACTTTCTTGAGAATAAGCAACGTTAACTAATCCACGGTTTGGGTCAAGTTTAAACATTAAGTAACCGTCTTTATGATAACCATTCATTGCAAATACACCATTCTCTAAACCGAATTTAAAAGCTATTTGCCCATTAGGATGATAGAAGTTCATAGTACCATCATCCAATGTATTCCATGCTGCTTTATTTCTGTTTTGAGCAGTTCCACCTGCCCAAAGTCTAACAGACTTTGAACCACTCTCATTTAATCCACTTAATCCTGCGTTTGATTGAAATTCAGAACCAACCATTAAAACACCTGTTGCAATCACATTTTGATCTATCGTAGTGCCTAGAAAAGAAGTTACTCCATCAATCCTTTTCATTGTATTATCTAGTTCAGTAATTTGTTTTTGAACATCTTCTGGAGCTGGACTCCAATCTGTAGCCTTATTTCCTTTTTCCAACTTTATGCCATCTAAGCAAAGCCAATTCATTGTAAAAGCATCAAATCTTACATATAATGTTTTAGCATTACTTGGTGTAGTAAATTTAACAAATGTTCTTTTTATACCCCAATCATAAGAAAGTTGAGTTGTTTCTGTAATTGGCATAGCTTCATATCCATTATCATAAATAAAACTTATTTGCAGGTGATCGGAACTAAAAGGAAGAATATAATTGAAAGAAAGTATATAATCAGATGATTTTTCAATTTCAATTTTTTGAAGACCAAAATAAAAAAAATAGGTTTGTGCATTGTTGAATGCTACTAAAAATTTACTACCATATTTTGGTAAAATACCTCCATAATTTGAGGTTCTTTCGAAATTAACATTATGAAGATCAATAAAGTTGTACTCATTCTCAAAACTGCTATTCTCAATTAAATTCCTTCCTCCGATTTCAATTGAATCTCTAACTTGATTAAAAGCTGGAGAATCATTTGTAAACGTTATTTTACCACTTATTTCACCAGTATCTAAATCAAAATAAGTGTTTCCTCCTCCACTCGATTCAATTCTACCCGCTTTGATAAACCTTCCAGAAACAGTAGAAAAACCATACATTAAAGAAACTTCTCTTGCTTTAATTTCATTATCATAAGAATTAACTATTCCAATTAGAAAATAATAGTAATTTCCTTGATCAACTGTGTACTGAAATTCAGTAACATCAATTATTCCAATTGAATTATCTTTATTACATCTTGCGTAGATGTAGTAAGGTTTATTTGCTTCAAGATTTTTCGTACTTGCGCCTATTTGCCAATCTCTTATATTTTCTTCAATCGTAAAATGAACAAGAGTACAACTTGACCATCTTAGGATATTTGGATTTCCATTTATATTAGGTTCAAAAAAAGAATCAATTAGATTAAATTGCATAGACTTTGCTCCAACTTGTAAATGTGTAGTCTCAATTGAATTTGGTTTGATTTTTTCCGTATAATAATCACCTTCAACATCAAAAACCATGTTAAGAACCTCTTGTGCGTCTTTCCAATTTCTACGAGCTTTTGCTGGATTATTAAGGTCGTTAATCTTAATAATGTTGTTTATATTCTTTATTTCACCAGCAATAGTTCCAGAAACAAGATTTGAAACTTTTGAATCTGATAATACAAGTTTATAATCAAATGGATTTCTTAAATCCCTTTCAATTGATTTTATTCTTATAAATCGATTTATACCAAAATCTTCATCAATTACCTTGATGAAATCTCCTACTTTGAAAAACTCTATTACAGTTTCATTTAATTGTCTTTGTAGGTATAATGTATCAATATCCATTGAATATTGAACATTTGGTTCAAGTTTATCAGATAGATATTCATTTGCTTTTTGAAGCAATTCATTTTCAGTATTATCAACATACGTTTGTGGCATTTGAATATTTAAAATAACATATTCATCGCCTGGGGTAATTCGAAAAGCATTATTATCTTTAGATGGAAATTCATAACCATTTTCATCTGCAAACTTTATGATATGAAATTCTTTATTAGAATGGTTGTAAGCGTGAACATCAAATTCATATCCAGCCAATGCACCAGTATTAAAATGAATTTTTGCAGCAGATCCTGCGATTAAATACTTAGTTCCATTTTCATCCTTTTCGTTTAAATCAAAATCCATTGAAGAATCAGAGAATTTATAAGGAGAATCAGAATTAATAGATGCAACTATTCCTATTCTTTTCGGATAAATATCATCAAATAATTTAACCGCTTCATAAATCCCAAAACGCTGAATTGCATCAGCACTTTCAATATAAGAATTAGGTTTGTTCTTTCCTGGTAACACTAATTTATTCGAACGATAAGAAGTTCCTAAATTTTGATCAGAACCATAAACTTTTAATCTTGTAATAATATCTGAACTATCAACTTTTTCACGAATCAAATTATAAAGCCCTTTATTAAAACCTACTTTAAATTCAAGAGGAATTTCTTCTCCTACTTGTAGAAAATTAATTTTATTTAAACCATTTTCATCTGTAGAAATTGTAAAATCAGTATCATATTCATCACATAACTTCTGTAAAACCCCTAAGCAATTATCTTCTTCTGAAAATGTAATAGTTTTTGTTTCTGTACCTTCAGTAATTTCACCTAAACCCCACTTATCTGTAAATACACGATTAGCGTTTTCAATTAAAACTCGTGCGAATAATTCTAAATCAGCTGTTAATGTTTCTCCATAAATTGCTGATCCAGTAGTATCAATATTTACATCATAAGAAGCACGACGAAGGTCATACATTACTCCTTCGAATGTTGCAGAATATTGATATTCGTTTCTGCTGTTCTTTTGATATCTAGGAATTTGATTTAAAGTATATTTCCTACCTAAGTAATAAAATGTATCACCTATTTTAAAATCATGAAAATTTCTACTTGTTATATCAATATCAATAGTATCATTACTTCTTAATTCCGTTTTCTGAGAAATAGAATTAATTATTCTAAAGGCTGCACGATCTTCAAGCAAATACTCTTCTCCATTTGGTCTAATAACTAATATTTGCTCCATAAGATATCTGCATTAGTTTGGAATTGTGTAATAGCATCTAAATCACCCATTATAATCGGATAATAAACATTTTCATCTAAATAAGTATGAGTATAATTTTGATTTGATGAAGTTGTGTATTGTTCTACTCCATCACCCCAATTAATTACCATAACTTTATTGGAAGAAATAGTAATAGTTGTTGTCTTAGATTTTGATTGTAAGATCCTTTTAACAGGGAAATTTTCAATTAGATTTAACGTAAAAGTTGCTACAGCATCAGAATCATTATATATAAGATTAGTTTCTGCTGAATTATCCCTAAAAACTTGACATTCCATTCTTAGACTATCAACGATTACTGATATGCGTCTACTACCCTTTTTGTCAATTTCGTTCAAAAAAGCATTATATTTTTCAATCGTTTCTTTTAATGATTTTGCGTGAACAAAACAAGAAATTGAAATTGTTCGCGAATCTTTAAATCTATTTTGTAAATCCACATCAAAACCATGTTCATCGGACCAGTCTTTTTTAACTCCTTCCTTAAATTTCGTTTTGTCGAAAATCCCAGAGGAATCAGAAACTAAAACATTGTAATTTTTGAAAGATATATTATCTAATAAATAAACTACTGCTGCCATTATTTAAATGTTTTAGTTTTCTTTTTAACTATTTTTACATAGCTATCATCAAGTTGTTTAAAACTAACCTTTGCTCCTTTATAGACGTTTACACAAACTTTAGAACTATCATTTGCAATTACTTCTAAATCTACATCGTCAAAAATATCAACCATGATAAAAGCAGAGTCTTTAGCAACTATTTTAGCTTTAGTTTTATCTCGTAAAAAAACTTCAGAAACCAAATATTGATTACCTATTAGATTAAGTCTTGAATCACCTAAACAAACTATCTTTTTTACATTTTCTAGTATTGGATTATCGTCTAAGAAAATACCTTTATGTTCCATGTGACCTTTTAAATTTCTTCTAAAGAAATCATTCGATAAAAACTCTGTTGAAAAAGAAAAGTCTATACCTTCAATATACATATCAAGTAGTTCATCTACATTAACAGTATGATTAATTCTTGCAGCCCACTCTTCACAGATATCATTGTCAATTGCTCTTTTTAAAGCTTCTTTTTTTATATATTTAAAATCCATAACTTCTATTTTCTCCTAGTTTATCTACTTTATCAATTAATTTATTTAGCAAAGGCTCCATCATTCTTGTATTAGCATCTATATTGGCTAATCTATCAAGCTGCTGCATTAAAAATTTATTTGATAAATCACGTTGTTTATTTGCTTCTACAATAAGAAGTCTCATCGCATTTACTTGTCCAGCTACGATACTTGCAGTTTCTTGTGACATCCCTGAAATAGCACCACTTAAAGAATTTTCATTCGGGTCCATTTCTAAATCCTTGAATAAATCACTATACATTTCTAATGCTCCTGAAAAGTTTTTAGAAATCTCTTTTAAACGTTCCCTAAACTTTTCTTGTTCTTCCTGAGAAAGTCCATTAAACTCAAAATTACCTTCGTCATCACCGCCCATGTCTTTTTTTAGTTTATCTAAAGCCCCTTGTAGTTGCTTTTCTAAAAATTCCTTTTTAAGTTGATTTAAAATTGCATTTTTAAGAACGTCATTAGCTACTTTTTCAAATGATTTAGCAGCATCTTCTCCTTTACCAAAAGCTTCTGCTAAAGCATCACCTAAAGTATTTGCTAAATCCTTTGCATTAGTTTGTAAAATGTCTTGTGCTAAAGAATCAAGTAAATCTTGTTTGGATTGATCAAGTTCAATAATTGCTTGTTGCCATTCTTTAATCTTACCTTGATCTGTCTTTTTACGAGACTGTTCAGTTTTAATCATTTTACGATACTCCTCTTGTTGCTTGGTAAGGTTATCAAGCATCGTTCGCTGATTCTTGTAAGTATCACCACCAAGAGCTTTGTCAGTTTCGTATTGAAGATTTTTAAATGATCGTGCTAAATCATCAACAGCTTGTTGGTAACGTTTAATTTGACGTTGTTTCTTCTTGTCATTAAAGTTTAGAACTGATTTAACAGCTTTCGCTAGACCTTGAATAATTTTAACAGGATCTTTACTTGCAATACCTTCTGCTATATCAGCACCAGCATTAAATAAATCAGCTCCTAACTGAACAGCATCTTTTGTTGAATCCGAAACATTAATACCTAAATCTTCAGCAAGACTTAAAGTTTCATTAATAGCTCCTTGAATACCACCAATCAAACCTCGAATACTATCTAAACTTACACTACCATCAATGTCCTTAAAACCTTTTTTAACCCCCTCCTTAAAAACATTAAAAGAGTCTATTAAATTATCAAAAGGATTATCCTTTTCTAGTTTTTCTTTAATTCCTTTAAACTGATCTTGATAAGCTTTTTTATCTTGTTCGCTAAGTTTTGAATTGGGATTATTTAACTCAGTTCGTATTTGGTCAAGAATTTTACGTAATTGAGTTCCAGACTTATTGGAATAATCTCCAAATATTTGAATCCAACCTTTTGACTTCTTTAAAATCTCAGAATCTACTGCACCAACAGCTTCGATTTGCTTATTCTTTATCTCCTTAATTACATTTTCGTATTGAGTAATTGTTTCTGGAGAGACAGAACCAGTTTTATTTAATTCTTTTTGCAAGTTTTCTTGCATTCGTTTAATCTCACGATTCGAATCATCAATAATCTTTTGTTTTTTCTGCTCTAAAGTTTGATACTTCTTAAGAATTTCATTTACATACTTGTCATTTGTTGGAGTGTCTTCTAAAGCTTCTGTACGTTTAGTTTCAACTTGT
The DNA here is from genome assembly GCF_900142565.1 of Chishuiella changwenlii. Taxonomy (GTDB): domain Bacteria; phylum Bacteroidota; class Bacteroidia; order Flavobacteriales; family Weeksellaceae; genus Empedobacter; species Empedobacter changwenlii. The sequence continues at coordinate 166,322 of NZ_FRBH01000005.1, forward strand.
TCAATAGCAATGACAATCTTTTGTTTTTCAATATCATCTTTTGCTTTTTCAAGCTTATACTTTAAAAGTTCAATTTCAGTATCAAACTTTTTATTTATAGTATCTAAAGGATTGAATTCTTCTTTTAAAGTATCAATTAATGACTTTGCTGCATCATCAGCTTTCTTAATGTTTTCAATTTCTTTTTCATCAAGGAATTTGAATTTTTCCTGTTCGATTGGATTTGATGAATTAGCGAATTTTTGCTTTTCTTCTTGAAGTAAACCAATAATCTTTAAAAGATTTTCAGAAGAATCTATTTGTTCATTTATACCATCTTTATACTTATCAAAAGCGTTGTAAGAAATTACTTTTTGAAGTTCGTCATTTACATACTGCAACTGACCAACTTGTGCTTTGGTTTTGTTAGTTACGTTAGCTAATTGTTTTTGAACATTACGTAAGTACTCTTCGTAGTTAGCACCTTTACCTTTTATGCGTAAAGAAATAGCTTCGGCAGCAGATAAAAGTACTATATCTCCAGAGTTTATGTAATTCACATAACGGTCGTACTCGTCCTTCATTCCTTGTACTTGCTTTTTGAAAATCTCTACGGGATCATCTGATTTTTTTGGAGTTTTTGGTTTTTTAGGTTTATCAGATTTAGTTTTAGTCGTTTCCCAAGCTTTTAAAGCATTATTTGCCCCATCAATAACCTTTTGTAAATCCTGCCACTCTTTAGTGTCTTTTTTACCAATACCTAGATCTCTTTGTTTTTGCGTAGCTTCATCACGAATTAATGACCAATCGCTGTAATTTTTATCTCCATAAGCCTTTCCAATAGTTTTATTTAGTTTATCATCTATGTCGTATAACTTACTATAAGCTTCTGTTAATTGAAAATTAAGTTTTGATATATCCCATTTAGCAAATGCTGAAGCAACTAAATCGGCAGCATTTTTACTGTCAGCTTGTTGTTCATTTACTCTTCTTATTTCATTTACTTTATTCTGCAATTCTTGAACAATACCTTCGTAATAAGACTTTTGTTCATCTAAAGTCATGTTGGAGATTTTTTGTTCCTCCTCAACCTTTCTTACATGAGTGGCTTGCAGATCGTATTCACCTGTTAAATCTTCTAATTTTTTATATAAAATATCTAAAACCGAACCTGAAGAGGCTCCCGATTTATTAGCGTTATCAATTTGGTTTTTAACAGACTTAATTTGCTTTTCTATGTCAACTAAAGCTTGTTTCTGAGAACTTAAACCTTTTTCATCATAAGAAGCATTCAATAATTTTCTAAGCTCAGTTAAATCCATTGTCGCAATTTGTTCTTGCGTAAGATTCTCTAAACCTTTTAATTTTAATGCTTGTAAAGCGTTATAAGCTTGTATTTGTTGGTAAACAGTTGCTGTTTCATCTTTCAAAGTATTGATGTACTCATCAGCTTTTTTCTTAGTTTCATCAAGCCCTGATTTTACCTTTTCTTGAGTTTTATTATAAGCTTCTTGCGCTCTTTGTGCAGAAGTGGTATTATCAGATAATAAGTAATAAGCAGTTCCTAATGCGACAACACCAGCAATGATAATAGCGTAAGGATTAGCCATCATTACTGTATTTAAAGCGGTTTGAGCTGCTGTTAATTTTAAAGTCGCAACATATCTTAATGCTTGCATTGTTGTAACCCTTCCTTCTGCTGCGCCAATTGCTAAAGTAGTAGTCAATCTAGCTTGTTCAATCGTATTTAAAACAATTACTGCCGCTTTATAAGTTCCATAAGCTGCAACTAAAACAGCGATAGTTTTTCCAATAGCTTGATAATTCTCAACAACAGTGGAAGCTCCGCTAATAACAGATGTGATAAAACCCTGCGAATCTTTTCCAATTTCGTTAAACATTACTTCAATTTCATCTTGAAGCTTTGCAATTTGCCCTGGAATAGTTTTAGATTGTTCCTCCATCATATTGTAAAACAACCCTCCTTGTGAAGTTAAATCTTGTAATACTTTTTCAACTTCTTTGAAACCAACTTTTCCCTCTGAAACCATATCTGCAACAGCTGATTGAGCTACGCCCATATTTTTGGCAATCATTGCAATCATTGGTACTCCTGCCTCTGTAAACTGTCTAAGGTCGTCACCCATAAGACGACCTTTTGCTCTTACTTGACCATATACAAGAATTAAACGAGAAATAGGAACACTTAATCCGCTGGATATATTACCTAACATTTCAAGTGTTTCCGTAAGATTTTCAGCTTCTACTTGGTAAGCTAACAACTGTTTAGCTCCTTGAGTAACCTCGCTAAATTGCATAGGAGTGTTCTTTGCAAGCTCAACCATTTCACTCATTAATGCAGTTGATTTTTCTTGCGATTGCAACATTGTTCTAAACGATATTTCAGTTTGTTCAAACTCTCCTCTTACTTGAACTAATTGAGTTATAAAACCTTTTGCAGCGGCGATAGAAAGGAAACTACCACCAAGAACAGCAATATTACTCATCGAGCTTTGAACCTTGTTTAACTCATTTGCTGCGTATTCAGAAGTTCTTGCGAAATCAGCTCTAGTTTGAGCAAGAATTTGCTGAACTTGTTTATTATCTAGTGTAAGGGTATATCCTAATCTTCCGTTGTTGATTTGCATTATTGAAACATTTTTAAAATATCTGCTTGATTTTGTTCTGTTATCTTGATTGGTTTAGCTGCTTTAGAATCTTCATCTTTATCATCATAATCATATGAAGGAGCATCTGCCATTAATCTTTGAACCTTTGCCCAGCTAATTCCATTTTCTAAATAATCTATAGTCCAGTTGAAATGATCACATATAGAAGCTCTTGTTCCGTATGTTGATCTCATTCCTTTTACTCTACTTCGTTTGGACTTATCGTCGTCTTTATCGACATCGTTACCGTAGAGTTTGTAAAATTTACTAGAGATTGATAGTTTAGAATTTCATTGGCTATTTCTTCCAATTTTATAGGTGTTAGATTATCAAACAAAACCTTCTTTAGACGCTTAAATTCCTTTTCAGAATAATCAACACCTAAAACAGCGATAGCAACAATATTTGCCATGTTATAAGCATTCTTTGCTGCTACAAGTTTCATTTCGTTAAAAGAATCAGTATCGTTGTTTTGCGAGAATTTCGAATTATCTAGATATAATTCAATTTGATATTTAGCCATTCTATCCATTGTAGATAATCGTAAAGGATAGATTTTAAAAACTTCTTTTACTTTTTCTCTGATAGATTTATTTGTAGTGATAAGACCATAGAAACGCTTGACTTTGATAGTCTTTTCTTTGAAATATTCAAGTTCAAAAGAATATGGGACATCATTTAAAATGTCTAATTCCTTTTTAGTAAGTTCTTTGTTATCCATTAGATATTTGCTTTATACAAAAATCCGATGTAAGTATGAAGAAGTAAGTTTATTAAAGAGTGACTTAGGAAAAACTTAGGCACATCATTTTAAAGAAATAATGTTAAAAACAAAACTTTAACATTTTAATAAAAATTTAAATATTAATTTTAGTTTACTATAAAACCAATATTAACTTTTAACTTATTAAAAATTATTTTTTGAATTTCAAATTTATTTTTTTATTGAAAAAAGGGTCTAGTGTAATGCTAGATCCTTTTTGTTTACAACATGATTTTAAATGATTTAAAGTGTTAAATATTATATTTTAACAGTTATTATAAACTATTAATTATAATTTTATAACTGTATAACCCAATATCACTTTTTTTTAAAGTGTTTTTATAAAATTTTCAAATATTTTTGTTAAGGATTTAGTTATTTTACTAAATCCTTTTCTTTTTTTTCTAATCTTAACGTTTAGGAAATAAATTTGATTTTTAATTTTAAAACTGTAAATAATAGACTAACAACAACTAAAAATTATTATAAATAATGAGTAAATTTTACACAATTTCAACTCTTATTTTTGCAAGCATTTTAAATGCTCAAGTAGGAATAGGAACAATTGAACCTCAAGGATCTTTTCATATTGATCCTTTATCTAATACAAATCTTAACAATGGTAATTCAGATGACTTGATAGTTGATAAGAATGGTAATTTAGGTATTTCAACTACTTCTCCAACAAATAAATTAACAATTAATGGAGATAATACTACTAATCCTATCAATATTAAAAATTTTAAAGAATTCACAAATACAAGCAATTTATCTAACCTTGCAATTGACAAGGATTCAAACATTGGAACTGTAAGTTATACTAACATACCTACAATATTTTTTTCTCTTTTAGAACAAACTAAGGGACTTGATTTAAGTGGTAATAATAATAAAATTAATTTACCAATAAGTTCAGGTAAAGTAGACTTTAATACAACTTCATTAAATTTTGGAATAGAAAATAATTTACATTATTTAAATGTAACTGATAACGGTATTTATTCTATTGAAGCTATTGCAAGCTTTCACTGTGATACTAATAAAATCTGGGGAGTAAATTTAATTATTAGTAAAAAAGAAATTAATCAAAGCAATTATGTAGTTATAGATTCACGAAGAATACTTACAAAACTTAGTAATGATTATAATATTCCAATGCCTGGTAGTTTTTTTGGAGTGTTTAGTTTAAAACAAGGAGACAAAGTTACTGTTGATGTTGGAACTGGCTTTGCAGCAACTGATGTTAATGCAGCTTCTTGTGGAACACATAAACCAGGTCTAAATACCTCTGCCGTAAATTTTATAATAAAAAAATTAAACTAATATGAAAAAAATATATTTTTTAGTTACTACTTTATTCACATGCACTTTATTCTCTCAAGTTGGAATAAACACAAATAATCCTCAAGGCATATTACATGTTGATGCTAAAGGAGATAACTCAACTAATGCAAATAATACTACTGATGATTTAATTTTCACAAATGATGGGAGATTAGGAATTGGAACTATTACTCCTCAAAATAAACTTCAAATTGTAGGAGATGGTATAAACCATCCAATTAATGTAAAAAACATTCAACCTCTTTCAACTCAAAATAGTCTTTTGTACATTGATAGTGATGGAAATATTGGTACTCATGTTTCCACTGAAACTTCAACTACTCAAATATTTGTTATGAATGCAAAAGTACCTACAAGAGGTGCTCAAAACACATCAGAATCCAATAATGGATATAATACATCTACAGGAATTGATTTATCGAATATTTCTGCAAGAAATTATATGCCTTGGAGTATTTTAACAAGAGTTGGAACAACAGAAAGACAGACTATAGATAACATATCTAATAACCTAAATACTACTATAGAAAATACAAATTATATTAGAATTCCAAAAACTGGATTCTATTCTATTCAAGTACAAGGGTCATTCTCATGTAGAGGTAATTCAACTTTAATATATTACGCATTAGATATGATTATGTATAAAGGTACTGAAGCTACAACAGCCTCTTCGTCAGAACTTGAAAGAAAACGTATTTTAGTAGGTCGAAATGATAATACATCTTACGCAGGATCATTTTATACTGTAGCAAAATTAAATGAAAATGATCGAATTTCATTTGCAATTGCACCTGGTTTGAAAGATGATGGAACACAAATAGTAACATCAGCTAATTCTGTTTTTAATTGTGGAATTGGTACACCAAGTGGTAATGCATCTAATTTCTCGTCTATAAGTTTAATATTATTATAAATAAAAATAGCCACTCTTAAATAAGAGTGGCTTTTAATATAAATTCTATTTGATCATTTACCCTTTAGGAGGAAAATTTGTTTCAAAATTCGAAAGGTAATCACAAATTACAGGTTGCTTTCCGTCTGCAGCTGCTAACGGCGTAACTACACATGTCATTGTTAAAACTCCAGTTCTTGTGAAATCACCTCCAAAAGTAGTTTTAATTGACGCTCTAGGTACAGCAAAATAAATACCTTGTTCTGGTTTGAATAAAAACGACTTTTCTACTGTAACCGTTCTCCCTAAGAAACCTACAGCTGTAGCTCCAACTTTTTCTCCTCCCATATACTCCTCAACTAATTCTGGAGTAGCGTCTAAGATTTGAAAGTTATATTCAATTGTATCAGGTTGATTAATTACTAATACCGGAACTGGATTAGATTGTTCTCTAATTTCAGTTGAATCTCCAGCTTCCATTGTCATATTAGCTGAATCTTCATTTACTTTTCCAATCTTAGTCATATCTTCTAAGAAAGGCATTTCTCCACTTTCTAAAACTTCTCCGACAATAATCTCAGCTAGTCCAAATGTGTATGGTGTTTTTACTCCTGCCATAATTTTAAGTTTTTATAATTATTAATTAGTTTTCTTTTGTATCATAAATCCTCCATTGAATTCGAAGGTTTATGTAATGTTCTTTTTGCTCTTGTTCCTGGAGTATCCCTAAATCAGATATGTAAACTGACTTACCTAAAAATTGATTTGATTCAAATACTTTTCTAACAATTCTAGAAATTTCCTTTAGACGTTTAGTATTGGGATTTCCTACTTCAATATCTTTAACATGAATATTAATATTAGAAGTTGCCAGTTGTGGCTTAAATGAAGTTGTTATAGTGATGGTATTCACAACAATGTCTTCTTTCTGTGAATTTAGAGGACGACCACCGTTACACAACTCACCACTTATAGCGTTTGTAACCTCTGGAATATCTAAGGCTTTATAAAGCATTTCTGTTGCATCGAATATATCGTACATATTATTTGATATTTAAAAGCTGTTTAACGATAGAATCTGCTTGTTGTTTGGCGTAATTTTCAGAACCAGAAATAACGTTTTTACCTCTAGTTTCTACTTGGTAAGCGTAATTCATTCCTGCAGTAATTACTAAAACAATTGGAGCTCTTCTTAATGATGAAGCTAAGTCTTTAGCTAAATCTTTTCCAGCTCTTATTCCTTCTTGCTTACCTTCGTATGATTCTTTATAAACTTGTCCATTTACAAACAAAACATACCCAATAGATGATCTTAAGTTTCCTGTTTGATCCATAAAACCAACATCTCCCTTTGCGTAAGCAACGATTGATTCACCTAAGTATTGATAAGTTTGAATAGCCTTATTATAAATATCTTGCTCAATCTTTTTATGATAATTGCTTAAGTCGCTATTGCTGAAATTTGCTTTTAAACCCATAATCTATTATGCAATAATCCTTGTGAAAATCTTAATACAATTCCTTTGATTCGTACAGCATTCCCTTCTAAATCATTTGAAATAATAACTTCTTTACCTACTTCAATAGGACCAGTGTTTTTATTTAAATGGATAACAGAATTAAATGTTATCATACTTCCATCAACTCCAGCTATTAAGCGACCACTTCCGTTGACTTGTTCTCTGCATTTTCCAATGAATTTTAAACCGTTATCAACTTCTATAGTTTCTCCAGTCTCTTGGTCTTTAGAAACGATAACATCACGAACAAATAAATAATGAATATGGCCTAATCCCCCCATGGTCTAAATGCTTTAGCTTTTGGTTTATCTATATCGTCAAAAGGATTTTCTTTGTTTAGCTTCTTAGAAATTTGATTCATGAAGACTTTAACTGCATTCCAATTCCAAGTAACCGACATATCTCCTTCAGAAATACTTGAATACATAGGAATCCATGAACTAAAAGAATTATACAAAGCATTTTGACAATTAAGTAGATTAAATTCATCATCCGCTTTTAAATCTTCATTTTCAGCAAAAAGAATTTCGACATCACTTTCGTTAGCTCCTAATCTTGATAAAACACTTTGTATATATTCTTTATTTGTCATTACGCTAGTTTGATAAGTTTACGTTCTAATAAATCAGTTAAACGCTCTTCTTCGAATTCAACAGGAACAACTTCTCCAACTTCAAAAATCTTAGATTTATTATGTTTGTCAACAAAGCGAGAAATAACAACATAAGAAGGTTTTGAAAGAGTATCATTGTTGACATCTTGCTCTTCTACCTTTTTGTTTAGTCTAACTATTTGACCTACTTCAAGACCTTTGGCTGCTAAACCAGGTTGAGCGTCAAAATGTTCTTGAGTCAATTCAATCAGTTCAGTTGTTTCTAAAATTTTATACAATTCATCTAATTCAGATTGTTCAATTTTAGAACCTACAGCAATATTCTTCTCAGCTAGCAATTCCGCTAACTGAGGATTTTTTTCTACTAATGTTTTAGTGATTGATACTTTTACCATGATATATAATTTTAACCTTCTGGAAGTTCTATCGCTTCAACTGTTTCTAATCTGTAAATACCTTCGACAGCTCCAATAACTGGTAATGCTCTGGCTTCTGCTTTTGTACCTTCTGATTTAGGATCAGTTGTACCGAACTTACTCATTAATACATGTCCAGCTAATTGATATTTTACAGCTTCAGTAGGTGCAAAATATTCTTCTGTATGAGACCAAACTAAAGAACCTACTTGAACCGAAGAAGTGAATACCATAACACCTTCTGCCCATGGCTTAACTGTTGTGTCAACACCGTCTTTTTGAGCAATAAATGTTCTATCAACTCCATCTGTAATAACTTTTACTCCCCATTCATCTTTGAAAAAATCTTTAATTTTATTAGATGTTAGATTTGGTAGTTTATCAGCGTCCGCAACTATATCTTTACTAAAAGCAAATTGTTCTTTGAACGATGGATCCTTTTTAATCTTAGCCATAGCAGCATTATCGATATAAACTTCAACTAAAGTATTTCCATCAGCCTTAGCTTTATCAGATATTTGATTAATATCATCAACCGTAATTGTTGTAAAGTTTGCTGATTTAAAGTCGTGGCTTTTGATATATCTAAAATTTGCTCTTAATGTAGTTCCAGCTGAAATATTTTGCTCAACCTCCAAAACTCCATTTGAAAAACCAGATAAAAAAGAATATTCATGAAGCTCATAAACATTTTGTAATGAATTAGCATCGTCACGAAATAATTCTTGAATAATCTGTTTTTCATAATCAGCTCCTAATGCTGTATTTGTAGAAAAAGATGCTATCATAGTTCTAATTTGACGTAATTGTTTTGCAGATTTTACGTATTTATTAGAAATGTCTGGAATTTCTCCTTGTGCTACACCACGAGTACCACGAGCTTTTAATGGTGCTGGTGAATCAATATCAACGTAATCAGCTAAGACATTTTTAAACAAACCTGTAATAGATGACCAATTTCCATCAGCAGAATATACAGTATTCAATTTTGATTGAAATAAATACGGTTTGATTGCCCCTTCTGAAACACCATTGATTTTTCTATGCTGAGCTAAAATATAGTTAGCATAATGAGCTTCTGTATAATTTAAAAATAATGATTGTGTTTGTGTCATTATAATATTTTTAATTGTTATTTATGAAATTGTAATCCTGGTAATGATTTTTGAACCTTCTCTTTAAGTTCAGTAGTCATTGTAAAAGGAAGTGCATTTTCAGCAGCGATTCCAATTGTAACCATACTTACAAATGCTTTTTCTTTCGGAACAGTTGAGACTGTTAAACCGATAATCTCGTCATTTACTTTAATGTCGTTAAAAGCTTTATCAGTAGTTTCCAACGGACGACAAACTTCTGTAGTTTTATCTCTTACGATAATATGTCCAGCGTATACAGCGACATCAGTCAATGCAGAAACGTCTAACGTTCTGCCGCCATCATAATAACCTAGCTTATTTCTCCAAACAACTTGATCTTTGCCGTTTGATGGATATTCTTTTGAACTTGTTAAGTCAACATATGGTCCTTTCCCCATTTTAAATTGTTTTTAAGATTTATTAAACCATAGCATCGTATTCAGCATCAGAAAGCTTTCCGCCGTTTCCAGCACCTCCTGCTCCTGGTCGATGATTAGATAAACCTTGATTAGTAATTGTTTGATTTGATGTCGTAACATCTGCTTGAATTTCTGTCAAGTATTCAGCAAAAGAGTCATCACTTTCAAAAGACATACGTCCGAAATTCTTTGATATAGTGTTTTTCAAAGTTTCGTCCTTTGCATCCTTTAAAATGTCGTTGATTTGCGAAAGCCTTGTTTCTGATGTTTTACCAGATTTGATAGCTGTAATTTCTTCCATTAATGGATTTGTTGCTTTTGCTACAGCATTAGCAATAATAGTAGCTATATCAGTTGGATTAGGATTCCCTTCTCCTCCTTCTGTATTTAGTTCTGGCTCATCCTCTTCTTTACCTTTAGCAGCTTTTTCAAGTGCTGTTTTGGTAGCTTTGGAAATTTCAGAATCTACATCCGAACGATATTCTTTTTCGAAGTTTGTAACTTGTTCTTGAGTGATCTTCTCAACAAGTGCCGAAGCTTCTTCTTCTGTGGTTACTTGTACCGTATAAGCAGATGCTAAACGTTCCAAAGTATCTTTTCGAGTGCCTTTACCTAAGAATTTAGCATTAAGTAACTCTAATAATTTTTGTTTCATTATAATGAGATTTAAATTTCATTTCGATTAAAACAAAATTATTGCAAGGTGTTGGGTTGAAATGTTTATTTAAAGAGAAGTTAGGACAAACTTAGGCATCGATTTATTTAAACTGGTTATGGAAATCCGTAAGGAATATTGTATATTGTAGTATAATTTTACTTTATGGAAATAACTGATCAAAATGAAGTAATAAATGCTATTTTGAAGTCTTTAGATAGTTCAATTATTGGCATAGGAATTAAAGAGAGATATAATGTTATTAAGGTTCATGATGAAACTACAACTAGATTAATTTTCTCGCTGAAAGAAGGTAAGATCTCTTTAGATACAGACTTCTTTTGGTTAGGTTGGAATGCAAATCAATATTATTAGAAATGAATATATTTCTTGATAATCATAAGTAAATCAACTTATAAATTGTAAATATATATTTACATTTGTCTGATTAAATTTAACTAACTTTAAATAATTATATAAGAATCAAACTATGAAAAATTTAGTAGCTGATTTAAGCAAAATAAATAACGATAATATTCATTCATTAATGAATGAATTAAATATTACTTATAGAATTGAAAAATCTAATAAAGATGTAAATAAATGGTATTTCATAGATTGTGAAAATGTCCCAAACGAACTGCCAGAATTTTTAAATGAATTTATTGATTTATCAATTATATTAGATTATGAAGAAATTAAATTCTTAAAATCAATTAGCAGTACACCATTTACCGAATTTGATTCGATAGGACTAAAATCATTCAAGTTAAATAAACCAAATGCAGTAAAAGATATAAAAACTTTTACTTTTATTGATAATATTAATGATGGTGATATAATAGATTTACATTTTAGATATTATAAAAATTATTCAAAATTGAACATTACACCTATTGACAGTAAATTAAACGGATTTTCTATTGGTCAATATGATATAAATACTAATGAATATATAGAACCTAATCAAGATGCTGCTATACATGTTTTTAGAATTAATATAGAAAAGGATTTTTCTAAATTAACTTTTTTAATTAATGGTTATTATGATTATCCTATAATTTTAGAATTGCTTAAAACTCCTTAACCCAATAAGGAACAACTTTATACCCCTTATAAATGTCTGCTTTTTCTTTTAAGTGATTTTGGAAATTAGCAGGCATTTTTGTTATTTCAGTTTTTTGGAAGTTACCTAAATGAGAATAATCTTCTTTTACAGCTCCTTTCAGTTCATCTGTAAACATTTCGATTGGTTTTAGGATTGGGATTTGATAGCAACGGCATTTAGTATGCCAACCGCTAAATTTAAAGGTTTTTGGATATTTACCTTTTAATGGCTCGCAAATCTTACAATCAAAGAAGTTATTAGATCGTTTTATTTCAATTCCAACAACAAAATCCATGCTGGACCATCTTGTATTTTCTGCTTCTTTGTAAAAGGCGTTAATTTCTGAGCTTGCTAATCTTAAAGCATTTTTATGTGCTGAACGATAAACTCCTTGACCAGGATTATAAGCAGCAGCATTTTTGGAAAGATGCAATTGTCCTTTCTCATCACGTACTCTTCTAAATAAAGCATCTGGATTTTTAAGATATTGTTTTAAATCTCTACTTAATTTTTGAGCAGAATCACCATTCTTAAGAGCTATCTCAAAAGCATCAACTACATTCGTTTCAAATTGCTTTGAATACTTCCAAACTCTATCTGACAGCTTAAATTTGGTTAATCTACTCTTTTGTGCTTCAAAGTACTTATCTAAATGAGTGTTTCTAAAAATCTGCTGAGTAGCTTCTTTAAGGTTATCAACTTCAAAAAAAGTATTTACAAATTTCGTTGCAGTTGATTGAGCAAGTAACCATTGTTCTTTAGTAGCGACATTTATTCGTTTCTCAAGATCAATAGATAGCTTTTTTGTTAGGTTTTCGAAATCTTTTTTTAATTGAGGTGTCAAATCATCAAGATTAGTATTAAAGCCGTATAATCTTATTATTTCAGATAAATATTTTTCGAATAATATCTCAACTCGTCTTAATTGTTTTGCTGAACTTACTCTTGCTTGTAATTCATTTTCAATTATAAATTGTTCGATTGTCATCTACTTCTTTTTAAAAAACTTTTAATGTAATAAAATAACCAAATTATTGTAGGTGTAATTGATATTAAAAGAGTAATTCCAATAATTCTATTTTGTTCCATTTATCTTTTGTTTATTCAACTTCTTCAGAAGAAAAGTAATCTACACTTGCAGCATCTTTTTCTTCTTTTTTAATTTGTTCGTAATCTTCTGTGTCCTGCCCTTGCCAATCTTTAACAGATTTCTCGTGAGATTCTAAAGGTTTATTTCCATTTTTAAGAAGAGCAATCTCAACTTGTTCCTTTTCATTTTCAACCATAAATGGAACAATCTCTGGTTCAATAATCATATTATCAATTTCCTTTTTCCAAACTGCATTAAGTGTTGCTAAAATTCTTTTTATGATATTGATACGGCGTTGCAAATACTCATCGTAGATTTCTCTCTTTTCCATTACCTTAAGATGAGCATCAAGGAATAACATTTTTAAAGCTGTTCCAGATAAAGCGCCAAGAGATTTAACTTCTTCGAATGAGATATTAGGAGTTTGAGAGATTAATTGAATATTCTTAACAATATTTTCAATTTCTAGTTTAATAGATTCTGGTGCGTTATCCCATGATAGATAACTAGCGTCTCCTTTCTCATCTAATTCAAGCCCTCCTCCTGGTCCTTTTTCAAGAGCACCAACTAAAGCTCCTTTAACCAACAAAACAGGATAAGCATTTCGGTCGTTTACTTCTCCATGGTCTGATATTAATTGCTCATATCGTTCAATAAGCTTTTGAACATCATACCATGAAGTTTGTTCTTGCTCAGCAAATGCAATAGGTATTTTATTTAATTCTTGATCTAAAGGATAACCTTCAATAATTACCCAATCAGAAGCATCTTTTTTGAAAATATAAGTTTTATCAGATGTGTAAACTTCAAAATAATCAACATCTTTTCCATTTTCTTTTTTAGAATAATTACGAGAAAAAGCTTTTAAATCACCAAACTCATCTTTGTATGTATAAAGATTTTCACCATTTTTTGGAGTCAACTGCATCACTTTAACATCGATATTTGTATCGAAACCATAAGATGGATGATTCTCTTCTTTTTTTCTTAAATACCAAATCTCACCTCCTTCAGTATACGAACCTACAGATTCGGCAATTTTGCGATTAAATGAAGATTCTTTGTTGTCATGTAAGATTCTTTCAATAGCTTTTAAAATAGCCTTTTGGGTTTGATTTTTTTGATCTATATTGGCTTTAAGTAACGGTGTATTACCAAATATCATTGCCTTTTCTTTCTTGACAATCCATTTCTGAAGAGCAAGAGCAATTGAAACAAGTTCTTTATCTTTTGTTTTTTGTGATTCTTTTTTATTGCGCTTATCTCTTAAAACAGGATTCATGATATCATGTTTATTTGGATCAAGTTGCTTAATTGCATCTTCAATAATTTTTGTCTTATCCTTTCCTTGTTTAAGAGCTTCAATAAGTTTATTTATTCCTTCAGTTTCGGGTATTCCTAGTAAATCGTATAATTCTTTCAATTTATATTTTTAAAAGTTTAATCTTGATAATATATCATCTGTTTTCTTTGAATTTCTGCTTACAACTTTATGCGGTAATACTTCAATTCCAATATATCTTAAAGCGTCCATTGCGTGATTATAATCATCAATAGGCTTATTTAATTTCTTTCCATTTTTGTCTACGTCCCAACAATATTTTCTTAATTCTTCAATAATATTTGTTGATCGTTCAGAAACTTTAAAATGATGTTGTTGTAAAACTTCAATCCCGAACATAATAGAATCTTTACCTTTTTTTGATGGTTTAATGTAAAAACCAAAGGAATTAATTTCATCTATCGATTTAGGTTCTGCACAATCAGCAACCATCTTATCACTTCTTGTAAAACCATCTTTAGTTAATCTCTTAGCGATTTGATTATTATTCATTCCAGTTTTATATTCCACTTCATCAACATAAAATTCTCCATTAAATTGATAAATTGCAGGAATTGCAGTAGGATCATTCGAATAACCAAAATCTATTCCTAGTCCAAGTAATTTAGCTCCACTTGGAACATTCTTAACTTTAGACCAATTGCTAAATATCACACCTTCTAGAGCACCTAATAATCCAAGTCCGTAAACCTTCCACCAATTCGACCAATAAGCACTTTTAATATTATCTTCTTTGAATAGTTCATTAACTGGTAACAATGGGCTGTAAAAAGCTTTTGTTCTTGCTTTTTCTAATTCATTAACAATTGATTCAGGTAAAGCTTCATTATCCTTATATGTAAGCGTTAACCATTCAACATCGTCGTTATCTTTTTCACTTAATTCTTCATGAGCCCAAAATTCATTTGATGGATTAAAATCTATCCAAATCTCATGCGATGTACGAATAGCTAATTGATGATAAGTATCAAAACGAATGTTATTCGCTTCATTCATATATAGAATGTTACGACGAGGACCTCTTACACGTTCTTCATTATCTACAGAAAAGAATTCAATATAGCTTCCATTAGCAAAAGTGTAAGTTAGTAGCGTTCTGTTATAATTCTTGTCAATGTAACGACCAGTAGCTTTCATGATTTTTAAAAAATCTTTTAAAGCTCCTTTTCTTAAATGTGGTACTGATTCTGATACAACAGAAATCTCTAACATTGGTGATTTTATTGCTGTATCAATTAGTATTGGTAGAATACCAAAGGTTTTGCCTGCAGAACTTCCTCCAGGAATTACACGAATACGTTTTTTAAGTTTTCTTAACTTCTTAATTGATGTCGTGTATCTAAAACCATTGAATTCTACTACAGGTTTAATCATCACCAAATAAAGGTTGTTCTACTTTTAAAGTTGTCTCTACTTCTTGCTTATCTCTCCATTTTGATGGCTGTCTATTCTTTAGCCAAAAGATTGCTGCTGTAGTATCTGGTGGGTAATGTTTAACAGTTGGAACTATTAAAGGAATTCCTTGATCATTGAAAATTTTATCTTCCTTATGTTCATATCCTAATGCACGATTGTAAAGCTTATTTGCAACATTAGCGTCAGCATATTCTTTACCTTTTTTTATGGACTCCGAGAAGCTAGGAAAATCTAACTTCCATTTATTAATAGTTGATTCAACAACACCGAAGAAATCAGCAAGCTCAATATCGGTAGCACCTAACAAACAAAGTTTTCTTGCTTGTTCATCGTAACCTGATTTGTATAATGAAACTCCTCCTCCTTTATTCTTCTCAACATCATCAGCCAAATTATTTAAAGCTTTATCCAAACCAAGAAATCCCTCAGCTTGACTAAGGGTAATTGACTTTAGTTTTAAATCTTTAGGAAGTTTAACTTTTTCTTTTCCAAGAAAAACCCAAAGCAAACCTTTGGAATTCTTCTTGATTTTAACATCAGATGATTTCCATTCTTTTACGATACTTGATTTGCTTTGTTTTTTCATAATCTTTCAATTACTTGATTGTTGGTTAAAATTTGCATTATGTCATTATAGGTCCTTCTGTAATCAGTTAAAAATCGAAATAAGTCTTTATGATTTTTATGCATTTTACCTATAGCGCTTTTACTACAGTTTATTCTTTCTGATACAGATGTTAATTCAATTTTTGAATTATGACATATGATTGCATATATCACTCTAGTATAATAAAGTTTAGTTGATCTATTTTGAATTGAATAATCCTCAATCTTTAATTCTGTTATTTGTTCAATTGCAGATTCAATTTCATTGAAAATAATTTTAATTGATGATCTTGGTGCATAATCAGCATAATCAATTCTATAACCTTTTTGTTCTGCTCTAAATTTCAAGAAAACAAGCTCATCGTCGTTCGCCCAATCAGTAGGTAAAAAAAGATATTCTTCATTATCCAATATCGAGATCCTCTTAGGAAGGTCTGGTATTAGAAAATGTTGAACATTCTCAGAGTTAAATCTATTTACTTCTACTGTTTTCATGAATAAAAAAAAGGCAATTAATTAGCGCTTTGCTAATAACTGCCTCATTGTTGCGCCTTATTATTAATAAATTAAATTCTTTAAAAGAAAGATCAGCTACTAAACTTCACTGATCTAATACCCGAAAACTCTTTCAATGAAAGAATTGTGGAATGAAGAGGATTCGAACCTCTGACCTTTGGATTTTCAGTCCAACGCTTCTACCATCTGAGCTACCAAACCAATTTTAAACTATCTACCATAAATCAACATGAATGCATCTCGCTGTTCTTGGTTTGTTCTTTTTCTTATTCCTGTAATGAGATTAAATTCTTTACTATCTCTTTTTCTAGTAGTTGGTTTAACCTTGAAATAAGTTAGATTTAAAAACTCACACATTTCAATAAGCTTATAAGCAACTTCATGATTTCTCCCAGTACGATTACCAATATTTGCATTTACAGAAGCAGATCCTTTATTTATTTTATGCCAATTAGATTTGTTTAAAAATCCACATTCAATAAATACTCTTATTTCTTCTGTTGGGTAATCATTTTTAAGCTTATTAAATCTTTCAAAAAGTTCAAAGAACGTTAGGTTAAGTAATTCGTAATTCTTCTCATGAATTAATGCAAAACCACTTTTGTCAACATCTGGATCTATTCCGATTAAAAACATATAAAACCTCTTAATTTCTTAAGAGGTAAAAATGTTCAAAATAAAAAAGACAATTAGTTACATAACCCCTTTAGATAACTTCTTTTCAAAGATTAAAAAATTGTTGAATAACACAAGTTTATTAAAGATTTATTTTATTGTATTTCAATATTTTAACATCCATTTAGTTTTATTTGTTTACAGTTGGATTAAATACTTTACAATTGGCTCATATTTTGAATATATTATTGAATAATAAATAGTATTTTAGTTAAACTAATCAAATCAAACAAGTTATGACAAAAAAAGTATTACTAATAATTGGTCAGGCCATATTATTAACTGCATGTGCTACAAACTCTAAGGAGGATAAAATCGTTAATTTAGACACAATTGAAAATGAACAAACTATTAAATTGAATGTTGGTCAGCAATTAAAATTTGAAGTATCAGCTAACCCTTCTACAGGTTATGATTGGTTTACAACTGAACCTGAAAATTGTAATATTAAAATCATTAATAAATCTACTGTAGAAAATCAAAATGACGGTACTGTAGGTTCACCTCTTAAGAATGTTTATACAGTTATGGCTGGTGATAAAGGAGAATGTACAATTCAATTTGATTACAAAAGAAGTTGGGAGACTGTAGCTCCTTCTAACACCAAGAAAATTAATTTTATTGTAAAATAAATATTAAAAAAATCCACTCATATTCGAGTGGATTTTTATTTTAATTATTTTTTACCTTCGCGGAATGATAAAATTTTATTCCCTACTATTAATACTTCTTTCGTCTTTTTGTTTTTCTCAATATAAAGTAACCCGTGTAATTGATGGAGATACTATTGAAGTTTTAAATAATAAAAAAGAAAAAATACGCATTAGATTAGCTGAAATTGATTGTCCAGAAAAAGGACAAAATTTCTCCGCTAAGGCAACAAAATTTACAAATGATGCTGTTTGGAACAAAACAGTTGAAATCGAAATTACAAGCGTAGATAGATATGGTAGAAGTATTGGAAAAGTATATTACAATAATAAATATCTTTCAGCAGAGCTTGTTAAAAAAGGATTAGCAATTGTATATCGAAAATACTCAAAAGATATGAAGTTAATAGATTTAGAAAATAAAGCTAAATTAAAGAAAATTGGTATTTGGAGTGATCCAAATTTTGTAATACCAGAACAGTTTAGGAAATTGAAGAAGAAGAATTAGTATTTCTCTCATGATTGTTCATTTTGAAGTCTGTCAATTTCAGCAGCTATTAATGCTCCGGCTATAATTAATCTCTCTTTATAATCTCTTCGACATAAATTATAAAACCATGTATGATCCCAATTAAGTGGATAATAAACATTGTCTTTCAAATCAACTTTAATAAGGGTTTTAGCTGCTAATAATAACTGTCCTTGATCGTACCATTCAGGATGATTTGCATGATGCTCTCCCGTAAAACCATGCTTTGAAATTTGCTTTTGTCTTTCTTCAGCGATTAATTCTATACCTGTTTTTAAATTCTGTTGAAGATTTGCACCTGTAATCAAATCATTCATTTTGTTTTCCATGTACTCCATTATTTTACTTTTTTTATGTTTTCAGCAATTTTTAATATCAATTCTTGATTTTCTTTAGAAAGAATGTCTTTAATATTTTCTTTTTCATCAAGAGAGAACAAAGCGTTAGAAACTTCTATATTAAGCTCCTCACGGTTTTCATCTTCTTCAATTTCTTCTTGCTCTAATTCGTGACATTTTTCACATATTACAATGTTTTTATACCATTTATCAGATCCATAACCATCATTTAAATCGAATATTTCACCACAATGTGCGCAAGGTGTAGGCATGTCCATTTCTTCTGTGTACTCCATATTTTTTGTTTTTTACCTTCAAAAGCGGGTTTTATCCCGCTTATTTTATTCATAATAATTTTCTTCCACATATTCTTGAGGAGTGCTACATTCTTCATAACCATCTTTTAATGCTTCAAAAACATCTATCTCATTTAAAATTTGATACTCATTATCTCCTTTAAAACCTTCTTTTTCTAAAATAGCAGCTAATTCTTTTAGCCATTCAGTTGGAGTTAATTTAATTGCTCCGTTCTCTACATTGTTTTTAAAATCTTCCATATTTGTTTTGTTTTTGATTAATGAATTTGGCGGCTTCTATATTTATTGCTTTATGGTTTTCCGTAATATTTAATGGAAATGAATTAATATTTTTATAATTAACTTTTAATTTATTTTTTATGGCTAAAAAAGTTGTAAGATATAGAGATGCTGAAAGCGGTCAATATGTTAAAAAGGAGTACGCAGAAAAAAATCCTAAAACAACTGTTAAGGAAACTGATAAAGTAACTCCCAAAAAAAAATAATTTTATTTTTGCCACATTGATTTGTGGCTTTTCTTTTTTCATTTTACTTGATTTTAAAATCCTAATAAATCAGTTGATGAGCATTTGAATAGATTGCATAATTTTTCAAGCATTTCTAAACTAATATCATGTCTACCTTTCTCTATGTTTGATATTGAAGCTCTAGAAATATTTAACTTATTAGCTAGTTCAAGCTGCGTAAGACCTAATTTTTTTCTTCTTTCGAATATTTGAACTGAAATAAAATATACTTCAATCTCAATTTTTACTTTTTTCATTTTCCTTGATTTAGTTAGTTAATGATAGTTTTTTAATTATTTCACATAAAACATTCACGACAATTGAATTCCCTGCTTGTTTGTAAGCTTGTGAATCGCTAACTACAGAAAAATCAAAAGTGTCTGGAAAGTCCATTAAACGAAAACATTCACGAGGTGTAAGTTTTCGGATTATATCTTTACTTTTTGCAACTCCTTGATTGCAGCTTGTTGTCAAAGTTTGACCAACACCTACACGTCCACGTCTAGTCTCTGAATTTGGATGCTCAAAGTTTATAGAATCTTCTCCTACTTGTGCTAGTTCATAACCTTTGGATGTTGCAGAATTTACTTTAATATAATTATCATCAGGTCTAGTACCTGCTCTAGTGGTAACTGCCTGACCTATATTATTTAAATCTTTTGTTTTGAATTTAAAACCATTTCCTTTAGCTCTATGTTTTTCAGTATGCTTAATAAATAAGTTTATTAGTTTTTCACTCAAATAATACTTTTCATCAACATTTTCTTCTAAAACATCTTTGAGTCTTTTTACTAATGTAAATTCTTTAGGAAATGAAAATATATTATCTACATCATCTCGAATACCAATAATAAAAACACGTTCTCTATTTTGTGGAACTTCAAAACTCTTAGCATTTAAAACCTTATGATAGACATGGTATGGTGCTGAATTTTCATTAGGAAAAATAACCGGATTACCGTTTACTGATTTACCAGATAGTAAATCAATCCACCTTGCAAAAGTTTTTCCGTTGTCATCGCTCAACAATCCTTTGACATTTTCGAAAATAAAATAGCGAGGATTATTCTTTTTAATGAACTCATGAGAATTATAAAACAAAATACCTCTTTTATCATCTTCACCTTTTCTTTTACCGGCTAAGCTAAATGCTTGACAAGGTGGAGAAGTCATATATATATCTAAACTGTCTTTTGGTATTTCTCGATCATATACATTTTCAGGATAATATTTTGGCTCTCCATAATTATGAATAAATGTTTTTCTCGCATATTTATCCATATCGCAAGCAAATACAGTTTCGTAATCAATACCTAATCTCAATAATGCTTGGTCGAATGCTCCAACTCCAGAAAAGTCAGAACCTACTTTTATCTTATCTTCAATCTTCATTTACATTTTTTTTAAATGCTACATAGAAGAGAAATAAAATAAAGCTAAAATGAACACTAAGTATTAGTGCTAGTTCTAATATTATTCGCATACTACTCACCATTATCAATTCTTTTTGCTTCATTTAATCTATTTCTTCTTTGATTGATCTTAGCATAATTTCTTACCTCAGCAATTATCTCAGAAGTAGATTTATTATTCCTATTTACTGTAAAAAGAGGATTGTATTTTGTTCCATTATTTTTAATGTAACCGAGTTTTGAAATTATATTTAAATATGATCTTGAAAAAGAAAATAAATCTTCAACCTTATAAATTCTTGATTCAGGATTTTCGGTTAAGTATTGAAAAATAAGTTCTAATTTTTCTGGAAGATCTTTATATTTTATCACAGTTTCAGAACTGTTAGAAATTTTATACTTTTCATTTTCTTCTGTATAAAATTCTTCATAGAATTTCTCGCGTTTTCTTGCGAATTCTTTTGC
The DNA here is from genome assembly GCF_900142565.1 of Chishuiella changwenlii. Lineage (GTDB taxonomy): Bacteria > Bacteroidota > Bacteroidia > Flavobacteriales > Weeksellaceae > Empedobacter > Empedobacter changwenlii. Next base: position 187,701 of record NZ_FRBH01000005.1, read on the forward strand.
TCCAATTTTGGAAGCGTATGCTGATACATTTGGATATCCAGCACGTAAGCACATTTCTTGAATGGCTTTTTCTTTAAAAGTTGCTGTAAAATGCATTTCTATTGTTTAATTTTAGTATTATATAACCAATTACAAACTATTACATTATAAACTCTTTGTTTAACTAATACTTCAAATGATGAATTTTGATTTTGAATGATTTTTTTAAGTTTTAATCGATCAGATTTATCTTCTAATTTTTTATTATTTTGAAGTTTTAGAAAATTTGATTCTTGTTCAAATAATAAATCATATTGTTTTTTAGTTGGTTTAAATCGATTTGGAACATCTTTAAGTAAAAGATGACAATCAATATATCTATACTTTTTATTAGCCTTAATTTCGCTTAAAATCGTTTCAAGAAATTCTTTTTCGATTTTTTCAAGGTCTGGCTTAACTTCAATTTGCCTTTCTGGAGTTCTTGATAGATTATGCTCATTTGCTTTTTTAAACTTCCATTTGCAGTATTTGCTAAGAATTTCAGAAATTAGTTCAGCATTTATGAATTGATAATGCTCTGATTTTTCTTCAAACATTCCGTATCTATTCAATTTTAAAGCAAGCTCAATTTCCTCAAGTGAAAGCTTCCAGAATCTTAATCGAATCATTTCAGAAATATCATCCAGAAGTTCACCCTGTGGCATATTCTCGTCTTTTACTCCTCTCAATGTTGCATCTGCACAAACAAAACTTTCAATTTGATTTAAAACATCGTTTTTCTCACAATCTTTGATTATTGGAAAATCATAAGTTCGTTTCAAAATTTCCAGAGGACTCCATTTCTCTTTGTTTTCTACGACTTTCAAGGTAGCTTTCTGTTTTTGTAACATTGACTCTCCCGACAATGATATCATCTGATTCTGATTCCTTGATTCCATTTTTTAAAGTTTTAGAATTTGATTTTTGTTGATTTAAAACCCATTGAGGATTGAAGTTTATCCAACCATTGAAAGCACATGCATAGACTGCATCTTTAACCGTGATATTACTCTTCTTGCATTCTATTGTGAACTTTTCAGCAAAATATCTTGTTGTAGCTTTTTTTTCTTCGATTCGTTTCTTGAACCACTCAGACACGTCAGTATAATCAGCTCCGTTTTCAACAAGGAAATTTTTAACCCCATCAAGTTCTTTTTCTTTTTTTGCGGAACTTTTTTCTTTTTCTTCTTGGAAGTTTTTAAAGGAAGTTGAATTTGGAGTTTCTTCAAAATTTGAATTTTCGATTTCCTTTTTTTGTTTGTTTTTTTCTAATAATACGTTAGTATTATTATTTACTTTACTTTCCTTTGTTGGATTTTTAGGCAACGACCGTTCAACGACCGTTGAATTTTGTTGATTTTTTGTTGAATTTGCTCTTTTTTCAGCAGATTTTAACCCAGCTTCTCTTCGTTGTTTACGTAAATTTTCAAGTGGCTCCATTCTGGATTGAAAACTTTTTGAATAAAAAGATTTATTATCATCAGTAAATTCAAATAATCCAAAATCTTCAACTATTGATTTCACTAAATCTGAACCAACTCTAAAATCAAATGCAAGAACATTGTAATCTTTGAATATTGTATAATCGGAACTTTCAAGCATTTTCTCCAAAATCATAAAGTAAACCGCATATCCTTCTGCTTTATGTTTCATTCGCACAGCAATCATTTTATCATCATTCCTGGCGCCACCATCGTGACTAAAGTAAAATGTATTTTTACTAGCCATAAAGTTAATTTTGACTAATTAGCTCTTTTAATTTCTCAAAAGCTTCATTTTTTATTATAAAGCGTTCTCTAGTGTTTACTCCAGTAAATATTCGAGCAAAACAATGTTGCCCATTCTTTGACTGTACAATAATATTAAATTGCATAGGGCTTTCGTAATGTTCAACTTTAAAACCTTTTGCTTGTATTTGGGTTTTCAACTTTTCTAAATCTTCTACCATTCTAATGTAATTTTGATTGTTTGTGTTAAGAAAAACACGATTAATACCGAAGTGATAATCGTGTGAATTGATTTTAAGAGTAATGGTTTCATATATTACTGCTCAGAATTAAAATATACCTTATAGAAAAACATCTTCTTTTCTTCGTCATAACCTCTTTCAAGATTTTCAGTAGAACAACCTGGAACTTGTAAGTCTAAATTGATTTTTGCACCTGTATCAAGTTTTAATTCTGACTTTATTTTTTTTGATTCAGAAATTAAAGTGTGATTGCTTATTTCGAAATTAGGGTCTACTTTATGTTCTTGCAGGTAGTTTTGAAAATCGTTTTTATAATCTCCAAGAGTTTCATCAATGATTTCTAAATTCATAAATTCATTATCACTTAAATCAACAATGGTATTTTCAATGAATTCAGCTTGCTGTTTTCTATCAGTTTTATCAAGAACAATATCTTCTGCAAAGTCTTTTACTGCTTCAATAAATTTCTTTGTTTGGAAAGCAGGAGTTGTAACAGAAGTAATTTCTAAGAAGTTTTTAGTCCAAAATTCTGATTCAACATTTTTATCATCTATCGAATAAACTCTAAAACCATCATCGCGAAAAGTGTCTAAGATTAAAACACCTTTATCTAGTTTATCAAGTTTGTAACCTTTTAGAACATTGTAGTCAATGGATTTACTTTCATCAAATCGCAAGAATTTTGATTTGTTTTCTAGTTTGTAAATACCAATCCCATTGCAAGGAATACCATCAAGCACAACATTATTTAATTGCACAGTAAATACTTCACCACTTTTAATTTGTGGATGTAAACTAATTTCAAATAAATGCTTTAAGACCTCTTGAGAAAAATCAATAAAGTCGATTTCTTCATCAAACAATTGTTTGCAGAAATTATACATTTTATTGAATTCTAATCTTTCGGTATGATGAGAGAATTGTTTTAATTCAAGAGTCTTTTTGAATGGGTTTAACAAAAATGGAACTAATTGTTCTTCTTTTGATTCGTCAAACTCAGTAGTTTGTTCAGCAAATATATTTGCTTCCTCTCTAACCTTATGCCCTACTTTTTGAAGAGCTAAATATTCTATATAAGCGTTTTTTAAATCTAACATTGTTTTTAAACTATTTGATTGTTTTTTAATTCTATTTCAATACTATTTAGAAATTCCTTTTCGTCTGGACTAGGTAAATAAATACCAGCTTGACTACTAGAATAATCTCTAAATTTTTCTATTGCGGTTATCATTTCAGAAATATCTAAAGAAGCAGAACTTCTCCATCTTTGTATTGGTACTATTTCGCCAACTTCTCCCTCGTAGAATAATGAAGGATTGACTATTTTCTTAAATATCTCTTGTTTTGTTTCTTCAAGAGTATATCCAGTTTCAAGAGAAAAGAAACCTAAGATTAAATGCAAATAACGATTTTACTTGTAGGTCCTTTTAGGCTTCTTTTCAATAATTTCTATTGTAGCTTTCTTTTCGAGTAGTTTATTGAATTTATCAATTGCTCTATGCCGTTGTAGAGCATTTTCTGTTTGATAAATCATAACTATTCAAATTTTCAATTACTCTACTCATAGCTTCTGAGTTTGTGTAGCGAATACTTTGAATATGTAACATCCAAAGCATAAAATTTAAAGTGTGGTTTTTCATAATCTAAAAAGGATTTTTATTAAAATCTAAAGTTTGATTATTGTTTGCTACATGGACGATTTTCCCAGTTGCTTCTTCGATTACTTTTTTGAATTTTCGCTCATCAGAATTGCTATCTGATAAGTGAATAAGTACTATTTTCTGTACTTGCGAAAGATCATTAGCTAATAATGTTTGTTTACAAGTATTTAAGGACATATGCGATTTTAAGATTCGATTCTTCAAAAACTCACTTTGCCAAGAGCTACCTAGTTTTTCTTTGATAATATCTTCGCAATAATTTGCTTCAATGATGATATTGTTGAGATTCGGAAAAGTATAGTCGATGTATGTTGTATCTGTAACAAATAAAATACGTCCTGTTTCTTCATGCTCAATTAAAAAACCTAAAGGCTCATTAACATCATGATGAACATTGAAAGGAAGTATTTTAAAGTTTCCTATTTGAAAAGATTTTTTTGCTTGGATGATGTTAGCATTATGATGTTTAATATCAAAAGCTCTGAACGTTCCTGCGCTTGAATAAACTTTAATTCCATTACTTAAAGCATCTTTAATTCCTTTTCCTTTTTCACCCGCATGATCTCCATGTTCATGTGTAATCAAAGTACCTACAACTTTACTTAAATCAAAATCTAAAGATTGTTTTATCTTGGAAAAATGAAGTCCTAATTCAATTATTAGGGCTTCATTTTCATTTTCTAGGATATAGCAATTGCCACTACTCCCCGTACCTAGTATTTTGAGTTGCATTAATCTTTAAAAGGAGCCTCATCTGGAAAAATTTCTGCTTGTGTTTCTTCAGATCCAGATGAAACATCAACAATATTATTCTCTTCTACAACTTGTGCTTCTTCAAAATCTAGAGGTTGTGAATTAGCATTTTGTTTTATTTCAGATTTTACATCAGCTTTAACTTTGTTTGATTCATTATCATCATTAAGATATGAATCATCAGAACTACCATTGATAATTTTTGTTAACCTGTTAATTACTGATTTAATAGCCATTTGATCTGGGAAATTTTTGTGCGCTGGAGAATTTCCTTTCATTGCTCCTTGTTCCCATGCTTTTTTGATCTGTGGCATAGTCATGATTTCAACATCAAAAGTTCCATCATTGAATTCTGCAATTGCATAAGCTCCAACTATCTCACCTCCTTCTAAAGATTCTAATGATTGTGAATGACTAATAATTTCTTTACGCCCACTTTTAGGATTAATTTGAAATTTAAAGTCATCATTTTTATAAATCACTTGACCTTTGATATTTTTAACACCTCCAAGTCTTTTTGCTAAAGCAATATTTCCAATATAAGAAACTGATAATTTTAATTCATTTCCATACGGAACGAAGTAACATTGGTTTTTAGCAGGATTTAAGCCTTTTGTAGCCATATTAAATAAGGCTTTTGTGACTGAACCTACCGAACATTTATCTAATGGTTTATTCTTATCTTCACTAAGCATTAAATAAGCTTCTTGAAGTGCATTCGCTGCGCTATAATCGGTTGGAAGTTGCAAGCTTCCTAATTCCATTCTTTTATTCACGCTATTTAAAACATCTGTCGCTATTGCGTTTGTTATTTTCGCTACTTGTTGTGTATTTTCTGACATTTTATTTTGTTTTTGGGTTAATTAATTTTAAACACATTCATTTTATATAATTCATAAACTATATCTGCTTCGTAGAATGCATCATCAGCTCCACGGTGTTGTTCTATATAGCCAACATCACCAAAAAAGAATTTATGAGCTTCTTCAACCTTTGGCCATTTATAACCTCTAGAAGATGGGATCTTACAAATGTTTGTAGATAACTTCATTGGGCATGGAAGTTTTTTTGGAAATTGAAAACCTCTATGCTCAAGAAAGCCAAAATCGAAAGAATTATTAAATGCTGTTGCACCTGCAGGATAATCATTAAGTATTTTTTGAATATCTGGAGCAATTACATGTAGAGCTTTAGAATGTCTTATTAATTCTACTGTAAGAGTTGAGTTTTTAGTTATCCATGAATTCTCAACTTCTTGAAGTGTTATACCTTTTTCGTGACAAACTTCATCATATATGATTTTCTTTTCACCGTTTGATAAATCTAACTCTACAATTCCAACCTCTACAATCTTTCCTCCAGATTGTAAAAACCCTGTTGTTTCAATATCTAATATTAAAATCTTTTCCATTTATTTAATCAAGGTTAATTAATTCTCCATCAACTTTCGGACATCCTAAATTCAATTCTGAATCTTTCCAAACAACCAAATTGATAATCTGACTATCTGTAGGAATTAATTCTGTTACAGATTCGCGGTTATCAATGAAAATTGGTGCTGTTACTTCATTTGCTTTACAAAGAGTATTGATAATATCTAATCCAGCATTGATTTGGCTTGCTGTATTAGCAGCTTGAAAAGGCACTCCATCAATTAATGCAATACATGTTGGATTTAAACCACCATTGATTTGCTCATCAAATAATTTGAATTTTACAGTTTGAAATAAATTGTTTACAGATTTTTCAATTGATTCAGATTTTACTTTTTTAAACCTTTCAATGATAAACTGCTCTTTTTCAAGATTAGAAATTACTTGAGAAAGTTCTTTTTCTCTTGACGATAATTCTTCGATACGTTTATCCAGGTTCTCATTAACTGATTTGCTAGCTTTCTTTTCAGTTAGTGAATCAATTTCAGATTGAAGTGCTTGTTTGTGCTGTTTTAATTCTGAAACATCTGCTTGTTTTACTTCTTTTATTTTCGATTGAAGAGTTGAAATTTCAATGTTAAGTTTTGAAATTTGTGCATCATTAGTAATTAATGTTTGATAAACTTCTTGTTCGTTTTTAGGAGATTGCAGATTATTTGTTTCAGCTTGGATTTGGTCTTCAATAGAAATAACTTCATTTGTCAATTTATCAATAAACTCTTTTTGCTCTTCAAGTTTATTTTGATAAGAAATTAAAGTATTATTACTGACTTCTAATTGTTCTTTAACTTGATTACCCTCATTAATAATTGATTGCAAAGAAATTGTTTTGTCAGAATTAAACTTAGAGGTTAATTCTTGCTTTTTTTCTTCGATATTAGACTCATCAAAAGACCTTGAACAACATGGACAAATAAAATCTCCATCATTAAAAATTAACTGCTTTGCGTTTTCAGTGTTATAAGACGCAACTAAAACATTCTTTTTATTTTGAAGAATTTCAATTTGTTTTTGATAATCAACAATTGCAGAATTTAATTTACTTCTATTGTTAGCATAATCATCACGTTCGCTTTCCTTAAGTTTCAACTTAGATTTCAAAGCATCAATATTCGAAGTATCAACGAAGCATTCTTGTTTTGCTTTAGATCTTAAATTAATTTCTATCTCAGATTTTTGAGAATTTAATGCTTGTATTTCTTGTTGTACCTTAGTGTTAGCATCAATTACTTTTTGAACCGATTTACCAGAGTTTTCTATCTGTGAATCAATATCGGCAATCAAAGTCTTTTTATTTGAAATTTGACTTTCAATTAAATCAAAATCAACTTCTTCAATTTTAGAACGTTTTAACTCATCGATACGAGCTGGAGTATCTTCTTTCTCTTCTTTAGATTTCTTAATGGAAGCTTTTAATTGAGTATCGTACTCAGCTAAAGTTTTGTTTGATAGCTTTGATTCAAGTGTTTTAAAATCTTTATCTGAATCAAATAATTCCTTGTCCGTTAATTCTCCAACAATCGAAACTAAAACAGCTCTTTTTTCTTTCCATTCTAAAGCTTCAAATGCAAGAGGATTAGTAATTAATTTGAAAAGATCCTCTTTAACTATTTCAGAGATCTTTAAATTAAATTCCTTTAAAGCGACTGGTACAGAGTTAAAGATTAATTCAGTTACATGACCATCAAACACTTTATCTTCACTTCCTTTAATAGGTTTCCATTTTTCTTTGTAAATACGAGAAATAGTTACTTCTTCATTGTTTACTAGTAAAACAGCGTGTACTTCTGCATTAAGTCCTTTTGTTGGTTTATTTTCCGAATCTAAGGTTTTGATTTCATAATCCTTACGATTATTTAAATCCTTACCGAAAAGAAGCCATAAAAAAGCATTAAATAATGTTGTTTTTCCTGCTTCATTTTTACCAAAAAAAGAGTTCTCTTTTTCATTTAAATCGTCAAATTTTGCATGACAAATGCCTTTGAAGTTTATTAACTCCAATGATTTTAAAATTATGTTTTTCATTGTTTCGGGTATTTTTTTAGATGTGTTTTAGTTTAAATTCACGCTTTAGTGAATTTCTAACCGCTTCTTTTGTAGAGATCCTTTGGACAGGACGGTTTAATTTCTTAGCTTTAATTAAAGCCAATTCTGCAGCAGATTTATTTTCCTTTTTATCTTCATAAGACAAAGAAGTACTTCCAGATTTCTTTTTAATTATTTCTTCTTTTTGCTTATTAAGATTCTTTTTAGTGCTACGCATAGTTTTTTACAGTTAATATTTCTCTGTATTTTCTAGGGATTACAGCTTTAGCAATTTGAAGTATTTTGCTAGTTGTAAACTCATTGTATTCATATTCCATGTCGGAATTGTAAAGTTCAATACTATGAACTGAATCTAATTCAGTATAATAATAATTTGGAAAACGCTCATCTATCGCACGATCGTTGTAATTGAAGTTAATTCCTAAAACAAAATTATGCCCTTTGAATTTCGGATCTGTACATACAAGAGTAAAAACCACTCTTAATTCTCCATCAATTACTCTAATCGCTTCTGGTTTAATCTGCATAAAGTCAAATACAGGATCTCCAATTTTTGGAATGTAAATTTTTCTTTTCATCTAAACAGTTTTTAAGTATTCGATTGAAAAAGCGATAAGCATAATTGCGCAAGAAAGTGCTGCTAGAAGAAAGATTACTTTAACCATCATGTCAAAGTAATTATCAATAAAACGTTTTAATCTTTTCATTTAGAAAACAATTTTAATTAGAGTAAAGGCGAATGAGACTACTAGAAGTAAAAAAGAAAAGACTTGTATATCATGATCAAATTTTTCTTTTGTCATTACTTCACCATTCTCAAATAAATCAACTGCTTCGTTAGGAAAACCATTATTCCACAATTGAATTAATATTTCATCTTTGATGCTTTGAATAATTGAAGTATTGTAATCTTCCTTTAGTTTTTCAACTACTTTTTTTCGTTGAAAAATTTTTAGTACTTTTACTACGAAGCGTGAAAGTTTATTTTTCATGTTTTTTTGTATTAATATTTAAGCTTCTGCCGACACAGAAGCTTTTTTTGTTTTAAATTCTTTTCTTGGATAGACACCGTGTAAGGCTAAAAATTCAATCACTTGATTAGTTTTAAATAATTTTTTTACCATTTTATTTTTTGGAATTTTTATTATCTCAATTTTCATCTTTGAGATTCTACGATCATCATTTTTTGGAGCCATTACATAATAATTTTCAAAGGTTCTGTAGTCAATTCCAAAAACTTTTGGAAAATCACTTCTTATTAAATAAGGTTTATCTTCAAGATATTGTTGTACTAAACTCATTTCGATTATTTTATAGATTAGATATTTTTTGGCTGTATCATTGGGTTTCAATTAAAATTTAATGTATATTTATGGTAATTGTTTTTTAAAAAATAAATTATGGATTTCGAAAAAGCTTTGCTTAAGTTCATTCATGATGCGAATGAAATTAAAAGCCCTTATTGTACTACAATATCTGATCTATCTGTTTGGTTCAGTAAGAAAGATTCTGAAGTTTTAGAAACTTTAGAAAAGTTTAAAACCCTAAAATATTGTACATCAAGTTACCAGGTTAAATCTGGAAAAATTACTATAAAACCTTTAAGGAAAAGTGGAATTGAATTTTTAGGCTTATGATTAAATTTTATTTTTTATAAACGTTTAGTTATAAATATTTTATTTAAAAATTAATAATCTCTTTGGATTATTACTTATATTTTTATGCCCTAATAATTTGTTCCTGTCAACGGCTCGAACGTTGAAGCTTGCCAATCAGGAATTTGTATATATTTGTAAAAACAACAATAAAATATATACGTTATGAATTATCAATTAAATGATACTGTTACTTACAATAAAACTAACTTCGTAATTAGCGCGTTTTTAAATGACAATAACAACCTTAGTGAAGATGAAAATTTGAATAAATGGGTTCTGCTTTATAATGCTAATACCAATAATCAGATTAAAGTCAATATTAAGTTTATTTCAAAAAAAGGAGATAATAAAGAAGATTCTACTGAGACTACAGATGATAAATTAAGTAGAGCAAACTTTTAATTTTCAACCTCTTCGGAGGTTTTTTCTTTTTCCTTTCTTTCTTTTTCTGATTCCTTTAAAATTTCAATTACTTCGTCTATTTGACCAAATCTACTTATATCCTTAAGTAGCATTTTCTTAAAGTACCAAATCATTCCATTCTTTTCTGATTTAGTAAGCCCATCTTTTTCATCCAAAAATTGAAATACTTTTATTTGACTGAGTAATCTCGAATTACTCAGAAATAAGAATCTTCTGATTTTTCTAATTAATTTTTTCATAAGCTATTTGATTTGATTTTGTCATCTTACCAAGTTTCGAACTTGCTTAACTTTCAAATAAGAGTAAGATGTATAACAGGTACTATACAGCGCCCCTTATGGCGCTTTGATAAATAATATAAATACGGATGCTTCAAAGATTATCCCCTCGCACTTCTTTGTTTGGTTTAGTAAATACTACTTCTACAAAGTGCTGACTCATCTAACATGATATAGTTAACAATGATTCTTATTATTTATCCCAGTAATGTCAAAGAACGCTTCAATAGGTAATCGGTAGTTAATTTGATTGAAGTTTTCATTTTCGATAATCATTATTTTAAAGGTTCTTCATTATTTCATTTTCTTTATTTTATCCGCCAAAAGAATAGTATAGCTTATTATTTGCGCCAATAGAAGGAATTAACCCGCAAGAAGAACAAAATAGCACTACGCCAGAAGAAGAATCAAAGAATTATTGACCTTGTTTATTTATTGATTTAATTGAAAAAGAACGCTTCATATATTTAAAGTCCCTAGACTGATATCCTTGTTTTCGTTTTTAGGTTGGTTAAGATTAAACCGCTATGTTGTAAGGTGATTGGATAAACCAGAGCGTTAATGCTCCTAACCTTCTTTTTATGCTTGTTTTGTCGTAAATACTTCTTACGTGAGATTCGACAGTTCTCTTCGAGCGATGTATTTTGTCCGCTACTTCTTGGTGAGATAATCCTTTAGCTAATAATCTTGCAACCTGTATCTCTTTAGGGGATAATTCTACTTCCATTTTATAGTATGTTTCGGGTATGTTTCTTTATTCTGTTATAGGTATTGGTTCTGGAGTTGGTTCTGACCATATATTTTCAGTAACTCCAAACTTTTCAAATAACTTATTGATAGCTGCCACTTCTGCTAATGAATGACCTCTATGTCCTTTTATTCTTTTGTAAAAAGCAGTATTAGATGAAATAGAAAGCTGCTTCATAACTTCTTTTCTAAAAGAAACAGAATCTTTAGTCTTAATTTGATCTATACCATTTTCAAATGATTCATAAATCTTACTTAGCTTTCTTCCTTTTTCCATATGGCGTGTTTTTTACGTATTTTTTAAGGTATTTTCGTTACTTTTGTTTATTGTCAACTGAGTAACTTTGTACCCAGTTGTATTTTGTTTTACAAATATACTATAATTTATAGTATACACAATATTTTATACTATATTTTTTAGTATAAAATATTGTAATTTTTACAACAAACTGATTAATAATTATTTAAGATGAATAAAATTTTAAAAAATAATTCTGGATGGATTAGCGTAGTAAGTATTATAGTATCATTAATTGCATTAAGCATCAGTTGGGTTAGATCTGAACCTATGAAAACAGACTGGATGGCTATTTTAGTAGGAATATTAGCGTTGTTAACCTCTGTTTTAGTAGGTTGGCAAATTTTCGCGTTATTTAATTTTAAAAAAGAAAAAGATGAAACTTTAAGCAATATGTCGAGTATTGCTAATTCAATCGATTTAAATAGAATACTACTTGCTGAAAGTTTATTTAATTATTTTATGGCTAAGCAAGAGGATTATGAGGTTATTAAATACGGATATGATTTAATAAGCTTGAGTCACAATCGTAATGATATTTTAAAAAACGGAGTTTTAAAAGGTTTGATGGAATACAGTCAAAACGGTATTGATTTTAAAAACAACTACCAATTAGACGAAGCGCTAGGCTTAATAGTTAGCTTAAAACCAATGTTTTTAGGAAATAAAGAAGGAATAGAAAATTTACAAACAATGATGAAAAGAATAAGAAAAGCAAAAATTCATTCTCAATTTTAAGTTCTGATTTTTCTCTATATAATTGAGAATTTTTATTTAATAGTGAAGTGTATTTTATGTTATTAATTTCATGTTTAAGTGTAATTCGCACCTCTTCACTAATACTTTTTTCAACCATAACTATAAATTTTTAATTCATACAAATATATGAAAGAAAAAGATAATACTATAAATAATAGTATAAATATAACAGAAAGAATAATTAATATAGTAGAATATATTAAATTTACTTATAAAATAAAAACAAATACTGCGTTAGCTAAAATAATAGAAATTCCTCAACCTAACTTATCAGCTATTTTAAATGGAGTTGAAAAATATCAAACTGAAGGTTTTTTTAATAAATTAGTTGATAAGTATCCAATAATTAATAAAAAATGGATAGAAACTGGACAAGGTAATATGTTGAATGACCAAACTGACGTTGAAGAATTAGAAGTTGAAGAAATAGAGAAGTTGCCTATTAAAAAGATTCCTTTTTATGATGTAGATTTTTATTCTGGTTTCACTAAAATTTTTAATGACCAAACTATAACACCTTCTTATTATTTTTACTTACCAGAATTTCATAATGCACAGTTTGCAATTAAGAATTCTGGAAAATCTATGTCTAAAGAACTAGGAAATGATGATATTTTAGGATTAAGAGAGGTTCCAGAATGGCAAAACTATTTTCCTCAAGGAGAAATTTATGCTGTTGTAACATCAAACGACTTAAGAACTATTAAAAAAGTAAGAAGAGATAAAGAAAATAAAAACCTTGTTCTTATACCTAAACCTTTAGATGAAGATAAATTTGATTACCCAGATTACGAAGAGGTTCCTATATCAATGGTAACAGCTTTATTTCAAGTTGTAGCTTCAACTCATAGTAAGAAACTAGCTTTGTAAATACGGAAAACCGTAAGTTTATTTGATTGAAACACTTTATAATTGTACAAAAAATAACACTACATGGAAGGAATCTTTATAATATCTGCAATTATATCATTAATAATATCTTATTTTATAATTTATTCTGCAGTCAAAAATGCTTTATCTAACGAGTTAAAAAAGACCAACGAATTACTTGAAAAAGTTTTAAAACAAGGAAATGAGGTATTCGATTTAAATCCTACTTCAGAAAATATACAGAAAACTAAAAACATTGTAAATTTTCTTACATTGAGTGGAGATAAATTAATTATTAAAACAAAACTAAATACTGGATATGAAATTGGTGATTCAGCTTTCATAGGAGACAAACTAGCTAAAGATGGCAAATACAAATTAAGTCTTTTTGATTCAATAGTTGTAGAAAACGGAAAAGTAGTTAAATAACCGTTTATAGTAAAAGGAAAAATTAAACGAAAACAATTGTAAATACGGAAAACCGTAATTATAAAACATATACAAATGTTAATTTAGCTATATGAAAAAACTTATACTATTTACATTCTTACTAATATTTAATTTTTCTTTTGCTCAAGAAAGAGAATTGAACGACTCTACTTATTTTATAAGTGGTATAAATACATACGGAAAGTACTACCGTTCATTAAATGATGCAAAAGATTTATATTCTAAAAATGCAACATACGTAGAAGAACCTACACCTGTTTTGCTTGTAGAATATATTCCTAATAGAATTTTTAAAGGTTTTTTAAAAGATGATTATGAAAATCCTATTTACATTAAAGAAGAAGATTTTTCAAACGATTCAGAAAATATACTTGAAAGAGAGTATTTAAGAAGAAGTAAAGATAAAGGTGCTGAATTAAGAACAAATATTGCTAAATACATTATCACAAGCTTAATTATAAAAGAATCTGATAAAGAGATTAGGAAGTATGAAAACTATCAAAAGAAAGGATTAATTATTACATCGAAAGAATATGTATATGAAGATTATTCTGATGCTTTTGGTCTTGATTTACAATTCTATAATGGATACAAGAAGACAATTAAATATATAGAATTAACCGTACGTTCCTATAATCAAGTTGGTGACGCTCAGTCTGATTATTTTGGAAAAACTGTTGTTAGACCAAGAGTTATTGGACCTTTAAAACACGATGAATTTTCAAGCGTTGAATTTAATAATCTTTTTTATGATGTAAATGATGTTATTTCTTACTTAGTAATTACTTATATGAAAGTCACCTTTATGGATGGAACCGTTAAGGAGATTAAAAACGTAAATAATAATCTTGGAGAAGATGTTTACAATGGAAAAGGTAAATAAACAACATAAAAAGAGATTTAAATGTTTTAAAAATAGATCTCTGATCAAAGAATAACTTAATTATGATAAATATTAGAACGGATTTTACAATTAGAGAATCAACACATAAGGACATTAAAATAATGGTTGATATTTGGTATAAAGCTTCTGTAATTTCGCATGACTTTATTCCTTTAGCATACTGGCAAGAAAATATAGAAGCAATGGAAACTATATATTTACCCTCATCTGAAAATTATGTTATTATAAAGTCTGGGGAGATAATAGGATTTGTCGCTTTAATAAATCAGTATTTAGCATCAATATTTATATCTCCTGAAAACCAAAGAATGGGTGTAGGAAAAGAATTGATGAAATTTGTAAAAAGTATTCGTAATAATTTAGAACTAAAAGTTTATTGTAAAAACGAACCAACTGTTCAGTTTTATAAAAGTCAAGGATTTTCAATTATTGATAATTCAATAGATGATTCGACAGGGGAAAAAGAATATGTTATGCAATGGATAATCAATAATTAGATTTGAAACAAAAGATGGTGTAATATGGAAGGTTAACGATGAGTTTAATGTTTCATACCCTGATTACAAGTAGATATTTATAAAAATTAATTATATAAATAAAAAGCTCCAGTAGGAGCTTTTTTTATATCATAAACTAAAACATTCTATTATTATGGAAAACCGTAAGGTTTAAATTCTTATAAATATTAATCTTGTTACAAAATTAATATTATGGAATTTAAAGAATTAATTAAAAAAATAGGAGAAAGAGTTGAAGCATTAAAGCCTCAAGTTAATACTGAAGAGGCTACAAAAAATGCTTTTATAATGCCATTTATAAAAGAACTGGGTTATGATGTTTTTAATCCTTTTGAAGTTGTACCTGAATTTACTGCTGACTTAGGTATAAAACAAGGTGAGAAAATTGATTATGCTATAATGCAAGATAGTGAACCAATAATTCTTATTGAATGTAAACATCACGCAGCTCAATTATCAATAAACAATGCATCACAATTGTTTAGATATTTTCACACTACAAAAGCTAAATTTGCAATACTTACAAATGGTATAGAGTATAAATTTTTTACAGATTTAGTTGAACAAAATAAAATGGATGAAAAACCTTTTTTTAGTTTTGACATAACTCATATAAAGGATAATCAGATAGAAGAACTACGTAAGTTTCATAAATCACAATTTGATTTTGAAAAAATAGTTAATACAGCTAGTGATTTAAAATACACTAATGAGCTTAAAGTTTTAATAAATGAAGAGTTAAATAATCCAAGTCCAGATTTTGTAAGACATTTTGCTAAACAAATTTACCCTTCTATAATTACTCAGAAAGTATTAGAACAGTTTACTATTTTAGTGAAAAATTCATTTAATCAACATTTTAGTGAAATTGTTACAAATAGACTACAGACAGCATTAAGCAAAGAAACTATAAAACAAGAAGAACATGAAGTTGAAGAGCTTAATGATACTAAAATTATTACTACTCAAGATGAATTAGATGGTTTTGCTATAGTAAAAGCAATTTCAACAGCTGTTGCTCCCTCCGAAAAAATCCATTATAGAGACGCGCAGTCGTATTTTGCAATTTTATTTGATGACAATAATAGAAAACCTATTTGTCGCTTATATTTCACTGAAAGAAGATTGCAAATAGGAATTTTTAATGAGAATAAAGCAGAAATAAAAAGTGAATTATCTAAAATAGATGATATATATAATTTCACTGAATCAATTAAAGACATAGTTAAATTCTATAATGAATTAGAGAATTAATTATTAAAGGAAATCCAATGCAATTACGGGTTTCCTTTTTTTTATGTACACCTAAGGGGTTATACTTGCAGAAAGTATATATTATGCAATTATCTATACATAAATTCCATAAATCAGATCAAGAACAAATGTTCAATGAAATACGAACAGTAGAAATAGAAGGTGAAATATGGTTCTCCGCTACAGACGTAGCTAAAACATTAGGGTATAAAAATGCATCTGATGCTATCGGTAGACATTGTAAACCTAAGGGTGTCGTGAAACACGATATCCCTACTTCTAGTGGAAATCAAATCTTTACCTTAATAAACGAACCTAATGTCTATCGTTTAATAATTAAATCTCAACTTCCAGCAGCAGAGGATTTTGAAAATTGGTTATTCGAAGAAGTTGTTCCTTCTATTCGTAAAAAAGGTTTCTACGGTAAAATAAACAGAGAAGAAGTACCTAACTTCTATGTAAGATATCAAGATAATTTTCATAAAATAGACAGAAATTATTTCTCAGTTATAAGTGAATTATTTGTAACTCTTTATGCTGAATTAGAAAAACACGGATATAGAATACCAGACAAAGGAGAAACAGGAAAAGGAATGTATCCAGATATTTCTGTTGGAAGAATGTTTTCTACATATTTAAAAAGTATAGATTCCGAATTTAAAGATTTATATAAATTATACGATCATTCATTCCCTGATGATAGAGATGATGTAAGTGCAAGAATGTATCCTATTGAAGCTATACCTATTTTTAGAAAATTCGTTTATGATGTATGGATTCCTAAAAATGCTCAAAAATATTTTAAAGAAAGAGATCCATCAGCATTAGATTATTTACCTAAATTAATCTCATAAACAATAAATAAAGCTCTTCGGAGCTTTTGTTGTGCTTTAAAGGAAAATAAACTACATATAAAGAGATCTAAATGTTTTAAAAATAAAAATTTAAAATCGTTTTACGGAAAACCGTAAGGTTTAAATTCTTATAAATATTAGTATTGCAAAATAACTACACTCTACTTAATTAAATAACGTATCCTTTTTTATAATGACCGAAGGTAATAAAGATAATTCTGATTTAATATTAGAAAAATGGGATTTAAGTTTAAAAACTAAAAAGAGAAAAATTAAATCTCAAGTAAAAAAACTTAAGAAAGATATTAAGTTTTACATTGGCACTGCATGGTTCTTAGTAGTATTTGGTCTTATTATTTTATTATTTTCAACAGTTTATTATTTCAGAATACAAAGTTTAAATAAACCTAATAATAAATTTAATTTAAATGAATTGGGAGATTTTCTTTCAGGTTCAGTTGCTGCAATATGGTCGTTAGCAGGTTTGTTATTTGTTTACGTTGCATTTTTAGGTCAAAAACAACAGTTATTACAACAACAACTTGAAATATTATACAATCAATATGAATTAAAACAAAACAGGTTAGAATTAAAGAATCAAAGGTTAGAAATGACTCTTCAAAATGATACTTTAAAAATTCAAAAATTTGAAAATACTTTTTTTCAAATGTTGAGTTTATTTCATTCAATTGTAAATTCTATGGAGATACAAAATTCTATGGATGATTTTATAAATAAAGGTAGAGAATCTTTTCATTACCTAGCAATAGAATTGGATAGAATATTAGAATATAATTTAATGTATAGAAAACGTAGAGAAAATAAAAATGAGTTAGATATTGTAATTAGCACTTATGAAGATTTTTACCTTAGCCACAAAAATCATTTAAGCCATTATTTTAGGACATATTACCACATCATCAAATTAATTGATAATACAGATGACATCGACAAAAATAGATATATTTCAATAGCTAGAGCTCAATTATCTAGTTCAGAACAAATATTATTATTTTATAATTGTTTACATAAAAATGGAAGGGAAAAATTTAAACCATTAATTGAGAAATATACACTTTTTAATAATATTGATTCCAACCTTCTTATAAATGATAAAATCAAGAATTCTTATGATAAAAAAGCTTACGATAAAGTATAGTATTAAAACTTTGTATGTTGTAAACAAGAATAAAATCAAGAAATAAATAAAGCTCCAGTAGGAGCTTTTTTTATATCATAAACTTATAATATTCTATAGTTATGGAAACTCTTAAGGTTTAATTTTTTATATGTTTTAATTTTGCTATAAAATCTAAAATATGAAATTGCATTTTATAGTATCGAGAGCAAATGGTTTAAAAGATAAAATCATAAAGATGATCATTAATGGAGAGTTTGAAAATTGGGATATATATATATAAATAAAAAATATAAATATTTAATTCACAATAGTCAATGTGGAGATAAAGGAGTGATTAAATTACAATCTATAGAAAATAATACTAAACTTGAAGTAGAGGTAATAACATTTGATGGCTTTAAAAGTAATTTAAGTGATTTAGAAGGTGATTATTTTGGAAGATTTTGTGAATTAATATTTGTAAATTTTGAAGATAGATTCTCGTCTATAATAAAGGTTTAATCTTAATTTGTAAATTAAACAAAAGCTCCAAAAGGAGCTTTTGTTTAATTAAAATGTTAGTTATAGTTTAATATAATCTTTGAATTGATAAGAATATTTTTCTTTGATCATCTGCAATTGAAGTAGTGTTATTATTATCAATTATGGGATAATAATAAATTCTATACCATTTATCATCTAATGATAAATCCACTGTAACTACCTCCGTATTAGCTTGACCAACAGAAGTTACTGCTGCACTAGGATTTGATGTAGTGTTATTTTCTCCATAACCATTATAAATCCCATTGTCGAGATTCACCCATCCACCATTTGCTGATAAAACAATATTAGCAGTATTGAAATTATCAACTGTTGTCATTGCACTAAAGAAAAATCTGACTGGGCTATCTGAAACATTAACAAGTCTAGGATTGAATGAAATTGTACCAGAACCAGTAACAGGAGCACTAAAATATCCGTCAAGCCTTAGCTTACCTCCTATGACTGGTAAATCACTTGCATAGAAATTCATCCAGTTAGAGCTAGTTGTAGCATTATTTCCTCCTCCACCTACAGAGGCTGGTATAATCGTTCTATAATAAACTAAATCACCAGGTGAAATAACATCTCCACCCCCTATTACTGCGCTACAAGTTTGTCCACCTAAAGAAATATTAAAAGTTGTAGTATTAGGTGTTGATACTGTTGGTACACCTGATATATTATAACTTAAAGCGCCAGCTCCATTTTCAAAATTACCTGCAGATAAGCTCGCAGTTAAACCATTAATGGGCCCTAATGTTTGAGCTTGGTATGTACCTCCATTTCCTCCAGTATATGGTACATTCATGGTTCCATTGTATGGTACTCCAGTAGTATAATTACTAGGTATTAATGTAACTGAATTACAAGTAATCGATCCAATTGTTCCTTCAGCTAAAGATGATCCATCAATCGCTCTCCACTCTGTTTCATTCCAAAACACATAGCCTTTATAAGTAAATGTAGGTTCAATCCCTAAATTATAAATTAATAGTCCTACAGCTGGATTTGGAATAGTAGAAATATCAACTCTTGATTTTAAAGATAATTTTGGTGCTAAAAATCCTTTTTTATTTCCATCAGCTAATTGATTTACATTTAATTCTAAAATAGCAGAAGTATCTGGATTTGTTGTACCAATACCAATATTACCATTTGCACTTACTACGAAATCGTCAGACTGCTGCTCTAATGTTGGCGATCCTGTAGTGGAATTATTGTTTTTAGCATCTACATGTAAAATACCTTGCGGCATAGGCGTATTTATCCCTACTTGTGAAAAAGTGTAAACAGACAAAAACATTACATTGATAAATAAAATTTTCTTCATAAATTTTTATTTTTTTTAGTTAGAGTTTATATTAGCTATGATTAATATCCATTTAAAATTGAAACACTTTAAAAGCAATATAAATATACCTCTTATTTCTGTTTCAAATAATTAATTTTACAAAACTAGTCAACACTTTTCTAGTTATTTATGAGGTTATGAAAAACCGCAAGGTTATCAAGTTTTTACTTTAATACAAATCATTAAAATTTCACAAAACCATTCAATAGAATTGTAATTAGTAAGCAAAACCCTATTATTAATACATTTGTAATTGCTCGATAGATCCATTTCTTTTCTGACAAGTCATAATTTATATACTTTGTTACTACAACAGTTATTCCCATAAATAAGAACCAAACAGAAAAGAATAATGATAAATCATCTCTAAATAATATGGTAACAAAATCGTGAATCATTCCACAAAAAATAAATGTTAAAATTAAAGAAATTGTTGTCGGAAATATTCTTTTTAAAGGCTTAAACACATTTACCCCAAGATAGTATCCAAAAATAGGATTCCAAAAATTCCAAAATGTAGAAAAGTTTTTTGCACCGATTGATCTTTGCAAATTATACTGCAGTGACTTTGCATTTCCAATAGGAACTCCATTTCTCCTTTTTACATATTCAAATAGTTTCACTTACTAGATTTATATTATAAGATAATAAATTTAGTAATTTTTTAAATCTATAATAATAAATTTTAATTGCGATGATCTATTAGTTATTTTATGGGTTTACGGAAAACCGTAAGGTTTAAATTCTTTTAAATATTAATCTTGCAAAAATTAATTCTAAAAT
Organism: Chishuiella changwenlii; assembly: GCF_900142565.1. Taxonomy (GTDB): domain Bacteria; phylum Bacteroidota; class Bacteroidia; order Flavobacteriales; family Weeksellaceae; genus Empedobacter; species Empedobacter changwenlii. The sequence goes on from NZ_FRBH01000005.1 coordinate 208,394, forward strand.
GAACGAGCTTGAAATAAAAGATGTTATAGAACAATTATCAAATAATTTATTTACTATTTCTGAATACAAGAAATACTGGTTAATCAGAACACAATCTGGAAGTTTATATGACTTATTTATAGATTATAAAATTGTTGGATTAGATCATTCAGAGATAAAATTATCTGAGATAAATGATATTTGTAATGAAAATAATAAAAAAGAATCTCTAGAAAAACTAAAACAAAAGCTATCAAATTATTATGATAAATTTGACTTAGATGACGATATTACTCCACGTAAGTTAGGTTTAATAGCTGGACAAGTTTATAAGTTTTACAAAGAGTTAAAAAAAGGTGATATAGTTATTATCCCTTCTACAAATTCAGAAATAATTAGTTTTGGTGAGATAACGGAAGGGTTAATTGCAGAATTAAAACCTGAAGAAAAAAGAGTTTTTGATTATGATTATCCTTTATTAAAACGTGTAAAATGGATCAAAGAAATAAGACGTGATAGACTTGACCCATATTTATACAAAATGTTCACTAACCACCAGGCTATCTGCGATATAAGTAGTTATGCAGAAGTAATTGAACGGTCTTTGAATGACTTATTTGTTATTAATGATGAAGCTCATAATGTTATAAGAGTTGAGGCAGAGGTTGTAAAGGCTAAAGATTTATTTGGTCTAGGATTTGAGCTGTTAGATTTAGTTGATGAATTTTGTAATCATTACAATATTAGTGACGTTTCATCTGATGATTTTGAAGTATCTGTTAATATAAATAGTCCTGGAAATGTAGATTTAAAATCAAAAACTAAAAAAGGTATCCTGATTGCTTCCTTAATTATTGCGACAATGGGTGGAGGTCTAGAATATGGTGATTTTTCAATTAAAACTAATGGAATTCCTGGACTAATAACTTCGATTTCTCAGTTTCTTGATGATAGAAGTCAAAGAATAATTTCAGAAAATCAAGCAGTAACGAATGATGCTATGAAAAAAGATATTTGGAATAAATATAAGAATAGTTTAAAAATTAAAGATCCTGAGGAATTAAAAGATTTTTTAAAACAATTCGATAAGAATCAAGATTTACCAAAATAATTTTATAATTTTACAATATAAAAATAAGTAAAATGAACATCCTATTAAATACAATTTCTGTTATTGCAACGTTTATTGTTAGTGTAGGTCTTTTATGGCTTATTCTAGATAATACAATTGGAAGGTTTAGATTTATGAAATCAACTTTTAATTGGTATGGTTTTCAAATGAAAGATCTTATATTTATATCTCTTTCTAGTTTATTTATACTTTGTTTTTTTGATTTTTATTTACCTTATTAATAGACAAACCCTTAATTTAAGGGTTTCTTTTTAACCCAAAAACAACATTAATAAATTTGTTTTATTATTTGTCTTTCGTAAATAACAATACAAAAATCTTCTTTTGAAGCTTTTTTTACCTTGTTATTAAAAAAATTCTAAACACTAAAAAATATTTTAGAATAATATATAATTACCTAAATAAATTGTAATAATTTTCTAATTTTATTGTATTTATAATTCAATAAATTATGTGTTTTCATGTCAAAGTAACAAAGAAGAAAGAGCAAATAGAGAGTAAATAAATTTTAAACTAGATGCTATTCAATTAAATGAAGAAGATACTGTGTTGATTCTTGGAGTCGTAAATAATCTAGTAAGACAAAAAAGAAAAATCTAAATACACAGATAAATAAAAAATAAAAGCTCTTTTAAAGAGCTTTATTGTTTTTCTATAATTTCATCAATGATTTTAATTACTTCTTTGTAATATTCTTTTAAAATATCTAGGTTCTCTGGATAATCTAATCTAAAATAATTAGGATTATTAGGCTCTTTTAAATCATTAACATGAAGATAAATTTCTGTTAAACGTTCAAAATAAGGTATCTTCTTATTTTGTATAATATCAAAAAGAACTCTAGCTATTAAACTTTGTAAATAAAGACTTTTCTCATTTTCAATCTCAAGCATTAACTGCCTTTTTTTCCAATCTAGATCTAAAACATCAATTTTCATTAAAAATTTTATTTGATTTAAATATACTCATTAATGAGTATACATGGCTATATTTTATAAAACTTTTTATGATTTATCAAAAAATCTTTTAATGAGTGTCTTTCGAAATTAGATTCATCAGGAACTTTAATAGGTAATATAAATTTGGGTTCATTTTTCTTCCAATTTGATTTTAAACCAGATAAAGTAAAATGTGCTGAAATACCAGGACCTAATTGTACAGCTTGAATAATATGTATTATAGTTTTTTCTGCATTTAAAAATAAACAGATACCTGAGTTGTTATTAAATTCCCAATTTTCTGGTTCATTATATTCATCTATTAAATTGTTTATATCTAATTTAATTAACTCCCCTATTTCAATATCTTTCATTGAGGAATTTCTGTAATTAAATGAATAGCAATCAATTAGTTTTTCAATTTCATTAAGTTTCATGTTCATGTGTTAGGTTTTTTATTTAAAAACAAACATAATCAAAATGAAACTATTATGTTCAAAAAAAACGGTAAAACTATTGCTGTTTTTTGACAGTATTTGGATGATAATATATTATTCAAACACTGTTTCAATTATCTTTAAATGCTCCATATCTTGAATTTCATAAGGTGTAGCTCCCTGGTACCCCATTGATACACTATTGTTAGAATGTCCCATTAAATTTTCAATAATCATTTGATTTATCATAAGATTTCCAGCGATAGTTCTAAATGTATATCGCATTGTTTTAGACCTCAGTTTACTATCTGAAAAATAAAATTGTTTATCTATTTTTCTGCACGAATTATTAAATCTTTCAATAGCTAAACGATATCCCTTATAATCTTCTTTAACACTTGGAATGAATGAAAAAATAAATTGACTTTCTTTAGTTCCTAATTCATCAATTATATGTAATGCAGTATCGAATAACTTATTACTAATTGTTTTTCCTCCGTTATTTAATCTTTTATTTTTGTGTCGCTTAAATATTATTCTTCCATCCTTTATATCTGACCATTTTAAATGAGATAGATCTTCAAAGTCTACACCTCCTATCAATAATTGGAACATATGTATTTTCTTTACCAGATCATATGAAAAAAACAAATTAGAACCCAAATCATCAAAATCAGTATTAAAATATTTTTTGAGTGAATTTAGAGAATAATTCTTCTTAACATTTGATTCTTCTACTGCTTTCCGTTTAATTAATTTAAAAGGGTTCTCAGCTTTGACGTTGTATTTTTCATACTTATGAGCTTCATTAAAAACAATTGCATATCTTAAAAAATAACTATTAATAGTTCTATTAGAAAGTTGTTTAATTTTTCTTTCACTCTCATGTTGTTTAAAATATAAATCAAGATCATTAACAAGACTGTAATCAATTTGATTAATATCTATATCATTTATTTTCTTAGCCGTTAAAAACATCTTGAAATGGTTTAAAGCAGATTTAAATAAATTTACATTTTCGTGTTTTTGCGTCTTATTATCAATAAATAAATTATAAAAAGCTACAAATCCTATAGTTTCTCTTTTCCTCTTTAATTCTAATAATTTAGCTTCTAAAACTTTAATTTCTAAATCTTCATCACTAATAGGTATGCCGTTTTTAAAAACTTCAAACGCAGCATCTAAATCTAATTTATTTTTGTTACAGTATTCTATCTTCCCATCAATTTCAAATTGAACTCTTCTAACTTCAATATCATTAATTAATTCTTTAGATTGCTGATACTTTTTAAGTGAAATATGTCTGTAAGATCTACTGCCGATTTCGTATATCCTAATTCTTAATCTATAACCTTTCTTTGTGGCAATTCTAGGATCAACTATAATTTGAGCACTAATCATTGTTTGCGTAATTTAAATTCTACGCAAACAAAAATACATATTTAAACTTATTACACCACTTTATTGCATACAATTACCTTTTACCACACACTTAAATTAAGCGTATATGTAATTGATAAATAGTAAGTTAATTTGTATATTATTAATATTAAGTATTTTATAGAAAATAAAGATATTTTCATCCGTTGTGAAAACATTTAGAGCCTCGACTATCTTCGGGGCATTTTTTTTATTCAATTCATCATTAGACACTTAAAAAAATATTAAACACTCTAATATTTTCTCAATTAATTTTCACGCAAAGATTACTCAAACTTTGTTTCAGTAACCATAAATAGTTGGATTTGTTTACCCTCTCGCTTTTCAAATATACCACTTAAATACCACTAGTTAATCTTTAATTAGGAATTTAGATAAATTCTGCACATCTTTAGGTCAACAAAAAATATCATTCAAGATGCTTACAAAGTCATTTGAACCTAATACAAAAACTTTCAATAATTTAATAAAACATGCTGTCTCGCCTCGCCCTATTTGTTTTGCAAGTACAATAGATAAAGATGGCAATGTAAATCTAAGTCCGTTTTCATTTTTTAATTTAATGGGACAAAATCCACCTATCTGTGTATTTTCTCCTTTACGCAAAATGAGAGACGGATCAACAAAGCACACGTTAGATAATATTTTAGAGCATTCTGAATGTGTTATAAATATTGTAGATTATAATATCGTACAACAACAATCATTAGCAAGCGTTGAATATCCAAAAGGAGTGAATGAATTTGAGAAAGCTGGATTAACAGCTATTCCGTCCGAAATTGTAAAACCTCCTCGTGTTGCGGAAAGTCCTTTTCAGTTAGAATGTAAAGTGAGAGATGTAATTTCTATAACAAATGAACCAGGAGCAGCAAACCTTATTATTGCTGAAATAGTACGTATACATGTAAGAGAAGAATTATTAGATGAAAACGAAAATGTATCTCCTTACGATTTAGACTTAGTTGCCAGATTAGGAGATGACTTTTATTCTCGACTAATACCTGAATCTATTTTCGAAGTAGCTAAGCCTACAAGAACTATCGGATTAGGAATTGACAATTTACCAACCGAAGTAAAAAACTCAAAATTCTTAACAGGAAATAATTTAGGTCAATTAGGAAATGTAGAAACTTTACCTACAGATGAAATGGTTGAAAAATTTAAACATCAACTAGAAGAGCGTTTAGATTTAGAAAAATTTAAACCGATTGAAGTTAGACATCAAGTTGTAGCCAAATTATTAGAACAAGGAGATGTTAATAGTGCTTGGTTTTGGTTATTAATGAAAATATAATTTTATACATATGATTCTTATTGCTATACTTCTTCCTCCATTATCTTTTTTATTAAGAGGAAAAATTTTACATGCTATCGTTTGTTTTATTTTGCAAATAACACTTATTGGCTGGCTACCAGCAGCTATTTGGGCATGTGTATCTTTATTAGATGGACGAAACAAAGCTCGAATAAAGGAACTGAAAAAATAAAAATATTTTTCAAGATTTTATATTATTGAATTTTAACTACTTAAAAAATATTTAATATTTTTTTTGTTAATTTTAACAAAACTAGCACGCTTTTTGTAAATGTTAAAATGGTTTTATAGTTTAAAATAAATAAAATGAAAAAATTATTATTAGCTGCCGTTATGGTATTAGGCGTTGCTCAAGCAAATGCACAAGATTATAAAAATGCATTAGGACTTGTTGTTGATTTAGGTGATGGTGAAACATTATTCGGACCTCAATTTAAACATTCTTTCGATGGAAGAAATGCAGGTAACGTACAAGTTATGTTTGGTGATGGAATAACAACTTTAGGAGCTGATTATACATATAATGAGTCAATAAATGGTGCAAACGGATTAAACTGGTTTGTAGGTGTTGGTCCACAATTATCTTTTGTTGACGGAGGTCGTTTTGATGACAAAACGTATTTCGCTATTCGTCCACAAGTAGGTTTAGAATATAAAATTCCTAGTGCTCCATTAGCTTTCCATTTCGATTGGAAACCTTGGTGGAATTTATCTAACGATTCTAATTTTGAAGCAGGAAGATTCTCTTTAGGATTTAAATACACATTAAACTAAGAAGTTTTTATTAAAAGATAAAAAATAGTTATTCAAATTTTTGAATAACTATTTTTTTTATACAGCAACTTAAATTTCATAGACAATTAATAATTCATTAATTTTGAAACAAATTGTATCGTACTTTAGATTTAATCTAAGACAAATTAGAGATTTAGTCCATAATTTGATTATTCAAGATATAATTCCGAATTTTAACCTTATTATTAATATTTAATAATACATTTCAAAAAATGAAACAATTAGTTGGGACAGGAGTTGCTTTAGTTACACCTTTTCATGAAGATGGTAGCGTAGATTACGTAAGTTTAGAAAAATTAGTTAATTATAATATAGATGGTGGTGTAGACTACTTGGTTATATTAGGAACAACAGCTGAAGCTGCAACATTAACAAATGATGAAAAGAAAAAGGTAATAGAAACTATAAAGAAGGCTAATAATAAACGTGTTCCATTAGTTTTAGGAATTGGAGGCAATAATACTGCTGAAGTTATAAAAGAATACCAAGAAACTGATTTAAGCGAATATTGTGCAATTCTTACTGTTTCTCCTTATTATAATAAACCAAACCAAGAAGGTATCTATCAGCATTATAAAGCTATTGCAGAAAGCACTGATGCCAATATTATTTTGTACAATGTACCTGGTAGAACGGGTTCTAACATAGATCCAGAAACAACAATTCGTTTAGCAAATGAATTTAAAAATATTGTTGCAATAAAAGAAGCTTCACCAAATTTCTTGCAGTCAACAGATATTTTAAGAACAAACAATCGCGAAGATTTTCATATAATATCAGGTGATGATGAATATGCTTTACCTATGGTATTAGCTGGAGGATCTGGAGTTATTTCTGTTATAGCACAAGGGCTTCCTCAATTATTTTCTTCGATGATAAAAGAAGGATTAAATAGAGATGTAAATGCTGCTTATGAAAAACACTATAAAGCGGTAGAAATTACTCGAGCTATTTTTGAAGAAGGTAATCCATGTGGAATTAAAACAGTTTTATCTAACAAAGGAATTTGTTCAGCTCAAACTAGATTACCTTTAGTACCAGCTTCAGAAGAGTTAACTAACAAAATAAATCAATTATTAATAAATATTTAAAACAAACAACTATGATAAAAGACAATGTATTAGAAGCTTTAAATAAGCAAATCAAATTAGAAGGTGACTCTTCTCAATTATACCTTGCAATGGCTTCTTGGGCAGAAGTTAAAGGATTAGAAGGAACAGCAAATTTCTTATATGGACATGCTGACGAAGAGCGTACACACATGTTAAAGTTGGTAAAATTTATCAATGAAAGAGGTGGAAAAGCTCACATTCCTCAAATAGAAGAACCAAAACAAGATTTTTCTACATTAAAAGATATATTTACAGCAATTCTTAATCACGAAATTTTCGTTTCAGATTCTATTAACGAAATCGTAGGATTAACATTAAAAGAAAGTGATTATTCAACTCACAATTTCTTACAATGGTATGTTTCTGAGCAAATTGAAGAAGAAAAATTAGCAAGAAATATATTAGATAAATTAGACCTTATTGGTTCTGATAAAGGTGGATTATATTTATTTGATCGTGATATTGTAACAATAAGTGTTGCGCCAGCAGGAGAATAAATTAAAATTTTGAGATTTTATTAAGAGGATTAGAGAATATTTTTTATACTTTAGTCCTCAAATTTTATTAAATTTGCAGAATGTTTAAAAAACTAAGCCTTATAGTTTTAATTGGCGCTTCTGTAATGTCTTGTAATAAGACTTACAATAAAGCGATGAAAAGTACGGATAAAGATGAAATTTTTACCCTAGCAACACAGTTGTATGAAAGTGGTAAATATGATTTAGCAAATGAATTGTACGAGAAAATTTCGACATCTTTTGTAGGAACAGAAAAAGCAGCAGATATTGCTCATAATATGGCGCAAGCTAATTTTAACGAAAAAAACTTTCGTTTAGCTGGTCATCAATTTAAAAGTTTTGCGGGTGCTTATCCAATGGATAGCCGTGCAGAAGAATCACTATTTAAATCTGCTTTCTCATATTACAAAGATTCGCCGAAATATGACTTGGATCAAACAAGTACGTATACAGCAATTGATGAGTTACAAAGTTTCATCAATACATATCCAGAATCTGCTCATGTAAATGATGCCAATAATTATATTACAGAACTTAGACAAAAATTAGAATTAAAAGCTTTCGAAATTTCTAAAGTTTATTACAGAACGATGAAATATAAAGCAGCTGGTGTTGCATTCGATAACATGATCGATGAATATCCAGATTCTAAATTTAGAGAAGAAGCTATGATGTATTCTTTACGTTCTAAAGCAGAATTAAGTTTAAACTTTTCTCGTTTAGAAAACAAAGAATTACGTTTACAAGATGCTAAAACTCAATATCTTTTATTAACAAGATATTATCCAGAAACTAAATTTAAAGATGAGGCTGGTAAATTGTTAGAAAAAATTGAAAAAGATATTACTGCAACTAAAACAGCTTTAAATAACATAGAAGCAGCAAGAAAAAAAGTTGAAGCTGAACAAGCTTCTTTATAAACAACGAATAATAGTATAAAATAATAAAATTTTAATTCTTTCATTATGAATTTCAAGGATATAGGTGCAGCACCAACAACACAAACTTATGATCGTAATAAAATCGATGAGAAAACAGGAAACTTATACGAGTCGATTGTTATTATGGGAAAAAGAGCAGAACAAATCAACCAAGAAATGAAAACTGAATTAATTCAGAAATTGGATGAATTTGCTGCACATACAGATTCTTTAGAAGAAGTTTTTGAAAATAGAGAACAAATCGAAGTTTCTAAATTTTACGAAAGATTACCAAAACCGACTTCAATCGCGGTTAAGGAATGGTTAGACAATGACGTATATTACAGAAATCCAAATGAGGATAAATAATGTCTGTTTTACATAGCAAAAAAATTCTTTTGGCAGTTACTGCCGGAATAGCGGCCTACAAAGCCGCTTTTCTTGTTAGAGGACTTATCAAAACTGGTGCAGAAGTAAAAGTTATTATGACGCCTGATGCACAAAATTTTGTAACACCACTAACACTTTCTACTTTGTCTAAAAATCCTGTTGAATGGGAATTTTTTGGAGAAAAAGGCGATTGGAATAATCATGTGGAATATGCGCTTTGGGCAGATTATATGATTATTGCTCCATGTACAGCCAATACACTTTCTCACATGGCAGACGGTACGTGTGATAATCTTGTATTAGCAACTTATCTTTCTGCTAAATGTCCTGTTTATTTTGCTCCAGCAATGGACTTAGACATGTATAAACATCCATCTACTTTAGAAAACATCGAAAAACTAACTTCTTTTGGTAATATTTGTATTCCTGCAGAGGCAGGTGAATTAGCAAGTGGTTTAGTTGGTGAAGGAAGAATGGCAGAACCTGAAAATATTATTCAGTTTATAGAAAAATCTATAGCAGCTTCTCTTCCACTCTATGGTAAAAAAATTCTAGTTTCTGCTGGACCTACATACGAAAACATAGATCCTGTTCGTTTTATTGGTAATTATTCATCTGGAAAAATGGGATTCGAAATTGCTAAAGTTGCAACTAGCTTAGGTGCAGATGTTACCTTAGTTAGTGGTCCAAGCCACGAATCTGTTGTTGGATATCCTATAAGACGTGTAGATGTAATTTCTGCAAATAATATGTATAATGCCATGCATGCAGAATTTAACAACGTAGATGTTGTGATAATGTCTGCAGCAGTTGCAGATTATCGTCCAAAGGATGTAGCTGAACAAAAGATAAAGAAAGAGAATGATGATAACATGACAATTGAATTGATTAAAAATCCTGATATTCTAAAATCATTAGGCGAAATCAAAACCCATCAATTATTGGTTGGTTTTGCTTTAGAAACAAATAATGAAGAAGAATATGCAAAGAAGAAATTAATCAAGAAAAATTTAGATTTTATCGTTCTTAATTCTATGCAAGATAAAGAAGCTGGTTTCCAGAAGAATACAAATAAAATAACAATTATTGATAAAGATTTATCTATGCAACAATTTGATGCTAAAACAAAAACAGATGTTGCAAAAGATATTATCAATACTATTATAACTAAACTATAAAGAACTAACATGAAGAAATTCGCTACTATTTTCTTTTCGATTTGCTTCGCAATCACTGCGTTTTCGCAAAATTTAATCGCTGATGTAAAAGTAGATTACTCAATGGTACAAGGCTCAAATACGCAAGTTTATCAAACGTTACAAAAGTCTTTAACAACGTTTATAAATTCTACAAAATGGAGCAGCGAACGATTAAAAACACACGAAAGAATAGAAGCTAATTTTGTTATTAATGTTTTAGAAAGACAAGGAAATAAATTTAAAGCAAACATTTTAGTACAATCTAGAAGACCTGTTTTTAATTCTACTTACTACACTCCAGTTCTTAATTTATCTGACGATAATTTTTCTTTTCAATACCAAGAGTTCGAAGAATTAATTTTTAATGATAGAAAGTTTAGTAATAAGAACTTAACAGATGTTATTACTTACTACATTTATTTGATATTAGCATATGATGCAGACACTTTTACAAAAGAAGGTGGAACAGAATATTTTAAAATGTCTAAAAGAATTGCTGATTTTGCACAAGCTAGCAATAGTTTTTCTGGTTGGAGCGAAATGGACGGATTAAAATCTCGTATGGCATTAATTAATAACATCTTAAAAAATGATAATTCAACTTTAAGAAATATAAGCTATCAATATCATAGAAATGGTTTAGACTTAATGTCGGATAGCGAAACACGTGCAAAAAATACAATTGGAAACACATTATTACAACTAGAGTTTTACCAACGTGGAAATTTTTCTCAATTTTATCCTTTAGAACTTTTCTTAACTGCAAAAAATAACGAAATTGGTCAGATATTTTCAGGAGGACAACCTTCTACAGTTAATATAGAAAAATTAAAAGAAATTTTAAACGCTCTTGCGCCAAGATATAGTGATGCGCAGTGGAATAAAATGAAAAAGTAAATGCTAAGAACGCTTCGTATAAACAATTTTGCTATTATTGATCAATTAGAAATTGATTTTAATGCTGGTATGACAACCATTACTGGAGAAACTGGTGCTGGTAAATCTATTATTATCGGAGCTTTAAAGTTAGTTTTAGGTGAAAGAGCCGATTTAAAATCACTTAAAAATGCTGACGAAAAATGTATTATAGAAGCTGTTTTCGATATTCATAATTTAGATTTAAAGCAATTCTTTGAAGAAAACGATTTAGACTACGAAGACGAATCTATTTTAAGAAGAGAATTATTGCCTTCAGGAAAATCGAGAGCTTTTGTAAATGATACACCTGTAAAGGTTTCTATTTTACATGAATTGTCTGAATTATTAATTGATATTCACTCTCAATTTAATACACCAAAAATTTTTGAAGCTGATTTTCAATTATCAATGTTAGATATTTATGGGAATAATAAAGAGATTCTAAAAGAATATAAAACAGATTTTGAACAGTATAGCATTACGAAGAAAAAAATTAAAGAAGCACAAAACTCGTTAGAAAATCAATCTCAAGATTTAGAATATAAATTGCATTTATGGGAAGAGCTAAACAATGCTTCTCTAAAAGCAGGAGAATTAGATGAGTTAGAAGCTGAAATAAAATCTTTGTCTAATGTAGAAGAAATAATTTCTACATTAAATGAAACATACCAATTTTTGGAGCATCCAGAAATGGGAATTATTTCTCAATTAAATGAAGCGAGTAACAAACTAAATAAAATCTCAGATTTTAATACACAGTACAATTTAATTTATGATCGTTTAATTTCTTCTAAAATAGAATTAGAAGATATTTCTAACGAAATGAGTTCTTTAATTGAGGCTTCAGAGATTAATCCTGAACGTTTACAAGAAATTACTGAACGTCATGATTTAATTCACCAGTTACTAAGAAAACATCATGTAATTACAATAGAAGAATTAATTGAGAAACGTGACGAACTCGAAAGCCAAACTTCTGGTTTTGATAATTTAAGCGATTTAATTATTCATCTTAATAAAGAATTAAATTCTATTTCTGATAAATTACAAAAGCAAGCCATTAAGATTAGAAAAAATAGAACTTCTTCTATTGAAATAATTAAAAAGAATATTTTAGAAACGCTTGCACAATTAGGAATGGAAAATTCTCAATTGACAATACAATTAAACGAAACTTCAGATTTTACCTTAACTGGTAAAGATGAAGTTGTATTCTTATTTTCTGCTAATAAAGGAATGGAACCTAGAATTTTCGAAAAATCTGTTTCTGGTGGGGAACGATCACGTTTAATGTTAGCTATAAAGAAGCTACTTGCGACGCATCAACATTTACCTACTTTAATTTTAGATGAAATTGATACGGGTATTTCTGGAAAAGTTGCAAATGAAACGGGGAAAGTAATGCAAAAAATGGCTGAGAATATGCAATTATTTGTTATTACACATTTACCACAAGTTGCATCTAAAGGAAATCATCAAGTAAAGGTTTACAAAGAAGTTGTTGGTGAAACTACACAAACAAATGTAAAAGAGTTATCTGAAAAAGAAAGATTAACAGAAATTGCTCAGATGATTTCTGGTTCAGAAGTTACAGATGCAGCGCTTAATCAGGCAAAAGAATTGATGAATCTTAATTGATAAACATATAAAATTTCAAAAATAAAACCCGATAGCTTTCTATCGGGTTTTGTTTTTATTTTATAATGTGAATATTTTACAAAACATTAACTTCAAATACTTTTTCGTTATCTAAGTATCCTTCTAATTTATCCTTAGAATTAATTTTTGCAACACCAGCTGGTGTTCCAGTATATATTAAATCTCCTTTTTTTAATGTAAAATATTTAGAACATTCAGCAATTAAAGTATTGATATTAAAAATCATTTCTTTTGTATTACCTGTTTGTACATTTACTTCATTTCGATCTAATTTAAAAGAAAGATTATCTAAATCGAATTTTTCTTTTGGAAAAAAATCTGAAACGAAAGCTGAACCATCAAATGCTTTAGCTATTTCCCAAGGAAAACGTTTCTCTTTTAATTCTTGTTGAACGTCTCTAGCCGTAAAATCTATTCCTAATGCGATATCAGAAAAATAGCGATGCGCAAACTGAGGCTGAATCATTTTACCTACTCTATCTATTTTAATTACAACTTCTGTTTCGAAATGGATTTCTTTAGAGAAACTTGGTATTACAAATGGAAAGTTTTTTCTAAGAATGGCAGAATCTGGTTTCATAAAAAACATTGGAGAATCTGGAACATCATTATTTAACTCTTTAGCATGTTCTACATAATTTCTTCCTACACAAATAATTTTCATAATTTAGAATCCGTTTTGTAATTTAATTTTAGTGAAAACCTTTTTTGTATAAAGTGGGAAGTCTGCATTTTGTAACCAATTATAATAACCAGGGTCTTTTGCAAATACATCAGAAACAATTTGTCCTTTGTATTTACCAAAAGAAATAACTTCGTTTCCTTTTTCATCTATTTGTACAAAACCAGCTAAATCAACCGTTTTACGTTGAGAAGAAAATTCACTTAAAAATTTATTATCATTTTCTAACTCATCGTACTTTTCTATTTGTGCCATTAAGACTTCGTATGTTGCTAAGGTATCAGCTTCTGCTGAATGAGCATCTACTAAATCTTTATCACAATAATATTTATAAGCTGCACTTAAATTACGAGGTTGCATTTTATGGAAAATAACTTGTACATCTATAGGACGATGTTTTGTTAAATCAAAATCGAATCCGTTACGTAATAACTCTTCTGCTAATAAAGGAATATCGAAACGATTAGAATTAAATCCTGCTAAATCAGAATCTTTAATCATTTCTATAATTTTTGGTGCAAGTTCTTTAAATGTTATAGCGTCTTTTACATCTTCATCAGAAATACCATGGATAAGTGTTGTTTCTGGTGGAATTGGAATTCCAGGATTTACTTTCCACGATTTTACTTCTTTTGTTCCGTCTGTAAATGCTTTTACTATTGCAATTTCTACAATACGATCCTTAGAAACATTAGTTCCTGTTGTTTCTAAATCAAAGAAACAAATATTTTTAGTTAGTTTCATTTTGTAATTTCTTTTCTGAATATGATTGAGGTCATAATGTATAAAACTATAATAATTGGTATTGCAACAATTTGTAAACAAATTAATAAACCAATTGTAATAATCAAAAATATGAATTTATAATAGTTTTCTGCCCAACTCAATCCTTTAAATTTTAAGGCAAATAATGGTAAATCTATAATTAATAAAATACTAAAAACAATAGAAATTAAAATTAATAAATAAGGATCTATTTCTGTATTAATAATTTTACCATTGTTATAGTAAATAGAAAAAACTGAAAAAATAAACAATGTATTAGATGGTGTTGCTAAACCTTTAAAATAGGTTGCCTGATCTTCGTCTAAATTAAATTTTGCTAATCTTAAAGCTGAAAAAGCCGGAACTAGAAAAGCGAATAATGAAATTGCTGCAATTTTTAGATTAGGATTTTCATAAATAAAATCAACAGATAAATGATTAAACATAGAAAATAACATTAAACCAGGAACAACTCCAAATGAAATACAATCTGCCAAAGAATCTAATTCTTTTCCTATTGGACTACCAATTTTCATTAATCGAGCAACCATTCCGTCTAAGAAATCTGCAACCAAAGAAATAATCATTAAAACCATAACAATAGTTACAGTTGTTGTAGTAATTTCTCCATTACTAGAAATAATGAAAATTGACGACAAAACGCCACAAGAAAGATTAAGAAGAGTTAATAAATTTGGTATTGTAATTAATTTCATAAATGAATTTTTCTAGACAAAAATACAAACAAAAAACTATCCTAATCCTTTTTAAACACAATAAAACCTTTAATTTTGAGTTTTTATATTCGTAATCAAATTATTTTGAAAAAATCATTCTTTATTTTATCGTTAATTACAAGTCAATTTGTTTTTTCTCAGGCAGCTAGAAAATATTCAAATGAATTTTTGAATATTGGTGCAGACGCACGTTCATTTGCTATGGGAAATGCAGTTGTTGCCAATATAGGTAATGCAAATGCTGCCTATTGGAATCCAGCTGGTTTAACAGAAGTAAATTATGATTGGGAAGCATCTGCCATGCATGCAGAATATTTTCAGTCGATAGCAAAGTTTGATTATGCTGCTGTGGCTATTCCATTAAGAGAAAGTAATTCTACAATTGCCTTTTCTTTGATGCGTTTTGGTGTTGATGATATTTTAAATACAACAGAGTTAATCGACAACCAAGGAAATGTAAATTACGATAGAATTTCTAAGTTTTCTACTGCAGATTATGCATTAACAATGTCTTATGCAGGAAATGTTTTCAATAATAAATACATACAATTTGGTGCAAATGCAAAAGTTATTTACCGACATATTGGGAAATTTGCACAAGGTTTTGGATTTGGAATTGATTTAGGTATACAATATCGCACAGAAGACAAAATGTTTTTTGGTGTTATGGCTCGTGATATTACAACTACTTTTAATGCATGGAGTATTAACAAACAGAAAGTAAAAGAGATTGTTATTGATGAACCTCAAAATGATGGTGAACCTACAATTTTAAATGATTTACCAGCAGAAAATATTGAGTTAACAATGCCTAAAATACAATTTGGTATGGGAAAACGATTCGATTTTAACGACCGATTATCTCTATTAGGTGAGGTTGATCTTAGTGTTGAGTTTCAACAAACAAATGCTGCTATTTCTGGAAAAGGATTCTCTATTTCTCCGCAAGTCGGTGCTGAATTAAATTATGATGAGATGATTTTTGTTCGTGGTGGATTAAATAATCTTCAGAAAATAGAACAGTTCAACGGTAAGCAACAAACTCAAATACAACCAAACATTGGTGTAGGATTTAAATACAAAGGAATCTCTATAGATTATGCCTTAACAAATTTTGGTAACAGTGGAATTGGTTTATATTCTAATATATTCTCTGTTAGATTTGAGATGGATAAATGGAGATAATAGATTAAGATAATTATCTAAAACATTAAAGTTGTTTAAACTTTTTTAAATAAGTACAATTTTGATTAATTCTATATGTCATTCTTAGCCTGTCGAAGAATAATATAAGGATTCTATAAATGTTTCGACAAACTCAACATGACAAGCTCAACATGCAAACTCCAGTAAAAACTGGATAATTATTAAACTATAAAATCCCTAATAAATCTATTTCGAAAATCATAGTGGATTGTGGTCCCAATTCTTTAGAAATTTCTCTGTTCTTATATCCTAATTCAGGATTTATAACAAAACGATATTTGCTTCCAACAGGCATTAATAAAACACCTTCTGCCCATCCTTTTATTACATTTTCTAAAGGAAAAGCTGCTGGTTTTTTGCGTTGTACAGAACTATCAAATACTTCGTTATTTATATTAGTTCCATGATAATGGCAAAGAACTGTATCACTCATTACAGGCATTACACCATCTCCTTTTGTAATAATTTCGTATAATAAACCAGATGGAGTTTCGATAACATTCTCATTTTGTTTGAATGCTTCTCTAAAAGCTAAACCTTCAGCAGCATTTTTTTCTGCTAGTTCCTTTTTTCTTTTTTGTAATAATTCTGCTACACCCATCTTTATTATTTTTTACAAATTTAATATTTTAAATTAATTATATACTTTATAAACTACTTAATAAATAAGGAGTTCATCTTCTAATTTAAATTCAATAAATTTTATATCTAATCCATAATTTTTATTCATTAAATTTTACTAAAAGTAGACAGTTTTTACTCAATAAACTTTAGCAAAACACGTTCAAAATCATTTTGTTAGGAATTTTCAATTGCTACATTTGGCAACAATTTAAAATTAAACAAATGAAAAAATTATTAGTGTTATTAAGCTCAGTTATGATGCTTAACAGTTTAAATGCGCAAGTAGGAATTGGAACAGAAAATCCTACAAGTACGTTAGATATTAAAGGTTCTTTACAAGTTGCATTTAAAGAAATAACAACAGACACTACTTTAGGTGCTGATGATTATTATGTTACATACGATGGTACAAGCGATGCTACAATTACGTTGCCTCCTATTTCTACAGGCATCAATAACTTTAATGGTAGAATTTATCGTTTAAAAAATGTAACGAGTAAAAAAGTTACAGTGCGTCCGTCTGGAAACAATACAATTAGAGCAACAAGTACTCCTTTAACTAGTTTTGTTATAGAGCCAGGTAATTATGTAGAAATTGTAAATAATAAAAATACAGGAAGCACATCTGCTACATGGGATTTATCTTTTTTAGGTATCACCTATTCTCCTAATGTAGATTTATATGGAACAACGCTTAAAATACCACATTTTTCTGCGAATATATCCAATCATAATTCAGCAAAATATGATTCGGGTTCAGGTACAGATACATGGTGGATTATTTCGTCTACAAGTACAAAATATTCTATAAGTGGAAGTGAATATGTAAAACCGAGTAAAATGACAATTGTTTACGAATATCAAGGAACACCATTTGATTTAACAGATTTGCATCCTATGTTTACAATTGGTAATTCTTCTAACTATCCAGATGTATTCATCGCATCTTTTGGTGGTTTTAATAATGTAAATGGTAAAACTAGGTTAACATTAACAATTTCTAGAATAGATTTTATAGGAAAAGATGCCAGTAATATTAGTGATTGGCAAGGAGAATCATTCTTTATTAATGCTTTATTTACGAGAAAAATACGATAATTAATAAGTTTCTTTTTTAGCTTATTGTTTTATTTAATATCATTTACTATTTTTAAATAAACAATTAAATTATTAAGAATGAAAAAATTATTTATCGTTACCACGTTAGTTTTAAGCGGATTTTCGTTTGGACAAGATTTAAATTTTCCTATGCCAGGAGATGGTTCTGTAGATCATTTAATTCCAACGAAAGATCAAATGAAAAAATTACAATGCAATGAAAATGGGTATAAAACTTACGAAATTAGTGGAGATTATACCATTGTAACTTGTACAGACTTTGGTAATCCCAACTTATCATTTACCTATGGAACAAAAACAAGAAACACTGGCGGTGGCGGTGGCGGATCAACTACTCCTCCAACTCCATTAACTCCA
Source organism: Chishuiella changwenlii (assembly GCF_900142565.1). Taxonomy (GTDB): domain Bacteria; phylum Bacteroidota; class Bacteroidia; order Flavobacteriales; family Weeksellaceae; genus Empedobacter; species Empedobacter changwenlii. Next base: position 226,636 of record NZ_FRBH01000005.1, read on the forward strand.
ATGCCTAATGAGCCAACTCCAGTAAATTAAATAGAATAAAAAAAATCACTCTTCATGAAGAGTGATTTTTTTAGTTAAAATAATATCTATTAATCTTTTATTGTTAATTATAAATAATCTTCAATATCTCCTTTTCCTTCTCTTAAGACTTCTACTCCATCTGTTAAATCTATTACAGATGATGCTACATTGTCACCGTATCCGCTATCAACAACAGCGTCTACCAATTTTTCCCATTTCTCAAAAATTAATTCGGGATCAGTTGTATATTCTACGATTTCGTCTTCATCATAAATTGATGTCGAAGCAATAGGGTTTCCTAGTTTTTCTACAATTTCTCGAGGAACTAAATGATCTGGTACACGAATACCTACTGTTTTTTTTCCTTTATATGCAATTGGTAAGTTACGAGAAGCGTTCATAATAAATGTAAAAGGACCAGGTAAAGCTCTTTTCAAAATCTTAAATGAACTATTGTCTATCGGTAAAGTAAATTGAGATAAATGGCTTAAATCATTACAAACGATAGAAAACTGTGATTTATCTAACTTAACTCCTTTTAAACGAGCTAATTTTTCCATTGCTTTCAGATTGGTAATATCACAACCTAATCCATATACAGTATCGGATGGATATATAACTAAACCACCATTCTGTAGAATCTTTACAACTTGCTCAATTGCTTTGGGTTGTGGATTTTCAGGATGAATTCTGATATACTCTGCCATAATTTGTGTTTTTACAAAGATACAGAAATTACTTTAAGTGCTTAATTAGCTAATGTGATGATGTGGTAATGTGGTAATGTGGTAATGCGGTAATGTGGTAATGTGTTAATGTGTTGATGTGGTGATGTGTTGATGTGGTGATGTGGTGATGTGTTGATGTGGTGATGTGTTGATGTGTTGATGTGTTGATGTGGTGATGTGGTAATGTGGTAATGCGGTAATGTGGTAATGTGGTAATGCGGTAATGTGGTAATGTGGTAATGCGGTAATGTGGTAATGTGGTAATGCGGTAATGTGGTAATGCGGTAATGTGGTAATGCGGTAATGTGGTAATGTGGTAATGTGGTAATGTGTTTAAGGCACAACTTAATTCTTAATTCTTAATTCTTAATTCTTAATTCTTAATTCTTAATTCTTAATTCTTAATTCTTAATTCTTAATTCTTAATTCTTAATTCTTTTTATAAAATTATTATATTTAGCATAGAATAAACAAACGCAAAAAAATGATAAACAAAAAAGTGAACAGCATTGAAGAAGCTTTGGACGGTATTGAAAGCGGAATGACGCTAGCTGTTGGAGGTTTTGGATTGTCTGGTATTCCAGAAAACTTAATTCAAGGTTTGGTTGATAAGAAGATTAATAATTTAACATGTATTAGTAATAATGCTGGTGTTGATGATTTTGGTTTAGGACTATTATTACAAGGACGCCAAGTAAAAAAAATGATAGCTTCTTATGTTGGAGAAAATGCAGAATTTGAGCGTCAGATGCTTACTGGTGAATTAGAAGTTGAATTAATTCCACAAGGTACTTTAGCTACACGATTAATGGCTGCGGGTTATGGAATGCCTGCTATTTTTACGCCAGCTGGTGTTGGGACAGAAGTTGCCGAAGGAAAAGAAGTAAGAAAATTTACTTTTCATGGAATTGAAAAAGAATATTTATTAGAATATGCTTTTGAACCTGATTATGCTATTGTAAAAGCTTGGAAAGGAGATACAGCAGGTAATTTAGTTTATCGTGGGGCGACAGCTAATTTTAATCATCCTGCAGCTATGTGCGGAAAAATTACAATTGCTGAAGTAGAAGAATTAGTAGAAGTAGGAGAATTAGATCCAAATCAAATTCATACACCTGGTGTCTACATTAATCGTATTATACAAGGTGAGAAATACGAAAAACGTATTGAACAAAGAACTGTACAACAAAAACCGTAAAAACTATGTTAGATAAAAATGGAATTGCAAAGCGTATTGCAAAAGAAGTAAAAGATGGTTTTTACGTTAATTTAGGAATTGGTATACCAACTTTAGTGGCAAATTATATTCCTGATAATTTAAATGTTGTATTACAATCCGAAAATGGATTATTAGGAATGGGTCCTTTTCCGTTTGAAGGAGAAGAAGATGCTGATTATATTAATGCAGGTAAACAAACTATTACAACATTACCTGGTTCTGTCTTTTTTGATTCTGCAATGAGTTTCGGAATGATTAGAGCTAGAAAAATAAACCTAACGATTTTAGGAGCCATGGAAGTTTCTGAAAATGGAGATATTGCCAATTGGAAAATTCCTGGTAAAATGGTAAAAGGAATGGGAGGCGCTATGGATTTAGTTGCTTCTGCTGATAATATTATTGTTGCGATGCAGCATGTAAACAGAGCTGGAGAATCAAAATTATTGCCTGAATGTACTTTACCTTTAACAGGAATAAACTGTGTAAAGAAAATTGTAACAGAACTTGCTGTCTTAGAAGTTTTACCAGAAGGAGGTTTTAAACTTTTAGAAAGAGCTCCTGGTGTTAGTGTTGAAGAAATAAAACAAGCTACAGCAGGCAAATTACTTATTGAAAATGACATTCCAGAAATGATAATATAAAACCCATGCAAAAAAATACCATTCTTGCCTTATCTCTTTTAGGCTCGCAATTAATAAATGCTCAACAACAAAATTTAGTAAAATATGTAAATCCACTTATTGGAACAGAAAAAATGGGGCACACTTTTCCAGGAGCAACAGTTCCATTTGGAGCAGTACAATTAAGCCCCGAAACAGATTCTATTCCTTATGCTGTAAATCATAAGTATAACCCAAGAGTTTACGATTATTGTGCTGGTTATCGCTACGAAGATAGTACGATAACAGGTTTTAGTCACACTCATTTTAATGGAACTGGACATTCAGACTTAGGAGATTTTCTTATTATGCCAACTGTTGGTAAATTACAATTAAATCCAGGAACAGCTAAAAATCCAGAAAGTGGTTATCGTTCTCGCTTTTCTCATTCTACAGAAAAAGTTGAAGCAGGATATTATAAAGTAAAATTAGATGACTATAATGTTATAGCTGAAATGACCGCATCTAATCGTGTTGGCTTTCATCAATATACTTTTCCAAAATCAGATCAATCGCATATTGTATTTGATTTAAATGCTGGAATTTACAATTATGATGATAAAAATACATGGACTTATGTACGTGTTGTAAATGATACATTGGTAACTGGTTACAGACAAACACGTGGTTGGGCAAGAAACAGAACAGTTTATTTCGCCATGACATTTTCTAAACCATTTAAAAATTATGGACAAAAAAATGAAGATGGTCAAGTAGATTATAAAGGTTTTTGGAGAAAATGGAATCAAGATCAAAATTTTCCTTTAATTGAAGGTAAAAACATCAAAATGTATTTTGATTTTGCTACTAATCAAGATGAAAAAGTGAAGATAAAATTCGCTATTTCACCAGTTAGCCAATCTAATGCTTTAGAGAATTTAAATGCTGAAATTCCACATTGGAATTTTGAACAAGTAAAAGAAGAAGCAAAACAGAATTGGAATAAAGAATTAAACCGAATTCAAATTAAAGCTTCCGAAGATCATAAAACTAATTTTTATACAGCAATGTATCATGCATTTATCAATCCAACAACATATATGGATGTAAATGGTCAATATAAAGGTTTAGATCAAGAAGTTCATCAAGCAAAAGATTTCACAAATTATACAACATTCTCACTTTGGGATACCTATCGTGCTTTACATCCATTATTTAACATTATTCAGCCAACTAGAAATAATGATATGATAAAATCGATGATGAAACATTATGATCAAAATCCGATTAAAATGTTACCGATTTGGTCTCATTATGCAAACGAGAACTGGTGTATGAGCGGTTATCATTCTGTAACTTTAATTGCCGACGCAATTGTAAAAGGAACTTATAATGGTGATGCCAATAAAGCTTTAGACGCTTGTATTGTTACTGCTAATAAGAGAGATTATGAAGGAATAGGCGATTATATTGATAAAGGTTACATTCCTGCTGAGAAAAATGGGACTTCTGTTTCTAATACATTAGAGTATGCTTTTGATGATTGGTCGATTGCACAAGCTGCTAAAAAATTAAATAGAATGGATGTGTATGAAACATTTATAAAACGATCTGAGAATTGGAAAAATAATTATGATTCTTCTATTGGTTTTATGCGTCCAAAATTAGCAGATGGAAGTTTTAAGAAAGAATTTGATCCATTGAGTACACATGGACAAGGTTTCATAGAAGGAAACACATGGAATTACAGCTTTTTTGTTCCACAAGATCCAATTGCATTAATGAACATAATGGGCGGAAAAAAATCGTTTACGAAAAAGTTAGATGATTTATTTTCTATGCATCTACCAGATGAATATTTTGCCGACACAGAAGATATTACACGCGAAGGGATTATTGGTGGTTATGTACATGGAAATGAACCGGCGCATCATGTTGCTTATTTATACAACTGGGCTGGACAACCTTGGAAAACGCAAGAAAAAATTCGTACAATTCTAGATATGCAATATAAACCTACACCAGATGGTTTAGGTGGAAATGATGATACAGGACAAATGAGTGCTTGGTACATTTTTAGTGCATTAGGTTTTTATTCTGTACAACAAGGTGCTGATGAATATGCAATTGGTAGTCCATTAGTAGATCATGCGGTATTAAATTTAGAGAATGGAAAACAATTTGAAATTGAAGTTAAAAACCAATCAAAGAAAAATGTTTACATTCAGAAAATTGAACTTAATGGGAAAAAATATTCTTCTTTCAATTTGAAACATCAAGACATTGTAAATGGAGGAAAAATTGTTTTTTATATGGGAGAGAAACCAAAAAAGTAAAACGTTAAAGATTACATAAATAACATTATTGTTTTTTCTTGTTTAAAATTATTTGATTAATTTAACATTAACTTAAAATACAAAACAATGGCTAAGAAATCAAAAAAGGAAGAAAATCATTTACAAACATTGGTTGATAAATTGAAAGATCCAAATCATAAACAATTAAAAGCTACGAATCGTTTAAAAAAGAAACGTAGAAATAATGCAAAAAGTTAATTACAATAAAAAACCACTCAATTGAGTGGTTTTCTTTTATTTATATAGTTTTAATTAATCTATTACTTTAGCAATTAAATCGAATTCGTAAGCTTCTGTAATTTCTACATTTACAAAATCTCCTATTGGTAAATAAGTATCAATTGCAGAAATTAAAACTTCGTTGTCCACGTCTGGCGAATCATATTCTGTACGTCCTACAAAGTTATCTCCATCTTTACGATCAATCATTACTCTATATTGTTTTCCAATTTTTTCTTGATTTAAGTCATAAGAAATCTGAGATTGGATTTCCATAATCTCCTCTACTCTTTTTTGCTTTACTTCTTCTGGAACATCATCTTCTAAATTGTAAGCGTGTGTATTTTCTTCGTGAGAATAAGTGAAACATCCTAAACGATCAAATTTTTGTTCTTGTACCCAAGCTTTCATTTCTTGGAAATCTTCTTCTGTTTCTCCTGGATAACCACAAATTAACGTTGTACGAATTGCCATATCTGGAACTTTCTCTCTAAACTGAGCTAATAAAGCATCTGTTTTTTCGTGTGTCGTTCCACGACGCATCGATTTTAAAAGCTTTGTTGAAATATGTTGTAAAGGAATATCTATATAGTTACAAACTTTAGGTTCTTCTCTAATTACATCTAAAACATCTTCTGGGAAACCAGATGGAAATGCATAATGTAAACGAATCCATTGTATTCCTTCTATTTTTACTAATTCTTTTAGTAAAGAAGCTAATTCACGTTTCTTATATAAATCTAAACCATAATACGTTAAATCTTGTGCAATAAGAATTAATTCTTTTGTACCGTTTTTAGCTAAATTTGTTGCTTCTTTAACTAAATCCTCAATTGGACGAGAAATATTTCCTCCTCTCATTAATGGAATAGCACAAAATGAACAAGGACGGTCACAACCTTCAGCAATTTTTAAATAAGCATAATGACGAGGAGTTGTTGTTAAACGCTCTCCTACTAATTCGTGTTTATAATCTGCTCCAAGTGCTTTTAATAATAAAGGCAATTCTCTTGTACCAAAATATTGATCAACATTTGGTATTTGCTCAATTAAATCTGGTTTGTATCGTTCAGATAAACATCCTGTAACAAATACTTTTTCTACTAAACCATCTTCTTTACGTTGAACATAATCTAAAATAGTATCAACGCTTTCTTCTTTTGCGTTATCGATAAAACCACAAGTATTAATCACCACAATATCTCCTGATTGTTCATGAACAACCTCTTTACCATTGGCTTTCAGTTGTCCCATCAATACTTCAGAATCATATACGTTTTTAGAACATCCTAATGTGATGACATTAATTTTCTTTTTTCCTACCGATTTTGTACGCATTACGTTTATTTTAAGTCTGCAAAAGTACGAAATATTTCACATTTTTAGAGGAAACCTTGCTAAATAAGTATTTTAGAATAATTATAAATACTAGATTTCAAGATACTCCATTAAAAATATAAAATTAAAATAAAAGGTTAGAATTCATTGAAACATTGTGTTTTGAAATCATTAAATTAGCAGAAGAAACTTATTTTCTAATACCTAATTAATATGAAAAAAACATTAATAGCATTTTTGCTATGCACAAACTTATTCTCACAAGTTGGAATAGGAACAGAAACTCCAAACAATTCGGCTATTCTAGATTTAACAAGCTCTAATAAAGGATTTTTACCTACAAGAATTAATTTATTAAGTAATACTGATTTCACAACAATTCCTAGACCTGCAACAGGTTTAATGGTATATCATACAGGAAATACAAACTTTCCCGCAGGATATTATTATTTTAATGGAACAGAGTGGGCAAAGTTTGTTGATTTTGTTGCTGATAGTAAATCTCAAGGATCATCTATCGTTAAACAAAGATTAGTTGAAGCTTCTCCAAATATAGTTATAACAACTCTTTCAGGAATTTTCTCCTTTAGATTTAACGGAACAGAAGCAGGTCCTGCTCAATGGCAAATAAGATATAATGGTCAAGGAACACGAACTATTTCGTCATTTATTGTTGAAAATTGGTCAAGAAATGGACAATCTGCGCAGTTTGGAAGTAATACTTTAACTTCTAATACTTGGAGTAATATTGATGGAGGAACTCAAGTTGGTACTGTTAATGAATTAAATACATTTAGATTTTATGACAATACTGATGGAAGAATTATAAGATTTGAAGGAATATTAATAAATTCAAATGGTACTAAAGAAGCTATGATATTGGAAGAATTCTAAGTAAAAAAAATTAAAACATTAGATTACCCCCAAAAGTTAGTCGCTATTGGGGGTATTTTTATTTGTTAATGAGCAACCAAATTCATTGAAACTTTGTACTTTTGCACTTCGATTATAAAGAATTAAAAATGAATTTAAAACAACACATCACTCAAAACGTACTAGAAGCAATTCAGAACGTTTATCAAATAAATCCAGAATCTATTGAAATTCAATTTACAAGGAAAGAATTTGAAGGTGATTATACATTGGTTGTTTTTCCATTAATCAGAACTTTAAAAGGTAAACCAGAGGAAATCGGTACTAAGATTGGAGAGAATTTGGTTGAAAACAATAAAATTACAGCTTTTAATGTAGTAAAAGGATTCTTAAATATGAGTCTAAAAGCTACTGACTTCTTACAAAGTTTCAGTGAAAATGCTCAAAATAAGAATTACGGAATCAAAACAGTAGACGAAAATTCTAGAACTGTTATGGTTGAATATTCATCTCCGAATACAAATAAGCCTTTACATTTAGGTCATGTTCGTAATAATTTATTAGGATTTTCTGTTGCTCAAATTATAGAAGCAGCTGGAAATAATGTTATTAAAACTCAAATTATCAACGACCGTGGTATACATATTTGTAAATCTATGATTGCTTGGGAAAAATTTGGAAACGGAGAAACACCAGATTCTACGAATATGAAAGGAGATCATTTAGTAGGAAAGTATTATGTAGAATTTGACAAACATTACCGTGCAGAAATAAAAGCTTTAGAAGCAGAAGGTAAAACTGAAGCTGAAGCTAAAAAAGAAGCTCCTATTTTCTTAGAAGCTCAAGAAATGTTACGTAAATGGGAAGCTCAAGATGCCGAAGTAATTGCTTTATGGCAAAAAATGAACGGTTGGGTTTACGATGGTTTCGCAAAAACATACAAACGTCTTGGAGTTGCTTTTGATGAATATTTATACGAATCTAATACATATATTTTAGGAAAAGATATCGTAGAAGAAGGTATAAACAAAGGTGTTTTCTTTAAAAAAGAAGATGGTTCTGTTTGGATAGATTTAACGGAAGATGGATTAGACGAAAAATTAGTTTTACGTTCTGACGGAACTTCTGTTTACATTACACAAGATTTAGGAACTGCAGTAGAGCGTTTTAAAAATAATCCAACATTAGAAGAATTAACATATGTTGTTGGTAATGAACAGGATTATCACTTTAAAGTTTTATTCTTAATCCTTAAAAAATTAGATTTTTCTTGGGCAGATGCTTTACACCATTTATCTTACGGAATGGTTGATTTACCAGAAGGTAAAATGAAATCCAGAGAAGGTACTGTTGTTGATGCTGACGAGTTAATGGAAGATGTTTACACAACAGCAAAAGAAATTTCTGAAGAGTTAGGTAAATTAGATGGTTTATCTGAAGATGAAAAATCTGCTTTGTATGAAACAATAGCAATGGGTGCTTTAAAATATTATATTTTAAAAGTTGATCCTAAGAAGCGTATATTATTTGATCCAAAAGAATCTGTAGATTTTAACGGAAATACAGGACCATTTATTCAATATACTTTTGCTCGTATTCAATCTTTATTAAGAAAAGAATCTCCAAAAGAATTTGATTTCTCTGCTATCGAATTAAATGATGCAGAAAAAGAAATTATTAGAACGTTACATGATTTTGAAGATACAATTACAAAAGCTGCAACAGAAATGAGCCCTGCTCTAGTTGCAAATTATGTTTACGAATTAGTAAAATTATTTAATTCATTCTATCAAAGTAATCCTATTATTAAAAATGAGAATGATAACGTGAAAAATTTCCGTTTATATTTATCTCAATGGGTTGCAAATACAATAGAATCTTCTTTAAGATTATTAGGAATTGAAGTTCCTGAAAGAATGTAAAATAAGATTATAAAAATATACATATTCAATTTTAAAAAATTGAAAAATAATTTAATAAATTCGGTAAGCAATAAAGCTTACCGTTTTATTTATACCACAAACTAAGAAAGTAAATAATATGAAAATCGGAGATTTATTAAAACAAAAAGATCCTAACGATAAATTTAATTTAAAACGTTTTCATGATGCGCAAAGTTTTGTTTATGACGAAATTTTAATGGAAGTACATGCTGGAAAAAAACAAACCAATTGGATGGTTTTCATGTTTCCACAAGTAGATGGACTTGGTTCTAGTGATTCTTCTAAAGAGTTTTCTATTTCGTCTAAAGATGAAGCAAGAGCATTTGTAAAAGATGATGAACTTTGGGCAAATTACTTAGAAGTTTTATCTGTCTTATTAATGCGCCATAAAGGAACAATTCCACAATTAATTTTCGGAAAAAATGATGCTATGAAACTAAAATCTAGTTTAACGTTATTCAATTTTATTGTACCGAAAGAAAAGATTATTAAAGATGTTTTAAAGCATTTTTACGCAGATCAATTAGATAAAAAAACACTAACAATTTTAAAAGGTTTTTCGAAATAATTCTGTAAAAAAAAAATTATCAATAATGTAAATTATAAAAAGTATATTTACGTTAATCAATTTACATTATTATTTAAAATTAACACTAAAAACATGGAAGTCATTAAAAAATGGCCCTTTTTCTTAAAATTAGCTTGTACATTAATCTCAATTATTTGCTTATTTTACATTGCCGTTATTGGTAAAAGCATTCTAACTCCCTTAATATTAGGGTTTTTAATCTCATTATTATTAGTACCGCTTTGTAATTTTTTCGAAAGATATTTGTTTCTTCCTCGTGTTGTAGCGAGTATAATTACAACACTTTTATTTGCAACTTTTATCCTCGGAATTTTGTATGTAATTGTTTTACAATTAGCTGACATTTCGAATGAATGGCCCACTTTTCAAAAACAAATCGTAGATTCATTTTACTCTATACAAAAATGGATTCATAAAAATTTTGGAATAAATTCTAGAGCTCAATTAGATTATTTAACGAATAACATAAAATCGACAATAGAAACGAGTACACTCGTTATTGAAAAAGTTCTTTCAACTGTAACATCTGTTGCTATATTTACAATTTTCACATTTTTATATGTTGTATTTCTTTTAATCTATCGTCGACATTTAGTTAAATTTCTTTACTATACATTCGATAGAAAATCGCATCATCAGGTGTATGATATAGTAGGATCTATTCAGAAAGTTGTAAAACAATATTTAATTGGTTTATTTCTGCAAATGCTAATTGTATCTATTTTATCCTTCATTGCATTCTCTATGCTTGGATTAAAATATTCTTTTGTACTTGCTATTTTAACTGGCGTATTAAATATTATTCCTTATGTTGGAATTGTTATTTCATTAATTATTTCGTTAATCATAACATTTGCAACAATGTCAGCTTCTAAATTATTTTTTGTTTTAATTGCATTTATTATCATTCATGCAATAGATGGAAATATAATAATGCCAAAAATTGTTGGTTCTAAAGTAAAAATCAACTCTTTAATTGTTGTAATAGGATTAGTAATTGGGGAAATGACTTGGGGAATTATGGGAATGTTTTTATGTATTCCTATTCTTGCTTTAATGAAAATTGTCTTTGATAATGTTCGCGAATTAAAACCTTGGGGATACCTACTTGGAGATGATGATACAACTGAAATAGATACAGATTTAAAATTATTTCTTTACGAAAAAAGATTAACTACTAAAAAAGTTAAAACTAAAAAGAAACCTAAAGAAGAGGATATCTAAAAAAGATAATAACACAAAAAATGTGGTCAAATTCTGACCACATTTTTTATGCAATAAACAATTTATATTCCGTTAAATTTAACGCCAACCGTTAACCAGCGACTTGGTAATGGAATTGCTCCAGCTTCATTATATGTTGTATTAAAAATATTTTGAGCGTCGGCATATATACTAATATTATTTTTAAATGAGTGATTAATTCTAATATCTGTAATCCAATATGATTTATATGATTGTCGAGTATTAAAACGATTAGCAAAAGAAACTGTTGTATTTTTTACTTGATAATCTATTGTATTAATTATCTGATGTTTTAAACTCTCTATCTTATATTTAGAATTATAGGCATCATCAACATTTGAAAATGTTGGATCTAAATACGCATAACTTAATGAGAATCTTAACGATTGATTTGCGGCTAAATTAGCTTGATAAGAAACCTTCGTATTAAATCCGTGTGTTTTTAAATCTCCAAAGTTATTTGCTTGCCATGGCTCATTTGTTGTTAATCGAACCCAGTCTATAAAATCTGTTATAGAACGGTAGAAATAGTAGGCATTAAAATTCCAATTTCTTTTATTGTATTTAAAACCGAATTCTGTCTGAAAAGCTTTTTCAGAAATAACTTCAGCATTTCCTATATTTCCTGGACGTTGGTCTAAATATAAATCGTTAAAGGATGGTATTCTTTGACTAGTTCCTGCATTTGCAACTAATTTTAAATTAGACGTTACAGCATAACTTGCATCAATTCCTGGGAATGCTTTCCAACCGTATTGAGAATTATAATTAACATAAGTTCCTACATTTACATTTAACTTATCCGTTAAATCTGTTTTGTATTCTGCATAAAAACCTACATTTTCTCGTGTATGGTTTTTGATACTTGTAGAATTTATTTGCTCATTTCTATACTCTGCTCCTATTCCTATTTGTCCTTTGTTTAATTGATAAGTAGAATTTATTTCTCCTGCAATTGCATTCGAATAATGTTTAGAACGAGCACTATTTAAATTATTTTTAAAATAACGATAATCATCAAAATTATAACGATAGCTTACTCTCGGAGCAAGTGTTAAGCGATTAGATAGTTTATGTTTTGATTGTAAACTAACCATAGTAGTTTCTACAATTTCCTTTGAATCTTTATCGCCAGGAGCTGCATAAAAACCATTTGCACCAAATCCGTTTTTCACATATCCATAAGAAGCCGCTAAGCTGTTCTCATTATTAAACTGAAAGTTTCCTTGGTAGTATAATTTATTATTTTCAAAAGCAGTATTATAACGGTATCCACTTCCCCAATCATGCGTTGCATATAATTGATGTTGATGTTTATCTTCTGCTAAATTAGCGCCGAATTGAATCCCTCTATTTGTAAATGTTTTACCAGTATCTTCGCTATCTTTTTCAAAATTTGTTCCCATATAAGTATGCGCAAAAACTCCAGTCTTTTTTGGTTTATGTGTAACAATATTTATTACTCCTGTTAAACTATTATTTCCGTATACACGAGCTGCAGGTCCACGAACAACCTCTATTCTATCTATAGCTTCTAGTGGAACTGGTAAATTAAGTGCATTATGAGCCGTTTGTTGATCCATTACTTTTATTCCATTTAATAAAATTAAAGTTTGCTCAAAACTTCCACCGTCCATAGAAATATCTGCTTGCGAACCAAATGGTCCACGCTGACGTAAATCTACTCCTGTAGCATATTGCAAAGCTTCTTGTAATGTACGTACTGGTAATTTATCTAATTGTGTTTTATCTATAACATATATATTTCTATTCTCTTTTGATAATGGTGTATTTAGTCTATTATCTAAAATAGAAACTTCTCCTATCGCAATGGTATCATTTACATTTTGTGCAAAAATACTTTGAGCAGCAAAAAGTAATACCACAGTAACTTTTCTCATCCTTGTAAAAATCTTTTCATTAAATCTGATGCGAAAATAGTATCTTTCCGAACTATTAAACTATACCAGTTTTTATATTATGAATAGTCCGGCAGAAATTCCATTTAATAGTTTTATTGAAATAAATAGAGAATCAGAAACTGCAATTTATTTACAACTTGCCAATCAGTTTGCAAAAGCAATACAATTGGGGTATTTACCAAGCGGCACAAAGTTACCAGGAACCAGACAATTAAGTCTAATATTTAATCTTCATAGAAATACAATTGTTGCAAGTTTTCAGGAACTAGAAGCGCAAGGTTGGATTGAGATTGTTCCCAATAAAGGAAGTTTCATTTTAAATCAATCCATTCAGAAAGAGCAAAAAGTAAATTCATTAAGTGATTATTCTATTCATTTTTATCCAAAGAGAACTGGTTTTTCATTCGATCAATCTATTCTTTTAGATCACCCCTATGAAAATTTTACTGAAAGATTGTATTTAACAGACGGAACAATAGACCATAGATTGGCAGAACTAAAGATTCCTGCAAAATTGTATTCAACTATTTTAAAAAGAAAAACATCTGTTCGAAAAATAAATCAAACAAATAATGATTATTTTCTTAAAAACTTAGCGAATTATCTTAATCTAACAAGAGGATTAAATATTACTAAAGATAATATACTGGTTACAAAAAGCTCTGAAATCACTTTATTTTTAATTGCTCAAATAGTATTAAAGAAAAATGATTTTGTTGCAATAACAGATTTAAGTTACTATAAAAGTAATATGATTTTTCAGACACAAAGTGTAAATATCAAACAAATAAAAACAGATGAATTTGGTTTAGACACGAATCATTTAAGGGAAGTTTGTAAAACTTTTCCTATTAGGATGATTTACTTATCTACTCATCATCATTACCCAACAACCACAACATTAAGCTCAGAAAGAAGAATAGAATTATTACAGCTTTCTCAAGAATTTGGCTTTGTTATTATTGAAGATGATTACGATTTTGATTATCATTTTACCAATCATCCTATTCTTCCTTTAGCAAGTACAGAACAAAATGGAATGGTTATTTACACAGGAAAGTTCGGTGATTATTTGGCTCCTGGTTATAGAATTAGTTTTTTAATTGCTCCAGAAAATTTTGTACAAGAAGCCAAAAAACATCTATCTATTTTAGATCAGCAGTTTGATCCTTTCATAGAACAAGTTTTGGGAGAAATGATTAATGAAGGCGAAATTCATCGAATTCTAAAAAAATTAAGAAAAGAGTATAAAGAAAGACAGCAATATTTTTATGATAAATTAAAAAAGGAACTATCCAATACAGCAGAAATTATTCAGCCAACTGGAGGTTTAGCGATATGGGTTAGCTTTAAAAATAGAATAAACTTAATGGAACTAAAGAAAAATTGTGCTGAAAATGGCTTATTCATTCCACAAACAATTCTTTATCAAAATAAATCTAATACAGCGATGAGAATTGGATTTGCTCATCTTAATTACAATGAAATTGATGATGTGATTGATATCCTGAAAAAGGAGTTAAAATAAAAAACTTCTGAAAAGTTACTTTTCAGAAGTTGTATTTATAAAATTTAGTTTTAATCATTATCTACAGAAGCTTTTTTAATGTAATAAACCTCATTCATTACTTCTGCTTTTATGTAATTTATTGTTTCTTGTTCTTTTATACGATCAGTAAAAAGTGTTCCGATTAAATGATCGTATTCATGTTGAAAGATAACAGCTGTAAACCCTTCCACATTTTCATCGTGAAAATTTCCATCTAAATCATAATATTGCAATCTTAAAATAAGACTTCTGTAAACTTGTCCCATTTCATCTGGAATAGACAAACAACCTTCTCTTCCGTAACGAACAATATCTGAATACCACGTAATTTTTGGATTAATGATAAACTCAAAAGGTTCACCTTCTTTATCAAATCGTTGTACCCAAACAGCATTTCTATTAATACCAATTTGTGGTGCTGCAATTCCTACTCCTTTGCTTGCTTCGTCTTGTACTGTTGCATACATTCTATCTGCAAGTAGTTTTATTAAAGGATCTTTAGGATCAATATCTATTGATTTTTTTCTCAATATTTTTGTATCCTTCTCAGATGTAGTTAATAAAACACGAAATGGTTCGTATGATTTTTTATTTTGAATAAGATTTATTTCTGTTTTTGATAAAGCTTTATAATCTGTATTATTCATAAGTTGATTTTGAGCAATTAGTGTGGAAGTAGAAAATAGTATGCCATACAATAACTTTTTTATCATTTTTTTAGAACTAATCTGTCAATAGAATATTTACCTGCACCAACCAAGAATATTACAATAGAAAGAATTAAATATAATAATCCTAATTCCTTGTTCCCAAAACTATCTTTATCATGAATTATAAAGACTGCAACTAACATTGTTATAATTAATGGAATAGCTGCCAAACGCGTTAATAAACCTATTAATATAAAAAAGGCACAAACAATTTCTGCTAATACAACTAATGCTAACGACATTTCTGGACCTATACCTATAGGATCTGCAAACTCAAATGTTCCGTTAATTAATTTCTGTAATTTTCCAAAACCATGTGTTAACATAAATCCTCCTCCAGCAATTCTTAATAATAATAAAGATGTATCTATAAATGCAGGATGACTTCCCAGTAGTTTAAATTTCGAGCTCATTTTTTTAATTTATTCCAAATATAAGTGCAACTTTTATGTTAAAATAAAAATAGACTAAAAATTTCTATTAATTTTATCGAAAAATAAACTAAAACTGTTTTATGTTAAAATACTTTGTCCTATCAACCATTTTATTTTCGGGATTAGCATTTGCTCAGAAATCTGAAATAGAAAAAAATAAAGTAAACGGAAAACCTACTTCTATAGAAGAATCTATGCAAAAAGCTTCTATAAGAATGCAACAAATAACAGGATATGAATTACAATATCATACAAAATCTATTTATAATAAAGATGGAAATCCTGTAAGTAGAGAATATTTTAACGAAGACGGAAATAGAGTTTCTTCTGAAAGTTTTACTTATAATGAAGCCAATAAGATTAGTTCAAGTGAAATGAAAAGCGAAGATGAAACTTTAAAATTTTATTTTCAGTACGAGTATACAGAAGATGGTTATACAATTGTAAAAAGTGAGAATGATGTAAATATTCTACAAACAGAATATAAGTTAGACAATAACCAAAATGTAATCTATGAGAAAGAAACCAATCTTTTTGAAGAGGGAAATCTTTTTACAGAAAAAAAATATGAATATACAGGTGGTTTCTTAACTAAAACAATTGTAAAATATAACAATGGTTCTCATACCTTATTATATAAAAATGATGCTTTAGGAAATGCTGTTGAAGAACAATACATGGATAAAAACAACAAGTTAATCTATAAATTTGTTCGAAAATTTGATAAGAATCAAAATATTACCGAGGAGATTACATATGATACAAATAGTAAAATAACAAATTCTTCTCAAATTATGTATGAATATGATGAGCAGAAAAATTGGATAAAAAGGACTCAATATACATCAAAAATTGATGAGCCAATTTCTAATACTTTACGAACTATACGATATTAAAATACTATTAAAGAGTCATTTATTGACTCTTTTTTTTGTTTATTACCTAAAAATGAATATATTTAATCATCAATCTTAAGTAAGTTAAGCAAATGGTTAAAGATGTTTTACAATTTAATCAATCCTTTCAGCTGTATCAAAAAGATAACCGCTTCAATCTTCATGTCCAAAATTATCCTAAAGAAGACTTTTTACGCTTGTTCTACATCGATCAAATAGAAGATTTACAGATTGAATATTCTAATGGAAAAACAAATTCTATTAAGAAAATAAAAGAACATCAAGCAAAAATAAGTGACATTTTCGAAGCAGATGAAATTGAAAGTTTAAACATAAAATCTATTTCAGGTTACTTTAGTGTCTACGACTTCTATTTTATAAACGAAGGCGATGCTTTTATTTTTAATTACATTCACAGAGATTTCCTTTCTCAATTAATGGACATTTTACTATACGAGTTAGATTGTAATTTTATTGGTCGATTAAAAACAGAACTACTTATCAATTTAGAGTACGATTAATTTAATTGTTAAACTTTTTACAACGACACTATTTGGCGTATGAAATAAGTCTATTTGCTAAAAGCAAAAAAAATGGATTTTGATCGTATTAATGAAAAACTGAGTATTTTAGCTGATGCTGCAAAATACGATGTATCTTGTTCTTCTAGTGGAAGTAATAGAAAGAATACTAACAAAGGTTTAGGAAATGGTCATATGTCTGGAATCTGTCATTCGTTTACAGAAGACGGACGTTGTGTTTCCTTGCTCAAAATTCTATTAACCAATCATTGTATCTACGATTGTGCTTTTTGTGTATCAAGAAAAAGTAACGATGTAAAACGTGCTGCTTTTACAGTACAAGAAGTTGTTGATTTAACAATTAATTTTTACAGAAGAAATTATATAGAAGGTTTATTCTTAAGTTCTGGAATCTTTAAGAATGGTGATTTTACCATGGAACGTTTGCTTTTAATTGCTAAAAAATTACGATTAGAAGAAAATTTTAACGGTTACATTCATCTAAAAACTATTCCTGGAGCAAGTCCAGAATTACTAAGAGAAGCAGGTCTATATGCAGATAGAATGTCTATTAATCTTGAAATGCCAACTGAACAAGGTTTAAAACTGGTTGCACCAGATAAATCTCACGAAGATGTAAAAAAACCTTTAAGTATTATTCATCAACAAATGAATGAGTTTAAAGCGGAACGTAAATTAATTAAGTCTACGCCTATTTTTGTTCCAGCAGGTCAATCTACACAAATGGTGATTGGAGCAACGCCAGAAAATGACATGCAAATTATGCATACTGCCAATCAGTATTATAAAGACTACCAATTAAAGCGTGTTTATTATTCAGGGTTTATTCCTATCAATCACAACGATAAATTATTACCTTCTATTGGCTCTCAACCACCTTTGTTAAGAGAAAACAGATTGTACCAAACAGATTGGTTAATGCGCTTTTATCAGTTTAATGTTAATGAAATTCTAAACACACAAAACCCGCATTTAGATACAGATATCGATCCGAAATTAAGTTATGCACTTCGCAATTTACATCTATACCCTATAGATATTAATTCTGCCGATTATCATTTAATTTTGCGAATTCCTGGAATTGGAGTTCAGTCTGCGAAAAAAATAGTTATGGCAAGAAAGTTTGGTAAAATATATTCTTATCAATTAAAAAGACTTGGAATTGCCTACAATAGAGCTAAATATTTTATGACATGTGCAGATGATCAGTTTCGTCAGAAAGATTTTCTTGCATCACAGATAAAAAATAGAATTTTAAGTACGAGTAAAAGCAAGTATTTAAAAATTCAACCGAACCAATTAAATCTATTCGACTAATGGAAATATATGTTTTTGATAATAGTTTTGAAGGGTTTATGACTTTGATATTTGATTATTATGTACGTAAACCAAAAGCAATAAAAGTTTATGCTGAAAGGGATTTTCAACCATCAATGTTTGAGGAAACACATGAAGTAATAACAGATATTGAAAAAGCTAAAAGAGTTCATCAATCATTAAAAAGCAAATTATATGGAACGAATTATAAAGCTCTACAAGCTGTTTTTTTATGTGAGGAAGTTGATGCTTACCAACAATTATTTCATTATTGTTGTTTAATTTTAGATAATTCGGCAGATATACAATTAAACTATGGAAATGAGTATGTTTTTTATGTGATGAAGATGTATCGTTCTGTGCATAGAGAAAAACATCATTACGAAGCATTTATTCGTTTCGAGCAAATAAATAAAGATTTATTTTTTGCGAAGGTAGAACCAAAATATAATGTGTTACCAATTATTACCAATCACTTTAGAAAACGATATGCTGATCAGAATTGGTTAATTTATGATTTAATAAGAAAATATGGGATTATTTATGATAAAAAATCTGGCGAAATACAAGAAGTTCAACTAAATTTTACGCCTAAATCATCTACAATCCCATCAGAATATATCGATGTAAATGAACAAGTTTACCAAGAATTATGGAAATCTTATTTCAAATCATCTAATATTGTTGCACGTAAAAATACACGATTACACGTACAAGTTCTACCAAAACGTTTTTGGAAATATTTAACTGAAAAACAGATATAATTTAGATTGAAAATTAATTTTTCAATCTAAATTTCTCATCATTCTCTACACAATCTATAGTAGAAAATGTTGTTCCATCTTTATAATTAATCTGTTTTTTATCTTTGAAGACCATTTTACCATTAGATTCGATCATTTCTCCATAACCTTCAGTTATTTTTTTACCTTCGATTAAGAATGCTACTTCTCTAACAGATGTTTTTCCTTCAGATTTAAAAGTATAGTCTGCAAAAATTTTGTCTCCAACTAATTTACCTTCTAATGTACCCTCGTTACTATCTTTTTCTGCAAAATTATATTTTAAAATTCCAGTAACAACATTTGGAAAAACTTCTAATTTTAATAAAGCTCCATCAACATCACTTAAAACAGCTGCATAACAACTATTGTCAGGGATCATTATTTTCATAGAATCAGTAGGATTTTCTGTATTTGCTTTCTTAGCATTAGTAGAAGAACTTCCTGAATTCGTTTTTGTCGAATTACAAGCGAAAAGTGATAACACTAGGGCTGAACATAAATATACTTTTTTCATTTTTTGTAGTTTTGTTGTCTTTATAGTAAAGCTAATAAAATTATATTAAATATAAAAAGATTATTCTATCGCTGATATCCATAAGCACAGTGTCTACAATTATTTTTACAACACTCCCCTTTCTGATAATGAAAAAATTCTGTAAAAACCCACAAGCCATTTTCTATGTAATAATGGATATGTTCTATAAATTCTGATGGTGTTTTTGGAGATTTATATTGTTCATTTAAAACATCAAAATAATCTAATTTCTCTAAACAGTCATTACAAAGACATTTATAATGTGTTTTTTTTAGAAACAATTTTGTAGATAATTTTAACTCTATTGTAGAACATTGACAATTTTCTATATCATCTGTGTTACAATAAATCTCTTTTTTACACCTAGAACATACATCTTTCATAAAACAATAACTGATAATGTTCTTAAAGGTAAATTATTTTGGTTGAAATTTAGTATAAATTAATCCAAAAATAAATCCTAATGCTGATGGTATAATCCAACCTAAATCATATTCGAAAAATGGAATATTATTGTTTAAACTCTCAAGCGTTTTCTCATCTAAAAGATCTACTACCTTTAATAGATTTAATAAACCTATTATAGTAGAAGCTATTAATGCTAAAACATAAGGAAGTTTACTTTTTACAAGTTTTCCAAAAAATACAATATAAATAACCAATGTAATTGTAATTGGATATACAAATGCTAATGGTGGATAAGCGAAATTAATAATATCATCTACTCCTTTTATAGATAAACCAAAAGAGATTAATGTACACAAAGTAACTAAAACCGTATAACTTAATTTTCCGTTTGTTAGCTTACCAAAAAATGTTCCTACAGCAGATGTTAATGCGATAGAAGTTGTAAGACAAGCAAAAGCCATACATAATGAGATAGCAACTAATCCGTAATCACCTAACGTATCACGTGCTATTTTTATTAATAATTCAGAACGAGACATTCCAGAACCCGTTACACCAGAAGTAGCTCCTAAATAAATTAATCCTCCATAAACAAATAGTAAACAAATAGTAGATAATAAACCAGAAGTAATAACTACGTTAGACTTACTTTTAATATCTGTATATCCTTTGTCTTTTGCTGCTGTAATAATAATTCCTGCAAAAATAACCGAAGCTAAAACATCTAATGTTTGGTACCCCTCTATAAATCCTTTAGAAAAAGATTCTAATAATGACATTTCTGATGGCATAAAATCTGCTGTCGGATGTAAAATTCCAACAACTATTAATAACGCTAAAAGGACTAGTAAAACTGGTGTTAGATAGTTTCCAATAACATCTACAACTTTTGATGGTCTAATAGCAAGAATAAATGTAATTGCAAAAAATATTAAAGAGCCATAAAGAGGATTAAGAGTTGGAAAAAATGGTTTAATTCCAACTTCAAAAGTAGTAGCTGCCGTTCTAGGTATAGCAATTAAAGGTCCAATACAAATCATGATAATTGTTCCTAAAATAGGCGCTATATATTTATTTACACGATCTCCTAAATCATTAAAACTATCACCAGAAAAAGTTACTGATAATATACCTGTAAATGGCAACAAAATTCCTGTTAAACCAAATGCTATCATCGCAATAAAGTAATCCTCTCCAACTAGTACTCCAATTAAAGGCGGTAATAATAAATTTCCTGCCCCGAAGAACATTGCAAAAAGTGCAAAGCCTAGCGTAAGTATATTTGATAACTTTTTATTTTCCATAGTGTTTAATATTGTATATTGTTTTTTATAAAATTTGGACGAAATTAATAAACTAAGATTTGTTAAATCCTATCTTAAGTATTTATTCTTAAAATCTCATGTTTTTTTCCTCTATTAATAATTTCATGTAACATTTTTTGCAGTTACATAAATATATTATAGTCAAAATTATTATTTTAATATAAAATTCTGATAATATTAATTACTTAGTTTTAAGCATTAATATTTTTTAACATTTTACACTTTGCTAAAAAATTGTATTTTTGACAAAAATAAATACCTATAAACATGAATTTATTACAAGGTAAAACAGCAATCGTTACAGGTGCTACTCGCGGTATTGGAAAAAGTATTGCTGAAGTTTTTGTAAAAAATGGTGCAAACGTTGCGTTTACATACGCTTCTTCTGTAGAAAAAGCGAAGGCTTTAGAAGAAGAATTAAGTCAATTCGGAAAAGTTAAAGGCTATCAGTCTGATGCTTCAAATTATGAAGCAGCTCAACAATTAGTTGAAGATGTTTTAGCAGAATTTGGACAAATTGATATTGTAATTAATAACGCTGGAATTACAAAAGATAATCTTTTAATGAGAATGTCTGCAGAAGATTTTGAAAATGTTATTCAAACAAATTTAAATTCTGCTTTCAACTTAACAAAAGCAGTTATTAAACCAATGATGAAACAACGTTCTGGTTCTATTATTAATATGTCTTCTATTGTAGGGATTAAAGGAAATGCTGGACAAGCAAATTATGCTGCATCTAAAGCAGGATTAATTGGTTTCTCTAAATCTGTTGCTTTAGAATTAGGTTCTCGTAATATCCGTTGTAATGCTATTGCTCCAGGGTTTATTGAAACTGAAATGACAGAAGTTTTAGACCAAAAAGTTGTAGAAGAATGGCGTAGCGGTATTCCATTAAAACGTGGAGGAAAACCAGAAGATATTGCAAATGCATGTTTATATTTAGCTTCAGATTTATCTAGCTATGTAACAGGACAAGTTTTAAGCGTAGATGGTGGAATGCACACATAATACGTGAAATATCATATAAATTAAAACGGCTCTAAAAGGTTTTGTTTAGTAAATTTGCTACACAAAACCTTTTTTAATTAAGACAACAACGTTGAGAAAAATATCAAATAAATTAAATGTTCAATTAATTGCCGAATTATTACTGGCACTCGGAATTGATCATATAGTTCTTTCACCTGGATCTAGAAATGGCGCATTAACGATGCAATTCGCTAACGATAAACGTTTTAAAACATATAGTGTTATCGATGAGCGTTCGGCGGGATTTGTTGCGTTAGGAATGGCACAACAAATACAAAAACCAGTGGTTGTATGTTGTACTTCTGGTTCGGCAACTGCAAATTATTATCCTGCAATTACGGAAGCATTTTTTCAGAATATTCCTATTATTGTTCTTTCTGCTGATCGTCCAGAAAATTTAGTAGATAATTTTGATGGACAAACTATTCGTCAACAAAATTTATTCGAAAAGCATTCTGTACATAATGTTCAGTTATCTGAAAGTGAAGAAACAGACGATTTAACACGCAATATGTTACTAACAAAGTATGCGTTGATGGATTGTATTAATAAGTCTGCTCCTATTCATATCAATATGCCTTTTTCTGAGCCTTTGTATGAGTTTGTAACAACTCCAGCTATAGAAATTGATAATCTTACTGTTGATGAAAAAGAATACCAAGAGTTTGATGTAATTGATTTTATGAAGAGATGGAACTCATCTACTCGTAAAATGGTCTTAGTTGGTTTACATTATCCAAATGAAGAGTTTAATCAATTTATTTCTAAATTAGCTGAAGATGATTCTGTTGTTATTTTAACGGAAGTAACCTCTAATATTCATCATCCAAGATTTTTTAATAAAATAGATCAGGTTATTTTCCCCTATTCTGAAGAAGAATTAGAAAGTTTAAAGCCAGAAATTCTATTAACGATTGGACAAAATGTGGTGTCTAAAAAAATAAAAAAGTTTTTAAGAGATCATCAGCCAACGCAACATTGGCATTTAGACGAATATTGGCAGCCAGATACATTCCAAGTATTAACGGATAAAATAGAAACAAAACCAGAAATTTTCTTAGAACAATTTCTTCCATTTGTTAATCCAAAAGAATCCGATTATTATACAAAATGGAATACCATTCGCGAAGCTAATCATATAAAACATAAAGAATATGTAAATATGATTCCGTTTTCCGATTTAAAGGTTTTTAATTCTATCATTAAAAATTATCCAGATAATTGGCAGATACAATATGGTAATTCTACTGTTATCCGTTACGCATTATTATTTGATCACACTGTAAAAAATCCTGTTTTTTGTAATAGAGGAACAAGCGGAATAGATGGCTCTACTTCTACTGCAATAGGCGCTTGTATTGCTTCTAAACAAGATACATTAGTTGTTACAGGTGATATCTCATTTTTGTATGATTCTAATGCATTGTGGAATGTTAATATGCCTAAAAACTTCCGAATTATTTTAATTAATAATGGTGGTGGGAATATTTTTAAGTTTATTCCTGGTCCTTCTGATACAGATGTTGTAGAGGAATATTTTGTAACTCAGCATCATCATACAGCTGAACATTTAGCAAAAATGTTTGATTTTGAATATCAAGTTGTTTCAAACTTAAGTGATTTAGAAGATAGTTATAGTCATTTTTATGCAGAAAGTGATAGACCGAAAATTCTAGAAATTGACACAAGAAATGCTGCAAATGATTCTATCTTAAGAAGCTATTTTAGTAGCTTGAAATAAAAAATATAAGATTCTTCGACAGGCTATTATAATATTAATTATAGCTTGTTGAAGAATCATTAAATTAGAATTAGAAAACTTAATTCGGCTTTTGTCTTTTTGGTACTAAAAATAATAATACTACAGCTGCAGATTGTAGAATAAATTGAATAAAATGGATTATAGCTGTAATAGGATAAAAAATTATCAAAAACTTTAAAAATTGAAAAGATATTAATATTCCAAAAATTAATAAAAAAAGCAATATATATTTCATCTTAGAAATTCCTTTTCTTAATAAGTAGCCAATGAGAAATATTACACCTATAGAAATAATGGCTTCAAAAACTCCTTCAAATCTTCCTGTTAAAATCCCTAAAATAAAGTAAGATAATAATCCTAATCCACCAGATAGATATATTAAATTTGAAGCTTTAATATAGTTTGGATGAACGTATTTATTTTTATTAATTTCTACTATTTTATCAGATTTCAACTCATTCCAAAATTCAATTTCATTTTCTGAAAAATTATACTCTCTTTCATTTAAAATCTGAAAAGCTAATAATTTTGCTTCTTTTGTGAATCTACCATTATTTAGTATGTAAGTTTTTAGTGTTTCATTATCAAATTTTTCAATCACAGATTTTTTGGCACTCATATATTTATTGTAATAGCTATTTAATCTTTATTTTTTCTCCTAAAAATTTTGGTTTAACACTAAACCAATTGTCAATAAAAACTTTTGTACGAGCAAAGTACTCTCTTACATTCGTCTTAAATCCCATTTGTTTATTTACATCTTTCGCATTATAACCAAATACTTCTATACCATTTTGTTTGGCAATATAAATAGCTCTCTGATTGTGAAATTTCTGTGATACAACAATAAATTTAGATTGTCCAAATATTTCTTTTGCACGTATCATAGAATCTAATGTTCTAAAACCTGCATAATCTAAATAAATTACGTTTGCTGGAATACCATTTTTTACAAGAGCTAACTTCATTGCTTCTGGCTCATTATAATTTTTCTTTCCGTGATCTCCACTCAATATAAAATGAGAAACTTTTCCAGATTTATATAATTCTGCCGCTGCTTGTATTCTGTAAGTAAAATAATAATTCTGAAAACCGTTTTTTAAATTTGGAGAAGTTCCTAATACTACTGCTACTTTTGTATTGGGTAATTTTTCAATTTTGTCCGTTACAAAACTTTGGGTAGATTTTTCTATCTTGTAGTTTGCATATACACTAAATAGCGTAACAACTGTAATAAATAATAGAAGAAATAGAACCATCTTTCTTAGGGTTTTCTTTTTCATTAGATTAAATTATAATTTTTATAAAAATAATCTTTTTCAAGTGTTGTTCATCATTTTTATTCATGTTTAGATGAAAATTATTTTGCGTGTAAACCACACTCTTTCTTGGTTTCATCTTCCCACCACCATCTTCCGGCTCTAAAATCTTCTCCTTCTTGGATTGCTCTTGTACAAGGTGCACAACCAATGCTTATAAAACCTTTATCATGCAAAGGATTATACGGAACTCTATTTTCTTTTAAATAGGCAAAACAATCTTCTTTTGTAAAGTTTATTAATGGATTGAATTTAAATAACTTTTTACTCTCATCCCACTCTATTTCGTGCATATCATTTCTATTATTAGATTGTTCTGCACGTAAACCAGTTATCCAAACAGAAGCTCCTTCTAATGCTCTATTTAATGGAATTACTTTACGTATAAAACAACATTGTTTTCTTAATTCTACTGAGTCGTAAAACGGATTAATACCATTCTCTTCTATAAAATTTTCTAATTCTGTTGTTGGTGGATAATAAGGTTTTATCTTTTGTTGATATTTTAATTCTGTTTTATTCCAAGTTGTATAAGTTTCAGGAAAAACTCGTCCTGTATCTAAGGTAAAAGTTTCAATATTTTGTAATTTCTGACTAAAAATTGCATGAGATATCACTTGATCTTCAAATCCGAAACTTGTAGAAAAAACAATTTTTCCTTCTACATTTAGATCGATATAGGCTAGCTTCTCTTCTATTGTTTTTAAATCTGTTATTTTATTTAAAATATCTTCTAGTTTAATCATAGGTATTATTCAAATATTCTCTATCATTTTTATAGAGTTTAAACAAATTTAGGTAATTCAATAATTCTAACAAAATATATTAGAACTAGCCTTCTATTTTAGAATTAAAATGAATCAATAAACTAAAATTTTTATAAATGAAAAAGCCAGTTCTAATTATAGAACTGGCTATGTATTTTAACTCAAATTAACCAAAGTAATTTTAAGTTATATTTCTTTTCTTAATCTTGCAACTGGAATGTTTAATTGCTCACGGTATTTAGCAATTGTACGACGTGCAATAGGATAACCTTTTTCTTTTAAAATTTCGGTTAATTTTTCATCCGTTAAAGGTTTACGTTTGTCCTCGTCTTCTATTACATCTTGTAAAATACGTTTTATCTCACGAGTAGAAACTTCTTCCCCTTCGTCATTTGTTAATGATTCTGAGAATAAATCTTTAATTAAAAAAGTTCCATAAGGAGTTGTAACATATTTTGAATTCGCCACACGAGAAACTGTTGAGATATCCATTCCAATTCGGTCAGAAATATCTTTTAAGATCATTGGTTTAATTTTGGTTTCATCACCCGTTAAGAAATAATCTTTCTGAAACTTCATGATTTCTTCCATCGTATATAACAATGTATTTCTACGTTGTTGTACAGCATCAATAAACCATTTTGCAGAGTCTAATTTTTGCTTAACAAACATTACGGCATCTTTTTGCTCGTTCGATTTATTTTCTGTCTTTTTATATGTATCTAACATTTCTGCAAAAGCATTAGATATTTTAAGCTCAGGAACATTTCTACCATTTAATAACAATTCTAAATCCCCATCGTTGATATTAATTGTAAAATCTGGTGTAATTTGCTCTACTATTTTACTGCTACTAGAAAATGATTTTCCTGGCTTAGGATTCAATTTTTCTATTTCAGAAATAGCATCACGTAATTCTTCATCACTAACATCATATTTTGCTAATAACTTAGAGTAATGTTTTTTAGTAAAAGCATCAAAAGATTCTGTGATTAGTTTTTCTGCTAATTCTATTGCCTCTGTTTCTACTTTACTTTCTAATTGAATTAATAAACATTCTTGTAAATTTCTGGCTCCAACTCCAACTGGATCCATTCGTTGAATGTAATTAACTAATAAATTTTCCACCACTTCTGGTGAAGTATATAAATTCTGAGAAAATGCTAAATCATCAACAATAGATCGTATATCTCTTCTCATATAGCCATCATCGTCTATATTTCCTAGAATAAACTCGGCTATTTTAAACTGATCTGGCGTTAATCTGTTTGTAAATAATTGTGATGTCAAAAACTCTATAAAACTCTCTCCTTGTGCATAAGGAACAGATTTTTCGTCGTCATCATCACTATAGTTATTTGTATATGTTTTATAATTTGGTACATCATCATCGCTCAAATAATCGTCGATGTTTATATCACTTGTATCAATTACTTGTTCGTCTCCAAAATCGTCTGTCTGGTTATCCCATTCATCTTTCTCACCTCCATAATCTTCATCATAATCTGAAGCCTGGTCATCTAAGGCAGGATTTTCTTCCAACTCTTCTTTTACACGCTGTTCAAATGCAACTGTAGGAAGTTGCACCAATTTCATTAATTGAATTTGCTGAGGCGATAATTTCTGTTGTAACTTTAAACTTAATTCCTGCTTTAACATTGTAATAATTTATCTGTGGTTACGTAAAAAAATGTAATTAATAGATTTTTGATCTATCAATTACATTTATATTTTTCAATTAAAATTCTGCATTATTCGGAGTTCTAGGAAATGGAATTACATCTCTAATGTTACCCATTCCTGTTACAAATAATACTAATCTTTCTAAACCTAATCCGAATCCAGAGTGTGGAACAGAACCGAAACGTCTAGTATCACGGTACCACCATAATTCTTCTTTGTCGATTCCGAATTTTTCCATTTTTTCATCTAAAACTTCTAAACGTTCTTCACGCTCAGAACCTCCGATTATTTCCCCAATTCCTGGGAATAAAACGTCCATTGCTCTTACTGTTTTACCATCATCATTCATACGCATATAGAATGCTTTAATTTCTGCTGGATAATCAAATAAGATTACTGGTGTTTTAAAATGTTTCTCAACTAAATAACGTTCGTGTTCAGATTGTAAATCAGCTCCCCAACCTTCAATTGGATATTTAAATTTACCTTTCTTATTTGGTTTAGAATCTTTTAATATTTCAATAGCTTCTGTATAAGTTAAACGGATAAATTGATTGTTTAGAACATATTCTAATCTTTCTATTAATCCTAATTCAGATCTTTCAGCTTCTGGTTTTTGTTTTTGTTCTTTATCAAAACGTTCTGCTAAGAATTTTAAATCATCTTTACAATTTTCCATTGCATAAGAAATAACAGATTTCATAAAATCTTCTGCTAAGTCCATATTTTGATCTAAATGAGCAAAAGCAACTTCTGGTTCTATCATCCAGAATTCAGCCAAGTGGCGAGAAGTATTAGAATTCTCAGCACGGAAAGTAGGTCCAAATGTGTATACTTTTCCTAATCCCATTGCAGCAGTTTCTCCTTCTAATTGTCCAGAAACCGTTAAGTTAGTTGACTTACCAAAGAAATCTTGCGTATAATCTACTTTTCCTTCTTCATTTTTAGGTAAATTTTCCATATCTAAATTCGTAATATGAAACATTTCCCCTGCTCCTTCAGCATCAGAACCTGTAATGATTGGTGTATTGATGTATACAAACCCACTCTCGTTAAAATATTTGTGTATTGCAAACATTAAAGAGTTACGAACACGCATAATAGAACCAAATACATTTGTTCTGAAACGTAAATGTGCTTGCTCACGTAAAATTTCTAAGCTGTGTTGTTTTGGTTGTAAGATTGTCCCTTTTAAATCTTCTGATGGTGCAGTACCTAAAACTTTAATTTCTTTTGCAATAATTTCTATTTCTTGCCCTGCTCCTTCACTTTCTACAACTTCTCCTTTAATGCTTAATGAAGCAGCTGTTGAAATTTGTTTTATAATAGACTCGTCAAAATTTTCAAAATCTACCACCACCTGAATATTATTAATTGTAGAACCGTCATTTAAAGCGATGAAACGATTACTTCTGAATGATCTTACCCATCCATTTACAACTACTTCTTGTAGCAACAAATCCTTGCCTTTTTCTAATAAGGCTTTAATTCCGTACGATTGCATATTGTTTTATATTTATACTTACAAATTTAATCAATATTCTATCTTATAAAAATTATAGGCATAATTTTTGAAGATATTTTTCATGTAAAATAAAAAAGCCTCTATTGTAAATGAAAACAATAGAGGTTTTTTGATTAATTATATTTTGTTATTTTATAGAATCTGTCTTTATATATCGACCATCTTGCATATAGTCAATTGCAATTATTTTACCTTCTATATTATATTGATTTATAGATCCTGTTCCTAATTTCAAGGTTCCACAATTTAATGATTTTCCATTTCCATCAAAACAATTTTCGATGCCTATTAATTTATTTTCTCCATAAATATATGTATTATAAGGCTTTCCGTTTTTATGAAAATTGTAAAACTTATCTTTTACCTTACCATCTTTAAAATGTGTTTTACTTGCAATTTTACCGTTATCATGATAATATTTCATTTCTCCAACCATTATATTATCACGGTATTTTATAATTCTTTGCTTTTTACCGTTTTTAAAATATACTGTTGATTTTCCATTTTTAATGGAATCATTTTTATACTGCTCAATTATATATTCTCCGTCCGATAAGTCTTTTCTTACTTTTTTAGAACAAGATAATGTCATACATCCTAAAAAAACGAACAGTAAAACCCTATACATTTTTATAAGAAGTTTAGATTTATCGTTAGTTTTAAATGGAGGTTATCTTGAAATTTTTGTTCTGAATAAGCACCTAAACGATAGAATAAACCAACTCCAAAAGTTTTAAATAAGATATTGTTTACCTCAATTCCTGTTTCGTGATAATATCGATTAAGCGTTTTGAAATTTAGATTTTGATGATCTTCTCTATTTTTCATATCTCCCAACACTCCACGGTAAACAAACTGTGGTAAAATGATTTTGTTTCCGACTTTTACTCCTGCAAAAATGTGTTTGATTTGAAACGAAACAAATCGATCCGAATAAAACTCTCCTGGAAGCATTGTTTCGAAATTAGAAATTCCTGCCAATCCAAAGTTTAAGAAATCATTTCGCTTAGAATTTCCATTTCCTTCAAACAAGTTCATTAAAGGCATTTTTCCTTCTGTAAGTCCTGCATTAATATTAATGTTTGATTTTCCTAATTTAGAATCCACAACATCAAAATAAGAAACATTGAAACGAATTGGGTCATAATCAGAATTAAAAATATCCCAATACTTTGTTACTGTTGCATAAATAACAGATTTACCACTATTTACAGTTACTCTTCCGTAAGGCGTTCTAATAAATTTATCTTTTGGTGCAAAACGAATAGACAATTGTGTATTGTATAAATTAAACCAATCATTTCTACCTAAAAAAGCATAATCAAATTCTGCTTTTTGTTTCTCATAATTTGCAGATAAATTAAAGGTTACATTTTTAAAAATATCTTGCTCATAACCAAAAGAGTATTTTTTATAAGAGAAATATTCGCGGTTATAAATATTACTAAATGTATTGTTTACAAGGCTTGTATAATTGGATTGTAATAGAATTGGCATTCTTCCTGAAGCAGAAACATCTTGACTGTATTTTGCGAATAAACGACCAGAATATGGTTTGTTTACAAAATAATCTCCTCCAAAACCATATTTAAATGTTTTGTCTTTAAATCCATAAGCAGTGTACGCATTTAATGAAAATTTTTCGCTAAAATTTTCATTTGTATTAAAAGCTCCACCTAATCTGAAACCTTCGTAATCGTTAAATGCTAGAATCTTAGTTAAATCTAAATCAACCTTTCCTAAAGATAATTTTCCTCCAGAATTTAAGATTCGCATTAATCTAGCTTGCTGATTTAATTTATATTTATCACCAATACTATCAATCTTTGTATATGTATTTCTTTCTTTATTTGATAATGATGTATCTCTGTAATCTTCCATTACATTGTCCCATTTCTTATCGTCCATATTTCCGAAAGAAATTTCGTCTTCATAACCTAAAAACTCGTTACGTTTAAAATGTGCTGGATTTTTAATATCCTTGAAATTCGTTTCAAGATTAATCCAAATTTTTTCTTTTTTATCGATAAACTCTGATCCTGTTAGCTGTTCCGTAAATTTAAAGTTACCAGCTTCCATTCTATATTTTTGTTGATTTGGAACCCAAGCACCGTTATTCAGTTTCCAATCTGCCTCTAACTCTGCAATATAGTTAGTGCTTATATTCTCTCCTTCAAATTTTATTAATGCACTCGTTTTATCATCAATCCAAAGTGTTCCCTTTATTTGACGTTTATCTGTCTTTACAGATGGGAAAAAAGTAACCATTGCTGTTTTTCTTCCATCTATGTAAACATCTTCTTTAAAACCATAACGGTATTGTACTAAACCTTCTTTGCTTAAGGGATTTACAATTCCCTTAAAGAAGAAATTAATCTGCTCTTTATCAAAATTAAACGCAACTGGTTGCATTGCTAAATATTCGTACAATGGCGAACGAATACCAGAAATACGAGAAGATTGTACAATATTTTTAAGACCTAATCTTTTAGATATTTTATGATCCATTGCTCTTTCTCCTAAAAATAAATGGCTGTTATCTAACAATCTTTTCCATTGATTGTTAACCGAATCTTTATGATTTTTTGGATTTAGAATATAAGGAATTGAATCGTTATTTATTGTACTCCAAAATTTTGTATACGATTTTAAGAAGATATTCCCTTCGTTTCTTATTGAATTTTTGGATTGATTTTTAATTACTTTTTTAATGATATTTCGACCAACAGAATCGTTAGTTGTAAATATAACCTCATCTAGATTAATATAAGATGGTTTCATTTTAACTTCGATTACTCTTTTATCTCGAAGCTGAACTTTTTCAGAGAAATAACCATTTTTAATAATCTCAACAAAATGAATAGAATCTTCTACATCAAACTCCCCTATCTCATCTGTCTGACCCAAAAATTGTTTATTATTATAAATATTAGCTCCAGTTAATCTAAAGTCATCTTGCGCATCAAAAACTTTAAGTTTTGTTTGGCTAAATAACGTAATTGATATAAAGAAGTTAAGTAAAAATATAGAATTCTTCATTTATTAAAATTGTTATGCAAATAAATAAAAAAAGCAGCGAAACGCTGCTTTAAAAAAATATTTTTTTTGAAAGATTATACTTTCATTATTTCAGCCTCTTTTTTAGCCAAAGATTCCTCTAATTTTTTAGAGAATTTATCTGTTAATCCTTGAACACGAGTTTCATAATCTTTTACCATATCTTCAGAAGCTTCCTTCACATTTTTAAGTGCTGTGTTAGCATCTTTACGGGCATTACGAATAGAAACTTTTGCATTTTCCATATCGGCTTTCGCCATTTTTACTAATTCTTTTCTGCGCTCTTCTGTAACAGGAGGAATACTAATAATAATTGTATCTCCATTATTAGAAGGTGCAAAACCTAAATTAGCATTAATAATTGCTTTCTCTATTTCGTAGATTAAATTCTTTTCCCACGGTTGAATACTTAAAGTCATTGCATCTGGTGTATTAACGTTAGCAATTTGACTTAACGGTGTTAAACTTCCGTAATAATCAACACGAACTGAACTTAACATTGCAGGAGTAGCTTTACCTGCTCTTAATTTATCAAATGCTATATCTAAGTGTTCTACACTACCTTGCATTTGCTCTTTAGTTGTTTCTAAGATTAAATCTAATTCTTCCATCTGGGATTTAATTATTTGTTACTAGAGTACCTACGTTTTCTCCTAATATTAATTTCTTTAGATTACCACTTGTATTCATATCAAATACAATAATTGGTAAATTATTTTCTTCACTTAAAGTAAAAGCAGTCATATCCATTACTTTTAAGTTTTTATCATATACTTCTTGATATGAAATTGTATCAAATTTTTCTGCCGTTGGGTCTTTTTCTGGATCAGCTGTGTAAATACCATCTACACGAGTTCCTTTTAAAATTACGTCAGCTTGTGTTTCTATTGCTCTTAAAACAGCTGCTGTATCTGTTGTAAAGTAAGGGTTTCCTGTTCCTGCTCCAAAGATAACAACTCTTCCTTTTTCTAAATGACGTGTTGCTCTTCTTTTAATAAAAGGTTCTGCAATCTGCTCCATACGAATAGCTGTCTGTAAACGAGTATTTACGCCTACTTCTTCTAAAGCACCTTGCAATGCCATACTATTTATAACAGTTGCTAACATTCCCATGTAATCACCTTGTACACGGTCCATTCCTGATGCAACTCCTTGAACACCTCTAAAAATATTACCTCCTCCGATTACGATTGCGACTTCACAATCAAGGTCTGCTACTTCTTTAATTTGTTGTGCATATTGTTTCAGCATATTAGGATCTATTCCATATTGTAAATCTCCCATTAATGCTTCACCACTCAATTTAAGTAATATTCTTTTGTATTTCATTTTGTAAAAAGGTTTTCTTTTGCAAATATAATTTTTCTATTCCGAATTATCCTAACGTTCAAAAATGTCTAGTGCATTTTTTGTTGTAATTTCTGCTATTTCTGTCGGTGTTAATCTATAAATATCGACTAATTTCTCGCAAACATAGCTTAAATAACTACTTTCGTTTCTTTTTCCTCTAAATGGAACTGGTGCTAAATAAGGCGAATCTGTTTCTAAAACGATGTTTTTTATATCAAAATCATTCAAAAACTGATCTATTTTTCCATTCTTAAATGTTACAACTCCACCAATACCTAATTTTAAATTAAAATCTATGGCACGTTGAGCATCTTCTTTTGTTCCTGAAAAACAATGAAAAATACCAAAAAGTTTTTCATCTTTCACCTCTTCTAAGACATCAAAAACTTCATTAAAAGCATCACGACAATGAATAACGATTGGAAGATTTTTTTCTTTTGCCCATTCTATTTGTAATTTAAAAGCATCTTGTTGTTCTTTTAAATAAGCTTTTTCCCAGTATAAGTCAATTCCAATTTCACCAATTGCTTTAAATGGTCTTTTATCTATCCATTCTTTTACATGCGCCATTTCCATTTCTAAAGTATCTGAATGAACAGAACATGGATGTAAGCCCATCATCGCAAACATTTCATTTGGATAATTAGCCTCTAAAACTAACATTCTATCCGTATAAGAATGATCGATTGCTGGTAAATAAAATCGTTCTATTCCATTTTGTTTAGCACGTAAAACAACTTCATCTATATCGTTTTCAAATTGTTCCGAATATAGATGTGTATGTGTATCAATTAACATTATATAATTTTTGATTGTAAAAATTCTTTTTCTTGCTCAAAATCAATCGTATTTCCTTTTTCTATTTCTTCAATCATTGCAATTATTTTTTTTAGAAATTTTTGATGACTTTCAGAAGTTTCATTAAAAGGACGATGGTGAAGAGCGGATTGTATTTTATTTATTTTCTGAATAATTGTTTGGGTAGATGAATTAAAAAATGTTTCTCCAAATTTTTCCCAAATATAATCAACTGCTTGTTCTGTCGGATGAATCATATCTTCTTTAAAGAAACGATAATCACGAAGATCATCTAAAATTAATTCATAAGAAGGAAAATAATCAACTTGCTTGTAATTTAAATTTAATTGATACAAAGCATCAAGTAATCTTGCTTTACTTACATTATTCTCTGTTATTCCATCTTTTATATGTCGAACAGGACTTACAGTTGTAATAATTTTTATCGTAGGATTTAATTGAATTAAATCTTCGACAATTAAACTTAAAGCATTGTAATTGTCTTCTGTAGATAGTAATGTTTTATCAAATTGCTTTGCTTCTACTTTATGGCAATTTGCGACAATTTTATTTTCTGAAGATAAATTATAAACCCAAGATGTTCCTAAGGTTATCATTATAACATCGCACGAATGTATAAAATGATGAACTTCTTTAATTGTGGAATTTAAATGTTCAACAACTTTTTCTTTAGAAAGTGCATTAAACGATGAATGTACATCGAAACAGAAAAATTGTTCTCCGTTTTGATGTACATCTATTTCTTTATAATATTCTTCAGAAATACTTCTTCTTATTAAATTCTGAATGGATAGTGCATTAAAAATTGTCCCGAATGGATTTATTAATCCATTAAATTTTGAATAAAGCAAACGATTTCCTATTTCATCTGAAAAACAAGAACCAATGGTTAATATTTTTTGTTGATGATTAATTTTTTCATCGGATGGTGAAATTTGGAAAGTCGTTCTAAATTGCATTTTTTTTATCCTTGACGATCAATTAGTACCTCACTCAATTCTCTTAAATGTACTTTTCTTTCTTCTGGAACATCTATTTCATCTAAGAATTTGTGTGCCTTATTAGTAAATTCTCTAATTAACATAGAAAGCTTTTTATTTACATTTAACTTTCTAAATAATTTTTCTACAGCGTAAATTTTATCAATATTATCTGTGTTCGAATTATACCAATATAATAATTCTTCTTTTTGTTCTTCGTTTGCTGCTTCTAATGCAGAGATGTAAAGAATAGTCTTTTTATTTTCAAAAATATCACCAGCATGTTTTTTACCTAAATGCTCTAAACTTCCAAAGACATCTAAATAATCATCTTTTAATTGATAAGCAATTCCTAGATTTAAACCGTATTGATATAGTTTATCTGCCTCTTCTTCTTTTGCTCCTGCTATAATTGCACCCAATTTTAATGCTGCACCAAGTAAAACACTTGTTTTAAGAGAAATCATGTTAATGTATTCTTCATACGTAACATTTAATCTTGTCTCATAATTCACATCAAATTGTTGTCCTTCACAAACCTCAATTGCTGTCTGAGAAAATAATTGTGTACAACGTTTAAAAAGTACTGGTTCTAAATCTTCTAAAAATTGATAAGCTCTTACCAACATTGCATCTCCTGAAAGAATTGCTGTATTTACACCATATTTTTCGTGAACAGTCATTTTACTTCTTCTTAAAGAAGCATTGTCCATAATATCATCGTGCATTAAAGAAAAATTATGAAAAAATTCTATCGCAAGTGATGGTTTTAGTGATTCTTTGATTTCTCCACCAAATAAATCTGTTCCTAACAAAGTTAGAATTGGACGAATTCTTTTTCCACCAATGTTTAAGATATAGTCCATTGGTTCATATAATTCTTCTGGCGAGTTAGAAAATGGATTTTCATTTATTGTTTTGGATACTAATTCGTGAAATTTATCAAAAGAATGCAT
This sequence comes from Chishuiella changwenlii, assembly GCF_900142565.1. GTDB lineage: Bacteria > Bacteroidota > Bacteroidia > Flavobacteriales > Weeksellaceae > Empedobacter > Empedobacter changwenlii. The sequence continues at coordinate 263,440 of NZ_FRBH01000005.1, forward strand.
AGTTCGATTTTTGTAAAAATTAAGTTTGAGCAAATATAATTAAGAATGATTGATTTTAGGTTGTTTTATCGTTTTTTTGAAAAATTGAAAAAACTCATTCCCTACAATTCCATATAAAATAAACTGTCCAATGATTGCTAAAATAAAAAGCAGATGCGTATGTTGTAGAAGATAATAAATATTTTCTACAGCTATTATCGACCAAAGGTAAGATGACGCAATTACTAATAATAAAGCATTTAGACGAAATATAATTGTTTTATTAAGCTTATATGTCATTAAGTGAATTATAAAAGATCCTAAATAAGTATAAGAAAGAACTTCAAAAAATTCTTTCAAATCAAATTGATAAGAAAATAACTCAAAATAATCATGAAAACGAGCTTGTAAAAAAACTTGAGGAAATAATTGATGCAATTGATTTATCGCAAAAAATAAAACAAGATTTATAGACAAAACAATTGTAAATTGATCTTTAAAGTTATCTATAAACATCAAATAATAATCAATTTTTGATAATGACTTTTTCTTTTTCATTTAATTAGCGAAATAAATCACTTAAAATTTGATACGATTTTCTTTTCGCTTTTTGATCGAAAATATTAGTCGATACCATTATTTCATTCACTTTAGATTCTTCTATAAAATCACTAAAACTTTGTGCTAATGTATTTTTACAACCAATAAATGATAAAGCAGTCATGCCTTTCAACATATACTTTTGTTCTGGTGAAGCTACTTCTAATTCAGTTTTCTCTGGTGGTACAACCGCTTGTCTTTTATCGATAATGATATTTAAAAAACTTTGAAACATCGACATCGATAAGTAATGTGCTTCTTCATCTGTATCAGCAGCAATAACATTTACACAAGCAATTGTGTAAGGTTTATCTAAATAAACTGATGGTTTAAAATGTGAACGATAAATTTCTACAGCATTATAAAATTGTTGAGGAGCAAAATGACCTGCAAATGCATAAGGCAATCCCAATTTAGCAGCTAAGAAAGCAGAATCTGTACTAGAACCTAAAATATAAAGAGGTACATTAGCTCCTTCTCCAGGTATAGCTCTAACTTTACTAGTATTGTTTTCTAAACTAAAATATTGTTGAAGTTTATTAATTTCATCTTCAAAATTATAGTGCATAAAATTTTCTCCTCTTCGTAAGATAGATGCAGTTAATTGATCTGTTCCTGGAGCTCGCCCAAGTCCTAAATCTATTCTATCTGGATATAGTGCATCTAAAGTACCAAATTGTTCTGCAATAGAAAGTGTTGTATGATTAGGTAACATTACACCTCCAGAACCAACTTTAATTTTTGAAGTTCCACCAGCAACATAACCAATTAAAATTGAAGTTGCTGCGCTTAATACATTTGGCATATTATGGTGTTCTGATAACCAATAACGTGAATAACCTAAATCTTCTACAAATTTTGCATTTGCCAATGTATTTTTAAATGTTTCGTTTTGGCTTTCTCCTTCTCTTACATAAGCCAAATCTAACACTGAATATTTTATATTTTTAAATTTTTCCATTGTTGTAATTATTCTACTAAATTACGAATAAAATACAACGCATAAAAAATCCCCTAGAATTTATAACTCTGAGGATTTCTTAACAAACTACTGGTCGAGGTTGATACAAAAATTCTAGGTTTATAAAATTTTCTTAGGTTTGGTTAGTAAATTCTAGATTAGTTAGTAATTTCTTATACAAAAATAGAGCAGTTAGGGTTTGGAACTTAATTTTTGGGGTGGACATTGGGGTGGACATTTTTTATTCAACTGAATATCAATTGTTTTAGTTTTGTGATTTAATGAAAATTATATTACTTTTTTTTCCAATTATTATATTTTTAAAATTATATTTGGAAAATATTATGAGAAATTCCTTTATTGTTTTATTTTTTATATTTTCAATCTCTATTATTTTTTCTTCTTTCTCTACTTCAATTAGAACAGAAGATATTGTTTTATTGGACTATGTTATAAAACAAAGCAAAGAGAGTAAAGATTCTGCTTCTTTAAAAGTAAGATTTGATGAGTATAAGAAAAATGCCAATCCTTTTATCGCTAAAAATTTAGATATTATATATAAAGTACAATTAGCAAAAATTTATACACAAGAAATAGATAAATTAAACCCTAAAAGTCAACAATTACTTTTCGAAGCTTTAAAACAAGCAAAAAAAGAAGAATTAACGAATTTATACAGTTGGTTAAATACAGAAATTGGTTTTTATTATTACACGTTTAGTAATTATGAAAAAGCTTATCCTTATTTCATGGAATCTTCAAAACTTTTAGATACAGAAGAACTTCAATATATTTTTCAGAAAAGTGAAACCTTCAAAAAGAACGCTTTCTTTTTTATGAATGTAAAAGAGTTAAACAAAGCTGAAAAATACCTTCATTTAGCGCTTAAATATACATCTAAAAGTGACAAAGAATATGGGACAATTCTTAATGCAATTGGACATATTTATATTGATAAAAAAAATTATAAAAAAGCCAATCATTATTTTGAATTAACAAAAAACAATGCGCTCAGAAACGATGATGAAATTCGTTATGCAAAGGCTTTGGGCGACATTGCATTAATTAATATCAATGATAAAGACTATAACCTCGCGATTAAAAATTTAAAAGAAAACATTGCGATTTCTGAAAGAGAAAATGACCCTAGAAACCTAATGTTTGCTAAAATTAGATTGGGTAAACTCTATTTAAAATTAAATGAAGTTAATTTGGCTAAAGATATTTTAAACGAGGCACAAATATATGCTTCAACTAAAAATCATCTTAATAGTTTTGAGCATGATATTTACTCCCTTTTACTTGAAATTGCTGTAAAAACTAAAAGCGATAACGAAGAGTTAATTGCTAGACGTAAGCTAGATGAATTAGATAAATCATTAAAAATTACGGATGGCGAAAATGTGATTAATGAGATTAATTGGAATATACAAAAACAGAACTTCAATTATCAATACGAAGCAGAAAAAATAAAGTCAGAGAAATCTGTTTTACTAAGAAACACATTAATTGTAATTGCTTTCCTTTTAATTCTGATTATTATTTTTGTTTATATTTCTTCTAAAAGAAGAATAAAAATTCAACATTCTGCTTATGAAAATAAGGTTTTATCATTAAAAAATGAGAAATTAAAATCTGATAATAAACTAAATAAAACAACCAATACTCTAAATTCTTACAAAGATTATTTATTGGAAAGGAATAGACAAATTGAAGTTTTAAATAACGAAATTACAAAAGCAAAAAATTCGTCAACCGTTTCACATTTAGAAGAAGAAAAAGGAGAATTAAATAAATTATTAGATTCTCATCTAATGACAGATGAAAACTGGATTAATTTTAAAAATTCTTTTACAAAAGAACAAAAAAGTTTTGTAGACTTCTTACACAACAACTTCTCAGATTTAACAGAATCTAATCTTAGAATAATTTTTCTAATGAAATTAGATTTAAGAAATCATGAAATCTCTCAATTATTAGGTATTTCCATAGATTCTGTGAAAAAAGCTAAACAACGTCTAAAAAAGAAATACGATAACTTTCATCTTATTTACAATGAAACCATTAAATAGAAAAATAATAAGATTTTTATCTTCTAAAATCTATCTTCTACATTGACAAGACTCTGAACCTCCCAAACCAAAACCTAATCTAATTTGAATACCTGCTGATAATAAATTTGATTTATCCACAAGTTTAGAAGTTCTCATAATTGTATTTGGTAGATTATCGCTCCCATCTGGGTCATATGTTATTAAAAATTTAGAATCTTTATTTTCTCTTGATGTAATCATATTCGTCAATCCATAATCTGCATAGATACCTGTATACAATCTAAAGTTGGTAGATAATTCAAAAATAAATCCTGTTTCTAAACTTAGAGCAAGCCCTATATTATATTTATCATTTATTTCACCTTCCCAATTATAATAGGAATTAAAACCATGATTGGGTAAATCTTCTAATTCTACATTAGTATCTGCATGATATCCTGTTATGCGAAATTCTTCGACAGTTGCATCTGTTTTTCCAACCATAGGAATAATAACTCTTCCTCCTACATTAAAATAAAACTGTTGGTTGGTTGCATTAAATGTTCTGTACTGTAACATTACAGGAATATTAATGGTTGTTAATTTCGTCTTTTCTTGATAATTTTTAATTTGCGCACGAAACTCAAATGCATCTCCATCATTATCTACTTGCTCTGAACGATAATCTAATTCTTCAAATTTTAATTTATTCTGATATATGCTTCCTTCAATCCCAGTTACAACTGCAAAATGATCGTCTAAATAGTACGTATACCCTATTCCTAATTTCCCACCAAAATCAATTTTATTGGTTCCTCCTTTTAGCTTATGGTTTAACCCTTGTAAACCACCATTTGCATAAACACTTATTTCTTGCGCTTTTCCTATTGTAAAAAATAGTAGAAGAATTAGTGTAATTCTAAAATTATTATTCTTTTTCATCTAAAATTATTTTACAAAAATTAATTCACTAAAAACTTTACAGTCGTTTTATCTCCTGTAGGAAAATACAGATAGATAATGTACATATTCGGATTAGATGGAGCAGGAATATTAATCTCTGGCGAAACCATTGTAAACTCTCTATAAATATTTCCTGTAAGATCTACAATTAAAAGTCGAGCATCTTTTAGTTCTTCTTCTGTATAATCTAATACAATCTTAATACTCCCATTTCTTGGAGAAGGATTTGGTGTTACTTTTATTTCTCCTTTACTAATACCATCTAACACATTAAAAGGACAAGTTTCCATAAAATTTCTGTCTGTATCCTCTACCACAGTATGGTAAGTTCCAGATAGTGGAACTGGAGCACTTGTATAATATTGTCTAGTAGCACCCGTAAGTATCGAATTATCCCTATACCATTGCCACGATACATATTTATTGGTTGTATTATCAAAAACCAAAACATCATTCCATTTCTGTTTTACTTTTCCTATTAACCTAACATTTAACTTTCTAATCGTATCAGTTTCTAAATAATTTTGATTCCCCAACTGATAAGCTTTAATATCTGAATATCCCGCCGTATTAATCGTTAAAATATTTCCATTAACTGTTGCTACATTTAGATTAGATGAAGAATACTGTATGGGTAAACCACTACTTGCTGTTGCATCTAAAACAATCTGGGTTTCTCCTGAACAACCTGTAATTAGGCTTTGTGTCCAAGTAATTGTTTGGGGAGATTTTGTAATTTCTAAAATTGCAGTTAATGTTTCTGATGCATAATTAATTCCTCCATCTATAAATGCGCTCACTGTATATGTACCTGCATTTATTTGTTCGTTCCCTGTATAGGTTATAACAACTTCTGGAGGTATCTCTCCTTTTACAATTATAGATTTTGGAGTACCATCATATACAAATGTTTCATTTTCGAATGTAATATCTGGTAAAGGAGCTCTAGCAATTTGCAAATTTGCTCCAACAAAATTAATCGTATAAGATGATGTAGCTAATAAAGAGCCTTGTAAAATAGGATATGTCCCCACCGCTTCTCCTTCAGTTCGTGTTAACATTCCCGTAAGAATTACAGATGCTTCATCCGCATTAACAAAACCTGTCGCATTATAGGTTAATTCTGGGTCTTCTTCACTATATAATTTTGATTTTGTTTCTGCTGTAATTATTAAGATTGCTGGATTTATTACTAGGTTTTGACTTATAGGAACAGCTTCATCAAAAGTTTCATCTCCAGCTTGAGAGGCTGTAATAATAACAGAACCAACTGCATTTATTTTCAGTTTCCATCTATTACCGTCATTAGGATCTTTATAAACTTCTGCAATAGATGTATCCGCTGAAGAATACGTCACTTCTAAACCTGAGTCTGAAGTTGCAGTTAACAAAAAGTCTACATCATCATATCTCTTTTCAGAGAAAGCATTAAATGAAATAACCTGTGAAGTAGACTGATTTATATAATCAAAATTCAACAGAATCGAATTTTCTCTTGCCTCTGCTACTGTAGAAAACATAGTAAAGAACAAGAAATATAAGAAATAATATAACTTATTCATATCAAGAAATTTAGGTTTAAAATTGGTATTTTATTGGTTTGGTTAAGACAATCATTAACATCAATAATACTTAATAGTAAATAAATAGACGTAATTAATCATCTTTAGGCGTTATTATAATAAACTACTACCTCATCACTTATTATTTAGCAATGAATTAGTTTTACAAAATTAATAATTATTTCAATCAAAAAACATTAAAATAAAAAAAATCGTTCAGATAAACTGAACGATTCTTTAAATTATATCATTAAAAATGAATTATTCCCATTCTTCTTTAATTTCTCTCGCTTCATAATCTGCAACCATTTCTGCTTCATAATCCACCTTTTCTCCTTTTGATAAGCGATTAATCAGACTATCAAAAAGTGAGTAAACCACTGGGACAATAATTAGGGTAAGGAATAATGATGAAACTAATCCACCAATAATTACCCATGCTAAACCATTGTTCATCTCTGCTCCTGCTCCTTTTGCTAATGCAATAGGAATCATACCAAATACCATGGCAATTGTTGTCATTAAAATTGGACGAAGACGTGCATGATTGGCTTGTACTAAAGCATCGTGTGTTGTTTCACCAGCTTCTTTTCTATGATTCGTAAAATCGACCAATAATATGGCATTCTTACACACTAAACCAATTAACATAATCATACCCAAAATAGTGAAAATATTTAATGAGTTATTAGTTAATGCTAATACTAAGAATACACCAATTAACGATAATGGAATTGAGAATAATACAACAAAAGGATAAGCAAATGAATCATATAATGCTACCATTACTAAGTAAACTAAAATAACCGCAGCCATTAAAGCATAACCTAATGTACCAAAACCTTCGGATTGATTTTCTTCATCACCTCCCCAAACATACGATACTCCTGTTGGTTTTTTATTATCAATTTTTGTTAAGCGCTCTTTAAATTCTGTTACAATATCTCCTGAAGTTCGTCCTACAGCTTGTGATTCTACTGTCACAGATGGTGTTTTATCTCGACGCTCTAAGAAACTTGGTCCAGAACTTTGCATAACTGTAGCAAATTGGTCTAATCTAATTTGTTGACCTTTACTGTTTACAAAAATTAAACTACGTACATCATCTATATTAGAACGACTAAAATTATTGTATTGGATATTAATATCATATTCATAATCACCTGCACGGAATTTTCCGTCTGTATTTCCAGAAAAAGCTGTTTGCATTGTTAAACCAACAGTTTGTAAATCTAATCCAAGAGAAGACATTTTATCACGATCTACTTGAACATTAATCTCTGGATTACCAGCTTCTGATGTTAACTTAACCTCCGAAGAACCTTTTATTTGCTCTAACTCAGCTTTTGCTAATTCGGCAAACTTCATAGCACTTTCTAAATTAGGACCTGTTACAACTAACGCAACGGGTGCTTGTTCAGCTCCAATAAGACCTACTGGTACAGTTTTTACTTTTACACCAACTAATTCTTTCTGTAATTCTTGTTTTACTTTGGCTGCATAAATAAATGAGTTATCTGCACGTTTGTCTTTTTCTACTAAAATTACATCAATTTCAGCTTTATATGCAGTAGCTTGAGAAGCTCCAAATCCTTCAGAACTTTGACCTACAGTTGTAATCATATCCACAACTTCTTTCTTACCACGAAGAAATTTTTCTGCTTTTTGAGTTACAAAATTAGATTCCTCTATTGTTGCATCTTTTGGTAATTCCATTTGTACCAAGAACTCTCCTTTATCTGTTTTCGGGAAAAATTCTCCACCAATGTATTTACCAGCCATTAATACCCATACTGTAACAATTAACAACGCAAAAACTCCAATAAAAACTCCAATTCTACGAGCTGTAGATTTTAAACACCATTCTAATAAGTTAGAAACAAAATGCGTAAATGCTGTTAATTGTTTTTCAAACCAAAGAATAAATTTCTCAAAAATATTTTTACCTGTAATATGCTCTAATTTCCCAAAACGAGAAGATAGCCAAGGTACAATTGTAAAAGATGATAATAATGATAGCAATGTTGCAATTACAACTGTAACACAGAATTGTGCAATAATATCGGCTACTAATCCAGAACTAATGGCAATAGGAAGGAATACTACAACGATTACCAATGTAATGGCTGTAACGGTAAAACCAATTTCTTTTGCTCCATCATAAGAAGCTCTAATTTTTGATTTTCCCATTTCCATGTGTCGGTAAATATTTTCTAATACAACAATTGCATCATCCACCAAAATACCAACAACTAAAGATAAACCAAGAAGTGACATTAAGTTTAAGGTATACCCCATTAAATACATTCCGATAAACGTTGCAATTAACGATGCTGGAATAGAAACCATTACAATAAATGCGTTACGAATACTGTGTAAGAACAATAACATAACAATTGCTACTAAAATTACAGCCAATACTAAATCGAAAATAACGTGATCAGCAGCCGCTAAAGTAAAGTCTGATGTATCATTAACAATCTGAACTTTTAAACCTTCTGTTTTATAATCTTGTTCAACTTTTGCTATTGTAGCTTTCATTAATTCTGATACAGCTACCGCATTTGCATCTGATTGTTTTACGATCTGTACAACAATTGCAGAGTTTTGATTAACACGTGCAATTTTTTCTACTTCTTTCTGTGAATCTTCTACATAAGCAACATCAGATAAACGAACCTGAATACCATTATTAGAATTAATCACTAAATTATTTAATTCTTCTACTGATTTATATTTACCAGATAAACGAATAATTGTTGATTGTTCTCTTGTTTTTACACTTCCTGTTGGGAAATCTAAATTAGATGTAAGAACAGCTTGCTGAACTTGTGGTACAGATAATCCATATCCTTTTAATTTCTGAGGATCTAAACTAACTTGTATTTCACGTTCTTGTCCACCTATTAAATTTACTTGCGCAACTCCCGTAACACGAGATAAAACTGGTTCGATTTTTTTATCTAATAAATCGTATAATTCTTTCTCTGTTAATTTATTTGATGTTACACCAGCTGTAATAATTGGTAAATCACTCAAAGAGAATTTAGTTAATGATGGAGGATCTACATCATCTGGTAAATCTTTCTCTATTGCATTAATTTTTCTTTGCGCATCATTTAAAGCTAAATCCGCATTTGCACCAGCATTTAATGTCACCATTACTACTGATAAACTTTCGTACGATTTAGATTCAACTTTTTTTACATTTTCTAATGCTGCAACAGCATCTTCTATTTTCTTTGTAACAGAATTCTCTACTTCGTTTGGAGAAGCTCCTGGATAAACGGTAGAAATTGTTACAACGTTTGTTTCGAATTTAGGGATTAATTCATATCCCATTTGCGTATAACTAAACAGCCCTCCCAAAATAAGAATCGTAAATAATACGATAATCATCGATGGGCGTTTAATTGATATTTCTGCTAATTTCATGTAGAATTAATCTTATTTAACAATTTTTACTTTAGCACCATCTTTCAAGTTAATTTGTCCACTTGTTACGACTTCTGTACCATCACTTATTCCACTAATAATTTCAACATTAGTTCCTACTGTTTTACCAATTACAACTTTTGTTAATTTTACTACATTATTGTTTACCACAAAAACTTGTCCTGAGCTAATTCCGTTTACAAAAGCACCTGCAGGTATAACTAACATATTTTTACCAGCATTAACATCGTCTTTTGTAGAGAAAACTGCTGTACCATACATACCAGCTTTTAAATCTTGATTATTAGAAACCTCAATTTCTACAGGGAAATTTAAAGATGCATCTGCTTTTGGTGCTATAAAAGAAATTCTTCCTACGAATTCTTTGTCTGCAAAAACACTTGCTAAAACTTTTACTGTTTGTCCAACTTTTAAACCTACAATTTCACTTTCTGTAACTGTTACTTGTAATTTTAATTTTGAAACGTTTACAATGTCAAACATTTGTGTTCCTGGTGCAACAACAGAACCTGGCTCTATATAACGTTTGTTGATAACACCAGAAATTGTAGCTCTTACATTTGTATCACTTACACGAATCCCTTGTGCATTAACTGCTGCTTTCGCATTTTTAAGTTGTAATCTCGAATTGTCTAATTGTTGTTTTGTTACACCTCCAGTTTTGTAAGCGTTTTCGTAACGTTGATTATCTATAACTGCATTCTGTAAATTGTTCTGAGCCTGCGTCATATCTACTTCGATTGCATCTTTTTTAATTGTTGCAACTGTTTGTCCTACACGAACATAATCACCTTCATCTACCAAAACACGAACAATTCTTCCCGAAATTTCTGATGGAAAAGTTAATTCTTGCGATGGTGCAAACGTTCCGTTAGAAGAATAATCTGAATTTAAACTTGCATATTTAGCTTTCGTTGTATTTACTACAACTTCATTATTCGCCTGATTTACAATAGCAACTTCTTCTTCTTGTTTTGCTTTATTATTTTTGATGATATAAACTGCTCCAGCGATTAATCCTAAAGCAATTAGTATATAAATTAGTGTTTTTACTGATTTCATAAAAATCGGTTATATTATTGAATTAATGTTTTTAAATCTCCTTTTGCTTTTATTAAAGCAACTTCTGCTATTTTATATTCTAATAAAGCATTAGAATAATTATTTCGTGCATCTGTAAGTGCATTCTCAGAATCTAGAATTTCTGTTAAATTAGCTAATCCTTGTTGGTAATTGTTTTGTGTATTTGTCAAAACTTTCTCTGCTAACGAGACATTTTCTTTCTGAATATCAACTGTTTTTAAAGCATTTTCTATTTGTGCTTTTGCATTTTGATATTCTAAATCTAACCCTAGTTTTGTGTCGCTAATTTGTTCTTCGATATCTAATAAATCAATTTCTGCTTGACCAATTTTTGATTTCGTAGCACCACCAGTAAAAATTGGAATTTTTACATTTAAACCAATACTAGCTAATTCTGACCAATAAAAATCTTTAGAAGTAATAAATTTATCTCCTAACCCTTGTAAACCGTAGTTACCAGCTAAACTTACTGTCGGATATAAACTTGCTTTTTCTGCATCTCTAGCAAAACCTAATAATTCTTTTTGTTTAGAAAGAACCTTATATTCTGTTCTATTTTCAACATTAATTGTTTCCTCTAACAAAAGATCATTCGGTTGAATAGATTCTTGTGCTAAATCAATATCCTGTTCTATTGGATAACCCATGTAAAATTTTAATGAGTTCTTATTAATATTAACAGCATTAATTAATTGTTGACGATTAGATGAAATGTTATTCAATTGAACAATAATTCTATCTAAATCTATTTGTTTTGCTAAACCATTATCAACTAAACTTTTAATAACATTTTTCACTTTAGTTGTGTTTTCTAAACTGATATTAATCGTTTGTAGTTTTTCTTCTTGCACAAAAACTTGATAATATGCATTTGCAACACGCTCAATAATTTGTTCGTCTGTTAATTCAGCATTTACTTGATAAAACTCGCGAGTAGTTTTAGCAGCTTTTAAACCTGTAAAAACACGTTGATCGAAAATATTTTGATTGATATTAACCCCTAAATTTGAATTAAATTTAGTTCCTAATGGAGCAAATAAAGTTTGTCCTGGCTGACCTACAAATTCTCCTGGCAAGGCCATTTTCTGAAGAATTGGGTTGTACGTTACACCACTGTTAACACTTATTTGAGGCAAAGCCCCTGCTCTCGCTTCATTAATTTGAAATTCAGCTTTTTTTACAGCTAAATCTGCTCTTTTTGCGTCTGCTTTATTTTGTAATGCGTAATTTACTGCATCCTTTAAGGACACAATATCTTGTGCATTACTTTGGTATAAAACACCAGCAAATAAAATTGATAGTAGTAATTTAAATCTTTTCATCGATTTACTAGTTAAATAGTGTATTTATAATAATTTGTTTTCTCTGAGAAATTATTTCAACATATTGCTTATCATCTAACTTAAATGATTCTTGTATTAATGGACGCATACAAATAGGAAACGTAACCAATGAAACTAAGTTCATTATAAACTGAAAAGGTTCTATTGGAGATATATTTCCTTTTTCAATTTCACAATTAAGCTCTTTTGTTAGAACCTTCATTATTTTATCCATTTGCTCATGATCTTTATAAGCACAACCTTGATTAATTTGTGTTACTAAATAAATTTCTAGGTAAGGATACTCTAATGCTACTTCTAAACTATAGTCTATATAATTTTCAATCTTTTCTTTAAAAGTCATATCAGAATGTAAAATAGCTTCAGACTTTTCATGTTCTTGTTTCATTGCTTCCTCAAAAACATTCTCAAATAAATTGTTTCTCGATCTAAAGTAATAGTTTATAAGAGTTCTATTTACCTTGGCTTCATCTGCAATTTCTTGTGTTGTTGCATTAAATTTACCTTCAGTAAAAAACATTCGTTTGGCTGTATTTTTTATTAATTCTTCCGTTTGATCTTTCATTATATTTGATTAAACATTTTTGTTTGACATTTTTGTTAAACAAAAGTATTAATTTTTTTTATACTACCAAACAACTGATTTGCTTTTCTTTAAAAAATTTGACAAAAAAGTTAATTTCCTAAACTATTTATTCTTTCTAAATTTGTTTCATGGAAGAAAATTATGATTTAATTATTGTTGGAGCTGGACCAATTGGTTTAGCTTGTGCCATAGAAGCTAAAAGAAATAATCTTTCTTATTTAATTATAGAAAAAGGTGCTTTAACAAATAGTTTATACAATTATCCTTTATATATGACTTTCTTTTCTATAGCAGAACGATTAGAAATTGGAGAGATTCCTTTTAATTGTATTTCACCAAAACCTGGTAGACAAGAAGCTTTAGAATACTATAGAAACATTCATAAATATTTCAATTTTAATTTACACTTATACGAAGAAGTTCTTGATATCACTAAAAACGATAAAGCAGAATTTGATATAAAGACAAATAAAAACAATTACTCTTCTAAAAATGTTGTCTTAGCTACTGGTTTTTATGACATTCCAAATATGATGAATATTAAGGGAGAAGATTTACCTAAAGTTCATCATTATTACAAAGAAGCACACCCCTATTCTTTTCAGAACGTTGTAGTTGTAGGAGCAAATAATTCTTCGGTAGATGCTGCATTAGAATGTTACCGAAAGGGCGCTAATGTTACAATGATTATTCGAGGAGAAGGATTTACTAAAAATTTAAAATATTGGGTTCGTCCAGATATAGAAAATAGAATTGCAGAGGGTAGTATAAAAGCCTACTTTAATTCTACTATAACATCTATTAATGAGGAATCAGTATCTGTTAAAACACCAAATGAAGAGTTAGAAATTGAAAATGATACTGTTTTGGCTTTAACTGGATATCATCCTAATTTTGACTTTTTACAAAAGTTAGGAATTACTTTAAGTAATGATGCATTAAAAACACCAAACTATAATACAACTACAATGGAAACAAATGTAAATGGTCTATATTTGGCTGGCGTTGTATGTGGTGGTATGTTAACCAATATTTGGTTTATTGAGAATTCTCGCGTGCATGCAAAACAAATTGTAGAAGCTATTCTAGCAAAACAAAATGCAAACTAATTATTTATGAAAGACTTATTTGGACAAGCTATTCTAGATTATCAAACGAATAATTCGCCTGAAGATTTATATACAGAAACTTCTATCTCTGAATTAGACATAATGCCAATAGATTATCTTTTTAGAGGATATGATGAAATGCCTAGTTTAGAACAAAAAGCATTACAATTAGCAAAAGGAAATATTTTAGATGTTGGTGCAGGTGCAGGATCTCATAGTTTATACTTACAAGAAAATAAATTTGATGTAACAGCAATCGATATTTCTCCAAAAGCTATAGAAGCATGCAAATTAAGAGGAATTGAAAAAGCCAACGTTCATAATTTTTTAGATTTAAATGAAGAAAATAAATTCGATACTATTCTATTTTTAATGAATGGTACTGGAATTTTTCAGAATTTAATTCTAATTAATGTATACTTAGATAAAATAAAAAAGTTGTTAGCTGAAAATGGACAAGTATTAATTGATGGAACAGATATTATTTACATGTTTGATGAAGATGAAGATGGTGGAAAATGGATACCTAGTAATGGAAATTATTATGGAGAATTAGATTTTACAGTTCATTACAAAGGTGAAATTGAAGATACCATTAATTGGTTATACCTAGATTTTGATACATTGAAAAATGCTTGTAATCATCATAAATTAAATTGCACAAAAGTAAAATCTGAAGGAGATTCTTATTTAGCTAAGATAACGTTAGAGGTTAGAAACTAGATTTTAGATGTAAGATTATAAGAAGTAAGGCTTACTTAGCGCTCTCTGCGAAAACTTTGTGTTCTTTGCGGTTAAAATATAGTATAATAACGAAGTTGATTTAGTTTTAAGATTTTAGATGTAAGATTATAAGGAATAAGCTTTATGCTTCTTCAATCTTGTCCAAGCATCATTTCAGCTTTACATGACGTTAAATCTAGATGTGTTCCTGAAACCATTATAAAAGCATCTTTTTTGTTCTATATCACGAAAAAAAATTAAAATACATCATCTGTTATAAAAGGTCGTCCAAGAAAAATTAGTAATTTAGAGCAGATTATTTATCTCCATGGAAGAACACCTGCCAAAACTCATTACAGATTTAGGACTAATTTTATGTGTAGGAGCAATTACTACACTTATTTTCAAAAAAATTAATCAACCTTTAGTTTTAGGTTACATTATAGCTGGATTTTTAGTTGGTCCACATTTCGATTTTATGCCATCTGTTGCAGAAGAGCACAATGTTGAAATATGGGCAAAAATTGGTGTAATTTTTCTATTATTTAGTTTAGGTTTAGAATTTAGTTTCAAAAAGCTTCTCAATGTTGGAGGTTCTGCCTCCATAACCGCAATTGTAGAAATTGTCTGTATCGTAACAGTAGGTTATTTTGTCGGTCGATTTATGAATTGGTCTACAATGGATAGTATTTTTCTTGGTGGTTTGTTAGCAAGTTCTTCAACTACTATTATTATTAGAGCATTTGACGAATTAGGACTTAAACGCAAAAAATTTGCTAAAGTTGTTTTCGGTATTTTAATTGTAGAAGATATCGTTGTTATCTTATTAATGGTAATGCTTTCTACAATGGCAGTTAGCCAACATTTTAATGGTGTAGAGCTAATTAATTCTTTTGTTAAATTAGGCTTTTTCTTAGCTGTTTGGTTTATTGGAGGAATATTTATAATTCCAACATTTTTACGTGCAATTAAAAATTATATTGACGATGAAACCTTATTAATTATATCTGTTGGGCTTTGTTTAGGTATGGTATACATTGCAGATAGCGCTGGATTTTCTATAGAATTAGGTGCCTTTGTAATGGGGTCTATTTTAGCGGAAACAGTTTATGCAGAAAAGATTGAACATAATTTCCAATCCGTTAAAAATCTATTTGCAACAATATTTTTTATCTCAATCGGAATGATGATAGATCCCGTTTCTATGTACGAACATAAATGGGCTATTTTAATTGTTACTTTGCTTACAATTGTCGGAAAATTAATCTTTACAACCATTGGTGCATTAACCTCTGGTCAACCATTAAAACAATCTATACAAGTTGGTATGAGTATGGCACAGATTGGAGAGTTTGCCTTTATTGTTGCTGGTTTAGGAATAACACTTGGTGTAACAAGCGACTTTTTGTTTCCTGTAGCAATTGGTGTTTCTGCCATCACAACATTTACAACGCCTTATCTTATTAATTCTTCTGAGAAAGTTTATAATTTATTGAATAAAATATTACCTCAAAAAGTTTTAAAAGGAATAGAAAACTATTCAACTGATACGCAGCATATTCAAAATGAGAGTAAATGGAAAAAAATAATTACGCAAACAATCTCTACTATTTCAATAAATAGTATCATAATTATTGCCATTACTTTAATCGTAAAAAACTTCTTTGTTATTCTACTTACAGAATGGTTTACTTATTTTGGAGCAAGTTTAATTGGAGTAATTTTAACTGTAATTCTATGTATTCCTTTTATTTGGGCTATAATTGGTAATCGTCCAAAACGTGATCTTATTAGAGAATTTTGGGATGAATCTAACTTTAACCGTGCACCTATTATTGCTATAATAACGGTTCGTTTAATTTTAGTTTTTGTAGGTATTATTTTCATTTACAATCAATTCTTTTCAAGTACAATTGCTTCTCTTATTTTAGCCGTAGGATTAATAATTACAATGTATTTCCTATCAAAATATTTTAATCAATTCTACAATTATATTCAGTCAAAATTTATTTATAATCTGAATGAAAGAGAAATTGTTCAAGAAGAAGAAAAACAAAGAAAAAAACAAGAAAGATTTCAATATACATGGGATAATACGCATATTTCTGATATGACAGTTCCGCAGAATGCTAATTTTATTGGTGTACGTTTAGGTGATTTAGATTGGCGAACAAAATTTCAGATTAACATTGCTTATATTAAACGTGGAGATCGAATTTTGCAAACACCAAACTCAGAATCTGTTCTTTATCCTTTTGATAAAATTGGTATTATTGGTACAGATGAACAACTTCAACGTTTCGAAAAATATTTACAAATTATTGGAGAAACTCCTCCAGAAGAAAATGAAATTAAAAACACCGATAACTTTACTTTAGATAAAGTTGTTGTGCCACAAGATTTTTGTCGCTTAGAATACAAAACTGTAGGTTGGGTAAAAGACAACTCAAGAGGTATTATTGTTTCTATTGAGCGTAATGGAGAAATCATTCATAATCCCGATAGAAATGTTGAAATCAAGTTAGGTGATTATTTAACAATTGTTGCCGACAAAAAAAATCTAAAAGCTTTTATACAAGACTTTCATTTAAAATAAAGCGAGTACTTTTGTAGTATGCTTCGCAAAATTATTCACATCGATATGGATGCATTTTTTGCATCTGTAGAACAACGAGATTTCCCAGAATTAAGAAGGAAATGCATTGCTGTAGGTGGAAATGAAGAACGAGGTGTAATTGCAACTGCAAGCTACGAAGCGAGAAAGTATGGTGTTGGTTCTGCCATGTCATCTGTTGTTGCAAAAAGAAAATGTCCTCAGTTAATTTTTGTAAAACCTCGGTTCCAAGTTTATAAGGAAGTCTCTAATCAAATTAGAGAAATTTTCTTAGAATATACCGATTTGGTTGAGCCATTATCTTTAGACGAAGCTTATTTAGATGTGACAGTAAATCATAAAAATATTGAGGTTGCAACAGAAATAGCTCTAGAAATTAAACAAAAAATAAAAGAGCGTACAAATTTAACCGCTTCAGCTGGTGTTTCTTTCAATAAATTCTTAGCAAAAATTGCTTCCGATTACAACAAACCTGATGGAATATTTGTAATAACACCCAAAATGGCAACTGAATTTATAGAGAATCTTCCTATAAAAAAGTTTCATGGAATTGGAAAAGTCACTGCCGAACGAATGCAGATGATGGGCATACACACTGGTTTAGACTTGAGAAATCTGGAATTAGAGAAATTACAACGAGAATTCGGAAAATCTGGTTTGTATTATTATAATATTGTTAGAGGATTAGATAACAGAGAGGTAAATCCTACAAGAATTAGAAAATCTTCTGGTTCTGAAACTACTTTTAGCAAAGACATCGAAACTTTAGAAGAATTACAAGTTGCATTATTTCCACTTATGGAAGATGTTTGGAACTGGTCTACCAATACAACCATTTTTGGAAGAACAATAACTGTCAAAATAAAATACAACGACTTTACGGTTTCTACAAAAAGTAAATCGGCTTCGTTTGTTATTAAAGACAAAGTTTTGTTTGATAATCTTTGTTACGAATTATTAACGGAAGGTTTTACAGCAACAAAACCTGTTCGTTTATTGGGTGTTTCTATTTCTAATCTAGATACAAAAGATAAAGATGGAACTCAACTAGAAATTCCATTCAGAGAATATTCTTAAGATTTTAATTTGATTAATCCCAACGATTCCAACGAATATAAGAAGGCTTAGAGAAATCAAAATTCATCATCTGATAATCTTTATTATCCAATAAGTTTGTCTTGATTAAATTATCTCCATTTCCAGGAATTGTTGGATAATAAGATAACGAAAAACGAATGTTATTAAATACAAAATAATCATTGGTTAGCATTACCCCAAGAGTGAAACGAGAATAAATAGGATTCTGATTAAATATAAATTTTTTATTGTCTCCAATTGCAGAAAACATCATGTTAAAAAACGGAGCAATACGAAATCCTAAAAACTGATAAGGTGTATATGATTGTAATTGATATTCAAAAATAATTTTTTGTTGTCCCGTTAAACCTCTATCAGATGTAAAACCAGCCATTCCTAGATAGTCATGCTCATGTAAAGAAAGTTCATCTGCAGATGATTTTAATCGATTATGACCAAGCAAATAATTCAGCTTAGCAAAGTTTCTAAATCTCCATTCCCCCCACTTCATCAGTTTTGCCATGTATTGAAATTCGACAGAAAGCGTTTGTTGCTCGAATTTATCTTTATTAAAAAAGCCTCCAAATTCTATTCCTACACCATAAAAACCAGATCGAACAAAACCTCCAAGATCAGCTTTTACACCAGTATAATATCGTTCTGTGTTTCTTATATTTTGTTTAGATGCTATAAAACCGAAAGATTTACCTACAGCAATATCTTCATCAATACCATAATTAAAAATATATTTTGTTTTGATAAATCGTCTTGATGAAATACCTAACCCAACAATATAATTACTTTGTGTAGAAAAGAAGTTTGCTGGATCATTTTCTTCACTAGGTGTTTCTGTATAACGTCTTTGGTAATACCGAGCAGATGCAATTAAATTGGTTATATTTTCTGACATTCTATCATCAATTCTAAATGCTCTCGCGAACCAATAATCCTGAAAGTTGTACTTAAAGCTATTATTTTCTAATATTGGCTGATTAAAATTTAAAGAATCTCTAAAAAATACTTGACCAACAGCTACCCCACCCGCATACTTTGTTAATGGAGAGAAAAATGTTCGTTGAAAACTAATTGATTTCGTATAGTTACTATCTTCATTAATAAAATAATTAAGATTAGCACTAATTCTAGTTTTTCCAATTGCTGGAACTGTATAATTAAACTGATAAAGTGAATTTCCTGTTTTATAATTATGTCGATATCTGTTATCTAAAACATGACCATAACCTAGAAAGTTTCTTTCCCTTATTCGTAATCCAGCTCTAGAACTTGAGACTGTTCCTGTAAAAAACATACTCCAAGAATCTATTGAGTTTACATAAAGATCAACAGAATCTTTACCTACTGCTTCTCCAACTATTTCCACTTTACGAATAGATCTATTGGTACGTATTAAACGCTCCGACTCTTTTACTTTAACGGAATCATATATTTCTCCTTCTTTAAAGAGAACATTCTGTTTTAGTACGAATTTCTTTGTTTTACCATGTAATCTGTTTCCTGTTCGCTCTATCCATTTTTCTGGTTTTTTAGTGGTATCGTTTAAAGAATAACCAAAAGGATCTGTGGTTTTGTAATGAATATTTCTGATGTATTTACCTTCAAAAATATCTTGACTAGGATTAAGGTATTGCACAGGAAAATTCTTCTTCCTTTTATTAAAAAGTAGTTTCTCGTAAAGTTTTCTAAAATTTGATTTGTCTTTATTTTTTACTGTAACTGTATCAACTTTAATACTGTCAACCTGCGCACTAACCGATGCCGAAATAAAAAATAAAACTCCAAAAAGAAATAGTATAGATATTTTTTTTACCACATTAAATATTAAAGAAGTCTAACAGCTTTTACAAATCTGGCTTTCCAATAATTTTCATCAAGTGATGAAATCATTACTCCTTTTGAAGTTGATGAATGAATAAAATTAATTACTCCACTTCTGTCTATATTTTCAACAATCCCTACGTGAGAAATTGAATTTCCAGAAGTATTAAAAAATATTAAATCGCCCAATTTTACTTGTTTGATATCAATTTCTTTGCCAAATTGCGCTTGATCTCTAGAAACACGTGGTAAATCTAAATCTAGCTCTTTAAAGCTTACATAAACTAGACCCGAACAATCAAATCCAGATTTTGTAGTTCCTCCATATTTATATGGTGTCCCGATATAAGATTTTGCTGTTTTTAAAACCTTGTTAACATCTTTAGAAGCAGAACTTTCTGCGTTAGAGGAACGATAAGTAGCATCCGAAGTATTTTTAGTATTTTTCTTAGAAGAAGTATATACTTTTTTTGATCCTGTTTTCTTATAAGATGTAACTTTTCTAGTTCCACAAGAAATTATAAAACTACTTAAAATAAGTAAAACTGCGGTATTATATATCTTCTTCATATTCTAAATCTTCTTTTATTTTAACGATAAAAAATACTAATTATTACCCTGCATTACATCAATCAATAATTGTTTAGCACGTAATAATCTTACTTTTACATTTGGTAAAGTTAAACTTAACTCTTCTGCAATTTCTTTGTATGTTTTATCTTCTATATAACGTAAAATGATAATCTTCTGATAAGGTTCTTTTAATTTCTCAATAGACTTTGTGAGCTTATCGTTGTCTTGTTTTAGGATAAGAGATTCTTCTGGTGAGGGTTGATCTTCTAATATTTCAAACAAATTTGATTCATCATCAATAGAAATATTAAGTTTTGTAGATTTTCTGATATGATCCACCATTGTATTATGAGCAATAGAAATTACCCATGTTGTAAAATCAAAATCTTCATTGTAGAGCTTTAGTTTAGCAAAAACCTTTGTAAAAGTTTCTATTGTAATATCTTCAGACTCTTCTTCGTTCCTAACTTTACTTAAAACATAATTATAAACTTTTTCCCACAGAAGTTCTATAACAGCATTCTGTGCATTTCGTTTTCCTTTCTTAGCTTCTAAAATTATGTTCTCTAGGGTCATTCAAAATCTCTATAGAAGCTAAATTTAAGCAATTATTTTAAAAAATGGATAAAAAATAAAGAGCACCTTTTTCAAAGCACTCTTTATCTTGTTTATTTGTAATAAATTAATTTATTTGAAATCTATTTTTTTAACATCTGGTCTCTCTAAATCTTTCTGATCCCAGCCTCCTCCTAATGCTTTATATACAGCAACAGTAGTTTTAAGTTGATTTGCTTTCATCTCCACTAAATCAAATTTAGCTTCTAAAGCATCTCTTTGTGTTAAAAGAACTTCCATATAATCTGCTCTCGCATATTTAAAAAGATCATTAGAAATATCGATAGACTTCGTTAAAGCATCAACCTCTTGAGATTTTAACTGATAACTTCCTTCTAAATTTTTCACTTTAGCCATCTGATTTACAACCTCTATATAAGCATTTAAAATTGTTTGCTCATAATGATAAACAGCTTGTATTTGCTTAGAGTTTGCATTATAGTAAGCCGTTTTTATTGCACTTCTATTAAGTACTGGCGCTACTAAATCTCCTGCTAAATTGTATAAAATTGATTTTGGTCGAATTAAATACATCGGATTAAAAGCTTGTAAACCAATTCCTGCTGATAAATCTAAAGAAGGATAAAATCTTGCTTTAGCAGATTTTATATCTAATTTAGTTGCAGCTAATTCGTATTCAGCAGCTTTTATATCTGGTCTATTCGCTAATAAATCTGATGGCAAACCAGAATATACGTTTGCAGGTACAAGGTTATCAAAATTATTCTCTGTACGATCTACATGTTGAGGAAATCTACCAACTAAAAAATTAATTCTATTTTCAGTTTCAACAATCTCTTGTTGAATCTTATATTGCATGCTTTTCGTATTTAAAACTTGTGCTTCAAATCGCTTTACAGCAAGCTCATTACTTCTTGCTCCTTGTTTTAATAATTTTACAACACGCAATGCATTTTCCTGAATTTTGATATTTTCTTGAACAATCTCTAATTCTTTATCCAATGCTAAAAGATCATAATAAGAATCTGAAATTTCACCTACAATATTTGTAACCATAAAATTTCTTCCCTCAATACTTGCAAGATATCTCTCTACTTGAGCTTTTGTTGCATTATGAAGCTTTCCCCAAATATCAGTTTCCCAATTGGCAAATGCACCAACACCAAAATCGAATAAAGGATCTGGCATTTCTTTACCTGGTTTAATATCTGTTGTTGCTTCCATTGCTCCAATATTTGTATATCGTGCAACTTTATCTACACCAACGCCAGCTTTTACACCGGCTGTTGGTAGATATTCCCCTCTTTTACCTCTTATTTCATTTCGAGAAACATTAATTTCTTGTAATGTAATATTCAACTCTTGATTATTTTCTAGAGCAGTTGTAATAAGCGCTTGTAACTTTTCGTCCGTAAAAAATTGTTCCCACGTTTGTTTTGCACTATTAATCGTATCATTTGACGAAGAATTACCAAAATTTTCTGGAAGATTTCTATTCTCTACCTTCTGAGGTAAATCTATTGTTTTACAAGAGCTTAATCCAAATCCTACGCAAGCAATACCTGCGTAGATATATAATTTTATTTTATTCTTATTCATAATGGATAATGTCTTCACTTAATGGTGAATCTTCTTCTTCTTTTAAAATTGTTTTTCCATCTGCCCATTTTGCAAAAATGTAATATAATCCAGGGATAATTACAACTCCGAATACAGTTCCGAAAATCATTCCTCCCATAGATGATGCTCCAATTGTATGGTTTCCGATTGCTCCTGCTCCATGAGCAAAAACTAATGGAATCATACCCGCTATAAATGCAAATGATGTCATTAAAATTGGTCGGAAACGAACTTTTGCTCCTTCAATAGCCGCGTCTGCAATCGACATACCTTCTTGACGCTTTTGCACGGCAAATTCTACAATTAAAACGGCATTTTTACCCAATAAACCAACAAGCATAATTAGACCAACTTGCGCATAAATATCATTTTGTAAGCCCATTGCTTTTAGTAAAAAGAAAGAACCAAAAAGACCAACTGGCAAAGATGTTATAACTGCTAATGGTAAGATTAAACTTTCGTATTGCGCTGCTAAAACTAAATAAACGAAAATTACAACAACTAGAAATACATAAATTGCTTCGTTACCGCGACTTGCTTCATCATACGATAAACCTTCCCATGCTACTTTATAACCATGTGGTAAAGTTTTTACAGCTGTTTCGTTAATTGCTTGTATAGCATCTGCAGTTGTATATCCTGCAGCAGGAAGTCCTCTAATAGCAGCAGAATTATACATATTGTAACGTGTAATTTCATTTGGTCCTTGTGTTTTCTTCATTGTCATAAATGCTGAATAAGGCACCATTTCATCTCTATCGTTTTTAACATACAGACTTAAAATATCTGAAGGTAATCGTCTAAATTCTGGTCCAGATTGCACATATACTTTAAAGAATTGTCCAAATCGAATGAAACCTTGTTCGTATGTACTACCAATTAAGATGTTTAAATTATCCATTGCTTTCCCAATAGAAACTCCTTTTTGCATTGCAGCATTATTATCGAATACTAATTCGTATTGTGGATAATTAGCAGCAAAGAAAGTAAACACACCAGTTAATTCTTTACGTTTCTTTAATTCTACCATGAAATCTTTGTTCACTTTGTCAAACTCTTGGTAGTTTGTATCTCTATTAAGGTCTAATAATCTCATAGAAAAACCTCCAGAAGAACCAAATCCAGGTACTGCAGGTGGCTCAAAGAACTCTATTGTCGCCCCTAAACCTTTCGATTTTTCTTCTAATTCCTCCATTACTTCTTTTACAGAATGTTCTCTATCTCCCCAAGGTTTAAGGTTTATTAAACAAGTACCAGCATTAGAACCTCTACCTTCTGTCATAATCTCATATCCCGCTAAAGAAGAAACAGATTCAACTCCATCTACTTTCTCAGCAACACTTTGTAATGCTCTAGAAACTTTATTTGTTTGCTCTAATGTAGATCCCGGAGGTGTTTGTATAATAGCGTAAATAGTTCCTTGATCTTCTGTTGGAATAAATCCTCCTGGTAAACTTTTATTTACAACAAAAATTCCCACACAGAAAACAGCTAATACTCCCCATGTTAATGCTCTTCTATTTACAATCTTTTTTAATAATGATGAGTACTTACCTGTCAATTTATCAAACAGATTATTAAAACCATCTATAAATCTTGTAAATAGATTAACCTTTTTAGGTTTTCCATGATTATTTTTAAGCAACATTGCACACAAAACAGGTGTTAGTGTAAGTGCAATTAATGCAGAAATAACAATAGAACTTGCCATTGTAATAGAGAATTGTCTAAAGAAAGTACCAACTGGTCCAGACATAAATGAAATTGGTAAGAATACCGAAACCATTACAGCAGTAATTGCTATAATTGCTCCTGAAATTTCTCCCATTACTTCTTGTACAGCTTTAAATGGAGTTTGATTCTTTTCTTCCATCTTCGCATGGACGGCTTCTACAACAACAATTGCATCATCGACAACAATACCAATGGCGAGCACTAGAGCGAATAATGTTACAAGGTTTATTGTTAAACCAAAAAACTGCATAACGAAGAATGCTCCAATTAATGAAACAGGTACTGCTATAATAGGTATTAATGTAGAACGCCAATCTCCTAAAAATATAAATACAACAATTGCAACCAATATAAAGGCATCGCGAAGTGTATCTATAACTTGTTCTATAGAGGCGTCTAAGAATTTAGAAACGTCATAACTAATTTTATAATCTACTCCTGGAGGAAAGTTCTTTTTCAACTCTTCCATTTTAGCTTTAATTCCTTTAATTACATCACTTGCATTACTTCCGTAATTTTGTTTCAATACAATAGAAGCAGATGGATGCCCGTCTAAATTTGAATAGATATCAAAAAACTCACTTCCTAATTCTACTTTACCAATGTCTTTTAATTTTACATTTTCTCCTTCAGAATTGGCTCTAATAATAATATTCCCATATTCTTCTGGTTTATTGTATTGTCCTTTATAAGTAAGTACATATTCTAAAGATTGTGCCGCTATACCAGAACTTTGACCAATTCTACCAGGACGCCCTATGATACTCTGCTCTCCTATCGCCTTCATTACCTCATCTACAGAAATATCATAGGCTCTCATTCTTTCAGGATTTAACCAAATACGCATAGCGTATCTTCTACTTCCTAAAATTTGTGATCTTGCGATACCTGGAATACGGTTTATCTCTGGAATAATATTTACAGTTGAATAATTGTATAGGAATTTTTCGTCCATACTTTTATCTTTACTATAAAGATTGACATACATTAACATACTTGGCTGTACAGGGTTTACAATAACCCCTTCTTTTTGTACAAGCTCTGGTAGTAATGGCATTACTTGATCTATTCTTGTTTTTACTAAAACGGTTGCTATATTGGGATCTGTCCCTGGGTCAAAAACAACGTTTACAGTTGCTTCCCCAGCACTTGTTGCATCCGTAGACATGTATCTCATTCCTTGTACACCATTAATAGCATTTTCTATGGTGATTAATGATGATTTTACCAATACATCTGCACTAGATCCTGGATACGCTATACTTACCGCAACAGTTGTTGGAGCAATTTGTGGAAATTGTTCTGTTGGAAGTTGTTTAATTGCTAAACCTCCTACAAACAGAATAATAACCGAAATTACAATTGCAAAAACTGGTCGGTGAATTATTTTCTTAAACATAATTTATGCAATTTTAATTATTCTGAATACAAATCTAAATCGGACATAACCTTTTTAGGTTGAATATATTTTGTCGCAATTTTCTGATTGTCTTGTACTTTACGAAGTCCTTCTAGTAATATTTTATCCCCTTTATTTAATCCTGAAGAAACCACATAAATATGAGGTAATTCTGCTGCAACCTTAATTTCTCTTGCTTTTGCAACATTATTTTTATCTATAACGTAAACATATTTTTTCTCTAAAACTTCAAAAGTTGCTTTTTGAGGAATCATAATAGCATTAGCGTAAGGTGTTGTGATTAATATATTACCTGTTTGACCATAACGAAGTAATCTCTTTGGATTTAAGAATGTTGCTCTATACGCGATATTCCCTGTTTCGTTATTAAAATCAGATTCTATAGTTTCCACTACTCCATCTTGATCATACATCTGCTCATTGGCTAACTGTAATTTTACGTGTAAAAAATTATTGTCACCTTTATGATACATCTGATTTAAATATTCAGCTTCTGGAACATTAAAATAGACCCACATTTTACTGTTATCAGATAATTCTGTCATTAAATCTCCATCAGTAACTAAACTTCCTTTACGTACATGGAATCTACCAACAATTCCATCAAATGGAGCTCTAATATCTGTAAACTGAAGATGAGTATTCATTTCAGCAACCTCTGCTCTAGCTTTATCTAGTTTAGCTCTAGCCATAGACATTTCTTGTGGTGCAACAATGTCTTTATCTGCTAAACTTTTTGTGTTTTTATATTCAATTTCAGCGTATCTAGCTTCTGCTTGTGCTCTATTTACATCTGTTTGATATAGATTAGGCATTATTTTAAATAATAATTGACCTTTTTTTACACTTTGTCCTTCATCAACATAAATCTTCTCTAAATAACCTTTTTCTTGTGCTCTTAGTTCTATATGATTAATTGATCTAATTTGAGCTACATAGTTTTTATTGATTATTGTATCTTGTACTAATGGACTTGTAATTTTAAATTCTTCAGAAGCAACCGCTTCTTCTTTTTTTGTGTTGCAACCAACAAAAAATAATGTTGCACACACGTTAATAATCATAAGGCTTTTCTTAACCATAGTGATAATTATTTAACAATAGTTCTTAATGATAATTTTTGATAAATAGTAGTTATGAGATTAAGCCAATACAGCAACCTCTATAACATTATTACGGAAAAAGAAAAGCAAAATCACAGCCTGATTACTCTGTAAACAATAAACAGAGTATCAAGAAGATTGTTTGTTTGAGAGTGGTCTCGATAAGAAGGCGAACTGTTTGTATACAATTCACTTAAAAAAGTAAGATATAACTTCGATAAGTTTATCGCAGTAAGTATATCAGAATTGTTGTTATTAGAATCAACTTCTGTTATTTCTACCTCAGCTTCTACTAAATCTACTTTATAATGAAAATGATCTGGTAAAAGAGCAGAATATTTAAAGTTATTTGGATGTTCAACAGTAATTTTACTATGACTATGACGATGAGATCTAATCTCTAATCCTGTTGAATGTTGATTCTTCTCGAAATGATTAAAATTTTTCTCAATATTTAATGTGTGTGTAATCCCACGATCATTCTTAGCATTTACTACCGAAATTATCGCGAAAAAAAATAACAAAAAATATGTATAAAATCTTGTTCTCATTTGACGAGTCAAAATAACTAAAAACATAAATGTTAAACAACATCTAGAACCTTAAAATAACGTTAAATTTAATTCTTATTAAATAGAGACATTTTAATAATATATTAAATACTAAACTATTAAATGATTATTAGTATTTTAGATCAAATTTTTTACCCAAAAAATGGCGAATTATAGATCTTAAAAAATCAATAATATTATAAAAATGACAGATTATAAAGTAATATATGGCTTCAGTACAGAAGAATTAGAAAATAAAGTAAACAAATATTTATCACAAGGCTATAAATTGGCTGGAGGAGTTTGTGCAGATAATGATTCATATCTACAAGCTATTTACAAGGGTTAATAAAAAAAGCTTCAGTAAAATAAATTACTAAAGCTTTTTCGTAGACCCACAGGGATTCGAACCCCAACTAGCGGCACCAAAAACCGATGTGCTACCGTTACACCATGGGTCTGTCCATGATTGTTATAAAATTGAAAAGAAAATTGTAGACCCACAGGGATTCGAACCCCAACTAGCGGCACCAAAAACCGATGTGCTACCGTTACACCATGGGTCTCTATAATTTCTATTTCAATTTGCAATTTTTATCTCTAGATAAAATGTCAATAATACTTCTATTAATGCATAAGACTTTTGTAGACCCACAGGGATTCGAACCCCAACTAGCGGCACCAAAAACCGATGTGCTACCGTTACACCATGGGTCTCTGTCTTAATTGCTGTGCAAATATAGAAAGGTTTTTTAATTCTCCAAAACTAATTTTACAAGTTTTTAGCTAAAACAGACGTATGTTTTGATAAGGTATTGAAAATGAATTTTAAAAAAACATTATTTTTTTACTAAATTTTCATTTTTATAATTTGATTCTTAAATTTTCGCTTCAAATCTTGTCCACAATCAAAAATCATTTGCTCATTAGAAGGAAAAAAAGCAAGTCTATGACTCAACATATCTAAATAACTTCTTTCTAAAACACGTTTATCTCCTGTAAATTTTCCTGCAGAATCTGAAAAAACAAACTGACTTATTAAATCCATAGATTCTAATGGTTGTTGTTTTTGATTATCTACTAAATAATATCTTGCAGTTATGGCAGCTTCTTTTACCCTTCTTATCTCTTCAAATCTTCCTCTTACTTTTACATAACGATCAACCATAATTGGTTTATCGTCTTTATCCTTTACAACTTTACCATCTTTCCTTAATTCCTCTTTCCCATCAACAATATCTTTTTCAAACGTATGTGTTTCAATTTTTTCTTGTTCGGGAGAAACGAAAATTCGCTCAAAACTTAATTCAATTATATAATCAAAAGAATTATTTGCTTGACCTGTATAAAAGTTAGTCCATTCGGAATTCATTCCGTATGAATCAAAGTTCAATAAATCAGCCTCTAATCTTTTTGGAATTACAACTTCTGTATTATTTCGTAACTGAACTAATACTTTATACATTCCTTTCTGTTTAGCAGAATTCATTAAAATTCTAGCATCTCTGTAATTAGGATAAACAGTTTCTAAATTTTTAAAATTATAATAAGCTGTTTGTGCATTTAATTTCCCTCCTAAATCTAAGAACGATAAACCTTCATCGTACAAAAATTGAGCATACTTTTCTTGAATTGATTTATAAGCGTTTGAATAATCCTTGGTTTTAAAATAATAATCTTTTCCCTTAACTAATCTACCTTGTAAACCAGCTACGTTTTTTTGACGCTCTTGTAATCTGTTTATAATTAGATAGGCTTCCTTGTATTTTGCAGTACCACTTAACGTTTCTATTTCTTTTAAACGTAATTCGTCTTGTTGTTGTCCTTTGTGATACGATTCGCTAATTAATGGTAAATACTTTAATCCATTTTTTTCGGACGGATTTTTTATATAAGCCTGATAAGATTGCTCAAAAGCTTGCTGAAAGTCTCCAGATACCAAAGCAGTATTTGCTTGCTTATATGTATTACAGTTTGTTAGAAGTATAAAGATGAGAGATAGAGCCAGTAATTTTATTTTCATTGATTGGATTATATAATTTGTACAAATTAACAAAAAGAAAGTTTACAAAAAACAAAAGTCAGCACAAAGGCTGACTTTTTATTTTTTATAATCTATTCCCACTCAATTGTTGCAGGTGGTTTAGAGCTTATATCGTATGCAACGCGATTAATTCCTTTAACTTCGTTAATAATTCTATTCGAAACTAATTCTAAGAATTCGTAAGGTAATTTAGACCAAGTTGCAGTCATAAAATCTATTGTATTAGCAGAACGAACGACAGCTGTATATTCATACGTACGCTCATCTCCCATTACACCTACAGATTTTACTGGTAATAAAACCACAAACGCTTGAGAAACTTCATCGTATAAATCATGTGCATATAATTCATCGATAAAAATTTGATCTGCTTCTTGTAAAATTCTTACTTTTTCTTCGTCAACTTCTCCTAAAACACGAATTCCTAATCCTGGGCCTGGAAATGGATGACGGTAAACTAATTCGCGAGGAATTCCTAATTCTACTCCAACTTTACGTACTTCATCTTTAAATAACTCACGTAAAGGTTCTAATAATTGAAGTTTCATTTCTTCTGGTAAACCTCCAACATTATGATGAGATTTAATTGTTGCAGATGGTCCTTTTACAGACTGAGATTCTATAACATCAGGATAAATAGTTCCTTGAGCTAAGAAAGAAGCATCTTCAATTTTATGAGATTCTTCATCGAAAACAGCAACAAAGTCTTTACCTATAGATTTACGTTTAGCTTCTGGCTCATCTATTCCAACTAAATTAGAAAGAAAACGTTCTGAAGCGTCTACCATCTTAATATTCATATTAAAATGTTTCCCGTAATTCTCCATTACTTTCTTCCCTTCGTCTTTCCTTAATAATCCTGTATCAACAAAAATACAAGTTAATTGATCGCCAATTGCACGATGAATTAATACTGCTGCTACAGAAGAATCAACTCCTCCAGAAAGTCCTAAAATAACTCTCTTATCACCAACAACTTCTTTTATTCTTTTTATTTCAGTTTCAATAAAATCTGCTAAAACCCAGTTTTTCTCAGCCTCACAAATATTAAAAACAAAATTTTGTAACATTTGAGAACCAAATTCAGAATGTGTTACTTCTGGGTGAAACTGAACAGCATATATTTTACGTTGTTCATTTGCTAAAGCAGCAATTTCTACTGTAGATTTTCCAGAAACCACAAATCCTTCAGGAACTTTAACCACTTCATCAAAATGGCTCATCCAAACTGTAGATTTTTCTGCAACATCTTTAAATAAACTACTATTAGCTAATACAGTTAATTCAGATTTTCCATATTCACCTTTTATTCCTTTTTTAACTTCTCCTCCTAACATGTGAGAAATTAATTGCATTCCGTAACAAATTCCTAAAACAGGAACTCCTAAAGAAAATAATTCTTCTTCAACCAAAGCAGCCTCCTCACCAAATACAGATGAAGGTCCTCCTGATAATATAATTCCTTTTGGATTGTGTTTTTTAATTTCTTCTACAGAAGTGTTGTAGGGAATAATTTCTGTGTAAACTCCAAATTCTCGAATTCGGCGTGCAATTAACTGGTTATATTGCGATCCGAAATCTAAAATGATGATTCCTTGCGTCATTATGTTTGTCTTTGTGCAAAAGTAAATCTTATTCGATTTTAATCCAATTTTATTCTGCTCAAAATTTATATTTTTTTAATTGCTTTTCAACAACATACTATTATTTCATCATGGTTAAAATATTAACCAGTTGTTGATTAATCTTATTTGTCCTGTAATCCATAGGTGCTGGAGCATTTTCTAAAAGGATATTGCCTTCTTTATCTAAAAGTATAAAAGTTGGAATAACTTTTATTTTATAATCATATCCAAAATTATTTTCTCTACCAGCAAATAATTGTATACCAGACATTTTATTTGCTTCAATCATTTGCTTCCAATGTGGCTTATCTTTTTCTTTATCAACCGATATACTTACAAAATGGATGGGTGCATTATGAAATTTACGTTCCAATTCTTTCATATAAGGAATCTGAATTTTACATGGTCCACACCATGTTGCCCATACATCAATGTAAACATATTTTCCTTTAAAATCATTTAAACTATAGTCTTTTCCATCAATTGATTTTAAAGAAAAGTCTGGTGCTTTAATTAGATTTTTTGAATCTTTTTCTAAATCATCATTATTTACAATAACACTGTCACTTGGTAGATTTTGATTAGAATCAGTATGTACTTCGGAAGTTTTTTTACATCCAAATAATGAGACTACTAGGACTAAAAGTATTAATTTCGATTTCATGTAATTATAGGTTAAATTGCTATTATAGATAATTAAAGAATTACCAAAAATAAGAATTAAAACAGAGTAATATAAATAAAATACCTCAAATCACTTGACAAAGGGCTATTGGGTATCGTATATTTGCATAAAATTGTACGATTATGAAAATGAAAACCTCAGATTTCGACTTTAATTTACCAGAAGAGCTTTTAGCGGAGCGTCCATCTGAAAATAGAGACGAATCTCGTTTAATGGTTGTTCACCGTGATACAGGAGAGATAGAACATAGATTATTTAAAGATGTTATCGATTATTTTGACGAAGGAGATGTAATGATTCGTAATAACACGAAAGTATTTCCTGCTCGTTTAATGGGTAATAAAGAAAAAACTGGTGCTCAGATCGAAGTTTTCTTATTAAGAGAATTAGATGCTGAAACTCGTTTATGGGATGTTTTAGTTGATCCTGCTCGTAAAATTCGTATCGGAAATAAATTATTTTTTGATAATGATGATACTTTAGTTGCTGAAGTAGTTGATAACACAACTTCTCGTGGGCGTACTTTACGTTTTCTTTTTGATGGATCTTATGAAGAATTCCGTGCTAAATTAAAAGAATTAGGAGAAACTCCACTTCCAAAATATATCACACGTAGTGTAGAGCCAGAAGATGCTGAGCGTTACCAAACAATTTATGCAAAACACGAAGGTGCTGTAGCAGCTCCTACTGCTGGTTTACACTTTTCTAAACATTTATTAAAACGTTTAGAAATTAAAGGTGTTGATTTTGCTGAATTAACTTTACATATTGGTTTAGGAACTTTTCAGGGTGTTGAAGTAGAAGATTTATCAAAACACAAAATGGAATCTGAGCAAACGATTATTCCACAAGAATCTGCTGATTTGGTTAATCGTGCGATAGATGAAAAGAAAAAAGTTTGTGCTATTGGAACAACTTCTATGCGTTCTATAGAATCTTCAGTTTCTGCTGATGGTCATTTAAATGCATTTGATGGTTGGACAAATAAATTTATTCATCCACCATACGACTTTTCTGTTGCAAACTGTATGATCACAAACTTCCACACACCAAAATCAACATTAATCATGATGATTTCAGCATTTGCTGGACATGATTTAACAATGAAAGCATATCACGAAGCTGTAAAAGAAGGATATAAATTCTACTCTTACGGTGATGCAATGTTAATTCTATAATATTAGTTTGAATACAACAAAAAAAGACATACGAAAGCTTTCACAGGCTGAGATTGAAGAATATTTCAAAGAGATTGGAGAAAAATCATTCCGCGCAAAACAAGTGTACGAATGGTTATGGAAAAAGAATGCGCATCAGTTTGATGACATGACCAATATCTCAAAAGTATTGAGAGAACAATTGGGTGAAAATTTCCAAATTCAACCTGTTCAAGTAGATCTTTTACAAAAATCTAACGACGGAACCATCAAGAATGCTGTAAAGCTTCATGATGGTAACGTTGTAGAATCAGTTTTAATTCCGACAGATACACGAACAACAGCTTGTGTATCATCTCAGGTTGGTTGTAGTTTAGATTGTACATTTTGTGCAACTGCTCAATTAAAACGTATGCGTAATTTAACTGCGGCAGAAATTGTAGATCAAGTTGTAATTATTGATGACGAAAGTAGACGTTATTTTAACCGTCCATTGAGTAATATTGTCTTTATGGGTATGGGAGAACCATTGTTAAATTATAACGAGGTTATCTCTGCGATTAAAAAAATTACTTTACCAGAAGGTTTAGGAATGTCTCCTAAACGAATTACAGTTTCTACATCTGGTATTCCAAAAATGATTGAGAAGTTAGCTGATGAAGATTTACGTGTAAATCTTGCTGTTTCTTTACATTCTGCTCGTGAAGAAGTTCGTAATGTAATTATGCCTTTTTCTGTAAAATTTCCTTTAACTGACTTAATGGATAGCTTACAGTATTGGTATCAAAAAACTGGTCTAAGAATAACATTTGAATATATTGTTTGGGGAGGTGTTAACGATAAAAAGGAAGATATTGATGCATTAGTTAAATTTTGTAGAAAAATCCCTTCTAAAGTTAATATTATCGAATATAATTCTATTGATGATGGAATGTATAAACAAGCCTCTGAACAAGCTGTAGATAATTACATAAAAGCATTAGAAAGTAACAATATCGTAGTAAACGTGCGTAGAAGCCGTGGTAAAGATATTGATGCTGCTTGTGGACAATTAGCCAATAAAACTGGTGAAAATTCTTAATCTAATAAAAATGAAAAATATAGTTCTATTTTCTTTGCTTTCGACATTTTCATTTGCGCAAGTGACAGAAAAAATTGATACGCTTTCTATAGAAGATTATCCTATGGAAACTTATCATTTACCTGATATCATGAATGAAATTTCTACTTTAGAATATGAAAAGTCTGATAAAAAAACTGCTTCATTTTGGGGATTAAACGATTCTGGAAATCAACCAGAGTTGTATCGTTTTAATGCTAAAAATGGAGAAATAATCAATACTGTTCGTATTTCTAATGCTCCAAACATAGATTGGGAAGAAATGTCTACGGATGATAATAGAATTTATTTTGCTGATTTTGGGAATAATAGAGGAAATAGAAAAGACTTAGCTATTTATTTTATTGATAAAAAACAAGTTGATTTTTCTAAGCCTTATCAAGAAGTAAAAGCTCAGAAAATTGAGTTCTTTTATCCTGAACAAACAAACTTTGAATCAACAAACATCAGAACTAATTTTGATGCAGAAGCTTTCTTTGTTTACAATAATCAGTTGCATCTTTTTACAAAAGAATGGACAAATCTGGAAACAACACATTATGTAATTCCAATTGACACATCTAAAAAACATGCTGCAAAAAAATTAGAAACTTTTAAAACGAATTACGCTGTAACAGCTGCTTATATTGATGCTGATAAAAATAGTCCTACCAAAGGAATTTATTTATTAGGTTATGTAAAAGAAACTTTAGCATTTATAAGTTGGTTTGATTTGCCTCAGGATAATAATCAGTTATTCTTCTCTTCAAAAGTTAAAAAAATAAGTTTACCTTTGGGTTTCACAACACAATTAGGGCAATTAGAAGGTATTTCGGTTTTACCAACTTCTAACAAAGTTTGTTTTAGTGGAGAAGAGTTTGACTTTAAAGGTTTCTATACTAAACAAGTTGTACATTGCATCAATAATTTTACAAATAAATAATACTTAAATTTTGGGTAATACAGTAGATCTAATTAAAGCTCCGATTGCGGAGGAAATGAAATTATTTGAACAAAAATTCTTCGATTCTATGAAGAGTAATGTTTCTCTTTTAGATCGTATTACCAATTATATAGTTCGTAGAAAAGGAAAACAAATGCGACCAATGTTTGTTTTCTTAACTGCAAAATTAAACGGCGAAGTACAAGAAAGAACCTATCGCGCAGCCTCTTTTATAGAGCTTATTCATACTGCTACATTAGTGCATGACGATGTTGTTGATGATAGTACTTTACGTCGTGGTTTTTTCTCATTAAATGCTATTTGGAAAAATAAAGTTGCCGTTTTAGTTGGTGATTATTTTTTATCGAAGACATTAATCATCTCAACAAAAAACAAAGATTTTGATTTACTAGAAGTTGTTTCTGTTGCTATACAAGAAATTTCGGAAGGTGAATTATTACAAATAGAAAAAGCACGCAAATTAGACATTACAGAAGATGTTTACTTCGAAATTATTCGAATGAAAACAGCTACACTTATTGCTGCTTGTTGTGAAGCTGGTGCGCGTTCGGTTGGTTGTTCGGAAGAGGTTGCAAAGAAAATGCATCGCTTTGGCGAATTAGTCGGAATTGCTTTTCAAATAAAAGATGATTTGTTTGATTATACAACATCTAATGCTATTGGGAAACCTGTAGGAATTGATATTAAAGAGCAAAAAATGACTTTACCATTAATTTATTCTATTAATACAGCAAATGAAAAGGATAAAAAATGGTTAATTAATTCTGTAAAAAAATATAACAATGACAAAAAACGTGTACGCGAAATTATTCAGTATGTGAAAGAGCATGGTGGTATTGAGTATACACAACAAATGATGAAAAAATATAGCCAAGAAGCTTTGGATATTTTATATGAGTTTCCTGAAAATGAATATAGAAATTCTTTAGAAACAATGGTGAAATACGTTATAGAAAGAGAAAAATAAAATATCAATAAAAAAGAGAAGTTCTAAGAACTTCTCTTTTTTATTGATATTAAAGTTGTTTAACCTTTTTTTCTATAATGTGCAATACAGTATAAGTATTTATTATAATTATAATTTTATTTTCATTTTTGTCTTGATAGAAAGTCTGTGACAACAGAGTATGTGGAGACGAAACAAAAAAATCAAGGTCGTAAATCTTTGACTAAAAATTATCAACGCTACGGAAATGATTTAAAAATTCACATACGTTCATTAAATCATCTATATCCTACGCTTTTTCAATTTTATTAACGTCAAACATTTAAATACCATTTTCTTAATCCCTTTAAAAAAGAAAATTAGCTAAATAATGAAAAAGATTAAACAAATTATTTATTACTTGATTTTATTCTTCAAAATCTCATGAAAAACTGTTTGAGCAGAGAAGATTCTGTTTGTTGCTTCATCAATTACAATAGAAACATCAGAATCTAAAACTTCATCAGAAACAACTACATTACGACGAACTGGTAAACAATGCATAAACTTTCCGTTATTCGTTAAATTCATTTTTTCCATTGTTACTTGCCAATCTTTATCTCCCTCATTCGCTTGTCCGTAATTTTCGTAAGAAGACCAGTTTTTTGCATAAACAAAATCAGCATCTTTAAGAGCTTCATCTTGGTCATAAGCAATTGTTGCTCCTTCTGTAAATTTAGAATCTAGTTCAAATCCTTTTGGTTGTACAATTGTAAAATCTACCCAATCTACCTTAGAAAACCATTCTGCAAAAGAATTAGGAACTGCTTGTGGTAAACGTCTTGGATGCGGTGCCCAAGTCATTACTACTTTTATTTTTTTCTCTGGCTTAGCTGCCGGATTATAATTTATTTTTTCTGCTATTGTAATTAAATCTGCAAAAGATTGTAAAGGATGTAATGTTGCGCTTTCTAAAGATACTACTGGTACAGAAGATAAAGATTTAACTTTATTAAACATTATTTCTTGATAATCTTCGTCACGGTCAACTAACTTAGGAAATGTACGCACTCCTAAAACATCACAATACGCACTCATTACTCTAATTGCCTCGTTAATATGTTCTTGTGTATCTCCGTCCATTACAGTCCCGTCCCCCATTTCTAAAGTCCACGAATCTGATCCTGCATTTAATACCCAAGTATTTGCGCCTAAATTATAAGCAGCTTTTATAGAACTTAAGCGTGTACGTAAACTAGGATTAAAGAAAATTAAACCTATCGTTTTATTTTTCCCTATTTCTTGTTGAGCGTAAGGATTTGCTTTTATTTCTAAAGCTGTTTTTAGTAATTCATCGATGTTTTGTACATCATTAACCGAAGTAAATTGTTTCATAGTAATGAAATCTTTTGTTTTTATTTGTTTTACAAATTTACTTTAAAAGACTTGATTTATCAGAAAGATTAATCAATTTTATTTATCTTTCGGCGTTTAACAATATTCAAAAAAGTTAATGAAGAAACTTATACCTTTCCTTTTTACTTTATTATCATCAGTACTTGTTTTTAGTCAAACAAATTTAAATTCTGATGCACTCAAAGAAAGAGATCTTAAAACTTTAAAAGCAGTTCAAAACAAATACAATAATTTCAATAATAGATTTGAAAAAAATGTTTACAACCAACACTTTACAAGAATTGAAAATGATTTAAATAAAAATTATAAAAAGAATTTTTTCATTTTGGATAATGACTATCAAGAATTCATTAAAAATTGCTTTCAAAATATAAAAGATGCTAATAAAACAATTCCTTTAGAATCTCCACATTTTTATATTTTAAAATCAAATGTTCCAAATGCTTCAAGCTTAGGATTTGACTATTATATGATTAATAATGGTTTGTTTCAATTATTTGATAACGAATATCAATTTGCAGCTGTAATAACTCATGAAATAGCACATAACTATCTTCAACATGTTAAATTAGAAATTATTCAAGAAGCAGAATTTATTCAAGATTTCAAAAAAGAATATCGTTCATTAAAACGAAGCGATTTAATTAAGCTAATTAAATCTCAAGATGAAGTTATTCAAAAAAAATACGATTTAGCTAACCAATCTCGTAAGAAAGAAATTGCTGCAGATAGTTTAGGATTTATCTTGTATAGTCAATTAAACTTTCCAAAAATTGAATATTTGAACTCATTAAAAAAGTTAGAAGAATTTGATGAGAAAATAAAAACAACAACTATTAATGATAGTTTATATTACCAAACATTTGAAGTTAACGGAGTTAAACTTAATCCTAAATGGTTAAAGATTCAAAAAAATGAATTATTTTCTGGTTTAAGTTTCACAGAACACGTTAATCAAGATTCTGTAAGTACACATCCTAATATTGTAGATCGAATAAACTGGTTAAAGAATAATTTTAAAATTGAGGAAAAACAGTTAGAATCTAAAAATGCTTCAACGAATTATATTCAATTAAAAAAGAAATATAACGATACACTCTTTGATAATTATTATGATAATAATGAATATGCTGTTGCATTGTATCACTTAATAAGAGAGAAAAACCTTAATTCTAAACTATTAGATTTTGATAAAAATATAGCTATAATTTTTAATAAATTACACGAAGGTAGATTAAAGCTGTCATTTAATAAATATGTTCCAATTGCTGATG
The DNA here is from genome assembly GCF_900142565.1 of Chishuiella changwenlii. Classification (GTDB taxonomy): domain Bacteria; phylum Bacteroidota; class Bacteroidia; order Flavobacteriales; family Weeksellaceae; genus Empedobacter; species Empedobacter changwenlii. Next base: position 302,131 of record NZ_FRBH01000005.1, read on the forward strand.
TTAATTCAGAAAAAACTGATTACAATAAATTTCTTCATCTTATATGGAATATTCCTACAGCAGATTTAAAAACTATCGCAGATTATTATAAAACAAAAGCAACCATATAGGTTGCTTTTGTTTTATAATATATTCAACTTTTCTAATCGAATAGAACTTTCTTTATCTTCTTTATTATATTCACTTATGAAAATATAGCCATATTTTGCTTTGGAAAATCTAAGATTAGATGAATCGGTTTTAAAAGGCATTCTTTCTTGTGTTAATTCACCATTCTTTAATTTATTGATAATTAAATACCATTCTTTTTTTCCTTCTTCTTTTTTCTCTTCTGCATAGAAAAACAATACTTCATTTTCTTCTTTATTCTCTTGAGAAAATAAATAACTATCAAAATGTTTTAGTTTAGTTTTTTCTAATACTTGGTAATTTTTTAAAATTCCTCTATTATCAAAATTTACTAAGATATAATCTGTTGTTCTTGGTGCTATTGCTACGTTATTACCTTTTTGCTTTTGTAATAAAATAGAAAAAGATTGATCATTATAATTAAAAAATTCTTTCAATAAAAATTTATATCCATTTTTATCTCTTCCATTGATAAAACCTAGTTCTTTAAAAACTTCACTAAAATATATTTTTCTATTTACTAATTCCTTTCCTAAAGCATCATATACAGTTCTTAAAATACCTACGGTAGGTTTATCCTCAATTTTATAAATACTTCCCTCGGTCATAAGTTTTATTTCACCTACAACAGTTAAATTATCTTTAATAAACTCAGTATTAGGAAGAAAATATTCATTACCATTTGTATTAAACGAATTGTAAACAGCTTTCGAAATTTCTTGAGATTTTTCCAGATCAAATGCTTTAAAATAATCAGCACCTATTTTCTTAAATACTTCTGTTCCTTTGGGATTTTTTAAGAAAATTAATAATTTATCATCTTTAACACTTAAAATATTAAAACTAAATGCCTCTTTTTGATTTTCTTTATTAATATTATAATCAAGAGTTTTAGAAAAATCTTCATTAAAAACAGTTATACCTTTTGCAAATGCTGATAAGCCAGTATATATGGTTAATTGATCAATAAAATAAACTTTACTATTATTTGTAAATGTCATCAACCTATTATTTGTTCTTTCATGTAAAGGTACTAAAAGTTCAAAATTTGTAATCTCAGACATTTCAGAAAATGTATATTCTTTGTAAAATTTATCAGCAATAACTTTATTAGCTTTTAAATCGATAATTTTTAAATTGTATCCATAAGTCAATAACTTTTTTGTATGGTAAATAATAGATGTTAAATACAATTTTTGATCTTTAAATTCAATATCTGTAAGCTTATAAGATATCTTTTTGTGCTTTGCAGAAGTATAATCTCCATTGGTTAATTTATTCAAATTATCATCCAATAAGACATATTCATATTGCACATCTTTATCTTGGTTTGTTAAACCTTTATTATAAATAAAAACGTAACCAATAACATTTTGTTCTTTATCGTAGATTTTAGTTGATGTTTCTAAAACTCCAGTAGATAATTCAGAAAGATTTTGTATTTGTGCATAGCTAATAATTGAGCATAACATCAAACAAAATAGAAAATAGATTTTCTTCATAGGTATATTTAAAATTGCTCCAAATATATTGATTAATTTAATTCCTAAATAATAAGATATAAAATCTTAATGTTTAAATATCTAAAACAATAAATTCTCTTCATATAATCTTGGAACACGAAGTTGTAATCCCAATTCTTTGTTTAATTTTTCTGTAAAATAAGTCGCATATAATTCTTCTTTTCCTGATAAACTTTGATGAATAAAAAAGTATACATTTTGTAAACCAGCTTGTTTCAATTCTTTTATGCGTTCTATCCATTCATCCAAACGTTCATAATCTAACGGATGATAAGCGCTTACAAAACGAACAAACAAATCTGGAGAAGTTAATTGCATATGTAACATATCCCTCCTACCAGGTGTGTCAACAATAATATTTGCCATTTTATTTTTCTGCAATAACTCGCAATACTCATCAAAAATAGCTTTATTCTGAAACCATTTTTCATTTCTTACTTCAACAGCTAACGGATAGCCTTTGGGAAAAGATTCTACAAAATCTTTTAAACGTTCAAAATCATTTGGAGAATAATTGTCGTGTAATTGCAAAAATGTCATTCCTAATTTTTCTTCAAACAATGTAATGGCATCCAAAAAAGCAGTCAATTTTTCTCTTACATTAAATAATCTTCCGTAATGGCTTATACTTTGTGGAATTTTCGGAAAAAATTTAAAATCTTTTGGGGTTTTATTCTTCCAAGTTATCACTTGTTCTTTTGTTGGAGAACGATAAAAAGTTCCGTTCATCTCTATGGAATTAAACTGCCTCGAGTAATATGTTAATTCATCTTTTGTTTTTGGAGGAAATAATCCTTTCAATTCTAATTTACTCCATTTTGCTCCACCAATAAATACTTCAAAATCATCATCTTTAGAATATTTTTCTAAAATTTCGAATGTTTTATCTTTTATTGGAGGCAACTTAAAGTCTATTAACAATGGATTATCTACTTTACCAAATTTCATTCAAATTATTTTTATCGAAAGTAATAATTAATAATTACAAATGAGACAAAATGTCAGAAAACATCGATTGGTATTGGATTTGAAAGGAATGTATCATCATTTAATAATAGAAGTTGTTTTAACTTTTTTGATTGAAGCGAAAAATTAGGTTTTTTGTTATAGATTTTAGTTTTTTTTTATTGCATAGCATCGCTACGGAATCAAAAAAAACTAAAATATCGAGCTAAAAGACAGTTTTGTAGCCAATTGAAAAAAATTTAAACAACTTCATAAACAAAAAAATCAAAATATAATGAACAAAGGAAGCATTAATGTATCGGTGGAAAATATCTTTCCGTTAATTAAAAAATTCTTATACTCTGACCACGAAATCTTTTTACGTGAATTAGTTTCAAATGCAACAGATGCGACTTTAAAATTAAAGCATCTTACAAATATTGGAGAAGCACAAGTAGAATATGGTGATCCAAAGATTGAAATTAAAATTAATAAAGAAAATTCAACTCTACACATTATCGACCAAGGTTTAGGAATGACAGCTGAAGAGGTTGAAAAATATATTAACCAAGTTGCTTTTTCTGGTGCAGAAGAGTTCATTAACCAACATAAAGATGCTGACGGAATTATTGGTCATTTTGGTTTAGGTTTCTATTCTGCTTTTATGGTTGCTGAAAAAGTAGAGATTATTACAAAATCTTACAAAGATGAGCCTGCTGCACATTGGACATGTGATGGTTCTCCAGAATTTACACTAGATGTTGCAGATAAAACAGACCGTGGTACAGAAATCATTTTACATATTGCTGAGGATTCTAAAGAGTTTTTAGACGAATGGAAAGTAAGAGAACTTTTAACAAAGTATAATAAATTTATGCCTGTTCCAATTAAATTTGGAACAAAGAAAGAAACTCTTCCATTACCAGAAGGTGCTGCAGAAGATGCAAAACCAGAAGAAATAGAAGTTGACGATATTATTAATAATCCTAATCCAGCTTGGACAAAAGCACCATCTGAATTATCGGAAGAAGATTATCAAACATTCTATCGTGAATTGTACCCAATGCAATTTGACGAACCTTTATTTCACATTCATTTAAATGTAGATTTCCCTTTTAATTTAACAGGAATTTTATTCTTCCCTAAATTAGGAAACAACATTAATATAGATAAAGATAAAATCCAATTATACCAAAACCAAGTTTTTGTAACAGACGAAGTAAAAGGAATTGTTCCAGATTTCTTAATGTTATTACGTGGTGTAATTGATTCTCCAGATATTCCATTAAATGTTTCTCGTTCTTATTTACAAGCTGATGGAGCTGTAAAGAAAATATCTGCACACATTACGAAAAAAGTTGCAGATAAAATGGGATCATTAATCAATCAAAACCGTGAAGATTACGAGCAAAAATGGAACGATATAAAAGTTGTGATTGAATATGGAATGGTATCAGAAGATAAATTCTACGAAAAATCAGACAAATTCGCTCTATACCCTACTGTAGATGGAAAATATTTTACATGGACAGAATTAACAGAAAACATAAAAGTTAATCAAACAAATAAAGACGGAAAAACTGTTGTTCTTTATGCGACAGATGTTGATGCACAAGATCAGTACATACAAATTGCTAAAGAAAAAGGTTACGAAGTTATTTTGTTAGACTCTCCTATTTCTTCTCACTTAATTCAGAAATTAGAAGGAAGCAAAGAAAATGTAACATTTGCACGTGTAGATGCTGACCATATTAATAATTTAATTGAAAAAGACGAAGTAAAAATTTCTAAATTATCTGATGAAGATAAAGAAAAATTAAAAACTGAAATTACTTCATCTATCGATAACAAATCATATACAATTCAATTAGAAGATTTATCTGCTTCTGATGCACCATTTATTATTACACAATCAGAGTTTATGCGTCGTATGAAAGATATGCAAGCATCTGGTGGAGCAAATATGTTTGGAATGGGTAATTTCCCAGAAATGTATAATGTTGTGATTAATGCTAATTCTGATTTAGCTTCGGAAATTTTAGGAAAAGAAAATAAAGAAGAAAAAGATTTATTAATTAATCAAGCCTTAGATTTAGCCAAATTATCTCAAGGATTATTAAAAGGAAAAGAATTAACGAATTTTATAAATAGAAGTTTTAAGAATATTAAATAATCTCAGAACACAACATTTAACTATTCTAAAAACAAGAACTCCAGCTTTATTTAAGCTGGAGTTTTTTATTGAAAAATAGAATTATCGTTTTCTTAAATTTAATTTAATATTTAGGTAAAAACTTAAAAGATTTAACTAAGAATCATTCTAAACTAAGCAAAAGTGTTAATGAAATGATATAATTCATTGTGAAAGCAGGTAAGTCTTGATTAAATTTGTGAAAATATCTAAAAAATTAAACGTATTGCTTTATGGCAAATGAATCATTACTTAAATCGTCGATTGGTAAGAAGTTCACTATGGCGCTTTCAGCGTTATTCTTATTAGTGTTCTTATTACAACATTTCGTGATTAATACTTTATCTGTAGTTAATCCGAATGGTTTCAATGAGGTTTCCGCTTTTATGAGTGATAACCCTTTTATTCAATATTTGATGCAACCAATCTTATTGATTGGAGTTATCTACCATTTTGTTATGGGTTTCATCTTAGAAGCACAAAACAAAAAAGCACGTGGACCTGTTGCTTATCAAAAGTACAATGGAGCTGCAAATGCTTCTTGGACATCTAGAAATATGATTATTTCTGGAAGTGTAATCTTAATTTTCTTATTATTACACTTATACGATTTTTGGGTTCCAACAATTATGGAGCACTATATTACTCCTAATCCAGAGTTTGCACAAGGTAATTACTTTATGAATCACTTAGATCATGTTTTTACTTTAGAAGGAGCTTTAAGTTTTGTTAGATTAGTAATTTACATTGTTGCATTTGTTTTCTTATCATTACACTTACAACATGGTTTTTCTTCTGCATTTCAATCAATGGGAGCAAAACACAGTAAATACACTCCAGCAATTGTTGCTTTCGGAAAATGGTATTCAATCTTAATTCCAGCAGGATTTATCATCATTGCTGTTTACCATTTTTTTGTTAAATAATTAAAAAATAATATCAAAAAATGAGTATATTAGATTCTAAATCTCCAAAAGGAGATATCGCAAATCAATGGAGCGAGCATAAAGCTCACTTAAACTTAGTTGCTCCAAATAACCGTGATAAAATTGATGTTATTGTTGTAGGTACAGGTTTAGCTGGTGGATCTGCTGCTGCTACTTTAGCAGAGTTAGGTTATAAAGTTAAAGCATTTTGTTACCAAGATTCTCCTCGTCGTGCGCACTCTATTGCTGCACAAGGGGGTATTAATGCTGCAAAAAATTACAAAGGAGATAACGATTCTATCTACCGTTTATTCTACGATACAATTAAAGGTGGTGATTACCGTGCTCGTGAGTCTAACGTTTACCGTTTAGCTGAGGTTTCTGGTAACATTATCGATCAATGTGTAATGCAAGGTGTTCCTTTTGCTCGTGATTACGGTGGATTATTAGATAACCGTTCTTTTGGTGGTGTACAGGTATCTCGTACATTCTATGCAAAAGGACAAACTGGTCAACAGTTATTATTAGGTGCATATTCAGCAATGAATTACCAAATTCACTTAGGGCATATCCAAATGTATAACCGTCACGAAATGTTAGACTTGGTTATTGTAGATGGAAAAGCTCGTGGAATTATTGCACGTAATTTAATTACAGGAGAAATAGAAAGACATTCTGCTCACGCTGTAGTTATTGCTACAGGTGGTTACGGAAACGTATATTTCTTATCTTCTAATGCAATGGGGTCTAACGTAACTTCTGCATGGAAAATTCACAAAAAAGGTGCATATTTTGCTAACCCTTGTTATGTACAAATTCACCCAACTTGTATTCCAATCCACGGAACAAATCAATCAAAATTAACGTTGATGTCTGAATCTTTACGTAACTCTGGTCGTATCTGGGTTCCTAAAAAGAAAGAAGACGCTGAAGCTATCCGTGCTGGAAAATTAAAAGCTGTTGATATTAAAGAAGAAGACAGAGATTACTACTTAGAAAGACGTTATCCTGCTTTTGGTAACTTAGTTCCTCGTGACGTTGCATCTCGTGCTTCTAAAGAGCGTTGTGATGCTGGTTATGGTATCGAAGCTAATGAAACTGGTGAAGGTGTTTACTTAGATTTTACAGATGAGATTAAGAAAAAAGGTCGCGAAGTAGCATTTGCTGATGGAGACCCAAATCCTTCTGATGCTAAAATCGAGAAATTAGGTAAAAAATGGATTGAAGAAAAATACGGTAACTTATTCCAAATGTATTGGAAAATTACTGATGAGAATCCATACGAAAACCCAATGCGTATCTATCCTGCAATCCACTATACAATGGGTGGTGTATGGGTTGATTACAACTTAATGTCTACAATTCCTGGATGTTTCGTTGCTGGAGAAGCTAACTTCTCTGATCACGGAGCTAACCGTTTAGGAGCTTCTGCTTTAATGCAAGGTTTAGCAGATGGATATTTCGTATTACCTTATACTATTGCAGATTACTTATCAGCAGATATTCGTACAGGAAAAATACCTACAAATACACCAGAATTTGATGAAGCAGAAAAATCTGTTAAAGATCAAATTCAACATTTCTTAAACAATAAAGGAACTAAAACTGTAGATAGTTTCCACAAACGTTTAGGATTAATTATGTGGAATAAAGTTGGTATGGCTCGTAATGCAGAAGGATTAAAAGAAGCGATTGCAGAAATTGCTGCATTACGTGAAGAGTTCTACCGCGATGTATTAGTTCCTGGTGAAGCTAACGAAATGAACACTGAGTTAGAAAAAGCTGGTCGTGTTGCTGATTTCTTAGAATTAGGACAATTAATGGCTATTGATGCTTTAAACCGTAACGAATCTTGTGGTGGTCACTTCCGTGAAGAGTACCAAACAGAAGAAGGTGAAGCAATGCGTGACGATGAGAATTTTACTTACGTTGCTGCATGGGAATACAAAGGAGACGACATCAATACTGAGTTGTTACACAAAGAAGAGTTAAATTACAAATATATCGAGCTTAAAGCTCGTAGTTATAAATAATAAATCATTTTGCTTGATGAATTTCTCATCAAGCAAAATGTCAAAATATCATATAGAATTATGGCATCATCAAAAACAATCAGCATAACGCTGAAAATTTGGCGTCAAAAAAACGCTAATGCTCAAGGAAACATGGAAACATATTCCTTAAAAGATGTTTCTACTGATTCTTCTTTCTTAGAAATGCTTGATTTATTAAACGAGCAATTAATTGGAGAAGGAAAAGAGCCAGTTGCATTCGATCACGATTGTCGTGAAGGTATTTGTGGAATGTGTTCTTTATTCATTAATGGAGAAGCTCACGGACCAGATAGAGGTGTTACAACTTGTCAATTACATATGCGTATGTTCAAAGATGGAGAAACGATTTATATCGAGCCATGGAGATCTGCTGCATTCCCAGTTATCAAAGATTTAATTGTTGATCGTTCTTCTTTTGACCGTATCCAACAAGCTGGTGGTTACATTTCTGTAAATACTTCTGGACGTACAGTAGATGCAAACAACATTCCTGTAAACAAAAAAGATGCTGACGAAGCTTTTGATGCAGCAACTTGTATTGGATGTGGTGCTTGTGTTGCAACATGTAAAAATGGATCAGCAATGTTATTTGTTGGCGCAAAAGTTTCTCAATTTGCTTTGTTACCACAAGGTCAAGTTGAAGCTTCTCGTCGTGCACAAAAGATGGTTGCACAAATGGATTTAGAAGGTTTCGGAAACTGTACAAATACTGGTGCTTGTGAAGTAGAATGTCCTAAAGGAATTTCTTTAGATAATATTGCACGTATGAACCGTGAATTTTTATCTGCGAAAATCGTTTCTCAAGAATAATATTTCTTAATAGAAATTATAATATCATATTAAGCATGATTAGATTTAATCTAATCATGCTTTTTTTGTTTTAGAGATTTACCCTACTCTATATACTACATTTTACTATATACTTTTCATGCTATACTCTATACATTGTACTTTGTTTGATAATTAATTGATAAGCAATTTTTAATTTCATAATATTTATCATATATTTATACAACTCATCAATGATGAATATAATATAGTTTATGAATTTTAGTAAAGTTTTAGTCATTGGAATGTCCAAATTAAAAACTGCATTACTATCTAAAATAGTATTTGCACAATACTCTTAAGCTAAATTTTTCTTCTACTCAATTTACAATACAATTGAGCACTCTCTTTATTACTCACCATATATAATCGAAATCACAAAAAAATTATAATATGTCTTTCTATCATACGTTAGGGAAAATTCCCTCTAAACGTCATACCGTTTTTAGAAAACCAAATGGAGACTTATACGCAGAAGAACTAGTATCTACACATGGTTTTTCTAGTACATATTCATTGGTTTATCATTGCTATCCGCCAACATTGGTTAAGCAAATTAATGAGCCTTACTCTGTTGAGCCTAAAATTGCACGCGAAAAACACTTAAAACATACTTCTTTAAAAGGGTTTAATGTTAAACCAACAAAAGATTATCTAGAATCTAGAGTTCCAGTTTTAGTGAATAATGATTTGCATATTTCTTTAGCAGCTCCACAAGAATCTATGACAGATTACTTTTATAAAAACTCTCAAGCAGATGAAGTAATTTTTATTCATGAAGGGTCTGGAGTTTTAAAAACTGGATATGGACAAATTGAATTCGAATACGGAGATTATTTAATCGTTCCTAGAGGAATTATTTATCAATTAAATTTTAACGATGAAAACAATCGTTTATTGATTGTTGAATCTTTTAGTCCAATAGAAACTCCAAAAAGATATCGTAACAATTTTGGTCAATTAATGGAACATTCTCCATTTTGTGAACGTGATATAAAACGTCCAGAAAATTTAGAAACATTTGACGAAAAGGGAGATTTTAAAATACTTATAAAAAAAGAAGGATTAATCTATCCATATATTTATGGTACACATCCTTTTGATTTTGTTGGCTGGGACGGTCATCATTATCCTTGGGGATTATCTATTCATAATTTTGAGCCAATAACAGGACGCATTCATCAACCACCACCAATACATCAAACTTTTGAAGGTGGCGGATTTGTTATTTGCAGTTTCGTACCAAGGTTATATGATTATCACCCACAATCAATTCCTGCTCCTTATCACCATAGCAATGTTGATTCTGATGAAATCTTATATTATGTTGATGGAGATTTTATGAGTCGAAAATCTGTAGAGAAAGGACAAATAACATTACATCCTGCCGGAATTCCACATGGTCCACATCCTGGTACTGTTGAAAAATCTATTGGTAAAAAAGAAACACAAGAATTAGCTGTTATGATTGATCCATTTAGACCTCTAATGTTAACTGAACAAGCATTAGAATTAGAAGATCCTGATTACTATAAATCTTGGTTATCGTAAAAAAATATATAAAAAAACACAAAACTATACAAAAATGAGTACTCAAACATTTGCTGAAAAAATAGCACAAGCACAAGACTTTCTACCAATAAATGGTACAGATTATATTGAATTTTATGTTGGAAATGCAAAGCAAGCTGCACATTATTACAAAACTGCTTTTGGTTTTCAATCATTAGCTTATGCTGGTCCAGAAACTGGCGTTAGGGATCGCGCATCTTATGTGTTGCAACAAGGAAAAATAAAATTAGTTTTAACTTCTGGTTTACAATCGGATAGTTTAATTTCTGAACATGCAAAAAAACATGGAGATGGTGTAAAAATTTTAGCGCTTTGGGTTGATGATGCCTATGATGCATACGAGCAAACAATAAAAAGAGGTGCAGAATCTTACTTAGAGCCACAAACATTAACAGATGAGTTTGGTGAAGTAAAGATGGCTGGTATTTATACTTACGGAGAAACTGTACACATGTTTATCGAACGTAAAAACTATGATGGTGCATTTATGCCTGGTTACGAAAAATGGGAATCAGATTATAATCCTTCAGATGCTGGATTATTGTATGTAGATCATTGTGTTGGAAATGTGGATTGGAATCGTATGTTACCTGTTGTAAAATGGTACGAAGACGTAATGGGATTTGTTAATATTCTTTCTTTTGATGATAAACAAATTAATACAGAATATTCTGCTTTAATGAGTAAAGTAATGTCAAACGGAAATGGTTATTCTAAATTTCCTATTAATGAGCCTGCTGAAGGACAAAGAAAATCTCAGGTTGAAGAATATTTAGATTTTTACGAAGGTGAAGGTGTTCAACACATTGCTGTAGCAACAAAAGATATTATTAAAACAGTAACAGAATTAAAAGCTCGCGGAGTTGAATTCTTATCTGCTCCTCCAGAAGCATATTATGATATGATTCCAGATCGTGTTGGAGAAATAGATGAAGACATAAAAAAATTACAAAATCTTGGAATTTTAGTAGATTGTGATGAAGAAGGATATCTATTACAAATTTTTACAAAACCTGTAGAAGACCGCCCTACTCTTTTCTATGAAATTATAGAAAGACACGGTGCACAAAGCTTTGGTGCAGGTAACTTTAAAGCTTTATTTGAGGCTTTAGAAAAAGAACAAGAAAAAAGAGGAAACTTATAAAGTTTCTAAAAAATAATATAAAAATTATAATTCGTCATTTATTTACTAAATGGCGAATTATATTTAAACAAATTTTAAAAACATGAAGTCGTTTATCCCATATAATTCTAATTCAGATTTTAGCATCTATAATATTCCATTTGGTGTTGCTTTAATAAAAGACGATTATATTACGTGTTGTACAAGAATTGGAGATAAAGTAATTGATCTAGCTATTTTATACGAAAAAGGATATTTTAATGATATTAAAGGTTTAGAAGAAAATGTTTTTCAAGATTTTTCTTTAAATGATTTCATAGAACTTGGTAAAATTGTTACAAATCCTACTCGTTTAAAAATTCAAGAATTATTAACTGAGTCTTCTCAACTTTCAAAAGATCAAGAAACTATCAATCAAGCATTTTTTGAAATTGAAGATGTTAGCATGTTATTACCTGTTCATATTCCAAATTATACTGACTTTTATAGTAGTTTAGAGCATGCCACAAATATTGGATCTATGTTTAGAGATCCAGAAAATGCTCTTTTGCCGAATTGGAAACATATACCAATTGGTTATCATGGTCGTTCATCATCTATCGTTATATCAGAAACAAACTTTCATAGACCTAAAGGACAAACAAAACCAGCTGATTCGGATAAACCAATTTTTGGTCCAACAAAACAATTAGATTTCGAATTAGAAATGGCTTTTATTGTGAATAAGCATACAAATTTAGGAGAGAGTATTGCTATTAATGATACAGAAGATGCAATTTTTGGAATGGTTATTTTCAACGATTGGTCTGCTAGAGATATACAATCATGGGAATATGTTCCTCTTGGACCATTTCTTAGTAAAAATTTCTGTTCGTCTATTTCTCCATGGATTGTTACTTTAGAAGCATTAGATTTTTTTAGAACAACATCTCCAAAACAAGATCCTGAAGTTTTAGATTATTTAAAATTTGAAGGAGACAAAAATTTTGATATTCAACTTCAAATATATTTAAAACCTGAAAATGGAACAGAAAATTTAATTTCAGAAACCAATTACAAATATATGTATTGGAATATGAATCAACAGCTTGCACATCATACCATTAATGGATGTAATATCGAAGTTGGGGATTTATATGCAAGTGGAACTATTTCAGGTACCACACCAAACTCTTATGGTTCTATGTTAGAAATAACATGGCGAGGGGAAAATCCTTTAAAATTAAATAATGGAGATGAAAGAAAGTTTATCGAGGATAATGATTCTATCATACTAAAAGCTTGGTGTGAAAAAGATGATATTCGAATTGGTTTTGGGAATGTAATAAATACTGTACTTCCTGCTTTGTAGAAATTCAGCTCAATTACTATTTAACATAATAGACTTAAGATGTAAGACTATAAGAAGTAACTGGAAACTCGAGATTAGAAATTCGAAGTTAGACTTAAGATGTAAGATTATTAGGAATAAGGTTTATTTAATGATATTATTGAAGTTAGAGATTGGATTACTTTATAGACTAATCTTCTCCAATCTGAAATCTAGTATCTCAAATCTTAGAAACTAGAGGCTAGAAACTAGAAGTTAGACTTAAGGTGTAAGATTAAAAGGAATAAGGGTTGTTAAGTTGGAGACTCGAAGTTAGAAATTGGAGGTTAGAAGTCTAAACTACATTATACATTGTACATTGTACTCTATACATTGTACTCTATACTCTTTACATTTTACTCTGTACAATAATCTCCTATCTAGTTTCTACTATCTTAAATCTATGAACACAAAAAAGCCTCAAGTTATTCACTTGAGGCTTTCAATTAAAAACTGGCGACGACCTACTCTCCCGTAGTAACAGTACCATCGGCGCAGGCA
>NZ_FRBH01000008.1 GCF_900142565.1 Chishuiella changwenlii
TTTTATTTTTAATGAGAATTTTAAGATAGATTTTATAAATCCAATTTATTATACATTATTATTCTTAGTAATGTATTTTACAAAACATATTAAAAAAGGATAATGAACAAATTCTTATCTAAATTAATGAAAGATAATATTAAAGAAGATTTAATATATTGGCTCGGAATAATATTAATTATTATTTTTTTTTCTATTATTATTTTTTATAGCAATCGTAACGGACTAAATAACATTAAAGAGAAAAGATTATATACTGTAGGTATTATTTCTGGTTTTTCAAGAACAAAAACAACAAAATCTGTAAAATACATTATTTCATACTCTGGTAAAACTCTTGAAGGAAAGTCTTCAATTAATATTAATAAATATTCTATTGGAGATAGAGTTTTAGTTGTTTATAATCCTAACACTAACATAAATATACTCTTACCATATTTTATAGATGACTCTATAAAAGAGCCTTATAACGGATGGAGTAAACCTCCTATGAATAATATCACTGATAGCGAAATTATCAAATATTTAGAAGAGAAATATTAAATAAAAATTAATGGAAAATATTATTATAAAAGAAAATGATGAAGCTATTTATATTCAATTGAAAGAACATCCTAAAAAAGTTACTTATGAAATTGTAGATAAAAATGTAGACATAGCATCATTAATTAAAAATTACATTGGACCATCTATTTATTTTGATTTTAATAAAGATGGTACATTAATAGGAATTGAAATTTTAAAATAGGTTTTATAACTTCTATTGATTATTATTTTTAGTATTTTGTTTCATAAAACATATTTAAAAAAGATAATATTAAAGAATACCTAATACAATGGCTATGAAAACTATTTTATTATTATACATATCCTTATTACTTTCAAGTTTTACTTTTTTTGAATCAAAACAATCATTAGAAAATATAAGCCGAAAGAAGGCGACTTATGTTACCGAAAGCGCAAACTTGAAAAATGCTTTAAAGGATAAACCAATTTTACTTTTTTCAATAAACGATAAATGGTATTATTCAATAGTGAAAAACCTGGGTGAATTATATGAATATTTTGCAATTCTTGATTCTAAGAATCAGTTAGAATATTTAGAAAGTTGTCTTATAGAAAATCCCAAAGATTTTTTAGTTAACGCATTTAACAAAGAATTGTACCGTAAAGAATTTACAGATTTAAACGCTGAATTTTACAATGATGGTTATGAAATATCTAACGGAAACCCTACATATTTTTATTTCAAAGATAAAGAGGGTAAATTATACGGAGAATCTAAATTAACGACTATAATAAATCCTATTCCGATAGATTCGAAACTATACTATCATATGTTAATGAAAACATTAAGTTTATCTAATAAATAATAAGTAATTCATAATGAAGAGTTTTTTTTAAAAATAAATTAACATCTCCCTCAACTAGCGCGAGCACAATGTTATTAAGTAATGAAAAAAGAAATAAAAGAGAAGATTTTAATTTTTAATTGATTTTTATGCAAAAAAACAAGAAAGATACTATTATAGGTGTCATATTTACTTTATCTCTAGTACTAGTAATTTCATTAATAGCTTATTATTTAAGAGTTTCAAGAAAAGAAGACATCAAACTAATCAATAATTCATTTGGTTATACTAAAGGTATAGTCATTAAGAAAACAGTTTATAAAAGTCGTTCTATTAATGTAAAGTATATAGTAAATGGTAAATCTTATATAGAATCTGATGGAATTAACGCAGAAGACAATGTAAGTGAAGGAGATAGTATTATTGTAAAATATTCCACGGAAAAACCAGAACTTATGATTACTCAATTTAATGATGAATTTTAATGATAAAAAATGAAATTTAAAATATCTCAGACACAGCAATATTTTTTAGGCATAATTATATTTACACTTTTAGTTATTTTTTTCTATATAAAGCAACAGAAAATTTTTTTAAAAATTATAGAAAAACCTGTATATAGTATATCTAAAATTACAGGTATAAAACATTACAATAGGAAAGAAGATAGTTATAAATATGAATTTACATTCTTAGGCGAAAAATTTGAAAGAGGTATAGGAGAATCTTCTTCAAACAATCTTTTTGTCGGTAAACGTTATTTTGTCATATTTGAAAAAGGTAATCCAAAAAATTCAATGTTAATACCTTTTATATTTGTTCCAGATAGTATAACAAAAGCTCCTGATGAAGGTTGGGTACAACCTCCTATTCCAATAGATAAAAATGAAATTAAAAAGTTTTTAGAGAATTATTAGAAGTAATGTAAAAATTAATCACATATTAAATACATAAAAGGATAGACAATTGTCTATCCTTTTGTGTTATAAGATTGTTTATATTTCTAATCATCTTCCCTCCTCTGCAAAGAATTATCGTATCTCATTTTTCTAAAGACATTAATAAGTGTTACGACATCTTTTTCGCAGTAATCTTTTATTCGTTCAAGATTATTTTCATTGTAATAAACATGTGCAACTCGAGAGCCATCAATATCATCTTTAGGTGTAGGAATCTCGAAAATATTGGCTAATAAATCTAGTGAGGTAAAATTTTTATAATCCCCAAATTTCCATAATTCCATTGTATCAAGATGTTGTATTTCCCAAGGCTTTTTACCAAATAATTGTAAAATTGCTGGAATCTCAATCTGATGAATCAGCATTCGACGGGCGATATAAGGAAAGTCAAACTCTTTCCCATTGTGCGCACACAAAATATGATCTGGTTTAAAGAAACTCTCTACTAATAATTGATTAAAATCTTCTAATATCTTTTTTTCTTCGTGTCCATAAAAACTTTTAATATGTAAAAAAGAATCTTTTACAACGACACCAACCGATATGCAAACTATTTTACCAAATTCAGCTAAAATACCAGCTCTCTCATGATAAAATTCTTCAGGAGAAATATCATTATTATTACGCTGAAAAGCTGTTTTCTTTTCCCATAATACTTTTGTTCTATCAGATAAAAGGTCCCAATCGTCTGTCTGAGGAACGGTTTCTATATCTAAAAATAAAATCTTATTGTATGGTATTCGTTGAATCATTCTCTTTCACTTTATCATTGATACGCATAGCTTCGTCTACCAAACGATAAACATCCCCATCTTCAATAGGAAGGTTATCAGGCATATCGTTATGCGTTTTTCCTGTTCTAACAATTACTAATTTTTCTTTTGGAACAACAATTATTCGTTGTCCAAGATGTCCTAGCATAGCATAAAAAGGAGTTTTATAATCATAATCCATCCAAACAGAATAACCATAAATTTGTGATTCGTTAGCATTAAATGCTTTTTTGTTTGGAGTAATCATTTTCTTAACAAATGCACTATCTAAAACTTGCTTTCCAAACCAATTTCCATCATTTAATAATAATTGTCCTAATTTTGCATAATCTCTAACAGTAGCATTAAAACAACAATACGTTTTTTCCATTCCTTTGGGATTATCTTTCGACCATTGTGCATCCATTTCCATTCCCATTGGTTGCCAAAACTCTTCTTGAAAATATTGTGATAAGGACTTATTTTTTAATGCTCTTTCTATAACAATTCCTAACAATTGCGTGTCACTTGATTGATACTTGAAATGACCTCCTGGTTTTGAAACAAACTTTCTATCTAACAGTTGTTTTACAACATCATCTCCATAATATGCCTTTGCCGTTGGGTTTAATGGAAAATAATATTCCTCACTCCAATCATATCCAGATGTCATTGCAGATAAATCGCCAATCGTACACAGTGCGCCAAATTTATCGTCTTTAAATTCTGGAATGAAATCTGTTATTTTCTGATCTAAACTTTTAATATAACCTTGCTCTATAGCTTTTCCAAGCATCATGGTTGTAAAAGTTTTTGCCATAGAAAAGGAATTCGTAATATCGTTCTGTGCATATCCATTAAAATAATATTCACTTAATAACTGATGGTCTTTAATAATAACTAAACCAGCAGTTCCGAAATCTTTCATCTCTTTTTCAAATTTTGGAGACAATGGAAATTGATTATAATCTAAATGTTGTTGCCAAACTCTAGGAGCTCCTGCCATAATTACATTGTTATCAAAATCTCTGTAATCATCAATGTTTGCGGTTTGTTCTCCTTTAAGATAAGTTAACTTTATGCCTCTAAAAATATAGCTATTACCTGTTGCATAAAGAATTAGAATAAGTACGCAAATTACGATAACTATCCATTTTATAATTTTCCAAAGTATTTTCATTGGTTAAAAATTTGAATCTGTTACTAAAATAAGCTTTTACTATTAAATAATTTCAAAAAACTATTGTTTCGGACTTGTTTTTGTTGAGTTATACGTATATTTATAACATAAATAAATCTAAAAAAATTATAATATTATGGCTTTTGAATTATCAAAATTACCTTATGCATTTGATGCATTAGAACCTCATATTGATGCAAAAACGATGGAAATTCACCACGATAAGCATCATGCTGCCTATACAAACAATTTAAATGCTGCCATTGAAGGAACAGATTTAGAAAATGCTACAATCGAAGAAATTTTAGCTAAAGGAACTGACAAACCAGCTGTACGTAATAATGGTGGAGGTTTTTATAATCACAATTTATTTTGGGAAATTTTAACTCCAGGTGGAAGCAACAAACCAACTGCAGAAGTTGCAGAAGCAATTGATGCTGCTTATGGTTCTTTTGATGCTTTTAAGGACGAGTTTTCTAAAGCTGCTGCTACACGTTTTGGATCAGGTTGGGCTTGGTTAATTGTAAAAGATGGTAAAGTAGTTGTTACTTCTACTCCAAACCAAGATTCTACATTAATGCCAGTTGCAGATGTACAAGGTTTTCCTATCTTAGGATTAGACGTTTGGGAACATGCTTATTATTTAAATTACCAAAACCGTCGTCCAGATTATATAGAGGCGTTTTTTAGCGTAATTAACTGGGATAAAGTAGCAGAAAGATTTGCTGTTGCAAAATAATAAAGTTTATCCATTTAAACTTCTTAAGACTTGTGTAGAAATACGCAAGTCTTTTTTATATTTGACACATGGGAATAATAATTTTAGAAAATATCAAAATCTATTCTAATCACGGATGTTTAGATGAAGAAGCTCGTATTGGATCTGATTATTTAATCGATTTAGAAGCGCATGGAGATTTTACAAAAGCTTGCGAATCGGATGAATTGATAGATGCATTAGATTATGTTACTTTAAATAAAATTGTAAAAGAGGAAGTTGGTATCCGTTCAAAATTATTAGAACATGTTTGTAAAAGAATATTAGATCGTATAGGTCAAGAACTTACAACTGTTCAATTCGCAAAAGTTAAATTATCTAAGCTGAATCCTCCTATTGGAGGGCATGTAGAAAAAGTGAGTATTATTTTAGAAAAATCGTATTAAAGTTTTTTTTTCTAAAAAAATTAATATATTTGCAGTCCAAAACAATGGAAGTGGTTCCTTGACCGAGAGGCTAGGTAGCGGTCTGCAAAACCGTCCACAGCGGTTCGAATCCGCTAGGAACCTCAAAAAAAAAACCTCAACGAGTTTCGTTGAGGTTTTTTTTATACTTGTCATACATTTACCTCGTAAATATTATTTTCATAATATTCTCGTTATACCTATCAAAACACTTATTGATGGGATTTGAAATCGAAGAAGAAGAACTGCAATTTATTGTAACAAATAAATTTAATGATGTTCAATCTGGAACAATTCATAAAGTTTTACTATCATCAGACAACTGGAATGATTTTGGTTTTTATACAGTTTACAATACAAATTACATTGATCATCAGGGTAATAATATTGAACTAGGAATGATTAGAATAGCATATTATGGACAAGAAGAAGGAATAGATGCTAAAAAATTGAAAATTGAGGATCAATTTGATTCTTTAGATCATACATATTTTTCTCTAGGTGTAAGTGAAGATTATTATATAAATATTAATAAACTTGATGATGAATTAAAAAATGAAATACTTACAAGTTTAAATGATATTGCATATGATACTAACATTTTAGAAAAAGCTTTTAATGAAAAAGTTACTCGAGTCTCATTATTCCGAGATATAACATATAATACTGTTAAAATACAATACAACAGAATTGCAAATGGAGGAGCATTATTAACAGATTACTATTTTTCCTACTATAATAATCAAAGTGAAATTGATTTTGATGTTAAAGCTGCAAGTAATCCTCCAACAAATATTCACACGATAATTGGTAGCAATGGTGTAGGTAAATCATATTTAATTAATGACATGATAAACAGTGCCTTAAATTCTGATTCATCTTTAGGGAAGTTTAAATTTAATAAACTTTCGGATAGTGATAGTTTTTCAAATGTAATATGTATTAATTTCAGTGCATTTGATGATTATAATTTTGAGGCTAAAAAAGGATCTTTTCATATTAAATATAATTACATAGGTATAAATTCTTCTAAATCAAACAAAAATCAATTTAAAGAAAATTTTATAACAAGTATAAATGATATAATTAGAAGTAATAAAATTAAACGATGGTTTAACGTTATTGAGTTTTTAAATAGTGATTTAATATTTAGTCAATTAAATCTATCAGATATTTCTGAGAGAGATTTTTCTTCTTATAAAGAAATCTTAGAAGAAAAATTTTCAAAATTAAGTTCAGGTCATAAAATAATTCTATTATCAATTACTAAATTAGTTCAATTGTCAGAAGAAAAGACATTGATATTTTTTGATGAACCAGAAACACATTTACATCCACCATTATTATCTTCATATATAAGAGCAATTTCGTATTTATTAAATAATAGAAATTCTGTCTGTATCATGACTACTCATTCACCGGTTATTTTACAAGAAGTGCCAGCTTCTTGTGTTTACATTTATACAAGAGTAGGTGAAATGATGAAATTTGAAAGACCATATTTTGAAACTTTTGGAGAAAACATTAGTGTTTTGACTAAATCTGTTTTTGATTTAGAAATATCAAAATCAGGGTTTTATAAAATACTAAAAAAGCTTGTTGATGAATTTGAAACATATGAGCAAGCATTAGGTAGTTTAAATAATAACCTTGGGTTTGAAGGAAAATCGATTTTAAGAAGTCTTTTTTTTGATAAAGAGAATCAATGAAGAAATTAAATATATTACCTATTAATGTTGAGGATGTAGCAAATTTAATTATAAATGATTACAAACAGCAAGCTAAAAAAGAACTTTTAAATGCTAATATTGAATATTTAAAAGATTTTGAAACTGAATATATAGAAAAAGCAAATCAAGTTAAATTATTCGAAATTGAAAGATATAATGAAGAAGAAGTAGTAATAAATAAAAAATTAATGATTAATTATTATGAGAATAGATTCTTGTTAGAAAATTCTGGAGCTCGGAAATTATATGATGAAATTTTAATAATGACAAAAAGATGTCCTTATTGTACTATTGGTACTGTAAAAACTATAGATCATTTTCTGCCTAAATCTTATTATCCATATTTAGCTTTAACTCCTTCGAATTTAGTACCTAGCTGTACAGATTGTAATAAAGGAGTATTACACAATTATCCAAGTAAAGCTGAAGAACAAAGTTTTCATCCTTATTTTGATGATGTAGAGTCTGTTATTTGGATTAAATCAGAATTGATGATTTCAGATTCTTTATTTTTTCAGTATAAAGTTATAAGTGAAAAACCTCAAGAATGGGATGAGGTTAAATACCAAAGAGCACAAAGACATTTTAATGATTATAATATCAATGAATTATTTTCTTTAAATGCGAATGATGAACTGAATAGTATTAGAGAAAAGAGTAAGGATATGTTTTATAAAAATAAAGATTTATTGAAAGAAGATTTAGAGGATTCATATGCTAGTTGTGTTTCGGCATTGGGGTTGATGCATTGGAAAACTATAATGTATAGAGAATTATCAACTAATGATTGGTTCTTAAATGGATGTGAAGGAAATGATTATTTAAAATAATATTTAAATTACATCTAAAACTACAGAAACATAATTAACTGTAATAATTTTATTTTTTGCTAAAAATTCTTCTATTCAGAAAAAAAATTATAAAATTTCATCTCATCAGGTTGATAATTTTAAACCTTATAATTTGTCAACTTGAACAATTTTCTTTTAATATTTTATCAACTTGAACAATTCTCTAAAACTTATATAAAATCAGGAATTATTTCATCTAATTGATTGACTTATGGCAGGTTTAAATCTTTCAAAAAGTGTATATTTGCAAAGTTTGTAGTATTTCTACAAATAAAATTGAAAAAATGTATTTTTTAATTGACTATTATAAAAATAGTCTCAAAAAATTTAAAACATAATGTCAAAAATTCATTACACACTTACGGACGAAGCTCCGATGTTGGCAACTCATTCATTTTTGCCAATCGTACAAGGATTTACAAAAACTGCTAACATTACAATTGAAGTTCCGGATATTTCTTTAGCTGGACGTATTTTAGCAAACTTCCCTGAATTCTTAAAAGAAGAACAAAGAATTCCTGACGCTTTAGCAGAATTAGGTGCATTAGCTACAACTCCAGAAGCTAATATCATTAAATTACCAAACATTTCAGCTTCTGCTCCTCAATTAGATGAAGCAATTGCTGAGTTACAAGCTCAAGGTTTTGCAGTTCCTAATTATCCTGCTGAACCAAAAAACGAAGAAGAAAAATTAATTAAAGCAAAATACGGAAAAGTTTTAGGTTCTGCTGTAAACCCAGTTTTACGTGAAGGAAATTCTGACCGTCGTGCGCCAAAAGCTGTTAAAAACTATGCAAAAGCAAATCCTCACAAAATGGGTGCTTGGGCAAAAGACAGCAAAACAGAAGTTGCTTACATGAAAAGTGGTGATTTCTATGGAACAGAAAATTCTACAACTGTTGAAAATGCAACAGAATATACAATCAAATTTTACGGTGAAGATGGTTCTACACAAGAATTAAAAGCTGCTGCTGGTTTAAAAGCTGGTGAAGTAATTGATTCTTCTGTAATGAATTTAAATTCATTAAGATCTTTCGTTCAAGAAGCAATTCAAGAAGCTAAAGATAAAAACGTATTATTATCTGCACACTTAAAAGCAACAATGATGAAGATCTCTGATCCAGTTATCTTTGGTGCTATTGTAGAAACTTTCTTTAAAGATGTTTTCACTACTTATGCAGATACATTTAAATCTTTAGATATTAATCCAAACAATGGTTTAGCAGATTTATTCGAAAAAATCAAAGGAAACGCATTAGAGTCAGAAATTAAAGCTGCTATTGAAACTGCTTTAGCAAATGGACCTCGTGTTGCAATGGTTAATTCTGATAAAGGAATTACTAATTTCCACGTTCCTTCTGATATTATTGTTGATGCTTCTATGGCTGCTTTAGTAAGAAACGGAGGTAAAATGTGGAATAAAGATGGTGCAGAAGAAGATACTGTAGCTATTATTCCAGACCGTTCTTATGCTGGTTTCTACGAAGCTGTTGTAGATGATATGAAAGTAAACGGAACATTAGATCCAACAACAATGGGTTCTGTACCTAACGTAGGATTAATGGCTCAAAAAGCTGAAGAATATGGTTCTCACGATAAAACTTTCCAAGCTCCATCTAACGGTACTATTAAAGTAGAAGATGTAAACGGAAATGTTTTATTAGAGCAAAAAGTTGAAACTTCTGATATTTTCAGAATGTCTCAAACAAAAGATGCTCCTATCCAAGACTGGGTTAAATTAGCTGTAAACAGAGCAAGATTATCTGAAACTCCTGCTATTTTCTGGTTAGATAAAGGAAGAGCTCACGATCAACAAATCATCAAAAAAGTTGAAAAATATTTAGCTGATCACGATACTACAGGATTAGATATCCGTATTATGGATGTGAAAGATGCAATGACAGAAACTTTAAAACGTGCAAGAGAAGGAAAAGATACTATTTCTGTTTCTGGAAACGTTTTACGCGATTATTTAACAGATTTATTCCCAATCTTAGAATTAGGAACTTCTGCAAAAATGTTATCTATTGTTCCATTAATGAATGGTGGTGGTTTATTTGAAACTGGTGCTGGTGGATCTGCTCCAAAACACATAGAGCAATTTGTTGAAGAAGGTTACTTACGTTGGGATTCTTTAGGAGAATTCTTAGCATTACAAGCTTCTTTAGAGCATTTATCTCAAACACAAAACAATGCTAAAGCACAAACTTTAGCTGACGCATTAGATGAAGCAAATGCTAAATTCTTAGCAACAGATAAATCTCCTGGTCGTAAATTAGGAACTATTGATAACCGTGGTTCTCATTTCTACTTAGCTATGTATTGGGCAGAAGCGTTAGCTAACCAAACAAAAGATGCTGAGTTATCTGCTAAATTTGCTCCTATAGCAAAAGCTATGCAAGAGAACGAAGAATTAATTAACCAAGAGTTAATTGGTGCGCAAGGAAAACCACAAGAAATTGGTGGTTACTACAAAGCAGATTTTGCAAAAACAACTGCTGCAATGCGTCCTTCTAAAGCATTAAATTCTATTATTGACGCTATCTAAGCCTTAATAATTACAATAATATTTTAGTAAAGAATCCCCGAATTTTCGGGGATTCTTTTGTTTAATGGTTTTCTTAATAACCTCTTAACTTCTCGATAAAAAGCTGAAAGACATCCTCTCAATATTTTTTTTGCCAAATTACTTTTCCTAAATTTACTTAAAAGAGAAAAAAACACAACTAATAATGAGAAGTAAGAATCTATCAGAACAGAAGTTCCATCAAATAGTGGAAAATAAGTTCCATATATACAATAGCCTCTTTATGAGCCTACCTTACGATAAGATGCAAAACATTGGTTCGTTAATTCCATTTTTATATCAAGAAAGTCAGAATGGTTTACCAGAAGGTAAATCTCCTAATGAAATCATCACTAACTTTTTCGAAAAATATACTGAACTACAAACAGAGCAAGAACAAATAGATTTAATGTTTCGTATGATACAATACATCGAACGTCAAGTTGTTTTGTTTGATAGTATAGAAGATGCAGCATTTTCTTCTTTACATTCTGAGAATGGAAAAGGAAGTTTAAAAAGTATTTATCACGTTGCGCAAGCACAAGGAAAAACAGAAGAAGTTCGTAAGAAAATAGAAAACTTTGTAACACGAGTTGTTTTTACAGCGCATCCAACACAGTTTTATCCTACAAATGTTCAACAGATTATTCAAGATTTACGCGATGCTATTCAGCAAGATTCTGTTAGTAAAATTGATATGTTGTTACAACAATTAGGAAAAACACCATTTATTAATGATGAAAAACCAACTCCTTACGATGAGGCAAGTTCTATTATTTATTATTTGAGAAATGTATATTATCAAACAATAGGTAAACTTTACGAAGAAGTTAATCAACTATTTTTTTCAGAAAGTAATCCATTACAATCTCCAGTTATACAATTAGGTTTTTGGCCAGGAGGAGATCGTGACGGAAATCCTTTTGTAACATCAGAAATTACATGGAAAGTTGCAAGATTATTAAGAACAAGTATTATAAAGAATTATTACAAGCATCTTAAGATCATTCAAAGAAGATTAACATTTAAACATGTTACACAACCTTTAAAAGAATTAAGTGATTTGCTTTATGAACACATGTTCAACGAAGATGGTCCAATTACAATAGATCAGATAAAAGATAAACTACAAGAAACACGTACAATCTTAATTGAAAAACACAACGGAATATTTTTAGATATTTTAGATGATTTTATCACACGAGTTAACATCTTCGGGTTACATTTTGCTTCGTTAGATATTCGACAAGATTCTCGTATTCATCAAAAAGTTATCAATCAAATTGTAGAAAAATATACAGGAATTGATTTAAACGATTTAAGCGAGACAGAAAAAATAGAATTATTAACTAATCCATCATTTACTGTAAAAGCAGAAGATTTTGAAGAAGAAATTGTTGTTGATACAATCAAAAATGTTTATCAATTAAAAGATATTCAAGAACAGAATGGAGAATTAGGTGTTAACCGTTACATCATTTCTAATTCTGAAACTATTTTTGATGTGTTAAATGTGTATGCTTTGTTTAAATTCTGTGGTTACAAAGATGAAGATATTAGGTTTGATATAATGCCACTTTTCGAAACGATTAGAGGTTTAGATGGTGCAGAAGCAACAATGAATAAATTGTATAATTTACCTATTTATGCTGAGCATTTAAAACGTCGAAAAGATCGTCAATCTATTATGTTAGGTTTTTCTGACGGAACAAAAGATGGTGGTTATATAAAAGCAAATTGGGAAATTTATAGAACAAAAGAAATTTTAACTGCTGTTTCTGTTAAAAATCAAATAGATGTTATCTTCTTTGATGGACGTGGAGGACCACCAGCACGTGGAGGAGGAAAAACACACGAATTCTATGCTTCGCAAGGAAAAACAATTGCAAATAATGAAACGCAAATAACAATTCAAGGTCAAACAATTACTTCTAATTATGGAACCTTGCCACAAGCAAAACATAATTTTGAGCAATTGTATACGGCTGGAATTATATCGGATGTTTTTGCAACAAGCGAAAGTCAAATTGCGCCAGACGAACGTATTCTTATAGACAGACTTGCTTCTATAAGTTATAAAAAATATGAAGATTTAAAAGCTCATCCTTCTTTTATGCCGTACTTAGAAAACATGAGTACATTAAAATATTATGGGAAAACAAATATTGGAAGTAGACCGAGTAAACGAGGAGGTGATAAAAAATTAGAGTTTGATGATTTACGTGCCATTCCATTTGTTGGTTCATGGAGTCAATTAAAACAAAATATCCCTGGTTATTTTGGTGTTGGTACTGCTATAAATGAGTTTAAAAAAGAAGGAAAATTAGATGAAATAAAAGATTTATTTAAACATTCTAGCTTCTTTAGAACATTAATACAAAATAGTATGATGTCGATGTCTAAAACCTATTTCCCATTAACTTCTTATATGAAAGATGATGCCGAATATGGAGAATTTTGGAACATTTTACATGATGAATTCGAATTATCGAAAGAATTATGTTTAGAAATTTCGGGTTATGAAGTTTTAATGCAAGATGAACCTTTAAATAAGGCTTCTGTACAAATGCGAGAGAAAATTGTGTTGCCATTGTTAACAATTCAACAATTTGCTTTAAATAAAATTCATCACGATAGCGAGTTTAAAGCACTATACGAACAAATGGTGATGCGTTCTCTATTTGGAAATATTAATGCTAGTAGAAATTCAGCTTAATCTTATAGCCTGTTTTAAATTTATATTGTAAGAATGTTTATACCTTCGCAGCGATGGAAAAGATTATTTTGGGAATAGATCCTGGTACACTGGTTATGGGTTATGGGCTGATTGAAGTAAAAAACAACAAAATTCGTCTAATTACTTTAGATGAGTTATTGTTGCATAAATTACCCAATCAACAAACAAAGTTGAAAAAGATTTTTGAGAAAACACTTGCCATTATAGATCAGTATAATCCCGATGAATTAGCCATTGAGTCTCAGTTTTTTGGAGTCAATGTACAATCCATGTTAAAATTAGGACGTGCACAAGGTGTTTGTATCGCAGCTTGTTTACATCGTGATATGCCTGTTGTAGAATATGCGCCAAAGAAAATTAAAATGGCAATTACAGGAAACGGAAATGCCTCTAAGGAACAAGTTGCCGGAATGTTACAACATTTATTAGGATTAAAAGAAATTCCAAAACGATTAGACGCTACAGATGGATTAGCTGTTGCTGTTTGCCATTATCTTAATTCGGGAAAGACAGCAGGACAATCTAGCTCTTATTCTGGATGGGATGCTTTTGTTAAAAATAATCCGAATCGAACAAAATAAATTCGTTATTTAAAATATATTTGTAATTGAATTTAATTCGCAAAAACAAAATATAAAAATGAAAAAATATATAATTGCAGCATCATTTTGTGTCACATTAAGTGCTGTATTTTTATCTTCTTGTAAAGACTCGTCTGGAAAGACAAATGCTGCTATTACAGAAATTGTATCTAAAATAGAGCAAAATAAATATAAAATTGGAGACAAAATAGATATTCCAATTTCAGATTTAGAAGGAATTACAAAAGTTATAGTTGCTGTAGACGAACAAGAAGTACCTGCTAATTTTACAATTGATGGAAAAACAATTGGATTAGGAAACCACACTGTAAATTTAAAATTCTTTAAAGGAGAAGAAGAAACAAATTCTCGCGATTTTACATTTGTTGTATATGCTAACGAGCCTGCAGCACAATGGTCGTACGAAATTGTAGGTTCTTATCCACATAATCCAGATTATTTTACACAAGGTTTTTATTACAAAAATGGTAATATTTTCGAAGGAACTGGATTAAGACAAGGTAAAACTCGTTTAATAGAATATAAACTTGGTGCTACAGAACCAACAAGATTATACCAAATTAAAGACGATGTTTTTGGAGAAGGAATAACAGAATTTGACGGTTTTATTTATCAATTAACATGGCAAGATAGAGTTGTTTATAAATATGATTTAAACTTTAATCAAGTTCAGAAATTTGAAATGCCAAGTCAAATTATAGAAGGTTGGGGAATTACTAAAATTGGAGATGAATTAGCTATAACAGAAGGTTCTCAACGTATTCACTTTTTTGATAAGGACTTAAAATATTTAAGAACAGTTCAGGCTTTTGATAGTGTACAACCGTATAGCTATTTAAATGAAATTGAGTATCACGATGGATTAATTTATGCCAATGTATATTTAAAATCTGGACATGCTGATAACAGTAATATTGTTGTTATTGATCCTAAAACTGGTGCAGTAAAAGCAGAGTTTAACATGGCAGAATTAAAAGCAAAACAAGGTAATCCACAAGCACAGGAATTCAACGGAATTGCATTTAAAGAAAATGGTAATATGTTGGTAACTGGTAAACTTTGGGATAAGATTTTCGAAATTAAAATCAAGAAATAATCATTATTTACTATAAAGCAAAAGCTCCAATTTTTAATTAAAATTGGAGCTTTTTTTATGTTGTTATTTTTATAACGAGTATAAAAATCAAAAATTTATTATAAAGTCAATGTATGAAAAGCTTCTTCTAAACTTCTATATTGACCTTTAAATTCTTCTATCGATTGATCTGCAATAATTCTACCTTTATTCAATAAAATAACACGTGAACATAAAGCCTCTACTTCTTGCATAATGTGCGTAGATAGAATAACTGTTTTTTCTTTACCTATCTCTCTAATAACTTCTCTAATCTCAATAATCTGATTCGGATCTAAACCATTGGTAGGTTCATCTAAAATCAAAATTTCTGGACTAGAAATGATTGCTTGTGCTAAACCAACACGTTGTTTATATCCTTTTGATAATTGATTTATTTTTTTATGTTTTTCAGGTGTTAACCCAACTTTTTCTATAATCTCATCAATCTTAGATTTTTCTACTTTCTGAATACTTGTTACAAATTCTAAATATTCTTTTACATACATATCCATATACAATGGATTATTTTCTTGTAGAAAACCAATCATTTTCTTCGTTTCTATCGGTTGATCAGAAACCTTAAAATCATTCACCAAAATATCTCCAGAATCAGGATTAATTGCATTAGTAATACTTTTCATTAATGTTGATTTCCCAGCACCATTCGGCCCTAATAAACCAACTACTTCTCCACTTTTTATAGAAAATGAAACCTTATCTAAAGCTAATTGTTCTCCGTATTTTTTTGTTAAATCTTTAATGATTATTCCCATTTGATGAAAAATTTTGATAAAATTAATGAAAAAGATTTGCTTTATTAAAAATATATTTTTTAGATTTGTCAAATAATTAGAGAACAAGAATGACTACATTCAATTATTTTAACACATTTTTCTTTTACTTTTTTGGATATTATTCGAAAGAGCAGGGACTTGTGTTGTCGTAATAGATTGTAAGAATGATATTAAGATATAAAGAAAGTCCCACGTTTGTGGGACTTTTTTTTTGCAAAATAAAATATGAAAACAAGAGTTGCAATACAAGGTTACATAGGTTCGTATCATCACGAAGCAGCAAATAATTACTTAGGAAATGACATAGAAATTATTGAGTGTGATACGTTTAAAACTTTAGCAAAATCACTTGCAAAAGGAAAAGTTGACCAAGCGGTTATGGCTATAGAAAATACAATTGCAGGAGCTATTTTACCAAACTATGCATTGCTAACAAAATATGATTTAAAAATTGTTGGAGAAATCTATTTATCAATTCAACATCAATTGATGGTAAAAGAAGGACAAACACTTGAAGATATTAAAGAAGTTCGTTCGCATCAAATGGCAATTTTACAATGTGATAAATTCTTAGAGAAACACACAGATTGGAAAATTGTAAATGATATTGATACTGCTTTAACAGCAAAAGATATTGTAGACCAAGATTTAACATACGTTGCAGCAATTGCATCAAGAAAAGCAGCAGAAGTTTATGGATTAGATATTTTAGCTTCTAGCATTCAAACTTTTAAAGACAATTTTACAAGATTCTTTGTTTTGCAACGTAACCATAACGATTACGAAGATTTTAATAAAGTTTCTATGAGATTTTCTGTTCCACATCATTCTGGTGCTTTAGTAGATGTATTAAACCAAATTGCAAGTTGTGGAATTAACATGGAAAAGATACAATCTGTTCCAATTATTGACAAACCTTGGGAATATTCATTTCATATCGATATCACATTCGAAAAGAAAGAACAATATTATGAGCTATTAGGAAAAATTGCTCGAAAATTAACTGATTTAGAAATACTAGGAGAATACAAACTGGGAAAAAAATGATAACAGAAGCCCAAAGATTACAAAGCGTTCAGGAATACTATTTCTCGAAAAAATTGCAAGAAATAGCGAACATGAAAACAGAGATTCCTATTATTTCATTAGGAATAGGAAGTCCAGATTTACAACCTCATCCAGAAGTTATTGAGGAATTGATAAATGTTTCACAAAGTGGAATCAATGGTTATCAAAGTTATCGCGGAATTCCAGAAATGCGAGAAGCCATGTCAACATTTTACCAAAATAAGTTTAATGTTTCGGCTAATCCTTCTACAGAAATTTTACCATTAATTGGTTCTAAAGAAGGGATTATGCACATTTCGATGGCTTTCTTAAATGAAGGAGATAAAGTTCTTATTCCGAATCCTGGTTACCCAACTTATTCTTCTGTTACAGAATTAGTACAAGCAGAACCATTATTTTATGATTTAAAAGATGAAAATAATTGGTTACCAGATTTCGAGAAATTAGAGAAATTAGCAGAGCAACAACCAAAAATAATGTGGATTAATTATCCTCATATGCCAACAGGAGCAAAAGCTTCTAAAGACGTTCTTAGAAAATTAGTTGAATTTGCAACTCGTCATAATATATTAATTGTAAATGATAATCCTTACAGTTTTATTTTGAACGATGAACCAATGAGTATTTTATCTATTGACGGAGCAAAAGAGGTTTGTATAGAATTAAATTCTTTAAGTAAAACATTTAATATTGCTGGTTGGCGAGTAGGAATGGTCATTGGAAAAGAAAATTTCATTAATTCTATATTAAAAGTAAAGTCAAATATGGACTCGGGAATGAATTTTGCTATTCAGAAGGCTGCTACAAAAGCACTTCTAGTGGACAACTCTTGGTATGATGAATTGACAAATATTTATGCTGAAAGAAGAAAGATTATTTGGGAAATAGCAGACTTATTAAATGTAAAATACAATAGAGAAGCTGTAGGAATGTTCATATGGGCAAAACTACCAAATGATAAAAAAGATGATAAAACATTTATAGATGAAATACTTTACGATAAAAAGATTTTTATTACACCAGGAAGTATTTTCGGAAGCAACGGTAAAGGATTTATTCGCTTTTCATTATGTGCTCCATTAGAGAAGTTAATTGAAGTAAAAAAACGATTAGAAGCATGAAAACAATTTCAGTAATTGGTTTAGGATTAATCGGAGGTTCCTTTGCAATGGCTTTAAATAAAGTTGGTGTAGCAGAAAAAATTATTGGTGTAGATCAAAATGAAGAACATCAGAAACAAGCATTAGCATTAGGAATTGTTCAGGAAATAGTTTCTTTAGATGAAGCGATAAAACAATCAGATTTAATTGTAATTGCTGTTCCTATTAATATTATACAAACACTTTTACCAGAAATCTTAGATAAGATAGACGATAAAACAATTGTAATGGACATGGGATCTACAAAAGCAGGAATTTGTAAGAAGATTATCAATCATCCTAAACGTGAACAATTTGTTGCAACACATCCTATTGCAGGAACAGAAAATTCTGGTCCAAATGCAGCATTTGCAGAATTGTTCTTAAATAAAGTTGCCATTTTGTGCGACATTGAAAAAAGTAATAAAGAAGCTGTAAAAAAAGTAAAAAAAATATACCAATCACTTTGGATGAATGTTAAAACAATGACATCAAAAGCACATGATGCACATATTGCTTACGTTTCTCATTTATCGCATATTACTTCTTTTGCCTTAGGACAAACAGTTTTAGAAGAAGAAAAAAATGAAGAAGCAATTTTTGATATGGCAGGTTCTGGTTTTGAGTCTACTGTTCGTTTAGCGAAAAGTTCGCCCGATATGTGGACACCTATTTTTATACAGAACAAAGAAAATTTATTGAATGCGATTGATGCTTACCAAGATCAAATTTCTAAAATAAGAAACATGATTGAGGAAGAAAATTCAAAAGAAATTCATCGGTATTTGGAGAACACAAACGATATCCGCAGAATATTAAACAAGAAATAAAAAAATACTATTAAAATAATAATTGATAAAGCTTAAATTTGTAGAGTTATGGAAAATAATAATTGGATTAAAGAATACGACAAACCAATGATCATCGCTGGACCTTGTAGTGCAGAAAGTGAAAAACAAATGATGACAATTGCCGAAGATTTGGACAAAGATTACGTTCAAGTATTTCGTGCAGGAATTTGGAAACCTCGTACAAAACCAAATTGTTTTGAAGGTGTTGGAGCAATTGGTCTTAACTGGTTAAAGAAAGTAAAAGACGAATTTGGTATGAAAATAGCAACGGAAATTGCCAATGCAAATCATGCTAAATTAGCCTTAGAATATGATGTTGATGTATTATGGATTGGAGCTCGTTCTACAGTAAATCCATTTACAGTTCAGGAAATTGCTGAAGCTTTACGTGGTACTGATAAAACAGTTTTAGTTAAAAATCCTGTTAATCCAGATTTAGATTTATGGATTGGAGCTTTAGAGCGTTTAGAAGGTCAAGGAATCAAAAATTTAGGAGCAATTCATAGAGGGTTTTCTACATACAAGAAAACAAAATACCGTAACAACCCGCAATGGCAAATTGCATTAGATTTTAAAAATAAATTACCTAATGTTCCTATTATTTGTGATCCATCACACATTTGTGGAAATAGAACTGGTTTATTTGATGTTGCTCAACAAGCATTCAACTTCGAATACAATGGATTAATGATTGAAACTCATAATAATCCTGATGAAGCATGGTCTGATGCTGCACAACAAGTTACGCCAGCTCGTTTATTAGAAATATTAAAAGATTTAGAAATTCGTCAATCAGATGATAAAGATTCAATCTACAAAACAGGAATTGAACATTTACGTCACCAAATTGATGAGTTAGATAGCTCTATTTTAGATGCTATTTCACAAAGAATGAAAGTCGCTAATTCTATAGGAGAATTGAAAAAAGAGCACAATGTTGCTGTTTTTCAACCAGACCGTTGGAAGCAAATTAAAGACAACTCTATAAAAGCTGGTGTTTCTTTAGGATTATCAGAAGATTTTGTAGATAAATTGTTACAAGCAATCCACCAAGAGTCTGTTGCGCAACAAAACCAAATAATGGTTAAGAAAGAAGAAAAAATATAATTTATATTGAAAGGAATTGTTATAAAATCCACTGGTAGTTGGTACCATCTTCTTACAGAAGATGGTTCAACTTTTCAGGCAAGAATAAGAGGAAAATTTAGAATTGCAAATATCAAGCATACCAATCCTATTGCGGTTGGTGATGAGGTTGATTTTGAAATTGATAAAGATGATACTGCCGTAATTACAAATATTCACGAACGTAAGAATTACATTATTCGTAAATCTGTAAACTTATCTAAGAAAACGCATATTATCGCTTCTAATATTGATATTGCCTTTTTAGTGGTTACACTTTCTAATCCAAAAACTTCTTTTGGTTTTATAGACCGCTTTCTTATTACTGCAGAAGCCTATCATATTCCTGTTGTTTTATTATTCAATAAAATGGATGTTTACACAGAAGATGAATTAGCAGATCTAGAAATTTATAAATCAATTTATAATTCTATTGGTTACGAAAGTTTAGATATCTCTGCTGAAACTGGTTTAAATTTAGATTTAGTGAAAGAATTAATGAAAGATAAAGTTAGTTTAGTTTCTGGGCACTCTGGTGTTGGAAAATCTACTTTATTAAATACATTAAATCCTGACTTAAATTTAAAAACACATGTCGTTTCTGACTTTAATAGTAAAGGACAGCATACAACTACATTTGCACAAATGTATCCTTGGCCATTTGGTGGCTTTATTATAGATACACCTGGAATTAAAGAATTCGGTTTAGTACACATTGATAAAACTGAATTACAGGGATATTTCCCTGAGATTTTAGCTTTAAAATCTGAATGTAAATTTGATAATTGCATTCATGTTAACGAACCAAAATGTGCTGTTCGTGACGCTGTAGATAATGACGAGATTGCTATTTCTAGGTATGAAAATTATCTAACTTTTTTAGAAGAAGATATTTATCGAGATTAATTATCTTATATAACATAAACTTAAAAGGTCGAAAGAATATTCTTTCGACCTTTTTTATTCTCTAAAAATATCATATTAAGTGACATATATTATTTTAAATATTTAATTTTTTATCAAAAAAAGAACTAATTTCGCACCTTAATTATAAATGTTCTAAATTAAAATAGTCTATAAGCCACTATTTCAATGTTTAGTAAACGATACACATGAGAAAAAATTTTATAGTTGTTGGATTACTTCTTGCAACATTATCTGTAAATGCTCAAGAGAAAGATCCTATAAAAAATGATACAGTAAATTTAGCAGAGTCTGTTATTGTAACCTCATCTTATGGAACAACGAGTAAGAGAAAAGATGTTGTAGGTTCGTTAACTCAACTTACGGAGGATGATATCATTATTTCACAACCTTTTGAGAGTATTGAAAAAATGATTGCTGGTCTAGATCCTGGTGTACAAATTGTGAATAATACCGATCTTGGTAAACCTGTGGATATTAACATCCGTGGATTAGGATCAATCGTTGGTGTTAATGGTCTTCCAGGAACTTCTACTCAACCATTAATTATTATTGATGGAGTCTATATGCGAGAAGATAAAGCTTCTAATATTCCTTTTTTTAATGGTGGAGTAAATGCTGAAATGAATATTAATCCTTTGGCTAGATTGTCTACTGATAATGTACAAAGCATTACCATTTTAAAAGATGCTGCTGCTGTTGCTCTTTATGGTGCAGATGCTGCGAATGGAGTTATTTTAATTACAACAAAAAAAGGTAGAAAAAGTAAACCAAAATTTACCTATTCTTCTCAATATGGTATCTCAACAAGTATTAATAAAATAAAATACTTAAGTGGCGAACAACATGCACAAATTAGAACTGCTTACGGAGATAAAGATCCATGGAATGGTGTTGATGTAAATTGGTTTGATGTGATGAATCGTGAAAGTGATTATTTCAAGACTAATTTTGGTGTTTCTGGAGGAACAGATCATTTTACATATCGATTTGGAGTTGATTATTCTAAAAACAATGAATCTAAAATTTTTAATTATTTAGAGAAAAAAGGTATCGACTTGAATCTTGGTTATCACACAAAAAAATTTAGAGTTAATTTATCTGCTGCTTATAATAATTTTTACAAAAACAACCCTAATACTTATTTCAGTTTTGTGCTTGCACCAACAATTCCTATATATGATGAAAATGGTGAATTTAATAAAACAGGAACAAGAGGAATTACAAATCCTTTAGCGGCAGCTACACAAAATAAAGTTTATACTGAAAACAACTCATTATTAAGTAGTCTTAATGCAGAATATCAAGTAACAAATGATATAAAAATTAGTTCAGTATTTGGTATAGATTATTCAAAAAAGAATAATGTGAGCTGGCAAACTCCTATGAACGAAAGCGCTAGCAATGTTGGAGGAAGAAGTAGAATTAACAAATCTGATGGAACTAATTGGAACTGGAGTGTACATGCATTATACAATAAAGACTTTGGGAAACATCATATAGATGGTTTACTAGGTCTTGAAGTTAGATCGGCAAAAGATTATAAAGAAAACTTTACCGGCTCAGGATTTACAGGAGCTAATTACCCAGCTGTTATAGATTACATTTTACAACCATGGCAAGCAACAAATTACGCATATAGAGAAAGTACTACTGAACAAAATGGAAGAAGTACATTTGCTCAGATTAACTATAATTACGATAGTAAATATTTCTTTACAGGAAGTATCCGTCGTGATGAAAGTTCTTCTTTCGGTTCAGATAAAGGGATAACTCCAAATGGAGGATTAGGATTTGCCTGGATGATTTCAAATGAAGATTTCTTAAAGCATAGCACGATATTAAAAGTATTAAAACTACGTGCTTCATGGGGTATGACTGGAAATTCTAGAATTGGGACTTATCGTTCTTCTGGACTTTACAATGTTTACCAAAATGGATTCATATATGATTATTTTTATTCTTACCCAGATTCAAGTTCGCCACCAAATAAAAATTTAGGATGGGAAAAAGATGAAAAATTTAATCTTGGATTAGATATTAATTTATTGAATCGTATTGATATTACAGTAGATCTCTACAGAAATAATAAATCTAGTATAATTACAAGTAGCCCTGTACCATTAGAAACGGGGTATACTTCTGCAGAAATCAATGCAACGTCAATGTATAACAAAGGTATAGAAGCATCCATACGAGTACATTGGTTAAAAAATAAAAACAATAGATGGACAACATCATTTAATATTGGTACAGTACAAAATAAAGTAACTGAAATATTAGGCTTTGGTGACCAATATTCTGTTGCTTCCCTAGCTAGAGCAAATAGAGTAGGCGCTCCTACTTCTGCTATTTGGGGATATGAATGGGTAGGTATAAATCCAGAAACAGGATTAGATCGTTATAATGTAAATGGTGAAATTTTAGATTCAAATCAATTCTCACCTTCAGCTGATAAAACAAAAATCATCGGAAATACTCAACCAGAAGCTATTGGTGGGTTTATGAATTCTATTCAAATAGGTAATTTTACTTTCAATGCATTATTTAATTTTCAAATAGGTGGAGATATTCTAATTAACGGAGAATTGATAGATAAATATAATATTTCCGGTAATAGAAACATGAGTGTAAATGCGTTAGATTATTGGACAGGACCAGGGGATACAAATGCTCTTAATGCAAAACCCGCTTCCAAAGCTCCAATAGCAAATAGTAGTAAATATGTTTATGACAATACACATATTAAATTACAAAACGTAAGTTTTTCTTATCAATTACCTATCAAGAAAGATACTTCATTCATTGATGCTGCTAGTATTTTTATGGATGTATCTAACGTTTTGTATTGGTACAAAGAAAAATCACCACATGATAGAAATGGTGTAAGAGAATTTAAATATCTGTATCCTGAAATGAGAACCTATAGTATGGGATTCAGAGTTAATTTTTAAAATTTATTGAACATGAAAAAATTTATTATTCCAATTATATTCTGCTTAGGATTAAGCTCTTGTAGTGATTTTCTTGATATAGAACCAGTAGAACAAATTTCTATTACTGATCAATTTTCAACGAAAGAAGGTGCTTTAAAAGCTTTAAATGGTGTATATTACAATACTCGATCTACAATTTTTAATTTACAGAGTTATACTTACGGAGATTTACTTTCTGGTAATATAGCTTTTTCTTTGAGCTCTGCTCCTAATGCGGTTGAGAATTTGTACAATTATAGCGATGATATTTATGCAACTGAAGACTCTAAATTATCATTATTTTATTCTAATAGCTATCAAGTTATTAATAATATCAATCTTATCTTACAAAACATTGATAATGTTCCTGATGTAGATGAATCATTAAATAAACAAATCAAAGCCGAAGCACTTGCTATGAGAGCTTTTATTCATTATCAGTTGTTGAAAGTATATGCACAAAACTATACATTTACTTCAGATGCTAGTCATCCAGGAATTGTTTATAATAC
This sequence comes from Chishuiella changwenlii, assembly GCF_900142565.1. Classification (GTDB taxonomy): domain Bacteria; phylum Bacteroidota; class Bacteroidia; order Flavobacteriales; family Weeksellaceae; genus Empedobacter; species Empedobacter changwenlii. Next base: position 24,417 of record NZ_FRBH01000008.1, read on the forward strand.
AAGAACATTAGTTGTAGGAAAAGATTATCCTGCTAGAAATACAGTTAGTGAGTGTTATACTCTTCTAGAAAATGATTTAACAACTGCCATTTCTCTTTTCCAAAGTTCTCATGCTATTCCTGTAGGAACAACTAAAAATTTCATGAATATTAATGCTGCTAAAACATTAGCTGCATCAATAGCTTTGGATAAGCAGGAGTACACTAAAGCAATTTCATTTTCTACAGATGTTATTGATAATTCTGGAATCCAGCTTGCTGAAACAAATGATTATACAGTAAATTTTGCAGTTAGCGAAAGTATTTTTGAAATCACTAATACAAATGAAAATGATTCTTATATTAGAAATATTTACAATCCTAAATCTGGAACATCAGCTTACGTAATTTCTAAAGATGTAATTGATTTATATGATACAAATGATCAACGATTAAAATTAATAAATCTAAGTGGAAAATATTATTTCACTAAAAAATATGCAACTCCTATTAATGGTTTAGTCTATCGTTTATCTGAGTTATATTTTATTCGTGCAGAAGCCGCATTGAAGTCTGGAAATACAATTTTAGCATTAGAAAATATAAACACAATTAGACGTAGAGCTGGATTAGTAGAGGTAAATTCAATTAATATTGATGAGCTTTTAATTGAAAAAAGAAAAGAATTTGTTTTTGAAAATAAATATTTTTATGATTTAATGCGTAATCATAAAAATATTGTTAGAAATAACGGATGTATTTCTAACAACTGTAACATGACTTATCCTAATGATAAATTTGTTGCTCCTATTCCAAGGAAATCCATTGAAGTTAATACCAGTTTAAAACAAAATCCTGGTTATTAATTTCGAATAAAAAGCCTATATAAACAAAAAGGAGTTTTCATTAAATGAAAACTCCTTTTTTATATTATCGAAATATATCTTATTTCTTAACTATTTTCTGAGTGTATGTTTTGTTACCTTCTACAATCTTAACAATATATACTCCACTTGGTAAGTTAGAGATATTTACTGCATTTTGAGGTGCAACTTGAACAGTTTTGACTAATTGTCCATTTAAAGAATAAATGTCAACAGAAGTTTTTTGATTACTTAATACTTTAAATTGATCTACAACTAATGTATTCGAAATAATGTTTTTAGATTTATTAACTACTTCTCCAGTAGATAAAGTTGATTCTGTAACTTCTTTCCAAGTTGATCCAAATCTAATTTCATCTAACTCTAATCCTGGTGCTGCACTTGCTCTTTGTCTTACAATAACGCTACTAACTACTGGTAATTTACTAGATGTTCCAGCTTCTGATGTATGTAATACCTCATTCTCAGATAAAGTGTTAACCCAAATACTAGATTTCCCTTTTTCTCCAGACATATCATATTTTATTACAACAAAATATGTTTCATTTAAATTGTAATTTTTTGGATTTTGACCAAATATCTCATCAGCTGGTATTGTTCCTCCAGTAGTATTTAATAAAGAAATATTATACGTATTATCAGTACTTCCTTTTCTAATTCCTATTTTAGAAACCGATTGCGTTCCATCATTTACTGCAGTTTCTTCATTTGCTGAAAAAGAGAAAAAGAAGGCCGCAGGTGCTCCAGTTGTAGTATTTGCTGGTACATTCTTAGATAAGTCTACTACTTTTAATAAAAAAGAAGCATACGCTACTGTTGAAGTTGACGTTTCAAAAGATTTGTTAACAGATACATTAGCTGTCGGAGTTAACACAATTCTGTTTCCTATTGATTTTGGTAGTCCTTCGTATGATAAACTACTTCCATTATCCGATGGTGTTGTAACTGGAGAAAGTATAACACTACCAGAGTGAGTTGTCCATCCATTATCATTTAAGGGTGTAGTATAGTTAAAACCATCATATTGTGCATTTACAACAGATAATGCTGTAAAAGATAAAATTGTAAATATTTTTCTCATGTGTAAAAAATTTTCACAAAAGTATAAAAGAAAATTTAATTTATTTAGACTAAAGTCAAATAAATTATTTAACAGGAAACTCTGGTCTTTCCATTTTATTATTCGTTCCCGTCAAAACTTTTAAGAAACTAACAATTGCTTGCTTTTCTGGTCGTGTAAGATGTAATGGTTTTATAAGAGAATCAGTAATAGGATACATAGGATCATTTTTCTTATTCTCTAACATTTTTTTATCACTTGGTCGAACATTATAAAAGTTTATAATCCCTTCTAAGTCTACAAATCCTCCCGTGTGCATCCATGGTCTAGTAGATAACAATTCTCTTAATGGTGGAGTTTTAAATTTACCTAAATCATCAAGGTTTTTTGTTACATTATATCTTCCTAAATCTTCATATTTGGTTTTATAAAAAGCTAAACCAATATTATGAAAAGACTCATCTGTTAAGTATTTTCCATTATGACAGTTCATACATCTTGCTTTAGTTCTAAACAAATGCATTCCGTAAATTTCTTCATCAGACATTGCTTTGTAGTCACCTTTCATAAAACGATCAAATTTTGTAGGGCGGCTAACTATTGTTTCTTGAAAACTTGCTAAAGCATCTGTTATGCGATCGTATGTTATTTCATCGTCACCAAAAGCATTTACAAATAGTGCTTTATAATCTTTGTACTTCTTTAGTTTCTTTGCTAGTTTCTTTGGCTCCATAGCCATCTCATGATGAGCAGAAATAGGTCCTTCAGCTTGTTCTTTTAAAGTAGAAGCTCTACCATCCCAAAAGAAAGATTTACGACTACCAACATTATACAATGAAGGTGTATTTCTAGCTCCACGTAAATGTTCATTACCAAGAGAAACTCCTCTTAAATCATTCCATGCTAATTCGGGATCATGACAAGAACTACAAGAAATTTGATTAGATCCTGATAATTTCGGATCAAAGAATAAGATTTTACCTAAAACAGCTAAAGGAGCTTTTTGTTTCGCAACTAAATCACGGTCTCTTTCTAATGGAGAAAACTCTTCCCAAACAACTCCTTTATCGATAGTTGGTTTAGGCCATTCGGCAATATTTTTTTTGTAACTTTTTACAATATCTGCAATTGTTGGATCTTCAATATTCTCTACATCCATCTTTACTTTTGGTATAAATCCTACCAAAATAAAACAACAAACAACACCAATCAGAAACAAAAATTTTCCTTTCATCTACAAAAAAATTAGTTGCAAATATACACTGTTTTATTGATTAGATTTTTCAATTTTTAACAATGGAAATTAGATTTGAATTAATTTTTAATGAAACTTAATTGAAAACGTATTAAACTAATAAAATAAATCAAAACCATATTAATAATTAATCTTCTATAGATTTTGATTGAATTTTAATTGAATCAATTATAAAAAGATTAAAAATAGTTTTTCTATATCTTATCATAGCATGATTTTTACTTAGTTTAATATTCTTCAATTTATCAAATTCACTCTTTGATAAATCAATAGACTCAATATTTTCTTTAAACTGGAGCTCAGCTTTAAAATATTTACCTCCTCTTTTCCATCTTCCTTCTCTTACATCTAGAATTTTGGCATTATATAACTCTACTGGGGTTTTAGAAAAATATGATAAACTAGATTTAAATACATAATAAAGCGGAACTGATAAGAAGAATGCTATTATAAATGAAACAAAATATTTTACTAAATTTTCATTTATTGATTTAATAAACTGAAAAATGATAACGATAATAATATACAGTATACAAAACAGAAAGAGATAAATTGACCATGTCATATTAAAAATTATAGTATTATCATTTGTATAAATTTGATATACTATAATAAAATAAATAAGTGATGAAATATTATAAATCTTATTCACTCTTTTTTCTTTAGTCTTAGATTTTTTACTCCTAGAATTATTTATATTCCTTGCCATTAATTAAACAACTGATGTAACACTTGTAAAGAGTTAGGTTTTTTAAAATTATTTGTATGAACTTGGTAGTATTTTACCAAAATATCTAATAATAATGATCGTTGCGCTTGATTAAACACATTTTTTGATTCTTCTGTAAAATTAAGTTCTAGTAATTTTTTAAATAAAACTGTTTCATCGGCTTTCAACATATTTATAGAAGAATTAGTATTTGTAAAAAAACCATTTTCTAAATCGAATAGCATTCCATCTTCTTCTAAATTAGGATAAAACCCTAGAAAATGAGATAATTGAATTAGAAATATTAAATGAAAATCAGCAAAATCATCTTTCTTTTGATCAAACTCTTTTAAAGAATTATCAATGTATAAATATAACTCCCTATTTGAAGCCTCTTCTTTTAGAACTAAATTTAAAATCTCTGCTAAGAAAAATATAATTGCTGATTTTATAGGATGAAAATGCAACGACTCATAATAATATACTGTTTGAGCTGATTTTAGATAAACTAAGTGTTGTTCAGATACTTTTGGCGTGTAACTAATTTCAAGTTCATTTAAAGGAAAGTAAAGTGATGTATTTCGCTTCTTTTTTGCAAAAACACCTTTCGCTATAAAGGACTTTAATCCTTCTTGTTCTGTATAACAGCGTACAATTAAACTTGTATCACCATATTTTAAGCTAGAAAGTACTACAGCTTTTGTTTCTATAACTTTCATTAGCGAACAACAGCAATTTTTAGGGTTTTAGTTTCTGTTCCATCAGCATTTGTCATTAAAACCAAATAAATACCAGAAGCAACAGGCCTACCTTTAGAATTATTTGTATTCCATTCTACAATTCCTCCTTCAGCAGTTCTTTCGAACAGTAAATTTCCTACAACATCTGTAATTTTTACTAATGCTCTATTAGGTAAATTCTTTATCGTTACATTGCCTTTGAATGTAGGACGAACTGGATTCGGATAAGCTATTGTTTGATTAAAATTTGTAGATTCTGTTGAAACATCCCCATTAAAAGATACAACTCCTTTATCAGTTGAAAAATATACTTTCCCATTAGATTCATCTAACGAAACATCATAAACAATATCAGAAGGTAAAGGAGAATTTTTTGTTGTAAAATGAAACTTTGTTTCTTCGCCATTTTCAGAAACATAATAAACTCCTGCTCCATTAGTAGCTATCCACTTTCTATTTGCATTATCTACTTTTATAGCATAAATTCCGATATCAGTTAATAAAGCTTCAGGAATTCCATCTTGAATAATAACAATAGGTTCTGCAGAAAAATTACCATTATCTGCTGCACCTTCTATACCATAGGTTACAGCTAAACCTTCTGCTGTACCAATCCAAAGATTACCTGTTCTATCTAGTGCTGCAGACCAAACATTATCTGTTGGTAAGGTTTGGTCTCCCGTATTTAATATATTTCCTATCGTTTCGTAATTATCTTTTCTTATAATCGCAACTCCTCCTCTCCTCGCTTGAGGGACATAAATATATTTATTGTCAATAATTGGAGATAAAGCATTCGATGCATCTAAATTTGTTCGTTGTACAACTCTCCAATTAGCGCCTTTTATTTTTACAGCTAATGAATTTACATTTCCATTTAATAAACCATAATTTGGCACTCCACTAGCCATACAAGCCTCATTACAATAAAAACTTTCTGAAAGATAAAAATTCCCTTGACTATCATAACTTCCTCCTCCAAATCTATAAACTTGAGGTAATGGAGATGTTATATGTGTTGGTTGAGTTTTCCCAGCTTCAAACTCGAAAATACCAATTTGTTTTTGACCCCAATTGATAACTTCAGCATATGGTACAACCATAAAATGATTATCATCTGTAGGATCAACTGCAATTTTTATAATGTCTTTTGCATTTTCAAGACTTTCTGAGCTATAATGTTTCCAATTTTTTGTATCAAAGTATGAAAAACCATCTGCATTAAATGTCAAATTGTTAAAGTTCTCAATTCCTCCTGGGGCAATCCAAACTTTACCATTTTGCGCCGTAACCGAGTAAGAATTATTTGTATAAGGTCCTTGTGGTTTATAATCCATTGTTGTACCAGCAGATAAATCTGTTAGTCCACCTCTTAAAGAACCTGCATAAATTTTATTATTAACAAAAATTGCATCGTTAAAGCTGTAGTTTGGTTTAGTATAACTACTCCCATTTAATACTGAAACCTGATTATCTTGTGTTATTACCAACTGTCCATTAGAAGACTTTAGTTTTCTAATTGTATTATAATTATTGAAAATACCATTTATAGATCTAAGACTATTATTAACAGAGTAAAAAATATCATTATTAAACAATTCAATATTCGTTACGTTTTGTCCTGCATTAATAGGTATCCACGAATTAATATTAGGATTATTTAAATTATTTTGTAGAGCACTAGAATAGATACCATTCGACGTTGCTAAATAAATTGTCTCGTTAAAAACTGTTACATCATTTACAACAAAAGTAGTTCTTGTTGTTTCTTTAAACTCCTCTTCTGTTAAATCGTAAGAAACAACTCCAAAGGCTCCAGAAATAAAAGCAATTCCATTGTGGATAAAAATATTATTAACTTTTTTACTTCCATTGAAATTATTCCATCTTATATCCAAAACCATCGTAGATTCTCCAGATTTCAATAAATCTATTCCTCCATTTTCGTAACCTACTAAAAAAGAATCTGAAGCTTTATCATAAGCCATTGCAGAAATTGCAATATTATTTAGGAAGTTTGTTTTATTAAGTTTTATCCAATCTGCTGTTGGATTTTGTGGATTAAATAAAAATATTCCATTTTCTGAACCACAATAAATTACTCCATTAACTTCTTCAAGGAAATTAACACGATTGTAAGAAAATAAATCGTTCCAACGCGCTCTATTATTTTGCGCATTCAAACTAATGAAAATCATTGAGATGATAAAGAATAATTTTGTCTTCATATTGTACAAAAATACTGTAATAAATAACAAAAAAATCAACTAAAAATTGTATTCTTATCAGATTATATCGTAAAACTTACCTGGAAGTGTTTTAATAGCTTGCTTTAATTCAAGTTCTAAGAGAGTAGGCATTAATTCGTAAGATTTTAAATTAAGTTCGAATGACATTTTATCAATATGTTGTTTTCCATTCATTTTTAGGTAGTTTAAAATTAATTGTTCTTCATCAGAGAACGTTAAAAACAAATCGAGCTGCTGTGTATTTTTCTTTATATCAAAATTAAAATATTCCACAATATCTTTAGAGTTATCAATTAAAAAAGCTTGTTGAGTTTTAATTAAATAATTACATCCCAAACTCAAAGCATCAGTTGTTTTGCCTGGTAATGCAAATACTTCTCTATTATATTCGTTTGCAAACTTAGCGGTAACTAAACTTCCTCCTTTAAAAGCAGATTCGACAACTATTGTAACATCGGACAATCCTGCAATTATTCTATTTCTTTGTAAAAAAGCTTCTGGAATAGGGTTTCTAAAACTTGGTTGTTCTGTTATCCAGCAACCTTTCTCTAAAATTTCTGCTGCAGTTTTTTTATGAGCAGCTGGATAAATTCTATCGAAATTTGTTCCCATTACAGCCCAAGTAGAAAGTTTATTACTTAATGCTTGCGAATGTGCCTCGATATCGCATCCATAGGCTAAACCACTAATTATATTTACATCAAATTCGGCTATATTTTCGATTAATTCAATTATAAAATTTCGTCCATAATTAGACATTTTTCTAGTCCCAACAATGGATACATTCTTTTTACCTATTTTATTAAAATCAATATTTCCTTTTGTATAAATTACTAATGGTGCATCAATGCATTCTTTTAATACATTAGGATAATCTTCATCATAAAAAGTGAGAATATCTATTTTATTCTCAGTACAATATTCTATTTCTTCATAAGCCAATTCTAACCATTTTTCATCTCCAAAATCTTGACTTAATTGTTTTCCTATTCCAGAAATTTTCATTAAATCTGTTGGTTTAGAATTCCAAGCAATTTCAGCGGAATCAAAAAATTGAATAATTTTTCTGGCCATAGCATCTCCTATTCCTCTCTGAAAAGAAATTGCTAATATGTAAGGTAAATTAGGTTGCATTGTGTTAAATTATTAATATTTAATTAAGTATGAATAATTTTAAGTATTTATCTTTGTAAAATCTAAAAAAAATGTTAATTTCGTAGTATGAGGTTAGAAGAGCATATAAGTCAACTATTATTTCAGCACGATTGTGTAATTGTACCCAACTTTGGTGCATTTATATCTAATCCTGCAAATGTTGCTTTTGATGAAGCAACCAATACATTTATTCCGCCTAAGAAAGATCTTTCCTTTAATTCTACTTTAACAAAAAATGATGGCGTTTTAGTGAATAAAATTGTGATAGATGAATACAAATCATTTAACGATGCACAAACATTTATAAATGAGCAAGTTTATTTTTGGCAAGAACATTTGAGAGCGGGAAAAATATTGACGTTAAAAAATATTGGAACTTTACAGTTTAATGAAATTGGAAAAATTGATTTCAAACCTGAAAATGAACAAAATTATTTTATTGCTTCTTACGGACTTTCTAACCTACAAGCAAATTATATTTTAGATTCTTCTGAAACAAAATCTTCTAACAAACATATGTCAAAATTCTTAGCTGCAGCCTCATTTATTCCAATCGTTGTTGGTGGTTATCTATATTTTAACACACCTCAACCTGTACAGAAATTTGTTACAGAACAATGGAGCGGATTAGTTTTACCAATGTTTGGTAAAGAGGATATTTCTAAAAATAAAGAAGAAAGTCTTGTAAAATACGATGTTTACAACATGCCTCAAACAATTTCTGAACCTTCTTTAGTAGAATATCAAATTGCTGAAATGGTAAGAGATTCTGTTGAAGTTCCTAAAAAAGTTGAAATTACTGTTGTAAAAGAAACTAAAATTAACGAAAACGAGAAAGAAGTTACAGCAATTGTAAAAGAAAAACCTGCGAAAAAAGAAGTTGTTAAAACAGATTCTAAAAAGGAAGAAAAGAAGGAAACAGTTGTAAAATCTTCTAAAAAATATCAAGTTATTGCCGCTTCTCTTAAACGTAAAGAGGATGCAGATCGCTTAATTAGCGAATTAAAGAAACAAGGTTATAAAGATGCTGGCGTTACTTATGTAAAAGGACGTTATTATTATGTTACTTATAATAGTTTTGGTAATGTAGAGCAAGCTCAGAAATACATGAATGAGATTAACCAAAAACACCCTGGTACTTGGGTTAGAACAGAAAATTAAAATTATTACTATAAATAGTAAATAGCTATCTTCTTAGGTAGCTATTTTTATTTGAAAAAAGATCGTTTCATAAACTCAATTATTTTACAGAAATTTGCACACAACAAATAAAAGTTATGATAAAAGCAAAAACAGCGAAAGAATCTTTATCTGTAATGACAAATTTAGTCCTTCCCAACGAAACTAATAATTTAGGAAATATGTTTGGAGGAGAATTATTAGCTTCTATGGATAGAATTTCTTCTATTTCTGCAAAAATGCATGGAGGAAGTTACCTTGTTGTTACAGCAAGTGTAAATCACGTTGCATTTAACATTCCTATTCCAATGGGAAGTACTGTAAAGCTAGAATCTAAAGTAACAAGAGCATTCAACTCTTCTATGGAAGTTTATGTAGATGTTTATGTATACGATTATGATAATAGTATTTATAACAAAACAAATACAGGAATTTACACATTTGTAGCTGTTGACAATGATAATAAACCAGTTAGAGTTCCGGAATTAATTCCAGAAACTGAACTTGAAATAGAGCGTTACAATGCCGCTTTACGTCGTAAGCAATTAAGCTTAATATTAGCTGGAAGAATGGATCCTGCTGATGCTCACGAATTAAAATCATTATTTATAACAGAATAAAGACAAAATAAAAAAGGAACCTTATATAAGGTTCCTTTTTTATTGCTTTTATATTTTGATAAAAAATTTAAAGTATTTTTCTTGTCAATCTATCTATTACGTATTCCACTTGTGTTTTACCATGTGGTTTTGGTTTCCCATTTTCATCTAGATTAACCATTGTAATATTTTCTACTGTTATAATTGTTTCATGCGTCATTTTGTTTCTAACTTCGCAACGAAGAATTAATGAAGTAGTTCCAAACTTTACAACTTCAGTTCCTATTTCTACAATATCACCTTCTCGCGCAGATGCCATAAAATTTATCTCAGACATATATTTGGTTACAACGTGAGAGTTTTCTAATTGTACAACACTATATAATGCTGCTTCCTCATCTATCCAAGCTAAAAGCTTTCCTCCAAATAATGTTTTATTTGGATTTAAATCCTCTGGTTTTACCCATTTACGCGTGTGAAATTTCATAGTTATCTGTTGTTCTGGTTATCTCTTTATTATTATTGGATGCCATAAAATTAGCATCAGTGATAAACTTCACTAAATTTAACGCATTTTTTCCATCTAACAAAGACTCATTATTAAACAACATAGCATCCGAAATTTCTGTAACTAAATTAGAGTGAAAATTTTTCTGTTCTGTTGATATTTTCTGAGAACAACATACATTTTTAAGATCAGAATAAATCATCTGATTAAGATATTGATCTCCTATTTTAATTGTTCCTTTCTCTGAAATAATAGTAATATTACTTTCAAAATTTTTATTAAAAACAGAAGTTGTATAAATCATATTTCCAATTGCATCATTAGCCGTAAAGTTTATACATCCAGAATCATCAAAATCTGTTATTTGTTCATGTGTAAAATTATAACTCTTAGAAGCTGTACATTTTACCTCATCAAACCAGAAATTCATAATATCTATAAAATGAGAAAATTGCGTAAATAAAACACCTCCATCCATTTCGTGGCTTCCGTGCCATTCTCTCAATTTATAATAATTTTTATTTCTATTCCAATAACAATTGATATTAACCATAAAGATTTTACCTAAACAATTGTTATCAATCAGATTTTTAACATACTGAACTACTGGAGAAAAACGAAGCTGCATAGAAGTAAAAACACGAAGTTTTTTTTCTTCTGCAACTCTTAATATCTCAACAGTATCTTCTACTGTTAATGCAATAGGTTTTTCAATTAAAACATTTTTCCCAGCTTTTAGACAACGAATAGCGTGTTCTCTATGCAAACCATTTGGCGTTGCAATAACAACAACATCTGTTTCTTGGTCTTCTATTAAAAAACCTTCTAAAGTAGAGTAACCTTTAACAGATAAATCTTCTGGAAGATTAAAATCTATTATAGAAATTAATTGAGCATTTTCTGCTTCCTCTATTGCTTGTTGATGAACACGTCCGATATGACCAAAGCCTAATATGGAAAAATTCTTCATTAAATCTATTTAATAATTTTCTCTAATATTTTTTGAGTAATTAAGTAAGTTGGTTTTACACCAGTTAAACCTAATCCTCCTGAAGCTAATGTGCTCCCTGTTTCTAATGGATTATCTGAAGCGTAATATGCATACATTACTTTTACATCTTTATCTATGTGATGTCTTATCTTAGAAGCAACCTGAATTGCTTTTTGATAATGTGCTCCTTCCATTTCTAATCCGATTGCTTGGAAAGATGAATTTTTAAAATATTCTAAAATATCTTTATTCTGTAATGATGTTCCTAAAACTGAAATCATAGGTCCTTCATATACTCCTAATCCTTGCCCTTCGAAATCTGAAGCTGATAATTCGTTATCAAAAACATAATTATCTGTTGTTCCTTCAAATACGTGAGCAGTAGCAATCATAATGTCTCCTTTTACACCTTCTAAAATTCCGGCTTTACCCATAATTGCAACAGATTTAACATTCATTTTAAAACGAATATCTCCTACTTTATAAGGTTTTAAAAGTTCGTCCATTGCTTCAAAAGCCTGCTCTCCAAATGCATAATCCATTACAATGATAACCTCATTGTTTTTATCTTTTGCATAAGAAAATGCCGAATTTGTCACATTTACTTTTTCTAAATCAATAATCTGAACATCTATATTTGTTCCTGACTGATCTTTGATATAGATTAAGCCATTTTGTTGTGTGTATTCATTTAACGAATCTCTTAAGATTTTGTTGTTTGCAGCACTTAAATCTTCGTAAATTTCTACACCATCATTTTTAAACTTTCTTTTCAATCCATCATAGGCATACAACATATTAGATACACTGTGCATATTAGCTGAAACGATGTGAATGTTTTTATCTTGAAGATTATTTTCAAATAATACTCTTTTAATCTCATTTGCCCATTTTTCACCAATCATGTGATGACCAATAGACTCTCTTAATGTCGATGTAAAAGTAACCTCACGTTTTTTAGTCCCTATACGGTCTTGTTGACTTGTATAACCCATCCAATAAACAATTCTGAAAAAACGATCTTTGTCTTCGTTTGTTCCAAAATAACTGTGTATTGCTTGCGTTTCTTCGAATGTTCTACCTAAAATAGTAGATAAATGCATTAAAGCTACTTCACGATCTTTACGAGATATTTCTGATTTACTAAAAACTACTTCTTCTATAAATTCCCAAACTCTATTCTTAGTAAGCGTATCATTACTAAATGCACGATTTCTAATTTTGTCTGCTTCATTGTATAAAAAAGTTAAATGCGTTAAAACATCGTAAATATCAGAACGACCACGAGATATTTCTATGTTCATTTGATCGTCATCTATACGATAACAAAAACGACGACGTTTTGCAGGAATTATTGGTGTAAAAATAGATCTATCGTATCCTTCATCAGAAGTAAAACACACATAAGGTGTTTCAACTATTCCTTCAGGTAAACGATCTAAAACATACATTAAACCACTTAATTCAACTTTATTTGGATCTGTCATTGATCCATAAATTTCAGGATCAATTTCAAATAATAAATTTCTTAATATTTTTCCAGGTGCACCAGATGGACGGTACACTCCTCTATGAAATAAATGACGCATTGAGATATATAATTTCTCGATAGCATCAGTAGATCTTCTTGCTCTTGTTATTGACATAATAATTTTATTTTTTCTGGTTGTTTAGTTCATTTTGAATTGTCATTAATTCATCGTACCATTCTGTTCCAAATTTTCTAACTAAAGAATCTTTTGCAAAAGTTGCTACATTAACTTTTAATTCTTTTCCTAAGGTACAAGCATCTGAGCAAATATCCCATACGTCATAGTTGACTGCAGTGAAATTTGAATATTCCTTAATACGAACTGGATATAAATGACAAGAAATAGGTTTTTTATAATCAATTTTTCCTTCTTCATATGCTTTTTCTATTCCACATTTTGAGAAGCCATTTTCCTCAAAAACTAAATATGCACATTCTCTATTATTGACTAATGGTGTTACCCAATCTCCGTCAGAATCCATTGTATATTTACCTTCTTCCTCAATTACGGCAATTCCTTCTGCGCGTAAATAAGGTTTTACATCTTGATAAATATCGTCTAAAATGGTAAGTTCATCTTCGTCTAGTGGTGCTCCGGCATCGCCTTCTACACAACATATCCCTTTACATTTGTTTAAATTACAAACAAAATCTTCATTTAGTAGTTCTTCAGATACAAGGGTCTTTCCTATTTGGAACATAAGTTACATTAAATTTTGTAACGTGCAAATATACGAATAATTACTTAGAAAAATGTAATTTTGTATAATAATAATGAATAACATTCTTTCAAAAATAAGTCATCCTAAGCAACTTAGAGCTTTAGATACAACTCAGTTAACTGCGTTAGCTTACGAGATGCGCGAGTTTATTTTAGATACTTTAAGCGTAAAACCAGGACATTTAGGCGCTAGTTTAGGTGTTGTAGAGCTTACAATTGCACTACATTATTACTATAATACACCAGAAGATTTGTTAATTTGGGATGTTGGACATCAATCTTATCCACATAAAATTTTAACTGGTAGACAACAACTTTTTGATTCATTAAGACAAAAAAATGGAATCTCTGGTTTCCCTTCTCGAACAGAAAGCGAATTTGATACATTTGGAACTGGACATTCTTCAACATCCGTTTCGGCAATTGTTGGAATGGCTACCGCAGATAAAATAAATCAAATTAACCGAAAACATATTGCCATTATTGGCGATGCATCTATTACTTCTGGAATGAGTTTGGAAGCGCTCAACCATCTTGGTTCAACAGATTTAGATGTCTTAATTATCTTAAATGATAATAATATTGGAATTGATGATTCTGTTGGTGGATTAAAAAAATATTTTAAATCATTAGAAAATCAAACCGAAAATATTTTTACCAATTTTGGTTTAAATTTTATTGGAACAATTGACGGTCATAATTTCGAAGAACTTTTTTCTGCATTCGATAAAGCAAACTCCATAAAAGGTCCTAAAGTTTTACATATAAAAACTATAAAAGGAAAAGGATACGATCTAGCAGAAATTGATCAAGTTAAGTGGCATGCTCCAGGTTTATTTAATAAATTAACTGGAGAAATTTCACAATCTAAATCATCTACAACATACCAAGATATTTTTGGAGAAACTTTATTAGATTTATTAAAAAATAACTCTAAAATTGTTGCAATTACGCCAGCAATGCTAACTGGAAGTAGTTTAATAAAAAGTCGAAATCAATTTCCAGATCGAGTAATAGATGTTGGTATTGCTGAACAACATGCTGTAACATTTGCAGCTGGTTTAGCCACACAAAACACTGTCCCGTACTGTGTTATTTATTCAACATTTTTGCAACGTGCCTACGATCAAGTTATTCATGATATTGCTTTACAAAACCTTCATGTAGTTTTTTGTATAGATAGAGCTGGTTTTGTTGGGACAGATGGTGCTACACATCACGGAATATTTGATATTTCTTTTTTAAGAGAAGTTCCTAATATGATTGTTTCATCTCCAAGAAATGAAAAAGATTTTAGAAATCTTCTTTATACAGCTCAATTTACAAAACAGCCTTTTGCTATTCGTTATCCAAAGAACGAAATCCCATTAAGTCCAGATTCAACATATGAGAAAATAGAAATTGGAAAATCTGAAATTATCTTCGAAGGAAATAAATTAGCTATTCTTTCAACTGGATTAATAAGTTCTCGAATAGAGAAAATAATTGAACAGAATAATTTACAAGATAAAATTGCATTGATAGATTTTCCTTTTATTAAACCTTTAGATGAGTCTAGATTAAAAGCTATTTCTTTAAAATATGATACGATACTAACTTTTGAAGACGGTATAAAAAAAGGAGGATTTGGAAGTGGAGTTTTAGAGTTTTTAAACTCTATTCATTACAAAGGTAATACGACAATTAATGGTTATCCCGATGAATTTATAGAACATGCATCAATTAAAGAATTAGAAGAAATGGTTGGTTTAGATGATTTGTCTATTTTACAAATGATTTTGAATTATCTTTAATTTTCGGTACAAGAGTTGTAAGAGTTTTTATGATCTTAATAAATAAAAAAATGAAAAAAATAATCGGATTATCATTTGTTGCTATACTATTGATTTTACAGGCTTGTGGAACAACAAAAAACATGCAAGAGTTTTACACAAAGTATGATAAACAAGCAACTGTTATTCCTTTACCTTCTTTTGCTTTAAAGCTAGCAGGAAAAGCTGGTGGAACAGATTTATTTAATTACATAAAGTCTGCAAAAGTATTCGTAATTAGCGATGCTGGTCAAGGTAAACAAAACCGTGTAATTAAAGATTTACAATCTTCTTTTAGAGGAGAAAATTTTGAGAATTTAATTAAATTAAAATCTAAAAATAACAATCTAAATGTTGCACTTAAAGAGCAAAATGGACGAGTAAATAAAATGATTTTTGGAATTAATGGCTTAAGTAATGTTTTAGTTATCGATTCTAAATTAGATATTACAAGAGCAGAATTAGATAAAGCGTTAGAAAATATCAATACTGATGACATTGAAAATTTAGCAGAAATTCTGAAATAATTTTTAAAACTCAGCTTAATAAATCAACCCCAAAGAATTTCTTTGGGGTATTTTTTTTCATAAAAAAAGGTGTTATAAATCATTTATTTAGGGTTTTTATGGAAAACCGTAATTTATAACAAAATCTCGCTATTACATTTGTGAAAATTAGTTATTAATGAGTGACATTTCTATTCGAGTTGCATTAGATTTTTCGGAATGTACAACTGCACAAAAAGAAGTTTTTTTCGAGCACTTAAACTCGTTAAATTGGGAATCTATTAATCCAAATAAATTATGGATTACCAACCTTATCGAATGTGATAATCATCAACAATTAGTTGATGAAATAGAAAAAGAATTAATAGTTGCAAAAGAGATTTCTAATTTATACGAATTACATTATGCGATTATTACAAATAATGAAATTTACTTTAATCATTTAAATTAAAAATAGTATACTGATTACTTACTTAACCGTAAACTACAAAATCGTCACATCTTTAAATTAAGGAGGGTGACGATTTTACTTTTTCTGCATTTATAAATTAACTAAATTTGCACACTTAAAAAATACTCATAAAACAATGCGCGTAATTCTGCAACGTGTTCAGAGAGCTTCCGTTGAAGTGGAAAAAGAAATTGTTGGAAAAATACAACATGGAATTTTAGCTTTAGTAGGTTTTGAACCAGAAGATACAATAGAAGATTTTGAATGGATATCGAAAAAAATAATTCAACTACGAATTTTTAACGATCATAATCACGTAATGAATCTTGATATTCAACAAGTGATTGGAGACATTTTAGTAGTTTCTCAATTTACATTACATGCAGCTGTAAAAAAAGGAAATAGACCCTCTTATATTAAGGCTTCTAAACCAGATATCGCAACAGAACAATATCAAACATTTTTATCCGTTTTAGAAAAAAACTTTAAACCTGTACAAAGAGGAATTTTTGGAGCAGACATGAAAGTTGAATTATTAAATGATGGTCCTGTTACCATTTTTATTGATTCGAAAAATAAAGAATAAACCGACTAATTTTCAAAAAATATATGAATAAAATTTTACTTTTAACAACATTTTTCATTGCCAATTTTTGTTACTCTCAAGATTATTCAGCAGATAAAATTCCTGCAAATTTACTACAAGATGCTTACGCCGTAGTACGTCAGAAAAATGAAACTGTAGAATTGTCAAAAATTGACGAATTAAAATATACCGAAGATGTAGTAATCACTGTACTAAGTAAAGCAGGAGATAGCTATGTAGGCGCTTACACAAATTATAGTCCTAGTACAAAAATTAATCTTTTTGAAGCAAGTTTGTATGATGCCTCTGGAAAAGAAATTAAAAAGTTTAAATCGAAAGATTTTGGTGACCAAAGTAATGTAGATGGTGGTCAAATGTATACAGATGACCGTGTAAAATATTTAAGTTTTACGCCAACAACTTATCCATATACAATTCATTACAAAATTGTTACTATAACAAAAAATACCATTTTTATCCCAAGATGGTTTCCTATAGGAGCATCTAATTTATCTATTGAACAGGCTAATTATCAATTCACGAATAAAACAGATTCTAAAATTAGATTTAGTGAAAAGAATTTAAATAATTATCAAGTTCAAAAAATTGGTGATAGCAACCAAGTAACATACTCACTAACTAATATTCCTGCTTTTGAAGAAGAAGACAACATGATTAATTCTCGCAATATTTTTCCTAATGTTATTGTTGCTTCAGATCAAATTAATATTGCTGGTATTAAAGGAAAATTTGATAATTGGAATGATTACGGAAAATGGTTTTATGAGAATTTAATTAATGGAAAATTAGATTTTACTCCAACACAAAAAGCCTTTTTTCAAGACCTAGTAAAAGATGCAAAAACAGACCGTGAAAAAGTTCAAATTTTGTATAAACACATGCAAAATAAGGTTCGTTATATTGGTGTACAATTGGGAATTGGCGGACTTTCTCCGTTTCCTACATCTTACGTAGAAAACAAAAGCTATGGAGATTGTAAAGCACTTTCTAATTATATGATTGGAATGTTAGATGCTGTAAATATAAAAGCCTATCATACTGTAATATACGGAAATTCTAATGCAATGGATATTGATGATGAAATGGTTTATCATCAAGGAAATCATATGATTGTGTATGTTCCATTAAAAGAAGAAAATATATGGTTAGAAGCAACAAGTCAAACTTCTCCCTTTAATTATCTAGGTCGTTTTACTTCGGATAGAAAAGCATTTATTATAGAAGAAAACGGAGGTAAAATTATTTCAACTCAGCATTTTAACCCAGAAGACAATCAATTATTAGTAAATGGAAAAGCTTCTATATTAGCCAATGGAACTTTAAACTTCGAGTTTTCTGAGGTTTCTAAAGGTTTAATTTATGAGAATTACTCTAGCTATTCTAGGTTAACAGAAAAAGATTTAAATCTTAGATTAAAAAATCGTTTTAGTGATTTACAAGGAATAAACTTCAAGAAAAAAGAATTTGATAATAGTTTGGAAAATGCAGTTTTTACATCAAATTTTGATTTTTCAGTTCCTAATTATGCTAAAATTCAAGGAAATAATATTATTATTAATATGATTCCTGTTAACAGAGAAGAAACGTCTGTAAAAAAAGCCAAATTACGTAAATTCGATTTTAAAATTCAAAGTGGATACGTTGATGAAGTCTCTTATATATTAACCTTACCAGAAGGTTATAAATTACCAACATTATTTTTACCTATTATAATAAAGTCAGATTTTGGTGAATACTCTTTACAAATTACACCAAAAGAAAAAAACAACTTCGAAGTAAAACGCGTTTACAAACAGTTAGCTGGAACTTTTGCCAAAGAAAAATACAACGACTATGTTGATTTCAGAAGGCAAATTGCTGGCTACGATAATACTAAAATTTTATTAGAAAAATTATAACACCTATATGAGAACATTTTTTACAATTGTTTTATCTACCATTACTACAATCAGTTTTGCTCAAGAAGTAAAGTTTGGAAAGTTATCCAAACAAGATTTTAACAAAACAGAAAGTACGATACAAAAAGATGCTCCAGCAGAAGTTTTATACGCTGATGGAAATTACAAAATTAGTTTCAGCGCTACAGGTGTTGAACAAACAAAAAAAGTATTTTACCGTTACATTGTTTTTGACAAAGACAGAACACCTGACGACGTTTTAACGATAAGTATTCCTATTTACAAAAGTTCAGGATCTGACCAAGATAAAGTTCTTACATTAAAAGCTGTAACTTACAATTTAGAGAATGGTAAAATTATTGAGCAGAAAGTAGAAAAAAAAGATATTTTCTTAGAAAAAGCTCACCGTTTTTTAGACAAACAAACTTTTACATTTCCTAATGTAAAAAATGGATCTATCTTAGAATATACTTACGAAATTTCTTCTCCATTTATCAATCAAACAGATACTTGGTATTTCCAACAATCTATTCCTGTTATAAAAAGTAATTTAACTTTTGAATCGCAAGAATTTTTTAATTACCAACAGGATTTAAGAGGTGGATTTGCTCCGAAAATGAAAAAAGATCTGAAAAGTGAAAATATCACTTACATTTCTGGAAGTTCAAGAGGTGTTTCTTCTTTTGGAGGAGCTGCATATGGAAGTAGTATAAATAATGATAAATTAAATATTAATTCTTTAAGTTATTCATTAGAAAATCTTACATCATTATCCAGAGAAGCTTACGTTTTAAATCACCGTAACATGTTAGCTAGCGTTCAATTCGAATTAGCGTCTTATCATTCGCCTGGACAACCTATTAACAATTACTCAACAACTTGGGACAAAATCGGAAAAGATTTAATGGAGCATTCTGATTTTGGAAAACAATTAAATGGAAATGCTTTTTTAGATGAAACTGTAAAAGGTATTACTGCAAATAAAACAACAAATTTAGATAAAGCTCAGGCAATTTTTGATTATGTAAAAACAAACATGACTTGGAATGATTATTCTGGGGAATATACAGATAAAGGAATTAGAAAAGCTTTTAACGAAAAATCTGGAAACGTTGCAGATATTAACTTAATGCTTATTTCTATGTTAAGAAAAGTTGGTATTGAGACTAATCCTATTATTTTAAGTACAGTTAGTAACGGTTTAATTAATTATGCTTTTCCTTCTCGTACTAAAATAAATTATGTTATTGCTGGTGCAACAATTGATGGAAATTTTTATTTGATTGATGCGACAGATAAAAACGCACAACTTAATTTATTGCCTATTCGTGATATTAATGATAGAGGTTTCATGATTTCTGATAAAGGTATTAAAGAAGTTTTATTAAGAAATTCTGTTATGACAAGCGATAAGAAATCAATTACAGCAGATTTAAAAGCAGACGGTTCTTTAACAGGTGTTTATTCTAGTATTCGTGATAACTACTTTTATATGTCAGACAAGAGCGAAATTGCAAATGATCCTAAAGCATTCGAAAAAGAATACATTGAGGATTATAATTTCGAAATTGCTGACTTTAAAACACAAGATAATAGCAAAGATTTAATTCGTCATCAATTCAAATTTTCTGATGTAAAGGTTGATGTTGCAGGAAATAAAATAATTTTTAGTCCATTTTTATTCATTGCAAATACAAAACATAGTCTTAATTTGGAACAACGTAATTATAATATAGAGTTTGGTGCTCCTATTACAAATACCAATACAATAAAAATTAAAATTCCTGAAGGATACAAAGTAGAATCTATGCCTAAAGAAAAGAATTTTACAATGCCAGATCAAGCTGCTGGTTATGCTTATAATGTAATAGAAAGAGATGGTTTTATTATTGCACAAGCACAAAAAGTAACTCCTTACAGTGTTTTACCAGCAAATTATTACAAACCTTTAAAAGAGTTTTTAGAAAATATTATTTCTACTGAAGGACAACAAGTAGTTCTTGTAAAACAGTAAATAAAAAATTAATTTCATTTATAAAACCACTCTTTCGAGTGGTTTTATAATTTTGTACCTTTACTTTTTAATCAAATAAAATTTTAAAATAGATGAGTCTTAAACAAGCACAATTAGATGTTGACAATTGGATAAAAGATCATGGCGTTCGTTATTTTAACGAGTTAACAAACATGGCACAATTAACAGAAGAGGTAGGAGAAGTTGCTCGTATTATTGCTCGTCGTTATGGAGAGCAGTCAGAAAAAGAATCAGATAAAAATAAAGACTTAGGGGAAGAATTAGCAGATGTTATATTCGTTGCTTTATGTTTAGCTAATCAGACCGGTGTTGATTTAGAAACTGCTTTTTATAAAAAATTAGATTATAAAACAAAACGTGATCACGATCGTCATCAAAATAATGATAAATTAAAATAAACTATGATTGAAATTTCGGCTTTACAATCGCCATTAAAAAATCAATTAGCAATTACAGGATCAAAAAGTGAGAGTAATCGTTTGTTGCTATTAAATAAATTATTTAATCAAGTTTTAACTCTAGAGAATGTTTCAAATTCTGAAGATTCTCAATTAATGCAAAAAGCTTTAGCAAATGAAACTGATTTAATCGATATTCATCATGCTGGAACTGCAATGCGCTTCTTAACTGCTTATTTTTCTATTCAAGAAGGAAGAACAATTACAATAACTGGATCTGCTCGTATGAAACAACGTCCAATTAAAGTTTTAGTAGATGCCTTAAATCAATTGGGTGCAGAAATTACTTATGCAGAAAATGAAGGCTTTCCTCCTTTAAAAATTGTTGGAAAAAAAATTACGACTAATTCAATTACAATTCCATCTAATATAAGTTCTCAATACATTACAGCTTTGTCTTTAATTGGGACAAAATTAGAGAATGGTTTAACGATTACTTTGGACGGAAAAATTATTTCTGTTCCGTACATTCAAATGACAATTGAATTATTAAATAGAGTTGGTATAAAAGCTATTTTTGAAGAAAATACGATTACAATTCCATTTACAGAAAATATTCAATCAGAAAAATTACAAGTAGAATCTGACTGGAGTTCTGCTTCTTATTACTATAGTTTAATCGCTTTATCTAAAGAATCTGAAATAACAATTTCTACTTATTTTGAGAATTCATTGCAAGGAGATTCGGCACTACAAAATATCTATGCAGAACATTTTGGTGTAATTTCTACTTTTAAAGATGGAAGTTTAACATTAAAAAATAATCCAGCATTTTCTTTAGAAAATAGAATCGAATTAGATTTAATTAATACGCCAGATATTGCTCAAACTATTGCAGCAACTTGTGTTGGTTTAAAAGCTAAATGTTTATTGACTGGTCTAGAAACTTTAAAAATTAAAGAAACTGACCGTTTAGTTGCTTTAAAAAATGAATTAGAAAAATTTGGAGCAATTATTACCATTACAGATGATTCTTTATCTATTGATGGGTACAATGCTTATACAACTGTACCTAAGTTAGAAACATACAACGACCATAGAATGGCTATGTGTATGGCACCATTGGCACAAATTTATTCGATTAGAATTAACAACGAAATGGTTGTAGAAAAATCTTATCCAACGTTTTGGGAAGATTGGACAAAATTAGGTTTCGAAATTAAAGCTATATAATAGAAACTCCCATTAAGTAACTTAATGGGAGTTTTTTATTTGTAATTCGTTGAATCTTATTCTGAGCTAATGAAAATTCTTTTAAAGATTATTCTATAAGATAATTCTAAAACAGATTTTAAGAGAAGTTCTGCATATTAACTAAATTCGCATACACACCGTTTTTCTCTATAAGTGACTGGTGATTCCCTTCTTCTACTATTCTACCAGAATCCATTACAATAATTTTATCTGAACTCTGTATCGTTGATAATCTATGTGCAATAACCAAAGAAGTTCGGTTCTCCATCATGTTGGTTAATGCTACTTGAACTAATTTTTCTGATTTTGTATCTAAAGCAGAAGTTGCCTCATCTAATACCATTATAGGTGGATTTTTGTAAACTGCTCTCGCTATACTTACACGTTGTTTTTGTCCACCAGAAAGTTTATTACCTCCCTCTCCAACAGATTCTTGGTATTGCTCTGGCATTTTTACAATAAATTCTGCTGCGTTTGCAATTTCTGCCGCATGCTCTACTTTTTCTTGATTTGGATTTTTATCTCCTAAAGCAATATTATTATATAGAGTGTCATTAAACAAAATAGAATCTTGCGTTACTAAACCAAATAAGGTTCTGTAATCATGTAATTTAATATGCTTAATATCAATTCCATCAATTAAAATTTGACCAGATTTAACATCCCAAAAACGTGTAATTAAATTAGCTAATGTCGACTTTCCTGAACCTGATTGTCCTACAAGTGCTACTGTTTCTCCTTTGTTTATTGTTAAATTAAAATCTTTAATCACATCATATTCACCATAAGCAAATGTGACATTTTTAAACTCAATTTTATCTTCAAACGTTTCAATAGATTTAGCCTCAGCAGTATCTTGTATAGAGACCTCAGCATCTAATACATCAAAAATACGCTTTGCAGAAACTTCTCCTTTTTGTACATCAGATAAAGCTTTAGAAAAACGCTTAATTGGGTCTAATAAGGTATAAAACGTTGCGATATAAAAAATAAATTCAGATCCTGATAATCCATTTCCTTCTAACGATAATTTTCCTCCAAAAAATACAATTAATCCAATTGTAATTGCTCCTAAAAATTCGCTTGTTGGTGAAGCCATCGCACGTTTTTTCATTACTTTTTGTAGGTATTTTCTGTAACGATTTATCGAGTCATCAAATCTTCCTTTTACTTGTTCTTCTGCATTAAAAATCTTAATAATTTTTAAAGAAGATAATGTTTCATCAACATAAGTAATAATGTTTGATAGCTCTACTTGTGCATTTTCTGCCGCTCTTTTTAAACTTTTACCAATCAATGAAATAATTGTTCCCATAATAGGAAATACCAATATTGCAAAAATGGTTAATTGGTAACTAACTGTGAATAAAAAAATCACAAAAACAATAATCATAATTGGTGAACGAACCAGCTCAACAAAAGAGTTAAGAATATTACTTTCTACTTCGTTTACATCACTTGACATTCTATTAATCATGTCTCCTTTTCTTGTTTCTGTAAAATATGCAACAGGTAATTCTATAATTTTATTATGAATATCAACACGTAAATCTCGTGTAACACCTGAACGTAAATCGACTAAACAAGTTTCTGAAAGAAAACTAAAAATATTTCTGAATAAAAATGCTACAATAAAAACTAAGCAAGACATCGCCAAAACATAAACTGGTCCTTCTGTTTGCGAAAGCTGATTCATGTAATAACCAGAATAATCAGAAAAAAATTGTTTTAAGTCGACCAAATGACCAGTATAAACTGGCTTTTCAACTATGTGGGTTTTATCTTCTCCAAAAAGTACTCCTAATATAGGCATCATGAATGCCAGCGCAATAATATTAAATATTGCATAAAGTAAATTAAAGATAATTGCCGTAACAAATGATGATCTGTATGGCTTTATATAAGATATAGCTCTGCTTTTATATGAACTCATTTAATTTTTTTTAATCTATCAAAATTATATTTTGAGAGCACAAATTTACACAAAAAAATAATGACTATTCTTTTCGGAATAGTCATTATAGAGTAAAATTTTGTGGTTTGATTACTCAGTGTAACCCTTTTCGTTTTTGTTTTGATTATTTTACTCGATGCCAAGTTTGTGTTCTTCCTACAAGAGAAATCCCAATATAACCTCTAACATCAAGTTTGTCATTTCCATTTAATGACATTTTTGCTTTGTATTCTTTTCCTTTGTTTGGGTCTAGAATTTTACCTCCACTCCATTCATTTCCGTCCTTTTTAAGACCGTAAAGAATTTGCATACCCAAAATTGGTTTATTTTTTAATGCTCCTGAACATTCTGTACATTTCGCATCTTCTTTTCCTTTAGTTAAAATCTTAGTTACTTTACCGTAAAGCTTTCCATCTTTTTCAAAGATTTCTACGTAAGATTTTGGTTGTTTAGTCTCATCATCTATTGTTTTCCAAGTTCCTATCGGAGATTGTGCAAACATAATTGATGTTAGCATAAAGAATAACCCGAATAAAATTGATTTTTTCATAATTTTTATCCTTTAAAATTGATTTCACTAAATTAACATTTTTTTGGTGTAAATAAAACACTAACCTAAAAAAAGTATATTATTTAACATAAATTAATAAAAAACACAAATTAAACTACTGATTATTAATCCAAAAGACGCTAAACACATTTTACAAAACTATTAAATGATTTTATTCATTATAGTCAAAAAATTCTTTATTTAGTAAGCTAATGACATGATGTTTTAATTAAATTTTCATCAAAAAAATCATAAAAACCTATTTGCAATTAACAGAAGTGAAAAAAAATATTATATTTGTCTACTAATTTAATAGAGTTAATAGATAATATGAATCATATAACAAAATATACAATTCCTTTTAACAAAAAAGAATTAGACCCAATAATAGAATCTATCCTATATGATGCGATTTTTTCACAACCAAATACAACATATAAAAAACAAGAATTATTTAATCAATTCAATAAAATATTACTCAAAATAGTACCTGAAACCAAAGCAGAAAAAATTTCCCTTTATTTTTTCGACCAACTTGAATCTGTTAAAAGAGAATTAGAACATTTAGCCTTTGTTTTTTATAAAAATGATCCTGCCTCTAAATCAGAAATAGAAATCATATTAGCTTACCCAGGCTTTCTTGCTATTGCAATTTACCGTTTAGCTAATATTCTATATAAAATAAATACTCCGATTTTACCGCGCTATTTTTCTGAATATGCACATTCTAAAACAGGAATAGATATACATCCTGGCGCAACAATTGGTAAAAACTTCTATATAGATCACGGAACAGGTATCGTAATTGGAGAAACAACAGTAATTGGGGATGATGTTAAAATTTATCAAAGTGTAACATTAGGTGCATTTTATGTATCAAAGGATTTAGCAGATAAAAAGCGACATCCTACCATAGAAAATAATGTTACCATATATGCAGGAGCAACAATTTTAGGTGGAACGACAGTAATTGGAGAAAACGCTATTATTGGAGGAAATGTTTGGATAACAGAAAGTATTGAAGAAAACTCTATCGTGTACCAAACGCAAACACCAATTATTAAAAAACAAAAAATAGACAACGAAAACCAATATATCATATAAAAAATTTTCACAATGATTTATAACAATATTCTAGAAACAATAGGAAATACATCTATTATTAGACTAAGTAGATTATTTCCTGAACACAAAGTTTACATTAAATTAGAAAAAGAAAACCCAGGCGGATCTATAAAAGATCGTATTGCTTTAGCAATGATAGAAGATGCTGAAAAAAGTGGTATTCTAAAACCTGGAGGTACAATTATAGAACCTACTTCTGGAAATACTGGAATCGGATTATCTTTTGTAGCGGCTGTAAAAGGTTATAAAATAATTATTACAATGCCAGAATCTATGTCCATTGAAAGAAGAAAAATTATGGAAGCTTATGGAGCTGAATTTGTTTTGACCCCAAAAGAATTAGGAATGAAAGGTGCAATTGCAAAAGCACAAGAATTAAGTGAAAAAATTGAAGGTGCTTGGGTTCCACAACAGTTTGAGAACGATTCTAATCCTAAAGTTCATTACAATACGACTGCAAAAGAAATTATAAATGATTTTACAAATGGAGTAGATTTCCTAATAACTGGTGTAGGAACTGGTGGACACTTATCTGGAATTGGAAAAGCATTAAAAGAAGTTAATTCTTCTACAAAAGTAATTGCAGTAGAACCAACAGATTCTCCTGTAATTTCTGGCGGAGAACCAGGTCCACACGCAATACAAGGAATTGGAGCAGGTTTTATTCCAAAAAATTTAGATACAACTATTGTTGATGAATCAATTCAGATCACAAAAGATGAAGCATTTGAGTTTGCAATAAAAGCAGCAAAAGAAGAGGGATTATTCGTGGGAATTTCAACAGGAGCATCTCTTGCAGCTGTTTCTAAGAAATTAGATATTATTGATAAAGAAGCTACAATACTTACCATAAATTATGATACGGGAGAACGCTATTTATCGATAGAAGGTTTATATTAAATTAATTCAAAGTATATCACTTTAAAAACGAGACATTGACAAAATGTCTCGTTTTTTTGTTCAAAAAAGTCAAAAAGTCAGCTTTTAGATTGTTTTTAATGTTTGGAATTTTTTTTGATTATTCACAAACAACAAACAAACATTTTAAACTATTAAGACTATGGATTTCAATCAATTTACAATAAAAGGTCGCGAAGCGATACAAGCCGCACAGCAAATAGCTGTAGCGCATAAAAATCAAGCAATAGAACCTGCACATATTTTAGGAGGAATGATAGATGTTGATGAAGACGTTATATCATTAATCTTGGAAAAACAAGGTTTAAAAATAGATTTACTTCGACAAGAATTAGATTTAGAGATAAGTAAATTTCCTAAAATAGAAGGTCAACAAAGTAATCATCTTTCAAATTCATCTAACCAAGTTTTGCAAACTGCACAGCAAATAGCAAAAGAGATAAATGATGATTTTATTACATTAGAACATTTATTATTAGCAATTATTAAAAATAGTTCATCTGCAAGTCAAATTTTAAAAGACAAAGGTGTAACATTTGATAACACAAAAAAATTAGTAACAGAGTTGAGAAACGGAGAAAGAGTAACTTCTGAAAATGCAGAAGGCACTTACAATTCATTAAATAAATACGCTAAAAACTTAACAGATTTAGCTAAAGAAGGAAAATTAGATCCTGTAATTGGACGTGATGAAGAAATTCGTCGTGTTCTACAAATTCTATCTCGCCGTACAAAGAATAATCCTATTCTTATTGGTGAGCCTGGTGTGGGTAAAACTGCAATTGCAGAAGGTTTAGCACACAGAATTATTAATGGTGATGTACCAGAAAATTTATTAGATAAACGTATTTTCTCTTTAGATATGGGAGCATTAGTTGCTGGTGCAAAATACAAAGGAGAATTTGAAGAACGTTTAAAGGCTGTAGTAAAAGAAGTAACAGCATCTAATGGAGAAATTATTTTATTTATTGATGAGATTCACACATTAGTTGGCGCTGGTGGTGGCGAAGGTGCAATGGACGCAGCAAATATTCTGAAACCAGCTTTGGCTCGTGGTGAATTACGTTCTATTGGTGCTACAACATTAAATGAATATCAAAAATATTTTGAAAAAGATAAAGCATTAGAGCGTCGTTTTCAGAAAGTAATGGTAGAAGAACCAGACGAAGAATCTGCAATATCTATTTTACGTGGAATAAAAGATAAATACGAGCAACACCATAAAATTGGAATTAAAGACGAAGCAATTATTGCTGCTGTAAAATTATCTACACGTTATATTACAGATCGTTTTTTACCAGACAAAGCGATTGATTTAATGGATGAAGCTGCTTCTAAACTACGTATGGAAATGAATTCTAAACCAGAAGATTTAGATAAATTAGACCGTAGAATTATTCAGTTAGAGATTGAAATTGAAGCAATAAAACGTGAAAATGATGAGAAAAAATTAAACTTTTTAAAAGAAGAATTATCTAATCTTCAAGATGAAAGAAATCAATTAAACTCTAAATGGGAAGCGGAAAGAAATCGTGCTGATGAAGTACAAGATTTAAGAAAGGAAATAGAAAATATAAAATTCGATATAGAACGTGCAAAACGCGATTATGATTATGCAAAAGCTTCTAAATTAGAATTTGAAGATCTTGTAAATGCGAAAAAAGATTTAGAAGATGCGGAGAAAAATTTAGAAGAAAACAAACAAAACAAATTGGTAAAAGAATTTGTTGATGCAGATGATATTGCAGAAGTTGTGTCTAAATGGACAGGTGTTCCTGCTCAGAAAATGATGCAATCGGATCGTGAAAAATTATTGAGCCTAGAAAACGAATTACATAAACGTGTTTTAGGACAAGAAGAAGCTATAACTGCTGTTGCAGATGCTATTCGTCGTTCTAGAGCAGGACTAAGTGATGAAGGTAAACCAATTGGTTCTTTCTTATTCTTAGGATCTACAGGTGTTGGTAAAACAGAGCTTGCAAAAGCTTTAGCTGAATTTTTATTTGATGATGAAAATGCCATGACGCGTATAGATATGTCGGAATACCAAGAAAGACATGCGGTTTCTCGTTTAGTTGGGGCACCTCCGGGCTATGTTGGTTATGATGAAGGTGGACAATTAACAGAAGCTGTTCGTCGCCGTCCATATTCGGTTATCTTATTAGATGAGATAGAAAAAGCGCATCCAGATGTTTTTAATATCTTATTACAAGTATTAGACGATGGTAGATTAACAGATAATAAAGGTAGAGTTGTCAACTTTAAGAATACAATTATCATTATGACATCTAACTTTGGTTCGCATACGATTTTAGACAAATTTTCTAATATCGACGAAAACAATGTTGGAGAGGTTTACAGCGAAACAAAAGACACTGTTTTTGAGGAATTAAAACTTAATTTCCGTCCAGAGTTTTTAAATCGTATAGATGAAATTATCCTGTTTAGACCATTAAGTGAAAACCAAATTTCTGGAATTGTTTCTATTTACTTAAATGGTGTTGCGAAGAAATTAGCACAGCGAGATATCACATTAGATATTACGCCAGAAGCTGTTAATTATTTAGCAAGAAAAGGATATGATCCTCAATTTGGTGCTCGACCATTAAAACGAGTAATACAACAAGATGTATTAAATGAGCTTTCTAAAGAAATTTTGAAAGGAGAAATAAATGATAATGACGCGGTTTTAATTGACTATTTCGATGAAAAACCAGGAGAAAACAAACTGATTTTTAGAACAAACAAATAATTATCAATATTTTATTAGTGTGATAAAAGCCTGCAATTCTAGTATGAATTGCAGGCTTTTTGTTTTAAGCAGAATCATAAAAAAGCTATTTCACATTTGTAAAATAGCTTTCTATAAATAAGTATTATTTTTTCTTTTTATAAAGCGGAACCGTACTACACGCTTCACCAAACATTAACGAACTTACAATAGGTTGCAAACGTTCTATTAATTGAATATAAGCAGAATCTGGAACAGGTTTATGTGAACAACCTTTTACAATAATTTTTCCATTTTCATATTCTTCGTATGGTAAATGATCTACAATTTCTGTGTATAAAATTTGGTCTAAATCTTTTAAACTACCGTGTACTACTCTTCTTGCTACAGGAGATAAATAAGTAGTTACTAACAAATATGCCCAAGATGGTACAATGGCATCTGCAGTACAAGTTATCGCAACATATTTATTTTCGTATTGAGACCAATCATGATTTTTAAGATTCTCTCTAAAATCTTTTTCTCTCAAAATAATTTCTTCGTACAACCAATCTTTCAAATCGAAAACAATACGTTCTCCATCTGGATAATAGTCTTGTAAGTCTATTGTTACTAAGCCACTATTGGCAATTTTATTTATTATTTCGTCTGACATTTATCTAATCTTTTCGTGAAGTAAAATTACGCAATAAAAATTATTCATCTCTGCTCTACTTATAGATTTCTCCTATCTTTGTAAGAAGAAAAACTATTTCCATTGAAATACTATATTATTGCTGGTGAAGCTTCGGGCGATTTACATGCCTCGAACTTAATGAAAGAAATAAGAAAAAAAGATACTCAAGCAGAATTTCGCTTTTGGGGCGGAGATTTAATGCAAGCCCAAGGCGGAGCATTGGTAAAACATTACCGAGATTTAGCTTTTATGGGATTTGCAGAAGTTCTTATGAATTTGAGAACCATTTTAGGAAACATTTCTGTAGCTAAAAAAGACATCGAAGCTTATAAACCAGATGCAGTAATCTTAGTAGACTATCCTGGTTTTAATTTACGCATTGCAGAGTTTGTAAAGAATCTTGGAATAAAAATTTATTATTACATTTCTCCACAAATTTGGGCGTGGAAAACTGGACGTGTACACAAAATAAAAAAAGTAGTTGACAAGATGTTTGTTATTCTTCCTTTCGAAGAAGAATTTTATGGACGTTATGATTATAAAGTTGACTTTGTTGGAAATCCATTATTAGATTCTCTTGATAATCTTCCTCCTATTGATGAAGAGAAATTTAGAAAAGACAATAATCTAGATGAACGTCCTATTATTGCAGTTTTACCTGGAAGTAGAACACAAGAAATAAAAGTAAAACTTCCTTTGATGCTTTCTGTTGAAAAGGATTTTCCTAATTATCAATTCGTAGTTGCTGGTGCTCCTTCTCAACCCATAGAGAATTACAAAAAAATTATAGGAGAAAACTTAAAAATTGTAGAAAACAAAACATACGATTTATTAAGAGTTTCTTATGCTGCTTTGGTTACTTCTGGAACTGCTACTTTAGAAACAGCATTACTAAAAGTACCAGAGGTTGTTTGTTATAAAGGAAATGCTTTATCGTACGAAATAGGTAAACGTGTTGTAAAAAATATTCGTTTTATATCGTTAGTTAATCTTATTATGGATAAAGAAGTTGTAAAAGAATTAATTCAGTACGATTTAACTTATGAAAATATCAAACACGAATTAAATTTAATTTTAAATACTCCAAAGCGCGAACAAGTTCTAAATGATTATGAAAATTTGCATGATAAACTTGGTGGTGTAGGCGCTTCTGAAAGGACTGCTAGTCTAATCGTAAACGATTTAAAAAAGTAAAAAAACTATTAAATAACTAATCCTCTTGGTCTTCCAAGAGGATTTTTTTGTTAAAATTTTATACCGCAACGCAACCTTTTTTCATATTCTTCTCTTTTTGGTATAATAGTTAAAACAAAAAAAATATGAAAACAATCAAAAAGTTAAGTACAATTGCTGTAGTAGCAATGCTTGGATTTGGAGTTTCTAGTTGTCTTAATACAGATGACAATAATAACTTTTCTGTAGATGGATATCTTAATGGTACAGAGATTAATGTAAACAACGATTCTATTAATCCAGTTGGACAAGTAACAAACGTTCATATTACCTACAAAACAACAAACAGCTGCCAGGAATTTATTGCTTTTAGACTTTTAAATAATTCTAATGATACAATACATACTGTTGGTGTTTACGGAAGACAAACAAATATGAATGGGTCTTGTTTAGATGAAGTAAAAACTTTTACAAAAACATATAAATTTACACCAAAGAAAGCTGGTAAAAATAAAATTCGTGTTTTAGCTGGAATTGATCCTACAGATAACACAAAAAATATTTATATTGAGAAAACTTTAGATATTAAGAACTAATTTTTTATCAACTTTGGACAACGACACTCTTGAAAATCTGATTAAGCAATGTCAAGAAAAAAATAGAAAGGCACAAGAAGAAATTTATCTTCAATTTTCTCCTATTTTATTCTCGATATGTCTTCGCTATGCAGACAATTATGAAGATGCTCAAGATGTTTTTCAAGAGGGGTTTGTTCTTATTTTTAATAAAATTGATCAATTTAGATTTGAAGGTTCTTTTGAAGGGTGGATGAAAAGAATAATGGTTAATTTATCATTAGAGAAAATTAAAAAAAATAATCGGGTTTCGTTTGAGGATTATGAAAATCAATATATACAAGAAGATGAAGAAGAACCTCAACAAGATTATGATTATCAGGAAATTTTAGAGAATGTACAAAATCTTCCACCACAATATAAACAAGTTTTTAACCTTTATGTATTTGAAGAATATTCTCATCAAGAAATAGCAGAATTACTCTGTATTTCTATCGGAACTTCAAAATCAAATCTATCGCGTGCTCGAAATATTTTAAAAAGAAACCTTTTAAAAGCTGTTATTAAAGATGAATAAACTTGATCAACATATAAAAAATAAACTTTCTCAGCCACAGGTTCCTCCTTTGGATGCATGGAAAAACATTCAAGAAAAATTGGATGAAAAAGAGAAAAAGAGACAAATCATTCCTTTATTTTATTGGATTGGTTCTACTGCTGCATGTTTAGTTATAGGAATTGGTGTTTTTTATTTTAATCAAGAAGAAACTAATTCTTCTAATAAACCAGCACAAGAAGTTGTCAAAAATAATTCTAATTCATCTTTAGAAAAACAACAGTCGAGTAAATCGAACAAAAATAATTCTGATACAATAGAGCAAAATTCTATTCATAATCAAGTAAAAGAGGAAAATACTCTAAATGAAAATTCATTACAATTAACACACAAAGAGACAAAACAAAATAATACAATTCATTTAGAGAACAACTCTCCTACTTACACAACAACTTCTACAGAAGAAAAGAGAATGTTAGTAGTAGAAAAACCTCAAAAATCTTTATTTTTTGATGGTAAAGGTGACGCCTTTGTTATTTTCCCAGAAAAACTATCAGCAGAAAATACAATTATTTCTCAACCTAAATTTGAGCAAAATAATATTGCAAAATCTAAAAAAGATTCAATTACTAAAAAAGAAATTCTAGATCAAATTCTAAATGAGAAACCATTAGAATTAGTGCTTGAAGAAGAGCAAAAAGAGGTTGAAAAAAAGAAAGAAAAAATTAATATTAGCTCACCGAAATTTGTAGTATCATCTTACGTTAATCCTACAAAAATGTTAGACTCTAAGTCTATTTTATCTGATGAATTTAATCAAAACAACATCAATAATAGTTTAACTATTGCATACGGAGCAAAAGTTGCTATTCGTTTAAATGATAAAATGAATATTCGTTCGGGTATTTCTAAGATAGAATTAGAACAACATACTAATAGTGTTGGAACAATGAGTAATAATGCTATGGCTTATTTGGCTAATTCTAATATTAATTTAAATGCTCAGAATAATATAAAATACGACCAAAATTACACAAGAGTTTTGGCAAATAACAATGTTGGGACTATGCTTTCTTCTTCTATGGGAGAAATGGAACAACAAATACATTATGTAGAAATTCCATTAGAACTAGAATACAAGTTAGCTAATTTTAAAAAATTCAATTTATTAGCAACAGCTGGAGGAAGTTATTATTTAGTCACTAAAAATCAAATTTCTTTAAAAGACACTAATTCTAGAAGTGTAAGAATTGGTGAAGCTTCTAATTTAAATGATATGAATTATAGTGCAAATGCTGGATTAAAACTAGAGTACTTACTTTCAGAAAAAACAAGTATTAATCTTGAGCCAAATTACCGCTACATGATTAATACATTGCATAACGTTGAAACAAGAAATCCATCATTATTAGGTCTTAATTTGGGATTCTCGATTAAATTTTAATCTTCTCCTTTATTATTATTTAAACTGATAGAAATTATACTGTTTCCTTCTGTCATTTCTACTTTTGCTTCTTCAAAAGTAGGTTCTCTTAATGTTGGATTTAAGTTTTTAGAGAAACCATAAGGCTCCTTTCTTATCCCTAAAAAACTTTTATCTAATTTTTTATTATTGTTTGTGTCTAAAAAAACTTTAACTGCATAAAAAGTAGGCTCTACATTTTTAAATACTGTTTCGTATTTATCTAAATCTTCAACAGGAATATATAATTTTTTAAATGCATTTTGCCCTTTTGTGTAGTTCTCCATATTTCGATAAAATTCTATTGATAAATTTCCTTTCATCTTTTTTAGATTGTTAATTGACAGTTTTACATCTATTTGTGCAAAACCTATTTGTGCAAAAAATAAAACCAATAGTATTAGAAATTTCTTCATCATTATCTTTTTCTTTTCTATTCAATTACAAATACTTAAAACCTAATCATTTTTAGTATTACTCTTACATTAAACGTATGAAAAAATATATTTTTCTTACGCTAACAATTTGTTTATCAATCGGAATAATTGTTTCCGATTTATTAAATTCTGCTACAAATTTACGAATTATATTTTTGGTGATTATCTGTCTGCTTTTAGCATGTTTAATAAAAAGTAGTTTTCGACAAAATATATACTCATTTTTAATTACATCAATAATTTTAGGATTTTATCTTCATCAACACTATAATTTTAAAGAAAAAAAGGAAATTAATACATCATCCGAAGTTCATCTTTTAAAGATTATTAGTAAAGCAAGCTCATCTATTAAATTCACCAATTACATTGCTGAGGACATTGAAACGAGTCAACAAATCTTCCTTCATTTAAAAGATAAAACGCAACTCTATTTTCCAGAAGATATACTTATTGTAGATGGAAAGATAAAAGATATACAACCAGCTTTAAATCCTTATCAATTTAATTACAAACAATTCTTAAGAAGAAAAAATATTCATTCTCAGTTATTTTCTGATAAAGTAATTACTATTCATAAAAAAGGAAACGGGTTCTACAATTGGGCTTCAAAATCTAAATTATTAGTAAGAGAAAAATTGAAAGAAAATGGGTATTCTACAGAAAGTAGAGCCATAATATCCTCTATGTTATTAGGAAATAAAACCGAATTATCAGAAGAACTTAATCAGAATTACATTACAACTGGAGTTGTACATATTTTAGCTATTTCTGGTCTACATGTTATGATGATTTTTATACTTATTCAGTTTCTACTTAAGCCTATACTTTATCTTAAAAACGGAAGAAAAATAAGAATTATAACAAGTTTAATTGTTATTTGGTTTTTTGCATTTTATGTAGAATTAAAAACACCTGTTTTTCGTTCTGCATTAATGATTTCCATTTATTATATAAGTGATATAATAAATCGACCTAAAAACATTTTCCATACATTATCTTTGGCTGCTTTTATAATTCTAGTTTTTCAGCCAAATGCATTATTTGATGTTGGTTTTCAACTAAGCTTTTCGGCCGTATTTTTTATTGTTTGGCTTCATCCTATTTTCGATAATTTTTGGAAAATAAAGAATAATCTATTACATCAAATAAAAGGAATTATAACAACAAGCATTTCTACACAAATAGGAACTTTACCTGTTTCTATTTTTTATTTTAATCAATTCTCTGGTCTATTTTTATTTGGTAACTTAATATTGATTCCTGCTTCTTTTATAATGATTTGTGGAGGACTAATTAGTATTTTTCTTATTGTTTTTAATATAAAAATCGATGCATTTACGTGGTTATACAATCAATTTGTTCATCTCATAAATAGTTACATTCATTGGCTTGCAGAGTTTAGTTTTATAGCGAAAGATATTTACATTAGTTTCTTTACAGCTTTTCTTATTACGGTAATTTTATTTTGTTTGAAGTCTTTGATTTTAAACAAATCTAAAGTTGCGTTGTTTATAACAATTGGTTGTTTTACCTTAATAGAATTAGATCGTCTTTATGAAGTAATACAATTAAATTCTTCTAATGAATTAATTGTGTACAATCAATACAAAAACAGCATTATTAACATTAGGAATGGCAGAAGTTTAGCTGTTTTTAGTTCACATAAAATTGATGATAAAACATATCAGTATATTCTAAAACCTTATAAAGTAAAACATAGAATAAAACAGATTGATTATTTTTCTTATACAGCAAAGTTTAAACATTCTGCATTTATAAAACATGAAAATTACATCGAAACAAAATCGTTTAACTTTCTGTTAGATAAAACTAAATCAGATTCTCCATTTTATGTTCTAATTCATCAATCAAAACTATATCCTTTTCAAGATAATAATAACTTAAAAAGGGTAATTGCTGATGCCAGCAACTACCCTTCTATTATTTCTGAACTCGAAAATAACTCGAACTCTAGTTTATGGAAAACCTCAGAAAAAGGTTATTTCTCAATTAAATTTTAATATCATTTATAAAATCAAGTGCACTACGATAACCAAGAACAACTTTATTTACGTCTCCTTTACCATTCATTAAAACAGTTGCAGGGTAGCTTAGTTGACCATTTGTAAATGCATATGCCATATAATTGGCTTTAGCTGGTGCAACATACGTATAGTTAATTCCTAAAAAAGTGACCATATCCTTTGTTTCTGCATCAAATTTTACTGGAATGTAATTCTTGTTAACATAACTCGCAACCTTTGCATCTGTAAATGTCTCTCCGTCTAGACGTTTACAAAATCCACACCATGTTGCATAAAAATTAATTAATATAGGTTTCTCCGGATGAGCTTTAACCTCTTTTGTTGCTTCTGCTAATGTTAACCATTTTATTTCTTGTCCAAATAGGAAAGAAGAAAAAATGAATGCGATGATTGCTAAAGTTGATTTCATATTTTTTTAGTTAGATATTTATTATTTTACTCCATGCATCAGTTTCTTCATAATTGGGTTTAATGCAATTACAATTAATCCTGCAACAATAGGAACAATAGTAAAAATTAAGAAGAATGTTGATAATGAATATGTTTTTGTAATATTCTCAATTTGTCCTCCTAAAATAGCTGCTAATTTATTTCCAATTGCAATAGCAAGGTACCACATTCCGAACATAAATGCAATCATTCGAGCCGGAACTAATTTTGACACATATGATAATCCTACTGGAGATAGGCAGAGCTCTCCTAAAGTATGGAATAAATATGCTAAAACTAACCAAATAATTGACACACGAACTCCTGCAGCGATTCCATAAGAACCAAATGCTAAGAAACCAAATCCGATAGCCATAATGATTAATCCTAATCCGTATTTTACAGATGCAGATGGGTTATATTTAGAATCCCAAACACGAGATACTAATGATGCTAATGCAATAATAAAGAACGAATTTAAAGTAGAAAACCAAGAAACCGTAATCTCTACTTGACTATCTTTAATTTCTGCAACTTGTGCAGGTACAATCTTAGAAGGTTTATTTTGTTTAGTATATTCTGTATCTAATTTCGTTAAGCTTTCTCCAGAAACTAAAACAAATTTATCTCCTTCTTGGTGAATATTAATTTTATCTCCTTTTACTAATGAAGTTTGAGATGCTAAATTAATTGTTTCTGTTACAACTTTATCTGTTGGTTTTTGTACATAAGAAGCTGAAATTGGTGTTTTATCGTAAACAGTTTTTCCTTCTTCAGTTAAAACAGGATTTCCTTTATCATCTAATTTTACTGTTTCTACAGCTTGGTAAGAAACATCATAAGAATGAGAAGACCAGTTAAAGTTTAACATCCAAATTGCAGCAGCCCAAATTCCTAAGAAAGTAAATGCTAAAACAACATTCGACCAAAAGGCTTTTTTAATTGTTTGTTTTGCTAATAAAATCAATACATAAGAAATAAATAACAATGGTACTACTGTTAATAAAGTATTGAATATATTAAATGCTAATGCTGCATCTCCAATTAAGTTTCTTTCTGTATTATCTCTGGCGAAAATAACCAATGATGTTGCTCCTTGCTCAAAAGACATCCAGAAGAAAATTACGAAGAATGCGAAGATAATTACGGCAATCATACGATCACGTACAATCTTTGTATAGTTTGCTAATCTGCGTATTACAACAAATAAGAATAAGATTAATGCAACTAAAATCACAACATTTTGTCCTGATAAACCTCCAATTGCAAAATCGAATAAATTGATTCCTCCAATTGCATTTAAAGGGTCGTTAAACGCATAACCTAATCCTAAAAGTGTCATAATAACAATTAGAATTTGATCTAAAACTGTAAATGGATTTGGTTTTTCTCCAGCTTCATATAATGGAGCCTCATCAGCATCAACATCTGTTGAATTAGATTTTTTAGGCACTTCACCTACTCTACCAAATAATGGTTTTGCTAACCAGAATTGTAATGTTCCTAATAACATGAAAACTCCAGCTAAACCGAATCCCCAATGCCATCCTACTTTTTCTGCTAAGAATCCACATAACATCATTCCAAAGAATGCTCCTGCATTAACTCCCATATAGAAAATAGTATAAGCACCATCTTTCTTCTCTGGAAACTTTTTATACATTTCTGATAAGATAGATGTCATATTTGGTTTAAAGAATCCTGTTCCTATAACCAAGCAAGCTAATCCTAAATATAAAAAGATTGGCGTATCGAAAGCCATAAATGCGTGACCAAGTGTCATAATAATTGCACCTATTACAACTGCCCATCTATAACCGATATATTTATCTGCTATAATTCCTCCAAAAATTGGTGTAATGTATAATAACATCGCGTATGTTCCATATAAAGCTGTTGCTTTTTCTATCGACCATTCCCATCCTGGATTTAATCCAATTACTGCGGCTGTTAAAAACTGTATTAGAAGAACGCGCATCCCATAAAAAGAGAAACGTTCCCACATTTCTGTAAAGAAAAGTACAAATAATCCCGATGGATGTCCTAATACCTTTGAATCAAAGAAATTTTCTGATTTTGAACTCATGTTTGTTATTTTATATCGTATAATTTTATTTTACGTCTTGCATTAATTTTCTAATTAATGGAGAAATCACAATGATTATAACACCAGCAACTAACGAATAAATTGCTAATTGTTGATATCCTTGTGTGTAAGACATTAATTTACCAACTAAAGATGTTGTTTGTGTAGGATCTGACATTCCTGCCCCTAAAATCCCTGCTAAGTATTGTCCGTAAGCTGACGCTAAAAACCAAAGTCCCATCATCATTCCGCTTAAATGAGCTGGAGATAATTTTGTTACCATTGATAAACCAATTGGAGAAATACATAATTCTGATAATGTTACCACAAAATAAGCTAACAAAAATACTTCTAAAGATGTCATTCCCATTTCGTCTGCAAAAAATCGTAAAGAATAGAATATGTAGTAAGCAACTGCTAGAATTAAAAATGATAATCCAAATTTAATTACAGTGTTTGGCTCTATTTTCTTTTTTGCCATCCATAACCAAACTAAACCTAATATTGGAGAGAAAATAATTACGTACAATGAATTTGCACTATTATTTACCATTGTAGGAAAACTCTCTATTGTATTTATTCCGAAAAGGCTTGTTTTTAAGTTTGTATTTGCAAATAATGCCAATGATCCTCCTGCTTGTTCGAAGATTGCGAAAAACAGAATAGAAAAAGAAATCATTATAAATGCAGCAATAAATTTACTTTTATCTTTTGATTCTGGAATTTTATATAACTGAAATAAATAGTAAAGTATCGCCAATGGTCCTACTGTGAACATAAACATATCTGTGTACGATGTGTTATGAATCATAATAAAGATTAATGGAATAGCAATAATTGCTCCTACATAAACAGCTCCTTCTTTAATTAATCTTTTCTTTGGTTCTAATTTTGCTAATGGAGAATCTCCAATAGGTCCTAATTCTTTGCGGATAAATAGGAATAAAACAACTCCAATAATCATTACAATACCAGCGGCTAAGAATGCTAAATTCCAACTAACTTGTTTTCCTAAATAAACACAAACTAAACCACCTAATAAAGCTCCAATGTTAATTCCAGAGTAGAATAATCCGAAACCTGCATCGCGTCGAGGATCTCCTTTTTTATATAGCTCTCCTACCATCGAAGAAATATTCGGTTTAAAGAAACCTGTTCCAATGATACTTAAAGTAATTCCGTAATAAAAAAATTGGTGAGGATCTGATGCAATTAAAAGGTTTCCAGCAATCATTACAAGACCACCAAAAACTAACGATTTTTTAAATCCTAAAATTTTATCAGCAAAAATTCCTCCTACAAAAGTAAAAGCATAAACAAAAGCTTGAATAGCTCCGTATTTCAAATTAGATTCTGATTCAGTTAATCCTAACATGTCCACCATGAAAATGGCAAGAACTCCTCTCATTCCGTAAAAGCAAAAACGCTCCCACATTTCTACCATAAACAAATGCCAAAGTTGAATAGGATATTTTCCTTCAAAATTTTGGATTTGCTCTAACGTTAATTTCTGACTCATAATATATTTAACTAAATGCTAATTTTCTTTAATATTTTAAAGCTCAAAACCTATTTAATGTATTGTATATATCTGTTTTATAGCTTATTGTGAAAATAATTATATCACTAATTAATTTTAAGATTTTATTAGCAATCAACGAAAATAAAAAAAACCTCTGACAATGTAGAGGTTTTTTTTATTTAATGATATTTTTTTGTCAATTCATTTATAAATCAGCTCATTTTTGGCGTTTATTAATAAATTAAATTTTGTTTTTTAATTATAAATTCTTTTTGATGAAATTCGTCATTTTACGATAAAGCTGAATTCTCGTGTATCCACCATAAATCCCATGATCTTTATCTGTATAAATAGCCATATCAAAGTCTTTATTAGCTTGTACTAACGCTTCAGATAACTCGAATGTGTTTTGTGGATGAACATTGTCATCTGCAGAACCATGAATTAATAAAAAGTTTCCTTTTAAATCTTTTGCATAATTAATTGGTGAATTATCATCATATCCAGATGCATTTTCTTCTGGTGTACGTAAAAAACGTTCTGTATAAACAGAATCATAATAACGCCAATTAGTTACAGGAGCAACTGCTATTGCGGCCTTAAACACATCATTTCCTTTAAACAAAACATTAGACGACATAAATCCTCCGTAAGACCAACCCCAAATACCAATTCGTGATGCATCAACATAAGGCATTTTACCAATTTCTTTTGCTGCTAAAATCTGATCTTCAACTTCGTATTTTCCTAATTGCAAATACGTTTGTTTTTTAAATTCTTCTCCTTTAAATCCTGTTCCTCTTCCATCTACACAAAAAACGATGTAACCTTCTTGTGCTAACATCATGTGCCAGTAATCATTCGAATTGAAATATGAATTAGTTACCGTCTGAGAACCTGGACCAGAATATTGATACATTAATACTGGGTATTTTTTCGTTGGGTCGAAATCTTTTGGTTTGATAACATACGCATTCAAATCATCACCTTTAGCTGTTTTTAAAACAAATAATTCCTTTGTTCCAATGTTATCAGCAGCTAATTTTGTTTTTAATTGAGTGTTTTCTACAATTACACCTAAATCTTTCCCAGATTTAGACTCTACTAAACTAACTGTTTTTGGAGTTGATATTGACGAATATGTATTGATAAAGTAAGTGAAGTTTTTACTGAATGCAGCAGAATTTGTCCCTGCATTTTTTGTTAACATTCTTGCCTTTTTACCATCTAATCCTATTGCAAAAATTTGTCTTTCTGTAGAAACTCGTTTTCCATCATTTGAATTCGATTGATAGTAAAGTGTTTTATTTGCAGGATTGTAACCATAATAATTTGTTACTTCCCAATCTCCTTTTGTTACTTGGTTTAGTAATTTCCCGTTTGTATTATAATGATAGATATGGTTATTTCCATCTCTTTCTGATGTCCATAAGAATGAGTTATCAGCTAAAAATTCTAATGTTAAATTATCAGTTTCAATCCATGCTTTATTTTTCTCCGTAAAAACTCGGTTCACTTTCTTCGTCGTGATATCATAAACAGAAACATCAACATTATTTTGGTGACGATTAGATGTTACAACAGCTAACAAATTAGTATTCTTAGAAAATTTAATTTTTGGAATGTAATAATTCTCAACTCCAGATAAATCTACATTTGTTGTTGAGTTATTTTTTGTATCAAAAACATGTAAAGAAACAATAGAATTGTCTTGACCAGCTTTTGGGTATTTATATCTTAATTCTTCTGGATAAAGATTATTATAATAAATAGGTAAATAAATTTCTTTTACTTTAGCTTCATCAAAACGAACAAAAGCTAATGAAGTTCCATCTGCATTCCAATCAAAATTTCTTACAAAAGCAAACTCTTCTTCGTAAACCCAATCACTAATACCGTTTATTATTTTATTCTTTTCTCCATCTTTTGTTACTTGAGTAACTTTATTCGTTTTAAGATCTTGTATGTATAAATTATTTTCAAAAGCAAATGCTACTTTTGATGCATCTGGAGAAAATA
Source organism: Chishuiella changwenlii (assembly GCF_900142565.1). Classification (GTDB taxonomy): domain Bacteria; phylum Bacteroidota; class Bacteroidia; order Flavobacteriales; family Weeksellaceae; genus Empedobacter; species Empedobacter changwenlii. The sequence goes on from NZ_FRBH01000008.1 coordinate 67,194, forward strand.
AAGGTTCCTGAATTTCATTTCCGTTAAAAACTGAAGTCGTTTTTTTCGTCTCTGTATCATACACATTATATTTTGCTGTAAAAGAATGACGGTAAATTGATTTAGTTTCCGTCTGCAATAAAATATAACGTTCATCAGCACTAAATTCATATCCTTCAAATTCACCTGAAAACAATACAACTTCATTAGATTGTCCTTTTTTTAATGTCGATTCATAAGAACGCTTTACTAATCCTTTTTCTGTTATAATTGTATAATTTTCTCCATCGTTTAACGAATTAACACCATACAAGTAATTTTCTCGGTATTTACCACCATAAATTCCTTCTAATGTAATTTGTTGCGCATAAGTATACGCGCTCATTGCTAATACAGCTAAACTTAATATAAATTTTCTCATAATTTTATGCTAAAGGTATAAATTCAATTTACCAAATATAATAAAATCTCTTATTTAGAAATCAGTTTTAAATTCAATAATTATATATAAATACCAATACAACCAAACATTTTAAGTATTTTTATAGATAATAACGATTAAAACAGTTGTAATTTTGCAACAAAATATAAAATATATCCAATATGAAGCATCAAGCAGTAGAAGGTTTTTCGAAATTATCGAAAGAAGGTAAAATTGAATGGGTGATAAATGAATATTTAAATGGTGATACATCTACTATAAAAATATTAAAGCAATATTGGAATGATGATGCAGACTTACAAAAACTGCATGATGAGTTTTCTGAAAACACTGTTTCTAATTTTTATATGCCTTTTGGTTTAGCACCAAATTTTCTAATTAATAATGAATTATACGCCATTCCTATGGCTGTTGAAGAATCTTCTGTTGTTGCAGCAGCTTCTAAAGCCGCAAAGTTTTGGCAAACTAGAGGTGGTTTTAAAACAACTATCTTATCTACAACAAAATTAGGGCATGTACATTTTATGTACGAAGGTGATTTTGAGAAATTAAATACTGCATTCGAAAATACAATTAAAGCAAAGTTAGTTGAAGAAACAAATGATATTACTAAAAATATGCGTGCGCGTAATGGAGGAATATTAAATCTTGAATTAATCAATAAAACTGCTGATTTAGCTAATTATTATCAAATTAAAGGTTCTTTTGAAACAGTTGATTCAATGGGAGCTAACTTCATCAATTCTTGTTTAGAACAATTCGCAAAAACATTGAAAAATGAAATTGATGCTGATGATAATTTTACACAAGAGGAAAAAGATTCATTACAAATCGTAATGTGTATTTTGTCAAACTATACTCCAGATTGTATTGTTAGAGCAGAAGTTTCTTGTCCTATTGAGCAATTAGCAGAAGGAGAAATTACTGCAGAAGAATTTGTAGAAAAATTTTCTCGTGCAGTTCGTATTGCAGAAATAGAGCCTTACCGCGCAACAACACATAATAAAGGAATTATGAACGGAGTAGATTCTGTTGTAATTGCCACAGGAAATGATTTTCGTGCTGTAGAGGCATGTGCACATACTTATGCTGCAAAAGATGGACAATATTCTTCGTTAACTCATTGTGAGGTAAAAGATGGTATTTTCCGTTTTTGGATAGATTTACCAACAGCATTAGGAACTATTGGAGGTTTAACAGCTTTACATCCATTAGTAAAATTAGCTTTAGGAATTTTAGGAAAACCAAATTCAAAAGAGTTAATGGGATTTGCTGCTGTAGCAGGATTAGCACAGAATTTTGCTGCATTACGTTCTTTGGTAACAACAGGAATTCAGAAAGGTCACATGAAAATGCACTTAATGAATATCTTAAATCAATTAGAAGCAACAGAAGAAGAGAAACAATTCTTTGTGAATTATTTTAAAGATAAAACAGTAACTCACCATACTGTAATTGATGAATTCTGTCGTTTACGTGGTGTAACTTCTGTAGAAGAAATCAAAAAGAATTAATCGGTGGATTTAGAAGAATACTTTCAGAAAGCCAAACAAAAACAGAAAGAACATAAATCTTTTTTAGAGAAACTTAAAAAAAGACCTCCGAAAGATTTAGATAAAAAAATGGAAGCAATACATGAGGATGTTTTTGATCGTGTGGATTGCCTTTCTTGTGCTAATTGTTGCAAAACAACTGGTCCTTTATTTACCAATAAAGACATTGAACGTTTAGCGCATGTTTTTCGTTTAAAACCAAGTCAATTTATCGAAAAATATTTACGAATTGATGAAGACAATGATTACGTTCTACAACAAGTACCTTGTCCTTTTTTAGATACTGACAACTATTGTTTAGTGTATGAAGATCGTCCAAAAGCTTGCAGAGAATATCCGCATACAGATCGTAAAAAATTTTATCAGATTAATCATCTAACGATAAAAAACACATTAATTTGTCCCGCAACCTACGAAGTCGTAGAGCAGATGCAAAAAGAAATTACATTAAAATAAATAATCAACCCAAATGGAAAATTTTCTATTTGGGTTTGTTTATTAAAGCACCTATTTTAAGCACTTCATTTTCAAAATTATTTCTATTTCCTTTTGCTTTATTCTTTGTTCTTACTCTATAATTATAAATTGTTGTAACAGAGTATCTTAAAATTTTTGCAATTTTAGTACTATCATTTATCCCTAAACGGACTAAAGCAAATATTCTTAATTCTGTATTTAAAAGTTCATTCTCTTTTAGATATATTTTTTCTTCATCAATTAATAAATTATTAAAATCAGCAATAAAAGTTGGGTATATATTTAAGAAGATACTATCAAAATTATAATAGAATTTATTCAACTCATTATTCAGAAAGTTTTTATTCTTTGTAAACTTCAATAGTTCATCATGCTTTTGAGAAACAATAAGTTTTACTACAGTTTTTCCGTATGTATTTAAACTATCTATATTCTCAGAAATATTTACTAATAAATTTGCGATGTAGTATTCTTTAACTTGGTTTATCTCAGAGATTTCATCATAAGAAATAGATAACATTTCGTTTGTTACAACCAATTTCTGATTCAGTTCGCTAAGTTTCAGATTTAGTACTTCAAGTTTTTTTCTCGCATGAGTTAAATTTCTATTCTGTTTATAGATGTAAAACAATGTGCAAAGCACAACAAAACTTAGAATACTTATAATAATTAAGCTAACTCTTAACTTCTCATTCTTTTTATGAATAGCAGATTCGTAAGCTTTATCTATAATCGGTAAAACATTAGAAATAGATACAAATCTTAGTTTAGAATTAAAGTATGAGGCATCTTCAAATGCAAAATTAATGTAATGATGGGCTCGCTCTAAATCTCCTTCTTTAAAAAGTATTTGAGCCAATTCTGTATTAGCAGCATTATCTTTTACAGAAGCTTTTATATCGGAAAGTGCAGAAAGAGCTAAGAATTTTTTCTCTAATTTTTTATTTCCAATTACTCTATAATTTAAAGCTTGAGAAAAAGCAAACATCGAAAATTCTCTGGTTCCCATTTTGTGCCTTTTCAATAATTCATTGTTAACCTCAATACTTTTATTATAATTATTTTTTTCTCTGTATAATCGCTCAACAACAGATAAGTAATGCGTACTATTATGATCTAATTTATTTAATAATTTAGTCATAAATAATTCATACATCTTATTGTATAAATCTCTAGAATCTGGTAAAGGACTATAAAAATATAATCTGTAGTACACCCACATCGATTCTTCGTAAAAAAGAATTAATGTTTGATCGTCTAAATCATTTTCATCAATAGAATTTAATATATCAACAGATTCTTTATAATTTCCTGTTGACGAGAGAACACCTGCCAAATCGATTCTTACTTTATCGCTATATTTTTTTTCAGGAAAATGCTTAGCTAACGCTATATTCTTATCCATATAGAATAATGTAGAGTCTAACTGATGAGGAATATACTCTTCTATGATTGCATTGATGAGTTTATATTGACTTAAATGATCTTTTGTTTTGCTTAAATCTTTTTTTAATTGGAGTATACGATTCTCTTTTATCAAATCATATTTATCTCTATTAAGAATAGTCTTGTCTAATTCTGTCAATAAAGAATCTTTTATATGTTGTGCATTTGCATTAACAACAATAATAAATAATAGTAAAGAAGTGATTCGTATTTTAGGCATTTCGTTTTAATCTGTTTTTATAACGTATTTCTATCATTTTTAAGTAAATATTAATTAAAAACACTTGTAATTTACCTACTTTTTTTGGATTAAAAAATAATTTATTTAACTGATAAACAATATATTAAATACATATATGATTTATATTTTTAAACTTACTTCTTATTTATTGTATTTTGAACACCAACTAAAGTTAAATTTGTGTTAAACAAAAAATTAGAATAACATGAGGCTAAAATTTTTTATGCTTGGAATTGTAGGAACTTTACTTCTGAGCAAAGCTTATTCTCAAGAGATAAATCCAATTAAAAATAAACAAGACTCTATTCTGATAGAAAAAGAAGATTCATTAGATCTTGGAAATAAAACAACAAATAACCTACAAGAAGTTGTTGTTATTGGATATGGTGCTGTAAAAAAACAGAACTTAACAAGTGCAGTAGGTCAAGTAAAAGCGGAGTCATTCGACGAACGTCCAATTTATAATATAGAACAAGGATTACAAGGAAATGTTGCGGGTGTTAACGTGGTACAACCATCGGGAAAACCTGGTTCGGGCTTAGAAGTTAAAATTAGAGGTATTAACTCTATCAACTCGAGTACAAAACCTTTATATGTTATAGACGGTATACAAACCTATGATATTTCTGGTGTAAACCCTGATGATGTTATAGATATGGTTGTTTTAAAAGACGCGTCATCTACAGCAATCTATGGTGTAAATGGTAGTAGTGGAGTTATTATTGTAACAACTAAAAAAGCTAAATCAAATCAAACAACATTTGGATTTAATGTATACACAGGTTTCTCTAAGGTTGCTAATAATATTGATGTCTTAAATTTAGATCAATATAAAAGTTTAATCAGCGATATTAATCCTGGTTTTCTAGCAACAGCAAATTCAGATAGATATGCTGGTATCAATACAAATTGGAGAGATCAAGTATTTAGAACAGGTGTTGATCAGAATTATAATGTAAATTATGGTTTTGGTGGCGAAGGTTTTAGAATCTACAGTTCGTTTGGATATCAAGGAATAGAAGGAATTATTAACCCTGCTAGAAATAATCGTTTTTCTTCTCGTATTAATTTTGATGCAGATATCACAAAATGGTTAAAAGTTAACGGATCGTTTAGTTATATAAGAACAAACTTATACAACAGTAATGATAACATGAGTGTATCGCGAGGAGGAGTTGTAATGGCAACTTTAAATACGCCTGCATTTTTACCAGTTTATGCTGATCAATTGAAAATTCGTGAGGTAGACTCTACAACGGGAGAATTTTTAGATGGGTATAAAGATGGGCAATTTGCACTTAACCCATATCAATCTTCATGGGAAAATCCTGTTGCTTATCAATCTAGAAAAAATGAATCTGTTACAGATCGTTTCTTAAGTAGTATAAACTTTGAAGTTAGTTTAGCAAAAGGATTAAAATGGAAACCAGCTGTTACATTAGATTATTTAAATTTAGAAAATGAAACTTTCACTGATGCATTCAGAACAAGTTATGGTCGACAAGAAAGAGGTGTTGGATCTTTAGACAACTCTTTGTATCAGAATTATAATATAGAGAATACATTAAACTATACACTGAAAAAAAATGTTCACGATTTTAATTTGATCGTTGGTAACTCTTTTCAGGAAAATAAATACAAAAGACACGGATATTGGGGAAAAGGATTTCCTACAACCTTAATGAGTTTTGATTACGATAAAGCAGAACCTGCAAACAGAACACAATCTCGTGATGCTTCTATTACACGTTATGTTTCTTTCTTTGGACAAGCGAATTACACATTCAACGATAAATATTCTGTAATGGCTGTGTTAAGAGCTTCTGGTGCTTCTTCTTTAGCTCCAGGTAATAAATGGGGATATTTCCCTGGATTATCTGCTGCATGGATTATCTCTAACGAAGACTTTTTAAAAGGAAATAGTACTATAAGTCAATTAAAAGTTAGAGCTGGTTGGGGTATAACAGGTAATGTTTCGGGAATACCAGCATATTCACATTGGGCATTAAGAAAAGAGGCAAATATTGGAAGCGAGCAATTAAATCCTACTCAAACAGAGAATTCTGATTTAACTTGGGAAACGACAGAAGATAAAAATATTGGATTCGATTTTGGATTTTTAAGAAATCGAATTAGAGTTTCTGCCGATTTCTACCACAGAAATACAACAGATTTATTAATGAATCTTTCATTCCCAGGAATTCCAGTTTCTTACCAGTACAATGGTGGAGAAATGACGAATAAAGGAATGGAGTTTACTTTGAGTACTCAGAATATTAATAATGAAACATTTAAATGGAATTCATCATTCAATATATCATTTAACAAAAACAAAGTAAAGAGTATAGATTATATGGAGATTAGAGACATGGCTTATTTTGAGACCGTGGGAGCTAATGCTGTACGCTTAATGCCAGGACATGTAGTTGGTGCTTTTTATGGATATGTTGTCGACAGAGTAGATGCAAATACAGGTGAATTACTTTATAAAGATTTAGATGGAAACGGATCTTTTAATTCTGGTGATAGAACTTTTATTGGTGATCCTAATCCTGATTTTACTTTTGGTTTTACAAACAATTTTAAATATAAAAACTTCTATTTAGACTTTTTAATTACAGGATCTGTAGGAAATGATATTTTTAATGCTTCTCGATTAGATTTAGAGTTAATGAACGATTTCAAAAATCAATCTACAGCAGTATTAAATCGTTGGACAACACCTGGACAAATTACAAATATTCCAAAAGCTGGAAGTTCTTCTGCTTTATTCTTATCTGACCGTTTTATAGAAGATGGTTCTTATGTAAGATTAAAAGCTGTAACGTTGGGTTATAATTTCAAGAAAGCCTTAGGTTTTAATAGCATTAACTTCTATGTAACTGGTCAAAATCTACTTACAATTACAGATTATTCTGGTTTCGATCCAGAGGTTAACTCTAACGGAGGAAGTGTTATGGGAATAGACTATGGTGCCTATCCTCAAGTAAGAACATTTGTTGTTGGTATTAAAGCAAGTTTATAATTAAAAAAGAAATCTGATGAAAAAAAATATTTTAAATAAGAAAAATATCTTTCTACTAGGAATGCTACTGTTCTTTAGTTCTTGCGATGATTATTTAGACACAGAACCTATTGTAGAGATTATTACTGAGCCAGAACAACCTATAAAAAATGCAAGTGAGGCAGAAAGAGCAATGAGTGCTATTTACTCTCAATTAGGTGGTGAATTTTGGCAATTTGATCAATTTATAATTGGAGATGCACAAACAGATGTAGCTTATGCTGGTGCCGATAATGTACAGGTATTTCAGATCGATGAATATAGAATGGTTGCCACAAACACTATTTCTAACAGAGATTGGGGATACATTACAGATATGCTATTTAGATGCAATTTTGTTTTAAATTATATTGATGATGTACAGGATTTAAACAGTCAAAGGAAAGAAGAAATTCGTTCTGAAGCATCTTTCTTTAGAGCATTAACATTTTTTAAAGCGGTACAAATTTGGGGAGATTTTCCAATTATTACAAAGGCTATAACTTCTGTTAATCAAAATAATTTTGAGGAAGTTTACGAACAAACTTATCCATCAAGAAAAACACAAGAAGAGGTTTATGAGCAAATTTTTGCTGACTTACAAGTCGCTATAAAAAGTATACCTGCAAGTAATCAGAAATTTAAAGCTAATAAAGCTGCCGTTTATTCTTTAATGGCAAAAGTAAATGCAACTATTCCTTCGCCAGATTGGAATCAAGTTATCCAAAATTGTGATAATGTAACTGCAGAAGGCTTAACATTACTTCCTGTTTACGATCATTTATTTGATGGAAATCATGAAGGAAATGCAGAATCTATAATGGAAGCTAATGGTGATGGATGGAGTTCTCCAATTGGTGCATGGGGTGCATCTATGTTTTATGGAACAGATTGGAAAAAGTTTAATACACCATCTAATGCTTTAGTTGCAGATTATGATGCTGCTAAAGATGAAGTAAGAAAAAAATCTACAGTACTATTTTCAGCAAATACAGTTCCTTGGTCTGATAATTTTTGGCCATCTAACAAATATCCTTTCGCTAATAAAATGCGTAAGACAGATGGTACTCAAAATTATTACATCTACAGATATTCAGACATTTTATTATTAAAAGCTGAAGCTCTTGCACAAACTGGAGATACAGCTGGCGCAATGGCTCTTGTAAATAGAGTAAGAGAACGTGTGCAATTAGCTCCATTAACAGCTGTTTCTAAAGAAGATGCATTAAGCATTATTCTTCACGAAAGAAAATTAGAATTAGCCTTTGAAGGTGAATATTGGTTCGATTTAAAACGTTATGGAAAAAGTATAGAAATTTTATCTCAACAAAAAGATGGAAATGGGAACATACTTCCTTATGCGAAGAATCTAACAGCATCTAAATTATTATGGCCAGTTCCACAAGAAAAAATAGACGCAAATAAGAATCTAGTTCAGAATACTGGATATTAATAATGGTTATTACTTCTCAATGAATACATGTTTTAATCTTTTTTATCAATTTTATTTAAAACTTGTATTCATTGATTTTCATTTGACTCACACTCAATAAAAAAATAAAAAAATGAATACTATAAAATCACTTTTCATTCTTTCTACAATTGTCCTGACCTCATCTTGTGCAAACAATAAAAACACAACGACTAAAGATAATAATTCAACATCTTCGGAAATTGAATATTGGTTAACAAAGTCCGATCAATCTGTATTATTAGAAAAACAAAAAAATACCATTCATTTCACAACAGAACAATCATCTAAAAATATTGTAGAAGTAGATCCATCTAAAATCTACCAAGACATTGATGGTTTTGGATTTACACTTACTGGCGGAAGTGCAGAATTAATTAATAAGTTAGATCCAACTACAAAGAAAAATTTATTACAAGAGCTTTTTGGTAGAGGTAAAAATTCTATCGGAATGGATGTTTTAAGAATAAGTATTGGCGCATCAGATTTAAATAAATCTTCTTTCACTTACAATGATTTACCTGCTAGACAAACGGATACTAAATTGGAAAAATTCGATATATCTAATGATTTAGATGTAATTAATCTTTTAGTTGAAATACAAAAAATTAATCCAAAAATTAAAATTTTTGCAACACCTTGGTCTGCTCCTGCATGGATGAAAACTAATAATAGTTTAATTGGAGGAAGTTTAAAACCAGAATATTACGAAACTTACGCTCAATATTTTGTAAAATATATTAAGGCATTAAATTCTAAAGGAATAAATATTTTTGCTATAACGCCACAAAATGAGCCTGAGCATCCTGGTAATGAACCAAGCATGTTGATGACAGCAATAGAACAAACTAATTTTATAAAAAATAATATTGGTCCTGCATTCCAAAAAAATAATATAAAAACGAAAATCATTATTTACGATCACAATTGTGATCACCCAGAATATCCTATTACTGTTTTAAATGACGCTGAAGCAAATAAATACATCGACGGTTCTGCCTTCCATTTATACTTAGGAGATATTTCTGCTTTAACTAAAGTACATGAGGCTTTCCCTAAAAAGAATCTTTATTTTACTGAACAATACACTGCTAAAGATTCAGCTTTTGAAAATGATTTTAAATGGCACATGAAAAATGTAATTATTGGTTCGATAAGAAACTGGAGTAAAGCTGCATTTGAATGGAATTTAGCAAACGATCAGAATTTTGCACCACATACACCAAAAGGTTGTACAACTTGTAAAGGAGCAATTACGATTGAAGGAAATAAATTAACACGAAATGTTGGTTATTATATCGTTGCACAAGCTTCTAAATTTGTTCCAGTAAATTCTAAAAGAATTGGATCTACACAATTCGGATCTATTTCTACTGTTGCATTTGTGTTACCAGATAATAAAAAAGCAATGGTTATTTTAAATGACGGTAATGTAAACTCTACATTCGACTTAAAAGTTGGTGATAAGTTTGCTAAAATTGATATTCCTGCTGAAAGTAGCGCAACTTATATTTGGAATTAACCCAAAATACCATTGATTATATTTAAATTTGAAAACAGAAAAAATAAATAAAATCGAATGGAAGTTTCTTTAAAAATAATTGCATTTATCATGTTAATTTTCCCAACAATCTATCAAGCAATAGTTGGGTTTAGAACTAAAGATCAAGCTGTAGTAAAAAAAACAGGTTGGCAAGCAGTGATTATGCAATTAATAGGAACTTTATTAGCTTATTTTATATTTATAAAAATTGGACAAGACAAACAGATTGCCATTTATGTTGGCTTTATGTTTTTCTTGTCTTTAGCTATATTAGTTTTAATACAGAATATCTTAATCTATTTAAGAAATAATAACGATAAGTTTTAAGCTAGTAAATTAACGTATTGTTGGGCTTTTTCGGCCATTTTGTGTTTTACCTCATCATAATTAGAATCAAAAAAACTACGCAATCTAAATCTAGATTTTTTTGTTTGGATAGTTAATATCTGATTACGATATAATCGAAATAAATCTTCTTCTTCGTACAAATAGAAAATTGCACGATAGGGTATTTCGTCTTTTTTAAAAATTGTTCTTATCTCAAATGTTTCATCTTTAAGTGTAAACAAAGTTAAATTAAACGTCAAATCATATAATATTGAAATCGATGCTAATAAAGAAAGCATAAAAAGTCCGATATTAAGAAAAGGCTCTTGAATATAGAATTTTCCTCCAAACCAAAATGTTGTAATAAACGCATAATTCACCATCATTAACATTAGAAATGCTATGATAGGAAAAATTGTTTGCCAACTTAATTTTGATTTGATCATATTAATATTTCGTTTCCTACTAATTTACAATAATTTATCCGATTAAAACATTTTAAATTCAGTGAATAAAAAACCTCAGTAAAAACAACCGAGGTTAATTATATAAATGTCATAAAATGTATTCTCTAAAAACTATTTAGATATGTAAATTACAAACCAATATTTATGCCAAATTGAATCATTTTTCTATTATCAAACGTATTATCTTTAAAATAATTATTAAAGTCTTTACGAACAAATACATCAAAGAAACCTAACCCTACAGTTACCTCTGCTCCATATATAAAATTATTCACATTATAATTTCCTCTTTCCTTGCTACGAACTCCACTTCCTTTTACAATATTATTAGAAGATAAAAGCGTTCCTCCATAAGCATAAGCCGCTATAAAATATTTACCTTGTGGTCTATAAGTAAATTCATCCGTTACTTTTTTAACTTTAGAGAAGTTATACTTTAATCCAACTGGAACCATAAAGTAAGCTGAACGTAATTTTGATTTATCTAATGATTTTTCACTTTGTACTAAACCAACATTTCCATTTCCGTCTCTATTAAACATCATATCATCGTCTAATCTATAAGTTCGCCAAGAGAACATTGCTCCTGTTAAGAAATTTACTGGACTTGTAATAGATAATTGACGCTCGTACATAAGACCAAAAGTTAAATTACTAGAAAACTTTTCGTGCTTATTTAACTCATCATCACTTTTCCCTGTAAAAGCCATATATCCAAAAGATGCATAACCGTTGATTTGATTTGTAATTTTATAACGCTTTTTAACGTCCTCTATCTTCGTTTTTGGATTTACTGGATCTTCACCATTCATAATAGAAAAAGCTACCTGTTGTTTGATGATATCATCTAAATTAAAATTAACTTCTTCTATACGATCATTAATTGAATTTGAATAAACATTGGCAATTGCTTCTTTTTTTGCTGTTGCTTCTGTCGCATTAATTTTACCATCAACTAATTCTTTGTCAACCTCAGTAATCTTTTTCTCCATAGAAGATTTTTCTTCTTGTACAATTTGTCGAATAACCAATGTAAATTCGCTTATTCTATCTCGAACGATTGGACTTATTTTATCGTTATTTTTTTCATTTAAGTCAAACGAGAATTTTTGTGCGTATGTTGATGTAGCCGATAAACATAGTAATCCTGCTACGATAAGTTTTTTTATCATATTAATAATGTGTTTAAAAAAGTAATGTTTATTTGATGTCGATAGAAACCACTCGCGATTGGTTAGATTCTTTTAGATTTTCTTTATTTTCTATAGAATAAAGTAACATATTAGGATCAACAAAGTTTTTCTTCTTTTTAGCTTTCTTAATAGAGTCTAATGTATTGCTTGCAAGCATTGCTTTCTTCTGAATATCCTCTTTTTTTAGCGCTTCTTTTTTGTCCGTTACAGTTTCTTTTTTGTTTGGAATAGATAATTCAAATTGCTGACTTTCTTTATTAACAGCTATTTGTACATTGCCATTCATCACAACTTGTTTTTCGTTATTTTTTGGAGTAACTGTTTGTTGTTTAGTCGTATCTTTTTGCTCATTATTTGCAAAAAGATGCTCTGTATGCCCAGCTTCTAAATTATTTTCTGAATTAATTGTATCTTTTAAATGTTGTACAGTATTCGTTGAAAATTTATTCGAAATCTCTTGCTCATCACTATGATTAATGAAAAGAAAAACGGATGTAGAAACAGTGAACAAAGCAACAACTGCCGCTGATAACCACCATTTAAAATTAGATTTTTCTTGTACAGGTACAGCTACATCCATACGAGCTTGTAATCTATCCCAAGCATCATGTGATGGTGTAAGCTCTTGCTTATCTAATTCACTTTTTATATAGTCTGATATATTACCCTTCTTTTTCATTTCTTCTCTTTTTTTGATTTAAAACAATCTCCTTCAATTTTGCTTTTGCTCTAAATAATTGTGTTTTACTTGTAGAAACCGAAATATTTAACATATTAGCAATTTCCTGATGTGAATAATCTTCTAAAATATGAAGATTAAAAACCAATCTGTATGGCTCCGAAAGTTGATCCAATACATCTTGAACATTAAAATTTAGCCAAGCATCTTCTACATCATCATCTGCTTCATCATAATTAGCAACACGTATGTCATCTACATAAATTAATGTCTTATTTGCGCGTAAAAATGTTAAACATTCATTGACCATAATACGTCTTACCCAACCTTCAAAACTTCCTTTATTCTGAAATTTCTGAATGTGATTAAACACTTTACAAAAACCATTTATCATACAATCTTCTGCATAATGCATATCCTGTATGTAACTTCTACAAACACTCAACATCTTTTTCGAGGAATGTTCATAAAGTTCTTTTTGTGCCAAAGCATCATTCTTTTTTAGTCGTTCGACTAAAATTTCTTCTTTGCTTTTCTTGTTAAGTACAAATAAATTCACGTGTGTTAATTGCTTTCTTATTTAATAGACTCAATGTTTCAAAAAAAGTTACAACATTTTTTGAAAAATATAATTTTTTATTGAAAATAGTGTTTTATAAAAAACATTAGGTGTATGTTGTCAACAATGAAAGGTTATATACTTCTCATATTATTTATCTTACTACTATTAATTATTATTCCTTTTCTTCTTGCAAACGGAGGTGTTGGCGGAGACTTTACAAGTTACCTAAAAATCGCATCGGAATTACCACAATTAAAAGATAATCTTTTTCCAATTGGTTTTCCTTTCATTTTAAAAATATTCTCATTAATCACTGGAGAATATTTTTACAGTTCTATGTTAGTCAAAGTTATTTGTTTTCTCTCTATCATTCTATTTTCATATAGAAAACAATTCTATTTTAAAGAAACGGTTTTTTTAATGTGTATAAAATCTATTATATGGATGTTTACATTACAATCTTCGGAATATGTAGGTTTACCTTTTCTATATCTATACATTTATTACACCCATGAGTTTTTTAAATCAAAAATTTCGACAAAAAAATATATTATCATTGCTAGTTGTCTTGGTATAATACTTTGTACAATTCGTTACGCGAATGCATTACTATTTATAAGTACTTTACCATTTATATTACTCTATTTTAAAAAATTGAAACCTAAAAATAAAGGCTTATTTTTTTCTACAACTTTAATTGGAATTGGATTAATCAGCTATTTATTGATTAATTATATAGTAATAGGATCTTTTACAGGAGAAAATAGAAGAATAAATGATGAAATGGATACATTTTGGTTTGATACTTATGTAGATTTTATCGGCGTAATTAATCTTTCCAATCCAATATTTTATATTAAAACGTTTGATTATTCTTCTAATATAAAATTCCTTTTATCTCTTCTTTTAATTTCAATTGATCTCTTATGGTGGTTTATTTGTTTTAAACTAATTAGAAAGAGTAAGGACGTTTTCACTCATTTTCTTATTTTCATTGCAGTATCTAATGCATTATTAACATTCTTCTCTGCCATGATACAAGGAATTGAGCCATTAGGAATTCGATTACTTTTTAATTCTTCTTATCTTTTTTGGTTTGCATTATTAATAATCATTAGAAAAAATAATATAATTTCTGATAAAACAATCTTTATTATAAGTCTTGTAGCTTTATTCTTAAACAGCTTGATAATCGTTAAAAACCCAATAAATTTCATCTACCATAAAAACAATTTGGAGCAGTTTATAAAATCAAAAAAGAATGATCCTAAATATTATTATGATGATGAGAAAAAGGAAGTAGAATCTATTTATCAAATTCCATTTACTGATAAAAAATTTAAACATGTACATGAAAATAGACAACCAGATTTTATAAATAGAGCTATTTTAAGAGTCATCAATCCTTCCATTATTATTTTAGAAGATCAACCAAAAATTAAAGACAATACCATTATTTATAGTTCTGATATTTCACATTTCGAAGAACAAAAAAACTCTCGCTAATAGCGAGAGTTTTTTTGTTTTATTTTTCAAAAGAATCTTTATTGAGGAAGATATTGAAACACCTTTACTTGATCATAATATGATTGCCAAGTATATAGAGGGTTTTTTGTTACAAAAACTTCTTTGTATTTAGATAAATCAACTTTATGAATTACTTTTTTTTGAAAAGGATCTTTAATTTCAACAATCTGTTTACCATTTTTAATTTCTGTATTGATGGCTAAAAATTTCGTGAATGGATAATTAACTTTAGAATCTGATGGAAAAATAACATAGTCAATTTTTTGATTAATCAAAAAATCTTCAAAAGTATCTTCGTTTAAATCTTTAGAAAATTGTTCATTATTAATTAAACCATCTGCTGGTATTACATCAAAGTTGCTGTAATAAGCAACCTTTCCTGGTATATCATATATATAGATTCGCGAATTAGATGGTAATATCTTTTTTAAATCATCAACAAAATATTCGATATCACTTTTAAATTTCAATTTAGAATTTTGATTAACATTAAAATTAGTTAAAGTAAAACCACTTAATAATTTAGTAACTCCAACTAATAAGCATATTATAAAACATCCTAATAAAGTAAAATTATTTACTCTTTTATTAATATGTTTTTTGCCAAAATAAAAATCAAATAAATCATAAAATAAGAATGCTAAAACCATGAACTGCGCTACAAAGTACCACTGTCCTATTTGTGATTGAAATATCCCATTATAAACCAATTGACTAATTGTTCCTAAAGTAAAAAGTAGCAATAGTAATTGATGATTTCTGTTTTTGAAAATACTTAATAAACCTATTAGGTAAATAACACTTACAACTAATAATATTTTAGCGTAATTATTAAATCCTCCCATTTGAAAATGAGGAAAGAAACTTTTTATTTTTCCACTAACAGGAACAATACTTCCAAACTCTATAAAATTATATGTAAAATACGGAAGTACTAAAATTGAGAACCCTAAACCAACTTTTAGAAAATAAACTATTGAAAAACGTTGTTGAATAAAACAAACATATACGCCTAAAAATAATAATATAAATACATTATCTAATCTTGATAAAAAAATAAGGGAAAATAAAAAGCCTGTATAAATTGGTTTCAATTTTAGTTCATCTACTTTGTTTAAAAAAAATGATAAACAGAAAAAACTTAAAAACGCCTCTGATAAATATATTGTTCCAAGGTTACAAAATAGAATAACCAATAGTGTTAGAGGAACAATACTTAAGAATTGATTGTTCCAATACTTTTTTAAAGATTTTATTCCTAAAAAAAATAATATCAGTTGACTTATCCAAACGAAAAAAATTAAATAATCGTTACTGAAAGGGTTTATATAGGCTATAATAATACAGATTAATTCCCATAGAGGATGGAAACCATTTGTCTCGTATAAAGAATTAAAATGAACACCTTTACCTTCTACTACATTTTTAGCAATCTGTAAATAAAAAAAACCATCATCTGCTGGTAATTTTCCTGAAGAAAATAAGAATAATGATGTTGTTAATAACAACACAATACAACTTAATTCTGTACTGATATACTTACTCATTATTTTTCAAAAGAATCTTTATTCAATTCATAAAGTATCTTAAGACCTTTTATTGTATGCAAGCGGTCGTCTGCATTAATTTTATTGGTTAAAGGTTTGTAAACTCCTCCTACTCCTCCAGTAGAAATTACAAAACACTCTTCTCCAAATTCTTTATTAATACGATCTATCATACCTTCTACCATACTTAGAAAACCGTAAACCATTCCAGATTGCATACATGTTTCTGTATCAGAACCTAATACATTCTTGGGTGCTTTTAGTTCTATTGTAGGTAATTGGGCTGTTTCTCCGACCAATGAATTAAGTGCTGTAATAATTCCTGGCGCAATTACAACTCCACCAACCTTTGCATCTTCATTAATTCCAAGAAAAGTTAAGGCTGTACCAAAATCTATTACAATTTTTTTTCCTTTATAATCTTGATAATGCGCTGCAACAGCATTAGCGTATAAGTCAGTACCCATTTGATTAGAAGAATGCTGAATAGCAGATGGTGTATTACGATCTACAACCATTGGCTTAAATTTATGTATTCGTTGCAAAGCAATCTTAATACTTGTTGTTAATGGTGGTACAACCGAACCGATGACAATATCAGTAATTTCTTCTTTATTAATACCAAAAGGTTTGTACATATTAGAGAATTTCGCAAAAAATTCATATTCTGTACGGTATGGCTTCGAGTTTATTGTCCAAGTAATAATATCCGTTTCGCTCTTAAAAACAGCGAAACGGATATTTGTATTTCCTATATTTACAGCTAATAACATTATTTTTTAAATACGTTATTTTTATCATTTACATCCGCCAAACGTTTTGTTGGATCAATAGTCGCTTTTTTAACTTCTTTAGAAGTTTTTACTTCATAAGTTGGTTTTGTCCAAAACCAATCTTCTAAGATTGTTCTTTTAGCTCCTTTATATTCAACTAAATTTTCTTCTGGCTTTTCTCCACGCATTTCTCTTAATGGAATGTAGAATAATTCTTTTGTTCCATCAGTATATTCAACCAATAAATCTATTGGCATAGCGAAATCAGAGTTATTTACTAATTTAATTGTATTTCCGTTTACACCTTCAATAGCATAATCTATTTTACGTGTTGTATTGATAAACAAATTAAAGTACCATTTTAAATTTATTCCAGAAACTTCTTCTGCAACACGTTTAAAATCATTTCCAGATGGGTGTTTAAATTTCCATTGATCATAAAACTGTAAAAATGTTTTATTTAAATTATCATTCCCGATAATATAACCTAACTGAATTGCTAATACTTGACCTTTATAATATGCCTCTAAAGAATATGCATAATTTGTATTGTAATAATCTGCTAATAAACTAGCTGGTTCTTCTTTACCAGAAAGAGCTAACGCAATATATCCTCTGTAAGCATCTGGATTTGGATTAGATGGCATTACTTTCAACTTCTCTACCACATTAAGATGTGCCATTTGTTCTACATAAGATGTAAAACCTTCGTCAAACCATTCGTTATATGTTTCGTTAATTCCAAATAATTGTTGGTACCAAGAGTGCGCTGCTTCGTGGAAAATAGTTCCAATTAAACTTTCTAAATTTTTACCACCAGCAATAAGTGTTGCTGTTCCGTATTCCATTCCACCGTCTCCACCTTGGATAATAGAATAGTTTTTCCAAGGATATTGACCAAAATGTTCTGAGTTATAATCAAAAAATCCTAAAGCATAAGGCATTGCCTCGCGCCAAGCAGTAGATGAATCATTATCTTGGTAAACTAAATATACATTTACACCATGCTTAGATTTTGCATGTTCTACAATAAATTCTTTATCAGCAGCCCAAACAAAATCGTGAATATTTTCTGCTTTAAAGTTCCAAGAAACTTTACCGTTTTGTTCTTTTATTGTTGGATTCTTTACATATCCTTTTACATTGTTCGGATTTTGTAATTCACCTGATGCTCCAATAACATAATCTTTCCCAATGTTAATTGTTACATCGAAATTACCGAATGGAGCAAAAAACTCACGTCCAATATATTCGTCTAAATGCCAACCTTCTGGATCAAATTCTGCCATTTTTGGATACCATTGCGCCATAGAAAATTCTACACCGTCTTTAGAATTACGTCCCGAACGACGAATTTGTTCTGGAACTTGTGCATTCCAAACCATTTCGAATGTTGAAGTTTTTCCTTCCGCAATTGGTTTTGCTAGTGTAACTTCTAAAATTGTTCCATCAACTTTATAAGAAACAACTTTTCCGTCTTGTTTTAGTGATGTTACTTTCTGGTAACCAATTTGATCTGGTTTTAAAGTAGAAATTCTACTTTCGTATTTTGGATTATCTTTTGTTCCTAAATTTGTTGCCATTCTTTTATCAGGATCAGGAATATTCTGTAAACGATTATCCATCATACTTCCTGGTTGAAAAGCATTAAAATACAAATGAAAATAAACTTTATTTAAACTCTGACCAGAGTTATTTGTGTATTTCAACTGCATTTTTCCATCATATTGATATGCTTTTTCTTTCATATCAATCTCCATTTTATAATCTACTTCTTGTTGCCAATATCCTTTGCGTTGTGCAAATGAAAATTGAACTAAAAAGATGCAAATTAGTAGAGTAAATTTTCTCATTCTTACTTAATTCTAAACTTTAATCTATCAAAAATACAAAAATCGTTAAGCTTAGGTCTGATTTAAGAGAATAATTTTTAGGAAGGTCTTATAATTAGAAGAATATGTTACTTTAATTAACACAATAGTTAGTATCTATGTTTGATTATTAAAATAAAGTTAGCTATTTCGATTTAACCAAAATGATACCTTTTGTAAATAGTTATTATTTTAATGGTTTAAGGATAAGTCTTTTAACGAATACTATTATTCAAATTATTTTTTTGCACATCTTTGAAATACTTACACAAAAGAAATTACCCCCAATTTCGATAATACGACGTTATTAAAAATATTAAAATGTAATTTTAGCAAAAAGTCCATAATTTGACCTTGAATCCAAGTTACTTCCCCATTGGTCGAAATCAGCAAAAAAACCGAAATACTTTCTTTTGTATCCCATACCAATTCTAGGTTGTTGAAAATTTCGGGCGTGTGTATTAAAATTATCATAAGCTATCATTCCAAAAGCTTTTACATAGACATTCCAATTATTAGCAATCTCTTTTTCATATAAGATATCAACAACCATTTCTGTAGTTGTAGTGCTTTTGTTAATAGCAAAAGCAGGAGCTACCAAAATAAAAAAATCACCTGCTTTTTTAGTGTAATTCATTACCAAACGTTGTTGTAAACCAAAAGTACTGTTCGCATATAACCCCAAACCTAGTTTGAAATCTTTTGTGAAAGAATAAAAAACACCAGTTTGCAATCCTGTTTCATTATACAACTTGTCTTGATCTCTATGGTAGAAATTATAAAACCCCATTCCAATAAAATTAAACTTTCCTTTTTCATCTATTGGAATAATTGCATTACTTGTAAAAGCTGTTTTATTTAATCCGCTATAAAGCTCTGCTGCACCAATTTGCGCATATAAATTATTATGAAAACAAAACGTTGTAATTAATAGAAAGCCAATATATTTCATTTTTTTATGCAAGAATAAGTAAGGTTTTTCTGCTTCTAAAATTATAAATGACCAATTCAATTCATCATTTATAATTATCAGAATACACTATTATATTACTTAAATTTGTGCTTATGGAAATAGAAAACCTAGAAAGTAAAAAAAGTATAAATTCATATTTAGCTACTATTTTTGAGTTAGGGATATTTGTTTTATTCTTTATACTTTACACATTTAGCGAATGGAATGTTTTCAATTCTTATCAAACCTTTTCTGCTACTGCTACTTACTTTGTAGTTTTGTATGTCCAAGCTAGGTTACAGCGATTTCAAGTTTTGAAATTTTTAAAAACTAAAAAAATTATATGGATATTAGGCATTCTGCTCGTATTATTTATAAATGCTTGTCTGGTTTTATTGGTCAAGAAAACACTATTTCATTACTGTAATATGGTTACTGATCTTAGTTATCAGCAAACATATATTTTCAGTCTTGCTTCGTCACTTGTTTCAGCATTATTAATCAATATACCGTTCTTTTTTCAACAACTCTTCCGTAGTAAAAAAAAAGAAATGGATCAACAGTTATTAATGAAAGACATTGAGCTTTATTCTTTACGTTCAAAACTCAATCCTCATTTTATTTTTAATGCGTTTAACAATCTATATGGAACCAGTTTACATGAACCAGAAAAGGTACCCGAAATGTTGATGAACATTTCAGAATTAATGAGATATCAATTGGATCATCTTTCTAATGAAAAAGTATTTTTAAATGATGAAATCCGTTTTATAGAGACTTATCTTTCACTAGAAGAAGAAAGACTTAATGAACGATGTGTAGTAGATTACAATTATGAAAGAACAGATAAAAGTAAAAAATATAAAATTGCACCTCTTATTTTGATGCCTTTTGTTGAGAATGCTTTTAAACATGGCACTAATACAATTGAAAAATCTTTTGTAAATGTTTGGATAACCGAAAATGAAAATGGAGTGAATTTAGTAGTAGAAAATTCAATTCCAAATACTAAAAACCAAACTAAATCTACAAAATTAGGTTTAAAAAATATTCAACAAAGGTTAGATATTTTATATCCAGAAAAGTACAAATTAGTATCTGATGTAAATGAAAAAATATTTAAAATAGAACTCTCTATTAATCTTAGCGATGGATAAAAAACTCAAATGTCTAATTATTGATGATGAAATTGCAGCACATTATGTACTTGTCGATTACATTGCAAAATTACCTTATCTTGAACTTTCTGGTGAGTGCTTTAATGCGATAGATGCAATTGTATTTTTACATCAAAATCCAATTGATCTTATTTTTCTAGATATTAATATGCCTGATTTAAGTGGATTAGAATTTCTAAAAACACTTCAAAATCCCCCGAAAGTCATACTCACAACAGCTTATAAAGATTATGCTATTGAAGGTTTTGAACTTGGTGTGTCAGATTATCTCTTAAAACCAATAGCTTTTCAACGTTTTGCAAAGGCTACAGAAAGAGTTTATAATGTTGTATATTCAGCTTTAAACATTGTAAAAAATAGTGAATCACAATACATTTTTATAAAGGTAGAACGTGACAATATAAAAATTATGGTAGAAGATATATTTTACATCCAAAGTGAGGGAAATTTTTCTAAAATTTTTTTAAAGGATAAATTTTTATTAACCAGCACTACTACATCTGAGCTTGAAAACAAACTTCCTCATCATTTGTTTATGAGAATTCATAAATCATATATTGTAGGATTGAAAAAGATAGAACGTTTTGATACAAAATCTGTAACGGTTAATAATGTATACATTCCTATTGGGATAACCTATCGAAGAGAATTTGCTGAAAGAGTAGAATAAAAAAAGGAAATATAAAAGCTTGTTGCAACAAAAAAAGGAGAAATGCAAACTTCTCCTTTTAACCTGTTATTTAGCTAAGCTCTTGTTAGGGGATGCATTTATAATCTATGATAATGCATCATAAAATCTGAAAATACATTTACTAAAATGTATAATAACAAAATAATTGATATTGCTATAAATAAATTAAGAAATCCTGCCCATATTTTTTTTGATAACTGAATTATACTAGCTAACAATAAAAAAATAAGCCCAACTAAGAAAAGTAATATAGATAAAATATTACCTAAATTAAAAAGCGAAATTAACAGAAGAAGAACTATAAATACTACTGTCGAAAACCAAGGTTTTTCAATTATATATATTTTTATAAGATTTTTCATTATAACATTGCTTTTTTATGAAGTAAATTATATTATAGTTTCGTAAAAAATTCTATATATCTGTATTTCGTATAATTAAAAAGTTAATTATTTCTTTTAAATCTCTTGATTTTCCTCATTTTAAAATTATGGGTAGCGAAACTTTATGAATCTACTTCCTCATTCGCCACAAAAAAACAAATCCCTTAAGTATAATTACTTAAGGGATTTTTAAGTACTCGGAGTGGGAATCGAACCCACACTCACACCCATTAATCCAAGTAATTCATAAAACAATCAATAAACAAGGCTAAACCCCTTTAAATAGACACTTATTGTTGTTTTAAATCTTCTTCACAAATATAATAAAGTATAATGAAATACAATAATATTTAAAAACGGTTGTCAAACGGTTGTCATAAATAGCAAAATGACATATATTTGAATTGTTCAATTTAAGTATTAAAGGTATGGCTACACTAAAATTTGTTTTGTTAAACAAAACAGACAATGCACAGATATATTTAAGATTTTCAGTAAACCGACAAATCAACTTAAGAAGAAAAGTAGGTTTATCAATAAATGCGAAAGACTGGAGTACTACAACTAATCTTCCTAAAACAAATAACGAAACGAATAAACTTTTAAAAAATAAACTCGAAAGACTTTCATTGTTTGTAAATGAACAATTCAATGAAGATAGCACGAAGGGTACTGTAATAAATAATGATTGGTTAACCTCTATTATCGATAAGTGTTTTAATAGAGTTGAAAAAACGGATCTTTCGATATTCGTAAACTATATTCAGTACATTATAGATAATGCATCAACAAGAGAGCAGCGTAACGGTAAAATTGGAATATCAGTAGGTACTGTAAAAAATTACAGAATGTTTAAAAACATTATTGCTGAATATGAAAAGACAATCAAAAAAACAATTCTGTTTAGTGATTTAGAAAAGTCATTTACTGATCGTTTTAAAGTATGGTTATTGAATGAAAAAAAATACACTATCAATTATACTGGTAAGCAATTTGAACACATTAAGAGTGTTTGCGTTTCAGCCTCAAAGGATAATATAACAGTAACTAATAATTCAATTACTTTAAAAGGTTTTAGACAGAATGATAAAGAAAGATATATCCATACTTTATCATTTGATGATTTAGATAAAATTTACAATACTGAAATGCCTACACCTCATCTGAAAGAGGTTAAAAAGTGGTTGTTAATAGGTTGTTATATTGGTCAACGTGGCGGCGATTTATTAAACCTAACATCAAACAATATTCGAATAAAAGATAATGCAGTCTATTTTGATTTAATTCAACAAAAAACCGAAAAATTCGTAACTATTCCAGTATTGAAAGATTATGTAATTGATATTATATTAAATGACTTCCCTAAAAAAATATCTTTAAATAAAATCAATACTCATATTCAAAAAGTTTGTGAATTAGCCAAAATTGATGAGATTGTAAAAGGCTATGTCATAGATGAAAATAATAGAAAAAAACTTCTGACTTCATTATCGAAATATAAATTCATTACTTCTCATTCTTTTAGAAGGTCCTTTGCAACTAATTTTTATCGAAAAATGCCTACACCTGTATTAATTGGAATTACTGGACATAGCGAGGAGAAAATGTTTTTGAAGTATATTAATCAAAAGGCAGATAAAGACGCGAATGCAGATGCCTTTGCTATGTATTACGCTCAAATGATGAAAAAAGAAGAACCAGTATTAAGATTAATTAAATCAAATAATCATTAATACTTACGAGAGTTAAAATAAAGTTAAAAAACGATTCCATGAGTTACTAAAATTACTTCAAATTACCTCGAATTACTTCAAATGAAAATTGGAAAAATTGGTAAAAAATGTAATTAATTGTTGAAAAGTGTTAGGTTTTAAGTTTTGTTTAACATTTATAAAATATGACAAAACTCAATTTTTTTTTTAACAAGAAAGTGTGCATACATTTGAACAAGAAATAAATAATAAAAGAAAATACTTTTAAAAATAAATATAAAAAGGCAACAAATTAGAAATTCATTGCCCGTGTTGTAATAATATTTGGATTGTTTGGCGACGTACAAATATTATTTATAAACAAAACTAAGTATATGTATACTATTTCCAAAACATTTAGGTGTATTTGTGAATATTTTAGTTTTTTAACACTTCTAATATTGTTGCTCATAAAATCTTAATTATGAGTGCAGAATCTAAACAAATTCAATTTATCGGAATTGATCCAACAGAATTAATCCAACAGCTAAAAACTTCTTTAATAGCTGAAATTATTCCTCATTTAGAAATTAAAAAACCTAACAATGATTTGGGTTTATTATCAAGAAATGAAGTAATGAATTTGCTAAATATAAGTTCATCAACTTTATCAAGGTGGCAAAAAGACAATGTTATCCCTTTTATAAAAATTGGAGAAGGTGAAAGTTGTAAAGTTTTCTTTAAACGTTCTGAAATAGAAACAATGTTAAACATTAAATCTAATTAATATGAGACAAGAGTTTTTCATTTTAACTAAAGAACAATTGCAAGAAGAAATCCAAGACGGATTAAAAGCACAATTAATTGAGTTTGCAAAGAACTTTCAACCGAAAGAGCCAAACGAGTATTTAACTCGTCAAGAGGTTGTTGATATGCTACAAATTACATTCGGTACATTAAATAACTGGTGCAAGAATGGTAAACTAAAACCATTAGGAATCGGATCTCGTATCTACTTCTTACGTTCTGAGGTTGAGAAAAGTTTAAAACCAATAACACTTTGATTTATAAACAAAAAAAGAGGCTCGATAAAACGCGCCTCAATTGTTCAATTTTAAATATTACTGGTAACGTAATATTTTAGTCAAAGTTAATGATTATGGTTGACTTACTAAAACTAAGAACCTCGAATAATCTAATAATCAATAAGCTATTAATACACCCCGATTTTTTAGAATGTAAACCAATTAACAATTATTACACATCACTCAAACAAAAGGACGGTTTTAAAATTGGTCTACACTTTAGAAAAGCGATCGAGAAAGGTTTTACAATTGGGTATGGTTATGTAGATGTTTTAGTTAGTCCACATTATCACAAAAATAATTACCAACATAACGGAGATGATTTTACTCCTTTGGAGTGTATTAAATCGATTAATGAAATATTAGATTATCTAGAAATTGAAAAGGAGGCAAGAAAAGAGTTACAAGTCGTAAATATTGAATTCGGTTTAAATATTATTCCTAACTCAGATGCTCAATTAATCTTTGACGGTTTACTTCTTTACAAGCGTTCTAAATTCAGTATTAAGTATGATGATATTGAAACGTTTAAAATATCCGAAGCAACTAAATACAAAGAGATTAAGGCATACTTAAAAGGTTTACAATTCTTAGATTATCCAGCTTACAACATTGATAAAAATACATTAAGGTTTGAAGTAAGAAGTAAAGAATCTAAAAAAATAAAATCTCTAGGAATATACTCTATTTATGATCTACTGAAAATTGAAATTTACGAAATGTTGTTTAAAGAATTATTGAGCGAATGGGATTTAGTATTGCTTGTAAACTTACAAATTGATAAATCTCAAATTAAGGAAAAGGATATTGCTTTTTTGGATGATTGTAATAGTCTTGAATATTGGGAAGATTTAATGAATTCAAAGCATAGAAATACTTATTTAATTAACAAGAAAAAGTATTTCAAAATCTTATTAATTAAAAACAATTTTCATACTGAGATTAAAGCCAAAATGACGGAAAAAATAAATATTTTTTTTAATGTGCAAATTCCACACAGAGAACCTGCATAAAAAGGCGATTTATAAAAATGCTCCACTGATAAACGTGGAATTTGCACATTTTTTCAATTAAAAAAAGAAAAAAATAACGCTAAAAATGAAAAAAGTAGTGTTAAAAATGAGAAGTTAGAAGAGTATAAAATAGTATCCGAAAAATAAGTTTTGATGATAGAATGAAAGAGCAATTAAAATCAATCAATTTTTTAATTAAAATAATCATGGAAGAAAATACAACAAAAAGATTTGAGTTAATAAAAATCAATCAATCAGAAAAAGGAAACAAAACAGTATCAGCAAGAGAATTGCACGAATTTCTGAAAAGTAAACAAGATTTTTCAACATGGATCAAGAAGCGTATTAAAGCTTACGGATTTATCGAGGGTAGAGATTTTACGCTCCATAGATTGATGGAACGTAAAGTTTGGAAGCATGAATATGTAATCAGTATAAACATGGCTAAAGAATTGGCTATGGTAGAAAAAACAGAAGCAGGAAGAAGTATCCGAAATTATTTTATTGAAGTTGAGAAACATTACCAGGAAATTGCAACACCTAAGCAAATAACAGAATTAAGTAACCGACTTAAAAAAGTAGAAGAAAAGCAAATCAACTTTATCAATGATTGGTCGGTTGATAGATTTCTGAGAACAAACGGAGTATTTAAAAAACTTACAGTTACAGAAAGGCAACAGCTTGGTAAATTATGCACTAAGGAGTATAAAAAAATAACTGGTAATCTACCGAAGAAAGTACAGCACCCCTCTTATGTAAACGGTCAAAATGTTTACCCTTATGAGTTGATTAGTAAAATGTATTCATCAAAATTTTAATCCTGCACTATGACAAAGCGAGAGATTAAACAATACTTTTTAAGTTTAGAAGAAGAATCAAAGCAAGATTTTTACAATTCAATAGTTTGTCGATTTGGATCTAGTGATGATATGATCCATTTAAACAATTCAGAATTTTTCGAAACTCAGTTTTTAAATTTATCAGATATCGAACAATCGAAAAGCGATAACAGTTACATCGACAAGGATAAGTATATTAAGATGATTGAATACAAAAAACTTGAAACCTCAACCAATATCATGAAGTTAATTGATTTAAAAATTCTAATTGACGTTACTAGAGAAAATATTGCTGAGGTCTTACAAATGGGATTAATTCAAAATAATGTTAATAAATCAAAAATTAGCGACTTTAATTCAAAATCCATACATACACACCAACAAGATGGAGAAAGTTCAAAAAATGTCAATAAGGTTAGGTTAAAAAGACAATTCGATGGACGAGGAGAAGTAAAAGGATTTAGATTTAATCAAATTGCACGAAATGACTTTGCAGTGATTTATGAAAAAGTTTATGGAAGTTATATTAAAAAAACTTTTGAAGTATTTGAAATAAAAGTAAATACTAAGTTCAACATCGAGAGTTATCCCAAATCTAAATCATTTGGTTACTGGGCATGGGAAATTGACACTCTGGAAAATGCAGTACACAAATTTCATGAAATTACTAAGAGAGTAAAGGAGAGAAAAAGGGAGCGTCCGACCAGTACGCACACACACGTGTAGGCGTTATATAGGTCGATAAAAAATAAACCCTACATAATAGTAGGGCTTGTTTTACTTCTTGATTTTTCCAATAGGAATATAAGATCCATCTTTGAAAATATACAAGGTTTCAAGTTCTTCCGGTTCTTTAGTCGAATTAAATAAGTCTTTGATATCAACATCAAGAACTTCGGCAATTTGGATTAATAAATCAAACCTTGGTTGTGTTCTACCTGTAGACATAAAACTGATAGTGTTTTCTGTAACATTAACTTTTTCAGCTAATTCTTTACCAGTCAATCCTTTTTCTTTTAGAACTTCTTTCAATCTTAAAATTTCCATAAGTAAAGTTTTAACAAATATACTAAAATCTAAACGTTATTATGATTATTTTGAAAAAATGTAAATAATATTTGTATTTAATGTAAATAACTTTTAGATTTGTCGTATTAAAATACAAATAACTTTTAGATTACATTAATAACACATGAATACAGCAATAACTTTAATACAAACAGCAGAACAATCTAATCAACTAGATGAGGTTCTTTACTTAAATCCCAAAAATAAAAAGTGGTTAATTGATTCACTTAGCAACAATAGAAAGTTTGAATTTTTAATGTTCAACCTTTGGAAAACAAGAGGAATTATTTATAATATTCTCCAGGATAATTACGATAAAAAAACTGGGACATATTTAAATAATGTTGAAAAGAATTTTGGAAATCAATTTCATGCAATCAATAATTTAATAGGTATTTTATTAGATGGTACTGATTGGAATCAATCGCTATTCGTAAACAATGAACCCACTGAAAAACTTTAAAAATAATGAGTGAAAATATAAGTGATTGGGAGGTAATCCAAGGAATGGAACAACGTAATAAAGATTTATTTATTGATGATATAGCTAGATTAAATCAAAACAATCATTTGATTGATTACTCAAAAGGAGGGTTTGCAGAAATATTTGGTGTTTATGTTAGGAGTGAAGAGTTTAAAAGACTAGATGAGGAAAGGAAACTCGAAATATTAGAGACTCAATTTGCAATATATGATTTATTCAAATATATTGATGACTTTACTGAGAATTATGGAATTGGAAAGTATAGCTAATAATAAAACCTCATCTAATTGATGAGGTTTTATTTAATTCACTAACAATTCAGTTACATTCCCAAATATATCTTCACATTCAAAAGTTAATTCAACTGATTTCATATTTTTTATAAATTCATTTAAATCCTTTTTTCCTGTTCCGCTTAAATTTTTCAAACCTGGTTCATATTTACGATTGAAACCTACTTCTAAAATAACATAGTTACTATTAGAACCTACAAAAAATTTATCTTTTTCAATACTTTTTAACAACTGACTTGATTGCATAATTAAAGCTATCTTATTATAAAAAAATTCAAAATTTTCATAAAGAATTTCATCATACTTTATGGAATAATTTTTTACTACCAAAGGACCTAAACCAAAATTATTAATAACAACTTTATAACATAAATTCTTATAATCAACTTCATAATTTATAATCCCTAAAGGTTTAACAGAATCAATTTTATTTTTATTATTTCTATCTTCATCAATTTGACTTAGCTTATAACTTATTTTTATAAGAAAATATAAATTAGCTGCTCCAAAAATAAGAGTTGCATAACCTCCAATAAAACTTCCAAAATCAGACCAATTGGTGTTTTTAAGAGATAAACCATTTAATCCAAATACAAAAAGATATATAATTAATGGAAGGGCTGTTCCAATTAAAATCCATAAAGAGTATTTATTTAACTCTTTTTTAAATTTCTTTTTCATATTAAATAATCTATTTGATTAACTGTTCACATCTACTTAAATCAACAACACGATCCCTTAGTTTATTTTTATCAGTAAAATTCCTTGCAATATTGGATACTACTTCAATATAATTATTCGAGTATTTTTCAGTCTTTTCATCGAACCATTGATAATAAAATGGTTTAATACTGGCACAATTATTATGTTCAAAAATATGATTTAACAATGTTCTATCTGTTAAACCACATGAATGCCCCCAAGTAAATACCTGAAAATTATACAGCTCTAAAAAATTTAATACAGATCGATAATTTGATGTTCTTAAGTAGTTGATTGATTTGATATATTCTAAAACACCTGTAAGTCTTGATTTTTCAATTTTTAAATAATTTTCATCCAATTCATCTCCAAAACCAAATATAATTGGATTCAATTGATCATTTAAAGTTCCATGTATATTAATGTATTCAATTTTATTCATTATTACACCATTAGTACTATTAGCAAAATATTTACTTATTGTTTTTGTATAATTGAAATCTAAAATCAATATTTTATCTAAAGCCAATTGTTTTTCTATTCCACGTATTCTAGTTTCTTTACTATTTTTAAATTCTATTGACATGTCATTTTGACTCACTGGATTATTAGTTAAAAGTGATAATATTCTATTTTCTATATCTTCTTCAATTAAATTATTAGATTTTACAACAATCAATAGATATTCTTCCAACAAGTTTATTATTCTTTGAAAATCTGAATTAAATTTCTTTATTTCTTTATCAGTTGTTTTTTCATCATTTAATAATCGATTAAGTTCATCATAAAACATAGTTTCTATGTCTGCCCAGCCTTTTATATATCTTGATTGAATTATCAATTTTAAAAAACTATTTTTATAATTAACACTTCCATAACTAAATGACTGATCATTAACATATGAAGTATCTCCAGCAAATAATGGCATAAAAAAGGTGTCATTTGAAGTACTAAAGACTTCTTTAACTTTTTCAAGAGGTATATTTATGTTATTATATTTACCTGGAGAATAACTTATATCATTATCTTCATATCTATATCGATTTTCTTCAAGGTATTTATGTTTACTTTCAACAATCCAATCTATAAAATCATTATAAGAAGTTTTTAAACCATGTGCTAAATCAAAACCATTTCCAATAAGTATAATTCTATTCATATTTTTGTTTAAGGGTATTTGTATTTATTCAAATGTAATCAAATTAACAAAACAATACCTCATCCAAAAGATTAGGTATTTCTTATTATAGTGGAACAATTTCTATAGTTATTGGAGTCCACAAGCGCGAACGCACGCGTATTTTATAGTTCGTTAATTTTAAATTTGGCACTAAATGGCAATTTGTTGCACTAATTTTAAATAATTTTGTCTGTCCATAAAAAACGGAAATATTCTGAATTTTCCGAGTCCAGAAAAGGAAAGAATAATATTCGTTCTCGGAGTCCTAAAAAAGAAAGAATAAATAAAAAGATACCTCAACTTTGACTAAAGGTTTTTCCGTTGTCATTACACACGCGCACAAGAAATGAATTTCCCGAGTTTTGCGACTCCATAAAAAAGGAAAAAGATTTTTTTGAGGTCATTACGCAGGCGTGAGGAAAGTTTATTTGATGGCTATTTGATAATATGATTATTAAGAAAATATTTTAATTCAAAATATCTTATTAATAAAATTAAAAGACAAATTATATTTTTGTTTAAATTACGTGTAGATTACTAAAATTTAAAAAAATAAAATGCTTAAAAAGATACTAAATATTTTTAATGATAAGAATAGAATTAAAACTAAAAAAATAGATGAAAATTCTAAAGTAGAAACTAATTTAAATGAAGATTCAATTAATGAGGAATCTAAGATAAATACTAATTATGAATCTGTTGAGAAACAAATAATATTAACAGATGTAGAAATTGAATTATATATTTCCAAGGAAGTAAACAAAAGAATCGGTACAGAAAATAAATCATTAGCATTAGATATAGATTTATCTGATAGAGATATGCTTTTTGAAGATGCTGCTAGATTAATTGTTTTGAATCAACAAGGTTCTGCTTCTTTATTACAACGTAAGTTAAAATTAGGATATAATAGAGCTGGACGATTAATGGACCAATTAGAAGTAGCAGGAATAGTAGGTCCTTTTCAAGGTTCAAATGCTAGGAAAGTTTTAATTAGTGATGAAATCGAATTAGAATATTTATTTAAAAGTGAATTTTATTTTAATACTAAGTTATTAAGTTCTTATGAAGATGAAATTAATAGTAGGATAAATAAATATTATTCAGAATTGAAAATTAAAGAAGAAAATAATCTTAAAGAGCAGATAAAGTTTGAAATTTTAGAAAAAAAGAGAAAAGAAGAATTAAGAAAGGAAGTTTTACAAGAACTTCAAGAAGAAGGATTTATATTTAATGATTATTTTGATAATAATAAAAGAGAATCTATTTCCCAAGAAACTCAAGATAGAGTTTGGAATAGAGACGGAGGAAGGTGTGTAAAATGTGGAAATAATGAAAAATTAGAATTTGATCATATTATACCATTTTCAAAAGGAGGATCTAATACCTATAGAAATTTACAATTGCTTTGTGAAAAATGTAATAGAACAAAATCTAATAAAATAGGTTAATAAAGATCCCAAACGAATTAATTTTAAAATAAACAAAGTCATTGAAGAGAGTCAATACAGCTTTTTGTATTGACTTTTTTTATATTTAATGAGTACTTTTATTTAAGATTAAAAATAGAAAGACATAGCAATGAAAAAACTATTCATAACATCTTCTTTTTATGATGTGGCACAATACTTTGAAAATTTTTGTGGAGAAAATATTTGGGGCAAAACGGTAACTTTTATTCCAACAGCTAGTGTTGTTGAAGATTATACACAATATGTTGATGACGATAGAAATGCACTCATTAAACTTGGACTTATTGTGGAAGATCTAAATATTTCTAATAAGAATGAGAAAGAAATTGCTCAAACCTTATCAAAAAATGATTTTATTTATGTTTCTGGCGGTAATACTTTTTATTTACTTCAAGAATTAAGAAAATCAAAAGCAGATAAATTGATTTCTGAACAAATAAAAAATGGAAAAATTTATATTGGAACATCTGCAGGAAGTGTGATACTATCTAAAAACATTGAATATTTGGAAAAAGTTGACGATAAAAACAAAGCACAAAACCTTAAAGATTATTCAGGATTGGGTTGTGTAGACTTTTATCCTTTGCCACATTACAAAAGTGAGCCTTTTACCGAAATAATAGAAGAAGTTTTTAACACTTACAAAGATCAAATTAATTTAATTCCAATAAGTAACGAACAAGTTATAGAAGTAAATGGATCAGAAATAAAAATTATTGGTTAAGAATTGGAGTAATGTTTTAAAATATATTTTACATCATTATCAATAGTTTGTCAAAAATAACAAGTACCTCATCACTTAGATGAGGTATTTGTTATTATAAATGAACAATTTCCATAATTATTTCAGGCCATATGCACACTGGCCTAAGTATTTTTTATAGTTCAATAAGTTTATATTTGGCACTAAATGGCAAATTGTGCCACTAATTTTTAAATAATTTTTTGAATCCATAAAAAGGGTAAGGATTCGGAATTTTGTATATACCTAAAAGAAAGATTTACCTAGCTTCTCGGAGTCCTTAAAAAGAGAAAATATCCTGAATTTTCCGAGTCCATACGTGCAGGTAAAGAATTAGGTATAAAACTTTCCGTATTGAGACAATTAAAAATAGTTTAAATTGATTGTTTTGCCTTTTTTGTCCATAATTGGACAAATAAAAACCTCATCGCTTAGATTTACAAGATAAATAAGAAGTTTTAAAAAGGTCTATTCTGATTAAAGATTTTTCCGTTGTCATTACACAGGCGTAAAGTAGTATAGGTTTTTAAAAAGTAAATATTATGCTAAGATCATTCATACATATAATAATATTTCATGACCAAATATAATACAGAATCACAAATATTTATAACTCAATTATAACGCAACGTTTAAACAGTTTATTAGATAATAAATAGTTTAATAAATTTGAGCTGTTTGAGTAAGATTGCTATAAGAGGGTTGCGGAGGAGTTGATTATGTGTTTTTATTCATCTGTTTCGAAAATACTTTTAAATTACCTACATAAAAAAGAAAGATTATAATAAAATTTATGTTAAATATTAAAAAATATTTTTATTGTTTGATGTTACCATCGTAATATTGCAATAATAAATATTTAGATATGGGTATTACTAAAACAGAATTCTTTACAGATCAACAAAATAAATTTGCTGTTTTGTTTAAAGCTTTAGGTCATCCTGCTAGGATTGCAATTATACAGCATATAATTAATCAAAAAGCATGTATATGTAATGATTTAGTAGATGAACTAGGATTGGCTCAAGCTACTATTTCTCAACATTTAAAAGAGTTAAAAAGTATAGGAATTATTCAAGGAACTATAGAGGGTAAATCAGTATGTTATTGTATTGATGAAAATATTTGGAATGAAATTAAAAATGAATTAATTTCTTTTTTCAATCAAGATATAAATATAAATCAATGCTGTTAAAAGCATTTTTTTTATTGATAAACATCGTAATATTACGATGTAATTTAAATAATAAAATATAAATAATTATGAAATTATCAGAAATTAAAGAGATACTACCAAAATTAGAAAACGTAGAATTTCAATTAGAAGATGGAACATTTGTACCAGAACACTTTCATGTAACAGAAGTTGGACAAATTACTAAAAACTTCATTGATTGTGGTGGAACGATTCGAAACGAAAAAGTTGTTAATTTTCAATTATGGAATGCAGATGACTATGAGCATAGATTGAAGCCTAATAAGTTATTACACATTATAGAGTTGTCAGAAAACAAATTAGGTATTGAAAACGGAGAAATAGAAGTTGAATATCAAGCTGGAACGATAGGTAAGTATGACTTAGATTTCAATGGTAAAAACTTTGTTTTAAAAAATAAATTAACTGCTTGTTTAGCAGAAGATGCTTGTGGTATTCCACTTGTAACAGAAAACAAATTTAAAGTAAATAAATCTTCTTATTGTACACCAAACTCAGGTTGTTGTTAAGTCTAAAAATAAATTTTATATGTATTTAAAATTATCTAAAGAAATTACTAGAATACAAAATTTCGATATAATATCTATTGAAAGAAAGGCAGTTTTACAGCCTTTTATAGATTATATTCAAAATAAAGTAGATGCTAAACAATCTGTAAATATCAACTTTATTTGTACGCATAACTCTCGAAGAAGTCAGCTTTCACAAATTTGGGCACAGGTAGCTGCTGTGTATTTTAATATACCTAATGTACAATGTTATTCGGGAGGAACAGAAGCAACAGCTTTATTCCCTAAAATTGTGAAAACGTTGATAAATCAAGGTTTTAATATTCAAATCATAGCAGATAATTCTAATCCTATTTATACAATTAAATACGATGAGAATCAACATCCAATCATTGGTTTTTCTAAAAAATATGATGATAAATTTAATCCTATATCACAATTTGTAGCAATTATGACATGTTCGCAAGCTGATGGAGATTGTCCTTTTATTCCTGGTACAGAAAAAAGAATATCTATACCTTTTGAAGATCCAAAAATCTCAGATGGAACTCCACAACAAAATCAAGTTTACGAACAAATAAGTAATGAAATAGCAACAGAAATGATGTATGTTTTTTCGCAGATAACAAAATAAATTATGCAACCAAAATTAAAATTTTTAGATAGATATCTTACACTTTGGATCTTTCTTGCAATGGTAATAGGTGTAAGTTTAGGTTATCTCTTTCCAACTATTTCAACCCTTACAGATTCATTAAGCGTTGGGACCACAAATATTCCCTTAGCAATAGGTTTGATACTAATGATGTACCCACCATTAGCAAAAGTAGATTATACTTTGTTACCAGAAGCTTTTAAGAATAAAAAGGTTATCGGAATTTCATTATTCCTTAATTGGTTTATAGGTACATTTTTAATGTTTGGCTTAGCCGTATTGTTTCTAAGAAATGAACCTAATTATATGACAGGTTTAATATTAATTGGCTTAGCAAGATGTATTGCAATGGTGATTGTTTGGAGCGATTTAGCTAAAGCAAACCGAGAATACACTGCAATGTTAGTTGCCTTAAATAGCATCTTTCAAATACTTTCTTATAGCTTTTTGGTTTGGTTATTCATTAATGTACTACCAAATAAATTAGGATTAGCTAATTTCAATGTATCAGTATCAATGAAAGATGTAACAAAAAGTGTATTGATATACTTAGGTGTACCTTTTTTAGCAGGTTTTATAAGTCGATATACTTTAATCAAAACAAAAGGTTTAGAGTGGTATAATAGAAAATTTATTCCTAAAATATCTCCAATCACTTTATATGCTTTGTTATTTACCATTGTTTTAATGTTCAGCTTAAAAGGAGATAAGATTTTGGATTTACCTATGGACGTTGTGAAAATAGCGATACCATTAATCATCTATTTTGTACTAATGTTTTTTGTAAGCTTTTTTATTAATAAATCTCTAAAAGTTCCTTACGATAAAAATGCTTCTATTGCATTTACTGCTGCAGGAAACAATTTTGAATTAGCTATTGCTGTATCAATCGCAATTTTCGGATTGCATTCTCCACAAGCATTTGTAGGAGTTATCGGTCCATTAGTCGAAGTTCCTGTTTTGATTTTATTAGTAAAGACAAGTTTATGGTTGAAGAAAAAATATTATTAAACCTATAACAGATTTTATGTTAAACAAAGTAAAAATCTTAGTAATATATAAAAACCACGAACTATTTTAACCATAATTTTTATATACTTTATATAATTTATGTAATGTAGTTTTTAAGTAATGAGGTATTGAGAAAATTAACTTTTTTACAAATCGTTGTCAATCGGTTGTCAAATAAAAAATAAAAAAACCTCAACTAATTGTAGTTG
The DNA here is from genome assembly GCF_900142565.1 of Chishuiella changwenlii. Lineage (GTDB taxonomy): Bacteria > Bacteroidota > Bacteroidia > Flavobacteriales > Weeksellaceae > Empedobacter > Empedobacter changwenlii. The sequence continues at coordinate 103,708 of NZ_FRBH01000008.1, forward strand.
AGGTTTTTTAGTACTCGGAGTGGGAATCGAACCCACACTCCAAAGGAACACGAGTTTGAGTCGTGCGCGTCTACCAATTCCGCCATCCGAGCCTTTTATGGATTGCAAATATAAGATTAGTTGAAGAACATATCCAAATGTTTTTTATAAAACATTTATAGAATAATTTCTAACATATCAAAAGCCAAATGTTTATCTTTTGGTAAAGTTTTTTCTACTTCATCATGAAAACCTAAATAATGAGAAATATGTGTAAAATATGTTTTTTTCGCTCCAATTATATCTGAATAACGAATAGCTTCATCTAATAAAATATGAGAAAAATGTTCATGCTCTGTACGTAAAGCACTAATAATTAAAACTTCAATTCCTTTTAATTTTTCTAACGATTCTTCTGGAATTATTTTAACGTCTGTTAAATAAGCAATTTTATCGTCAATGATATAACCTAAAATTGGTAAATCTCCATGTAATATTCTAATTGGTTGAATAGAAAATCCCGCAATTTCAAATTTATCCTCACCTATTACATTTTCTATAACAGTTGGTACTCCAGGATATTTTTCCTCCACAAACATATAAGGAAATCGATTATGTAATTCTTTTAAAACTCTTTCCAAGCCAAAAACATTTAAATCTTCACCAGATTTAAACACCAATGGTCGAATATCGTCCAATCCCATTACATGATCATTATGTTCGTGCGTATAAATAATTCCATCTAATCTTTTTGCATTGTAGCGCAACATTTGTTGACGGAAATCTGGACCACTATCAATAGTTATTACTTTACCATTCTTTTCCAATAACAAAGACGACCTTAACCGTTTATCCTTTGGGTTAGAAGACAGACAAACAGGGTGATCACTTCCTATAATAGGAATTCCTTGCGATGTTCCCGTTCCTAAAAAATGTAGTATTATATTTGATTTAGCCATAATGATTTGGTAAATTTACCACAAACTATTTGAAATTTAGATATGGCATTAAAACAAGTTCTTACTCCAAAACAAAAAGCATTAGAAATTAATCTTAATCCGAAGATTTATGGTTCTTTTGCCGAAATTGGAGCAGGGCAGGAAACCGTTCGTTTTTTTTATCGCGCAGGTGCAGCTTCTGGTACAGTTGCAAAAGCAATGAGTGCTTATGATAAAGAAATGTCAGACTCAATTTATGGCGTTGAAGAAAACAGACGCTATGTAACTCAGGCTCGTTTAAAGAAAATGTTAGACCATGAAATGGAACTAATGAAAGAGCGATTAGTGGATGACCTATATAAAGAGAAAGCTTTTTTTACATACGCTAATACAGTTACTACAATTGATTATTCTAAAAAGAATGAGGGACAAGGTTGGATTGGACTTCGTTTTAAATTAAATGCTGAAGAAGAAAAAGCAAACGAAATTATTTTTCATGTAAAATTCAAAGAGAATTCAGCACAATTGCAACAAGAAACACTTGGGGTTTTAGGTGTTAATTTAATTTATGGTGCTTACTACTACTACGATAATCCTAGATTATTAATTAAGTCTTTATACGATACATTAGATAAAGATCAATTAGAAATTGATATGATTAATTTTCGCGGTCCTCAATTCAAATATGTTGATAATCGCTTAATGTCTCTTCAATTAGTTAAAAACGGAATGACTGACGTTGCTGTTTTTAATCCTCAAGGAAAAAATATATTACCAGCAGATTTATTATATAAGAAAAACATTTTTGCTATAAGAGGTTCGTTTCGTCCTTTTATGAATGTTAATATGGATATGTTTGAAGGTGGATTGGATATCTTTAAACAAGAAGATGCTGTAAATAAAGAAAATACTGAAATCCTTTTTGAGATTACACTTTCTAATTTAATTGCTTCTGGTTTTGAAGGAGAATTAAACGAACGTGATTTCTTAGATAGAGCAGATGTTATTGGAAGTTTAGGATACAATGTTATTATTTCTAACTTTTCTGAATATTATAAATTAGTTGATTACTTTTCTAAATTCACTCGAAACCAAACGAAGATTGGTTTAACAATGGGTGTTAACAATTTAGTAGAAATTTTCAACGAGCAATATTATGCTGATTTACCTGGTGGAATTATGGAAGCCTTTGGTAAATTATTCAAGAAAAATGTAAAAGTTTATTTATATCCATATCTTGATAAAGAGAAAAACATTTTACTAACATCTAAAAATTTATTGGTTAGTGATAGTGTACACGAATTATACAAGTACTTCTTATACAACGGAAGAATTAAGGATATTTTAAATTACAATGATGATTATTTACATTCTTATTCGCGCCGAATTTTAGAAAAAATAGAAAATGCTGAAGACGGATGGGAATCTGAATGTCCAGAAGGTGTTGCAGATATGATTAAAGATAGAGGGATGTTTGGTTACAAACACAATTATATTTTAGAATAAATGAAATCAAACTTGATATAACAATCAAATTATACATATAAAAAATAGGAGATTCAATGAATCTCCTATTTTGTTTTTAATAAATCTTGTTGTTGATTTTTTAAACGTTCTTTTTCTTCCTTAGATAATTTATCTTCTAAATTCTTTTTTACATCATTCAGCATCTCATTAAAACTTTCTGGATGCATGGTGTAATATTTATAACTTTCAGAAAAATCATGATAAGTTACGTTATGTTTTTTCATGATATGAACAGCATTTTTTGCTAAATTTAAATTCATATCCTCGTTTGGATTCGGAAAAAACTGGATTCCTTGCTGACCGATATATAACTCTGTCAAAATCTCGGTCATATCAGATTTACCAATTAAATTTTTGGGTTCATCATAATTTTTAGGAGCACAATTAAATAATCCCAAAAATAGAATACTAAATAAAATTAAATGTTTCATAATTTTCCGAATATGTTTCTTAAACGTAAAGATATAACTCCAAAAACTGCTTCTCCAATAATATCAGAACTTATTTTAGATTCACCTAATGTTCTATCCGTAAAAATAATAGGCACCTCTTTAAGTTTAAATTTCTTAATCCATGTTTTGTATTTCATTTCAATCTGAAATCCATAACCTTTAAATTTTATCTTATCCAAATCTAAAGATTTCAAAACACTCGCACGATAACCTACAAAACCAGCTGTAGCATCATGTACAGGGAGATTTGTAATAATACGAACATATTTAGAAGCAAAGTAAGACAATAATACTCTGTTCATTGGCCAGTTTACAACATTTACACCATTACAATAACGAGAACCAATTGCTAAATCGGCACCATCTACTAATGCTTGATGTAAGCGAGGTAAATCATTTGGATTATGAGAGAAATCTGCATCCATCTCAAAAATGTATTCATAATTATTAGCTAAAGCCCATTTAAAACCGTGTACATAAGCTCGTCCCAATCCGTCTTTTTCTGTACGAATCTCTAAATGCAATCTACCATTATATGCTGGTATTAATCGTTTTACGATTTCATTTGTTCCATCTGGAGAACTATCGTCAACAATTAATACATCAAACATTTTTTCTGCCGACAATGCGGCATGAATAATGGCTTCTATGTTTTCCTTTTCGTTATAAGTCGGGATAATGACTAATTTGTCCGACATAAATATAATTTTGTGGGCATAAAGATAGTTATAAGATAATTAGTCTTTTGTATTTTTGAAAAAATTATGAAAACAAACGAATTAATTTCTATAGGGAAAAATACGATTGGTAACGACACCGTACTTATCGTAGTAGTTGTATGTTTATTATTTGTTTGCGCATCGAAATATTTGTTCGCAAAGAATTTCAAAACATTAAACAATAAAACCGAATATATGAGTTTTACCGATGACAATACAACATTGTTTAGTTTTATTGTAAACGGTATAACCGTTTTATTACTTAGTTTGTTAATGGTTTCGTATTATAACATTAGTTATAATTACTTTGGTAATTTTAAATTTTACTATTTATCTAGTGTTGCAATTACATTTGGAATTATAAGTGTAATCATGCTTTTTAAGCTATTAATTGAGGTTACTTTTTACCGTGTTTTTTATGAATCTAGTTCGGTTTCATTCTTTATGAAAAGTTCGAGTTTTGTAAATGCAAAGAATGTTTTATTACTTTTAATCATTTGTTTTTTATTTTTTTACACAAGCATTACAAAAGAATATTTAATGATGATTGGCTTCATTTTACTGTTTATCAACAGATTAATCGAAGTATATTATATTTATTCAAAACAAATAAACAATAATAAATCAATTTGGTATTATAATATTTTGTACCTTTGCACCCTAGAAATTTTACCAATTATGGTTTTAGCAAAACTATTAACAATAGGTAAAGTAATCTAAAATTACTATGAAAGTTAAATCAATATTAGTATCACAACCTAAGCCACAGGCAGAGAACTCGCCTTACTACGAGATTGAGAAAAAGAATAAAATCAAGATTGATTTTAGACCATTTATTCAAGTTGTTGGAATTGACGCAAAAGAAGTTAGACAGCAAAAGTTAGATTTTAATAAAGCTACAGCTGTTATTTTTACAAGTCGTAATGCAATAGACCATTTTTTCCGCTTAGCAGAGGAAATGCGTTTTACTGTTCCAGACTCAATGAAATACTTCTGCGAATCGGAAGCAATTGCTTTCTATTTACAGAAATACATTGTCTACAGAAAACGTAAAATCTATATTGGAGAAAAAGTTTTTTCTGATTTATTACCCTTGTTTAAGAAACATAAAGACGAAAAATTCATATTACCAGCTTCTGATGTATTAAAACCAGATGTTCCAAATTTATTGGACAGCTTGAAATTGGATTGGCAAAAAGCTACATTGTTTAGAACAGTATCTAGCGATTTATCTGATCTATCTGACGTTAAATACGATATTTTAGTATTTTTTACACCTTCGGGAATTAAATCATTATTTGAAAACTTCCCAAGTTTTGTTCAAAATGAAACTAGAATAGCTGTTTTTGGAAAATCAACAGCCGCTCAAGCAAAAGAGATGGGATTACGTGTAGATATTGAGGTGCCATCACCACAGACGCCATCTATGACAATGGCTTTAGAAAAATACATTAAAGAAGCGAATAAATCAAAATAATTTTACGCTTTATCCCCACTCTATAATTAAAATTTATGTAAATTACAGAGATGGAAAAAAAATGGGAAATAAAACAAAAACCCTCAACAGAAATAGTTAAGAATTTACAAGATTCACTTAACATTTCAGAGGCACTTTCTATTTTATTAGCCCAAAGAGGGATAACTGATTACGATCAAGCTAAATCCTATTTTAATCCTTCTTTAGAAGAATTACATGACCCATTTTTAATGAAAGGAATGGCAGATGCTGTTTCTCGTATTAAAAATGCTATAGACGATCAAGAGAATATCTTAATATTTGGAGACTACGATGTAGATGGAACGACAGCCGTAACACTTTTTTACGAGTTTTTGTCTTCTATCTACTCGAAAGTCTTTTTTTATATCCCAGACCGAAATAACGAAGGTTATGGAATCTCTTTACAAAGTATAAATTTTGCAGTAGAAAACAATATTTCGCTTGTTATAGCATTAGATTGTGGTATTAAAGCACACGAGCAAATACTTTATGCTCAGAAAAAAGGAATAGATTATATTATCTGTGATCATCATTTACCCGATAAATCTGTTCCCAAAGCTTATGCTGTACTTGATCCTAAACAGAAAGGCTGTCGATATCCTTACAAAGATTTAAGTGGTTGTGGTGTTGGCTTTAAATTAGTACAGGCTTATGTAGAAAAATTTAATCTTCCAAAAGAAAACCTTTTACCATTTTTAGATTTAGTTGCTGTTAGTATTGCTGCTGATATTGTTCCTATTACAGGAGAAAATCGTATTCTAGCTTTTGCTGGTTTAGAAAGATTAAATACTCAGCCTCGTTTGGCTTTTCAACATTTAATTCCAATTAATATTCGAAATAACGTCAACATTTCAAATGTTGTTTTTTCCATTGCTCCAAAAATAAATGCTGCAGGTAGAATAAAACACGGATCAGAAGCTGTTCGCTTTATGTTGAGTACAAACGAAGAAGATTGTAAGAAATATTCACAAGAAATTAATTCATTAAATAACGAGCGAAAAATGCTTGATGTTGATATCACAAATGGTGCGCTTGCACAATTAAGTGGAATTGATACATCAGGGAAATATTCTACAATTGTTTATGATCCGAGTTGGAATAAAGGAGTTATTGGAATTGTTGCTTCTCGTTTAGTTGATTTATACTATAAACCAACAATTGTATTTACAAAAAATACTGAAGGAGAAATTGTAGGCTCAGCCCGTTCTATACAAGAATTTGACATTTATTCTGCTATTGAAAAAAATGCTGATCTGCTAACTCAATTTGGAGGACATATGGCTGCAGCAGGTTTATCTATAAAAGAGGAAAATTTCGAAGAGTTTAAACTGAAATTTGATGAAACTGTAAAAGAATTTTCGAATGGAAAATTATATTCTCCATCTATTTTAATTGACAAAGAAATTTCTTTTAATGATATGACACGTTCTTTTTTAGAATCTGTAATGAGAATGTCACCTTTTGGACCAGATAATATGAATCCTGTTTTCATTGCAAAAGACTTGTTGGCAACAGATTTTCGATTGGTTGGTAAAGAGCATGCTCGTTTATATGTACATCAGAAAGATACGCGCGTTACATTTCCATCAATTGGTTTTAAACTTGGGAAATTCGCTCCACAATTAGAGAAAGGAAAATCATTTGATATGGTTTTCACTATCGGCATGAATTACTGGCAAGGTAAAGGAACTTGGCAATTAAATATAAAAGATATTCGTTTTAGAGATTAAACTCCTTCTACAACCAAAACCATTTCCCCTTTTAGGTTTCTTTTCTCAGCAATTTCAGCTAACTCTGTTAAAGATCCTCTCAACGTTTCTTCAAACTTCTTTGAGATTTCTCTAGATAAACTAGCCTTTCTTTCAGCTCCAAAAGCTTCTGCTAAATCTTTTAATGTTTTTCCAATTTTATGTGGAGATTCGTAAAAAACCATTGTTCTTTTTTCTTCTAATAAAGAATCTAATTTTGTTTTTCTTCCTTTTTTCACTGGTAAAAACCCAACAAAAGTAAACTCATTATTTGGTAAACCAGATACAACAAGTGCAGGCACAAAAGCAGTAGCTCCTGGTAAACATTCTATTGTAATATTATTTGCTACACATTCTTTGGCTAATAAATAACCTGGATCAGAAATTCCTGGAGTTCCAGCATCTGTAATAATAGAAATAATTTGTCCTTCTTTTAATTGACGAATAATATCTTCCGTAGCCTGATGTTCATTGTGCATATGGTAACTACGCATTGGAGTAGATATTTCGTAATGTTTTAAAAGAATACCACTATTTCGAGTATCTTCTGCTAATACAACGTCAGATTCTTTTAATATTTCAACTGCTCGAAAAGTCATGTCTTTTAAATTTCCAATTGGTGTAGGAACCAAATATAATTTTCCACTCATGTGGCAAATTTACAAAGTAATTTGTAAGAAAATACGATGATTAAAAACAAAATATATAATCGTATTATGCTTTGTTCTAAAAAAACATTAATAAGAAAAGAGACTAGTAAAAACTAGTCTCTTATGGTAATTATTTTAAAGGAATTTTTATTTCTAAACAAGATTTATCAGATCTTATTATTATAGAATCAATACTATTTAATAATGTATCATTATAAATTGGAATAAAAAAACCATCATGATTTCTTGCTATAGATTTTCTAGAATTCAAAGAGTCATTACTAAAATATCTATAAGCTTTATGATCATATCTATATACATCTACTTTAGATTCATCTACTTTTATTAGTAAAGAGTATTCACTAGAATATACAAATTTTGAAGAAAATAAATTTTTCTTTCGATGATATTTTTCAATCCAAATCTCTTTTATAATATCCTTATCTATACAATCTACAGAATAGTTTTCAATCTTTTTTACTCAACTTTTATGTTGTTCAGCTTCTATAGATGAACTTGATGTATAAAAACTATTTTTATTTTTTAAATGAAGAAGAATAAAAAATAAAAAAATTAGAACAATTAAGATTGAACTTATTGATATTAATATTTTTTTTACCATTTGTTAGATATTCTTGTTTCATATTTAAGACTAGGCCAATAGAAAAATTTTAAAGCTTTAAACTTTGCATTAGGACCTAATCCATTTCCACAGAATTGATTTTTAAAAGGACCTTGCTAAGTTTTATTTTTTAAACGACTAATTATAAATTACAAAAGTCTTTATTTTCCACTAAAGAGCTTCTATAATAAGTATTTAAATAAAAAAGAGAATAGTTTTTACTAGTCTCTTATGGTAATTATTTATATTTAACAAGAATACTATCTACAACTGAAATAATTTTTATTGCTCTCTTATTATTTTCATTATTAGAGTAATATTCTGTATTCAAACTCTCCAAGAAAAGCGTATTAGTGTTTTTCTCTGAATTTATTTTTAGAAAATACCCTTCTCCAGATACTAGGCCGATTGAATTTTTAATAGAAGGATTCTTTATACTAAAGAAATCAGTATTTATAATTGTATTGTTTATAAAATCTAAATCCGACTGACTAACACTTATCTGGTATTTCACCTTTTTATTTGGTAAATTCTCAATTCGATAATTTTTAGGAATATAATATTCCTCTCCTCCAATTTTATACTCTATTTTGTATGATTTCTTTTCTTTCAAATTAAAATAAGAACAAGAAAATAAAATCCCTGAAATGATGCATAAAATAAAAATACCGTTTCTCATTACGATTTAGAATCAATATACTTATGTTTTAGAGTCCATTTTTTATTCTTATCCAAGGAGAAAACATAAATATCTCCACCTCCATGAAGTGGACCTACGTAATATTCATTATAAATAATTACTTCATTTCTCTTGTTGATATATGGCTTGGAAAATGATATATATGTAATAATTAAATGGCTTAACTTTATAGAATCTGTAACTTCTGATTTAAAAATAAAAGGCTTTCTAAATTTAATCTCACTTATGTCAAAATTTGATTTTATCTCCTTTATATCTCTTAAAGATTGATAATTTTTATATTTCTGAGTTTCTTTTATTATTGAATCATAATACTTATTAGATATGAAGTTTTCATTTATAACAACTAAACCTGTTGTTATATTCTCAAGAATTAAATTACCAATAACATCCATGTCTACATCAGCAGAATTTATCTCATTTTTATTATATCGATTAACACAAGCTGAGCATAACACCACTAAAAGCAAAATAACTATTATATTCTGATTACTTTTTAAAAAAATATTTATAAAATTTTTCATAAACAACTAATTATAAATCACAAAAGTCTTTATTTTTCACAAGAGAATTTCTATAATAAGTATTTAAATTAAGTTAGATGATAAGTTAAACTTTCGATAATTACTTTTAATTTGTAAATGTAGACATTAACCCTAATCACAACTTTCGAAGTTATAATCTCCTAAACATAGGATATAAAAAAAGCTCGTGATAAAAATATCACGAGCTTTTTTAAATAATAAATAATAAAAAACTATATCAATGTCATTATGCAATTACCACATTGGTGTTTGCAAAAATGACGATAATATTCCTGGAAAAATTCCCATTACAATTAGGATAATCATTCCTAAAACTAAAAGAAAATTAGTTAATCCATCTTGTGTTTTAACTTTATTTTTTCCTCTTTTAAAGTAAATATAATTAATCACTTTAAAATAGTAGTACATACTTAATACTGCCATTACTAAAGCAACTACAATTAAAAATAAATTTTTATCATTTGTCCCTCCTATACTCAATGCCATAAACTTTGCAAAGAAACCTCCTGTTAATGGAATTCCAGCTAATGAGATTAATGAAATAGTAAGTGCAGCAGATAAAATTGGATTTGCTTTTCCTAAGCCTGCAAAACTATCAAATTTTGGACTTTTGAATTGATTAATTGCATAGAAAATAATAAAGTTAGCAATAGAATATGCGATTGTATAAAACATTAATGCTTCTTTTGAAGCTGAATTAATTGTAAATAATACAAACAACATAAATCCTGCTTGTGCAATTGATGAATAAGCCATTAATCGTTTTACAGATTTTTGAGATATTGCACCAAAGTTTCCAATAAACAATGTTAAGATGATGATTGCGGCAAATAATAATCTGTAATATTCAGCATATTCAGCGTTTGTTGGAAATGATTTTAAAACTAAAATAAATCCTAAAAATGATCCTCCTTTTATAATTGTTGACATGAATGATGTAAACACTGTTGGCGTCCCATCATAAACATCTGGTGTCCATGCATGAAATGGTGCTGCTGAAACTTTAAAACAGAAAGAAAAGATAATTAAACACCAACCTGCGAAATAAATATTCTCAAAAGCTGGATTATAATTAACTAATTGATCTACCATAAATGTTCCTGTAGCTCCATATAAAAATGTAACTCCAAGCATTAAAATCCCTGTAGAAAAAGCTCCCATTAAGAAGTATTTTACAGAGGCTTCTGTACTTTTTAAACTTTCTTTATTTGTTCCTGCAATAATATACATTGGAATTGACATTAATTCGATCCCTAAAAACATTATTACTAAGTTATGAAAGTGTGCTAATACTGCAATACCAGTAAAAGAAAAGAAAATCAATGCATAATATTCTGCAGTATGTTTTCCTACTTTACCAAAAGCGTCTTTATTTAATAATAAGTAAAAAATTGCCAAAGCTGCTAATGCGATAAAGAAAGAAACACCGTAAAGTGATTCTCCAATCATATTATCGAATTTTCCTGCAAACATTGAACAACCTTTCAATTCGAAAATTCCTCCTATAATCATTCCGAAAAATAAGACAACAGAAAGAATATTTAATGCACGATTATTTTTGATGTAGAATCCACTAAACATCAAAATAATTCCTGAAAGTGCTGATAAAATAATAGTATTCATATTCTATTTATTCAAAATGATTTAATGAGCTAATAAATTAAAAATTGGTGTTGGATAAACTCCAATTACAATAATGATTATGGCGATAACTGCTAAAACAGCAATAGATCCAAAACTTCCTTTTTTTGCATCTTTTTGTTTGATGTTTTTTACTTCTCCAAACAAAATTTCGCTTGATAATCTTAGTGTATATACTGCCGAAAGAATTACTCCTAAACAAGCAACAACACATAAAACTGGATTATGAGTAAACAATGCAGAAAGCATCATAAATTCTCCAATAAAAGAACTTGTTAATGGTAAGGCTACATTCGCTAAACCAAATACCATAAATAAGATTGATAATGTTGGGTCTACTTTTGCTAATCCTCCTATAGATTTAATATCTGTAAGATGATATTTCTTCTCCATAATATCTATACATAACCATAGACCTAAAACAACTAATCCATGAGAAAACATTTGGAAGTATGCTCCTGAAACTCCATTTTCTAATTCAGAAAATACAGAAACAAAGATTAGTGCTAAGTGAGCAATCGAACTATAAGCAATAATTTTCTTCACATTTTTTGCACTCAATGCAATTAGAGAAGCGTAAACTAATCCGAAAATTGCAATGTATGTAATGTATTTAAATAATTCTGAAACTGTAGGAAATAAACCTAAATACCATGTTACAACGGCAAACAATCCCATCTTCGCCATTAAAGCTGAAAGAACAACTGTAAGTGGTGTTGGTGATGTTTTATAAATTGTTGGTTGCCATGTATGAAATGGGAAAACTGGAATTTTTATAACAAACGCTATCAAAAATAATAAAGCTAGAGCTGTATTTGTTGAATAAGCTGCTGCTGTTACTTGTTGTACATCTGCTAATAAAAATGAAGCTGGTTTTAAATAAAATCCGATATAAATAATACCTCCTAACATAAACATCGATCCTAAAATCGTGTATAAAAAGAACGTCATATTTGCACGTAATTTATCTTTTCCTAATCCAAATAATCCTATTAAGAAATAAACAGGAATAAGAACAACCTCCCAGAAGAAGTAAAATAAAATTAAATCTTGTGCTAAGAAAACTCCATTTAATCCTGCTAAAGTGATTAATAATAATCCGTAAAAAGTGTTGGTATATTTTTGTTTAGTTGTTGCCAAATAAACAAATAATGCCAAGTAAGTAAAATTAGATAAAAGCAACATTAAGCCACCTAAACCTTGAGCATTTAACGCAAAATATGTTTTAACGTTATTGAAGTTGAACCATTCCGCTTTAAAAACTAATTCGTTGTTACCGCTTTTACACGTAACGAAAAAGTAAATAGCAAGCAATGCTCCACCAACGAATGCTCCTAACCATCTTTGTGGTTTTTGACCTTGCATTAATAGCATAAAAACTCCTACTATTAATGGTAAAATGATAAATAAAGATAAAAGCATTCCTAACTTATTTTGAAATTAAATAACCCATAAAAAAGATTGCTATTCCTGCAACAGTTCCAATAACCATTAACATAATATAGAATCCGACATTTCCGTTTTGTAGTTGACGTACATTTTTAGATGCGCGACCAGAAACAGTTCCAACTCCTACAACAAAAGCTGCAATACCTGCTTTCTCTACATATTTTTTCAAGACATCTCCTAATTCAAACAATGGCTTAACTACTGCATTGTCATATAATTCGTCGATGTACCATTTATTTTCAAAGAATTTTGCAATTCCTGTTGCTTCTTCATCTACATAATTTGTGTATTTCTTAATCGCAAAGAAAATTGCTCCAAGCACACAAATTAATAATGCTCCCATCATCATATATTCTGTTGAATGTGCAATGTGGTGAACTTCTTCAATTGATACTACTCCTCCTAAGAATGATTGTAATTTATGTCCATTTTCCATAAATAATGCTGGAATACCAATATATCCTGCAAATACAGATAAAAATGCCAATATAACTAATGGAATTGTCATTGCAGAAGGACTTTCGTGCGGATGAACATGTGTATCACGTAAATCTCCTAAGAAAGTCATTGCATATAAACGGAACATGTAGAATGCTGTCATTACAGAAACTATAAATCCTAAACCATAAACTAATGGATTAGAAATAAACATTCCTAATAACATTTCGTCTTTAGAGAAAAATCCTGATAAACCTGGTATACCTGCAATTGCTAAACATCCTATTAAAAATGTGATATGTGTAATTTTCATGTACTTACCTAATCCTCCCATTTTACGCATATCTTGCTCATGATGCATTCCGTGGATTACAGAACCTGCTCCTAAGAATAATAATGCTTTAAAGAAAGCGTGTGTCATTACATGGAACACTGCAGCAATATAAGCTCCAGATCCAATTGCAGCGAACATTAATCCTAATTGAGAAACTGTAGAATAAGCCAATACTTTTTTAATATCATTTTGGCGCATTGCAATTGTAGCAGTTACAAACGATGTTGCTATACCTACATACTGAATAATTTCTAATGTTAAAGGTGCAGCAGAAAATAACTCATTACAACGCGTAATCATAAAGATACCTGCAGTAACCATTGTTGCAGCGTGTATTAATGCAGAAACTGGTGTTGGACCAGCCATGGCATCTGGTAACCATGTAAATAAAGGTAACTGTGCCGATTTTCCTGTTGCTGCTAAGAATAACAATAATGTAATTCCTGTTAATACAAATCCTGTAAATGCAGATGGATCAACCGCTAATTGATTGAAAACTTTTACATATTCTAATGTTCCAAATTCTTTGAAAATCCAAAACATTGCTAATAAAAACCCTACATCTCCAATACGGTTCATAATAAAGGCTTTCTTTGCAGCTTTGATATATTCTTTATTTGTAAACCAAAATCCGATTAACAAGAAAGAACATAATCCTACTCCTTCCCAACCAATAAACATCATTACAAAGTTATTTCCCATAACAAGGATTAACATAAAGAAGATGAATAAGTTTAGGTATGAAAAGAATTTTGCAAAACCTTTATCTTCGCTCATATAAGCAGAGCTATATAAATGAATTAAAAATCCAACTCCAGTAATTACCAACAAGAATAAACTTGTTAAGGCATCTATCTGGAATGCAAATGGAACTTGCATTGTTGGAAGATTAATAATATTAAATGCTTTAAAAATTAATGGTTGCGCTTCTGCTCCTGAAGGAACAATCATAAAAACCATTATTGATAGTATAAAACTTGCTAATACAGCACCACTTCCTATAAAAGTAACTAAACTTTTAGAAAGTACATTTCGTCCTAAACCATTTATTAAAAATCCTATGAATGGAATCAAAGGAATTAACCATATATACTGCTCCATCCTTATCCTTTTAAACGATTTAACACATTAATATCTACTGAATACACTTTTCTGAATAATAATATAATGACAGATAAACCTACAGCTACTTCGGCTGCGGCAACTACCATAATAAAAAATACTAATAATTGTGCATCGGTTCCTTTTTCTAATGCTGGATTTGCATGATAATGCATTTTAGAAAATGCGACTAACAACAAATTCACCGAGTTTAACATTAATTCTATACACATAAAAATAACTATTGCATTACGACGAATCATAACACCAGCCATTCCTATTGAAAATAGGATTAATGATAAAGTAATATAATAACTAATTGGTAACATGTTTACTTTTTATATTTAATCCAATAATTCTTCATCTTTCTTTGATAACATCACTGCTCCAATCATTGCAGAAATAAACAAAATACTGCTTAACTCAAATGGTAAAACATATTCTGAATATAATAATGATCCTAAGTCATGAATTAACCCTATTTCTCCTGTTCCTAACTCTACAGCTGTATTAGCAGAAGCAGGATTTTGAGCAAAAATTCCGATTGTTAATCCTATAAATAATAAAGAAATTAAACTTGCAGCTAATAATTTAACTGGGCGACCAAAGGAATGTTTTTCGTTATTTAAATTCATTAACATCACCACAAAAAGGAACAATACCATAATGGCTCCTGCGTAAACAATTACGTTAACAATTGCTAAAAATTGAGCATTTAATAAAATATAATGTCCACTAATGCAGAAAAATGTTACAATTAAATATAAAATGGAATGTACAGGATTTTTACTGAATACCATTAATAGAGCACTTAACACCGTTAAGCTCGATAAAACATAAAATAAAATTAGAGATAATTCCATTAGTTAACAGCTTTTTTCGGGATTAATAAATCTTCTTTAGAATAGATGAAGTTTTTACGATTAAAACTTGCTGGTGGAACTGTTTGAGATAAATAAACAGCATCTTTTGGACAAGCTTCTTCACAGAATCCACAGAAGATACAACGTAACATATTAATTTCATATTTCGCTGCATATTTTTCTTCACGGTAAAGATTCTCTTCACCTGGTAATCTTTCTGCCGCTTCCATTGTAATTGCTTCTGCAGGACATGCTAATGCACATAATCCACAAGCTGTACAATTTTCACGATTTTCTTCGTCTCTATTTAAAACGTGTAATCCTCTAAAAACAGGACTAAACGGTCTTTTCTTTTCTGGATAACTAATTGTTGCTTTTTTAGAAAAAAAGTGCTTCAATGTAATCATCAATCCTTTTGCGATAGAAATCAAATAGATACTTTCCCAAAAAGTTAAGGGTTTACGTTCTACTTGTTTTAATCTATTTGTAATTGGTTTCATACTTTTAATAATTTTGATGATTCTACTTGTTTAATAATAAGATTACTAAACCTGTTATCAACATATTAATTAATGCTAATGGTAATAACTTTTTCCATCCTAAATTCATTAACTGATCGTATCTGAAACGAGGAATTGTCCATCTAACCCACATATAGAAAAAGATGAAAAAACATGCTTTTGCAAATAATGATAGGAAATTAAGAATAGCTAATCCATTTACTCCAACTGTATTTACTAATGTTGCATCATCTACAAATGGAATATCATATCCTCCGAAATACAATGTTGAAATAACAACAGAGCTAATAAACATATTTGTATACTCAGCAAATAAATAGAATCCCATTTTCATCGAAGAATATTCTGAATGATATCCTCCAACTAATTCATTTTCTGCTTCAGGTAAATCGAAAGGTGTACGATTTGTTTCTGCGAAAGAACAAACTAAAAAGATTATAAACCCTACTGGTTGTAAAAGAACAAACCAAGCATGGTCTTGTTGATAATGTACAATATCTGTTAATCTCAAAGATCCCGTCATCATTAAAATTGTGATTAACACAATTCCCATTGGTAATTCATACGAAATAATTTGAGATGCTGCACGCAATCCTCCCATTAAGGAATACTTATTATTCGATGCCCAAGCACCAATCATAATTCCGTAAACTCCTAAACTTAAAACTCCTAAAATATATAAGAATCCTATATTTACATCTGCTACTTGTGGAACTACTAAACGATCTCCCCACTCAAATGCTGTACTCCAAGGAATTACTGCTCCTGTCATACATGCTACAATCATGGCTAATGCAGGTCCTAAAACGAACAAGAATTTGTTAGCATCTTTAGGGATAATTTCTTCCTTAGAAAATAGCTTTAAACCATCTGCTAAAGGTTGTAATAATCCAAAAACACCTGCTCTATTTGGTCCAATACGATCTTGTAAAAATGCTGCTACTTTACGTTCTGCCCATGTAGAATATGCAGCCACTCCTAGAGCTAATGCTATCAATATTCCTACTAAAGCCAACTTTTCTAATGCATCAGCAATAAACTCTTCTGTCATCTTTGTTACTATTATTTAAGATTGATTAATCTTTGAAATCTTTACTCGTTGCTGGACCATCTATTTTAGATAAATCTCTATTTGGTTCGTTCACTTTAGAAACCGAATGAATATCTAATAAAATTTTAGGATCTCTTTTGATAACTTTCGGAAGTGTTTCGTTTGGACTAACTTTATTTTCGAAGTAATGACCTTGACGAATAACTGAATCTTTAGAAACTGTTGATGGTTTTTCTAATGTCCAATCGTTAATATCTTTTTTATCGAAACGACAAGTATTACAAATCCAATCTTCTACTTCGTTAAATTCATCTTTACGTGCTGTTACACGATAAACCTCATCTCCACGGAACCAAACTTGTGCTTTTCCAGAACATGTAGGGCAATCTCTATGTGCATCAACTGGTTTTAAAAACCATACACGGTTTTTGAAACGGAAAGTTTTATCTGTTAATGCTCCTACTGGACAAACATCAATTACATTTCCAATGAATTCGTTATCTAAAGCTTTATGAATATGTGTTGAAATTTCTGCATGATCTCCACGATTCATTACACCATGTTCACGGCAACCCGTAATTTGATCTGCAGTTTTTACACAACGGTAACATAAAATGCATCGGTTCATATTCAGTTGAATATTTGGACCTAAATCTTCTTTTGGAAATGTACGACGATCAAATTCGTAACGTGTAGCTTCTGCTCCATGTTCGTAACTTAAATCTTGTAATTTACATTCTCCGGCTTGGTCACAAACAGGACAATCTAAAGGGTGATTAATTAATAATAATTCTACAATTCCTTTACGTGCCTCAACTGTACGTTCTGATGTTTTATTTCCTACAACCATTCCGTCCATTACTGTCGTACGACAAGATGGAACTAATTTTGGCATAGGACGAGGATCTGCTTCACTACCTTTTGATACTTCTACCAAACATGTTCTACAGTTTCCTCCTGTATTTTCTAATTTTCCATAGTAACACATCGCTGGAGGTGCTACTTCTTTACCAATCATACGAGCGGCTTGAAGGATTGTTGTTCCTGCTGGTACTTCAATCGTTTCGTTATCGATGGTAACTTTAAATAATGGTGTTTCTTCTGCCATCTTCGTATTAATTTGCAGTTTCTTTAATCTCGATTGGATCAGCATAATGAGCCAAACCAAAATTGCGTGTTAAACACTCTTCTGGGTTGTTAATATGCCATTCAAATTCATCACGGAAATGACGAATAGATGCCGCTACTGGCCATGCTGCTGCATCACCAAGAGGACAAATAGTATTTCCTTCTATTTTACGCTGTACATCCCATAACAATTCAATGTCAGACATTTTTCCTTGTCCTTCATCAATTCTCTTTAGGATTTTTTCCATCCAACCAGTTCCTTCACGACAAGGTGAACATTGTCCGCATGATTCATGACGATAGAAACGAGCTAATGTATAAGTATGGTAAACAACATCTTGATCTTCATCTAAAACGATAAATCCTCCAGATCCCATCATTGTTCCTGTTTGGAATCCTCCTTCCGATAAACTTTCATAGTTCATGTAACGAGGTTTTCCTTCTGCAGTTGTTAACAATAAATTTGCTGGTACAATTGGAACTGAACTTCCTCCTGGAATACAAGCTTTTAATCTTTTACCGTTTGGAATTCCTCCACAATATTCATCAGAATAGATAAATTCTTCAACCGTAATTGTCATATCAATTTCGTAAACTCCTGGTTTATTAATATTACCACAAGCCGAAATTAATTTTGTTCCTGTAGATCTTCCTACTCCAATTTTAGCATATTCTGCTCCTGTTATATCAATAATTGGAACAATTGCAGCAATTGTTTCAACATTATTTACAACTGTTGGTCTTCCCCATAAACCTTTTACAGCTGGGAAAGGTGGTTTAAGACGAGGATTTCCTCTTTTACCTTCTAAAGATTCTAATAATGCTGTTTCTTCTCCACAGATGTAAGCTCCACCTCCACGTTGAACATAGATTTCTAAATCGAATCCTGTTCCTTGAATGTTTTTACCTAACCATCCTGCTTCTTTAGCTTCATCAATTGCTTCTTCTAAAATTTCAGCAATCCAAGCATATTCTCCTCGGATATATATAAATGAAGTGTTTGAACCTAAACAGAAAGATGAAATTAAAACTCCCTCAATTAATAAGTGAGGAATGTATTCCATTAAAAATCTATCTTTAAATGTTCCTGGTTCAGACTCATCTGCATTAACAACTAAATGTCTTGGAACACCTTCTGGCTTTGCCAAAAAGCTCCATTTCATTCCTGTAGGAAATCCTGCTCCTCCACGTCCACGTAATCCAGAAGTTTTTACTTCTTCTAAGATTTCATCAGTAGTCATTTTAAATGCTTTTTCAGCACTTGCATAACCACCATTTTCGCGATACGCTTGATAGTGACGGATTCCTGGAACATCAATATTTTTTAAGAGTAATTTCTGTCCCATTATGCTAATTTTTTCAATTCCTCTAATAACTCATCAACTTTCTCGATTGTTAAATTCTCTCGATAAGTTTTTCCTAATTGCATCATTGGTGCATAACCGCACGCTCCTAAACATTCTGCTGGTTTAAGTGTAAATAAACCATCTGCAGATGTTCCTCCTGCTTTTATATCTAATTTAGTTTTGATATGCTCTATAATTTTGTCTGAACCTCTTAACATACAAGGTCCTGTTTGACAAACTTCTAAAACATATTTACCAACTGGATTTAAATTAAACATCGAGTAAAACGAAGCAACTTCGTAAACTTCGACTGGTAATATCTCTAAAACTTCTGCAACATAATCTAAGTGAGGTGTATCTAACCAACCTCCAAACTCTGCTTGTGCCACATGAAGTAGAGGAATTAAAGCACTTTGTTTTTTATCCTCTGGATAACGTGCTATAATTTTATTTACTTTTTGTTGTGTCTCTTCTGAAAATTGAACTGCCATTTTTAATATTTTTATATTAAGCATCTAATTCTCCAGCAATCAAATTCAGACTACTCATTGTAATAATGGCATCTGAAATCATTGATCCTTCGATTAATTCTGGATATGCTTGATAATAAATGAAACAAGGTCTACGGAAATGTAAACGATAAGGTGAACGTCCACCATCAGAAATAAAATAATAACCTAATTCACCGTTTGCAGCTTCAATAGAATTATAAATTTCTCCTTTTGGCATCTCTACTTCTCCCATGATAATTTTGAAATGATAGATTAACGCTTCCATTTTTGTGTAAACGTCTTTTTTAAGAGGCAAATAAAAATCTGGTGCATCTGCATGATGTAATTTTGCTTCTTCTCCTTCTAATGCATCAATTTTATCAATTGCTTGTTGTATAATGCTTAAACTCTGCCACATTTCTTGTCCTCTAACTAAGAATCTATCATAGCAATCTCCTGTTGTACCAACTGGAATTTCAAAATCAAATTCTTCGTATCTAGAGTATGGCTTTGCTATACGAACATCGTAATCTACACCTGCTGCACGTAAATTTGGTCCTGTAAAACCGTAATTTAATGCACGTTCAGCTGAAATTCCTCCAACTCCTTGTGTACGATCCATAAAGATTCTATTTCTTAAAAATAAGTTTTCAAACTCTGTTAAGACATCTGGAAACTCTTTTAAGAAAAGATTAATTTTAGTCCATGCAGTTTCAGAGAAATCTCTTTCGAAACCTCCAATTCTACCAATATTTGTTGTTAAACGAGAACCACAGATTTCTTCGTAAATTTCATAAATTAATTCACGATACTTCATCATGTAAAGGAATCCTGTAAATGCTCCTGTATCTACTCCAACAATAGAGTTACATACAATATGGTCTGCAATACGAGCTAATTCCATAATAATTACACGTAAATAAGAAACTCGTTTTGGAATTTCAATTCCTACAAATTTCTCTACCGTCATGTGCCAACCTAAATTATTTAATGGAGCCGAACAATAATTTAATCGGTCTGTTAAAGGTGTTATTTGGTACAGCGGTCTACGTTCTGCAATTTTTTCAAAAGCACGATGTATATACCCAACTGTAGATACCGCAGATTTGATGATTTCACCATCAATCTCTAATATATTTTGAAATACCCCATGTGTTGCAGGATGCGTTGGTCCTAAGTTTAAGGTAATCGTGCTTTTTTCTAATGAACCATCAGGAAGTTCTACGTGTTTTGATTTTTTCGTTTTCTCTTTTCCCATGGTTAGTTTTCTTTAATGTTTAAATTTCCGAAGTTAAAGTTTCCTCCTCTTCCAAACATTTCATCGTCTTTATCTTTACGCGTTTGATCCTCTAAAGGAAACTCTTTACGAAGTGGGTGATAGTCCATTTCTGGTACATTCATCACTCGAATTAAATTTGGATGTCCAATAAAATTCACTCCGAAAAAGTCATAAGCTTCACGCTCTAGCCAGTTGGCTGTTTCGAAAAGTTTTGTTGCTGTAAATATTGATGGATTATCTATTGGTAAGCTAAAGTTTAAACGAAGCTCAACATTTGTATACATATTATATACTAGATAAGTTACCACCATTTCTTCTCCTACTCTATCAGGATAATGAACGGCTGTTAAATCTTTCATGAATTTGAAAGATAATTGCTCATCATCATATAAATATTGAAGAATTTTTAGATTAAAATCTTTATTTGCATAAATAGATAGTACACCAAAACTTTCTTCGTATCCAAAAATATTTTCTTGAAATTTCTGAACCAAACGGTCTTTTATAAATGAATTGTCCATTATTTCAAATTATTTAATTCCATAACTAGCTAAAAGTTGTTGGTATTCATCACTACTTCTACGACGAACACTTTCTGTTTCTACCAATTCTTGAATTCGCATTACACCATCAATAATTGCTTCTGGACGTGGAGGACAACCTGGTACATAAACATCTACCGGTATAACCTCATCTATTCCTTGTAAAACAGAATATGTATCAAAAATACCTCCCGAACTTGCACAAGCTCCAACAGCAATTACCCAACGAGGCTCTGCCATTTGTATATAAACTTGTTTTAGTACTGGTGCCATTTTTTTAGAAATTGTTCCCATTACCATTAATAAATCACATTGACGTGGAGTAAATGCTAAACGCTCTGAACCAAATCTAGCCAAATCGTAAGTAGATCCCATTGTCGCCATGAATTCTATCCCGCAACAACTTGTTGCAAATGGCAATGGCCAAATAGAATTTTTACGCGCTAAACCTACAACTTTAGAAAGTTGCATAGCCATAAAACCCTCACCCTCGAAACCTCCAGGAGATTCTACAACCTTTACATTTGTATTATGTGTTACTGGTCTTTTATTATGAATCATTGTGTAGTTTTTAAATATTTATTACTCTATTTTTCCCAATCTAGAGCTCCCTTTTTACGAACATATAAGTACATCACAAAAAATAATCCGACAAACGTGACTACTGCTGTGAAGCCTTCCCAACCTAATTCTTTAAAATTTGCTGCATACGGATAGAAGAAGATAACTTCCACATCGAACAACACAAAAAGAATAGCAACTAAGAAATATTTAATCGCAAATGGTTGTCGTGCATTTCCTACTTTTTCAATACCTGACTCAAAATTCTCTAATTTTTCATCTGTTTTTCTTGATGGTCCCAAAAAATGAGTTGCGACAATTGTAATTACCACAAAGCCAAAAGCTACAATAAAAAGGATTAAAATAGGAATATAACTTGATGCTGTTTCCATAATTGATTTATATTTTTTCCAACTAAATATTATCGATAAAATTAATAATTATTTATCATAAAGCTTATAAGCTTTAGGAGTCAGCAGATTAAAACTACCATTTGAGATAAAAATAACATTTTTTATCAATTACAGTAAAAGTGTAGATTTTATAAAAAAAGAGAACTAACAACTTAGCTAGTTCTCTTTACTATTTTTGTAATATTGAAAATATTACACCTCTAATATTATTAATTCAATAAATTTAGTAGATTTTTTAGGGCTTCGTGAATAGTTTTCACTTGTTCGAACCTTAAGTACAAGGTAGGATATTCTTCTCCTTTTTTGGGTTGTTTTTCTTTAAAACTTATATTTTTAGCGTTATTTTGGACATAATTTAAAATTAATCTAAATTCTTCAGACTGATAAAATTCGCTCTGTGGCTTGTTAATAAAATAAGCCAAAAGGACTCCATTTTTCATAACTAAACGTTCAATACCTAATTTTTTACAAATCCATTTTAATTGAATAGATTCTAATAAACTTTCTGCTTCTATGGGAAGTTTACCAAAACGATCGATCAAATTACTTCTAAAAGTTGACAAACTTTCTTCAGTTTCGATGTCTGCTAATTCTTTGTATAGCAATAAACGTTCCTCAGAACTTTCGATGTACTCATCTGGTAGCATTATTTGCAAATCAGAATCAATCTGTACGTCAGAAACATAAGATTTAACCTCATTCGATTTTTGATCTTCAAATAAATCTTTAAAATCAGTTTCTTTTAACTCCTCAATTGCTTCATTTAAAATCTTTTGATAAGTTTCAAAACCTATATCCATCATGAAACCTGTTTGCTCGGCGCCTAACAAGTTTCCTGCTCCACGAATTTCAAGGTCTTTCATTGCAATATTAAACCCGGAACCTAAATCAGAAAACTGTTCTATTGCTTGTAATCTTTTACGTGCTTCTTCCGTTAAAACAGAAATTGGAGGCGCAACTAAATAACAGAACGCTTTACGATTACTTCGTCCAACTCTTCCGCGCATTTGGTGTAAATCTGCTAATCCAAAATTTTGTGCATCGTTAATTAAAATTGTATTGGCATTTGGCACATCTAAACCAGATTCTATAATCGTTGTGGATACAAAAACATCATAACGACCATCAATAAAATCTAACAGAACAGCTTCTAAAGCTTTTCCTTCCATTTGTCCATGACCAGTTGCAACACGTGCATCAGGAACTAATCGCTGAACCATTCCGGCAATATCTTTAAGCGATTGCACACGATTGTGAATAATGTAAACTTGTCCTCCTCTTTGCAATTCATACATAATTGAATCTCGAAACACTTCTTCATTAAAACCAACTAATTGTGTTTCTACTGGCTGACGATTTGGTGGTGGAGTTTTTATCACAGACAAATCTCTTGCTGCCATTAACGAAAATTGTAACGTTCTTGGAATTGGTGTAGCTGTAAGTGTTAGTGTATCGATATTCTCGCGAAGCGACTTTAACTTCTCTTTTACTCCAACTCCAAATTTATGTTCCTCATCAACAATTAATAATCCTAAATCTTTGTATTCTATTTTTGGATTTACTAATTGATGTGTTCCTATTACAATATCTACTTGTCCTGATTTTAAACCGTCTAATACAGCTTTCTTTTTTGCACCAGTTACAAAACGATTAAGATAAGCAACTTTTACAGGCAAATCTCTTAAACGTTCTGAAAAGGTTTTAAAATGCTGAAAGGCTAAAATAGTTGTCGGAACCAAGATTGCAACTTGTTTTCCATCTACAGCAGCTTTCATTGCTGCACGAATTGCTACTTCCGTTTTTCCAAAACCTACATCGCCACAAACCAATCTATCCATAGGACGATCAGATTCCATATCAGCCTTTACATCTTGCGTTGCCTTAAACTGATCTGGTGTATCTTCGTAGATAAATGACGCTTCTAATTCGTTCTGTAAATAAGTATCAGGAGAATATGCAAATCCTTTTCTTGCTCTACGCTTAGCATATAATTTTATTAAATCGAACGCAATTTCTTTAACTTTTGCTTTCGTTTTATTTTTAAGATTTTTCCAAGCTGGTGAACCTATTTTAGAAACTTTTGGTTCAACACCATCCTTTCCTCTAAACTTAGCAATTTTGTGTAATGAATGAATATTAACATACAATATATCATTATTAAGGTAAATCAATTTAATTGATTCTTGCATTACGCCATTATTATTTAATCTTACCAAACCAGCAAACTTACCAATTCCGTAATCTATATGTGTTACGAAATCTCCTACTTGCAAAGAATTAATTTCTTTTAATGTAATGGCTTCTTTCTTTGAAAAAGAATTACGAAGATTGAATTTATGGTAACGTCCAAAAATTTGATGGTCTGTATAACAAGCTAATTTTATTTCTTCATCAATAAATCCTTGATAAATAGATCCTAAAACTGGAATATAAGAAACCTCTTTTCCTATATCATCAAATATTTCTTCGAAACGTTTTATTTGATTTTCACTAGAACAGATTAATGCATTTTTAAAACCATCTATCTTATGTTCATTTAAATCATCAATTAATAATTCGAATTGTTTATTAAAACTTGGTTGTGGTTTAAAGGGTGATTCAATAATATCTATGGTTTCAAAATAAGATTGCATCGCAACCTCTATCAATCCAAATGTTGATATTTGATTGAGAAAAGCATTCTGACTTAAAAATAACTGATTAGGTTCTGCTTGTTTTATCTCTCCTTTTAAATTAGAGAAAGATTCTTCAGCGTACTCAAAATTCTTATTGATTTGTTTGGCTAAAACAGCTATATTTTTTGTTATGATTAAACTATCTTTTGAAATATATTCTAAGAAACTTTCTCGCTTTTCATCTATCGCTTTACTTTCTAAATTAGGAATAATTGTAATTTCTTTTGTCGTTGCAATAGAAAGTTGATTTTCTATATCGAATGTTCTTATCGTTTCTACCTCATCTCCAAATAATGAAATACGATAAGGATGTTCGTTAGAAAAAGAAAAAACATCTACAATTCCTCCACGAATAGAAAACTCTCCTGGCTCGGAAACAAAATCTACACGATGAAAATTATATGACGTTAAAATTTCAGTCAAAAATTCAATCCCTAATTCATTTCCTACTTTTACTTTTAGTGTATTAGTTGAAAGCGCTTTTTTTGTTACCACTTTTTCTAAAAGAGCCTCAGCATAAGTAACAACAATTTTTGGTCTTTTAGAATTGGATAAAACATTTAAAACTTCTGTTCTTATTACAACATTAGCATTATTTACTTCCTCTACTTCATAAGGTCGTTTATAAGATGCTGGAAAAAATAAGATTTGATCTTTATCAAATAAATTTTCCAAATCATTCAAAACATAAGCCGCTTCTTCTTTATCATCAAAAATTAAAATTGTATTGCGAGCAACTCTATCATATAAATGACCAGTTAAGATACTTAAACCGGATCCTAAAAAACCTTTAACGTTAACTTTATAATGATGATCTTTCTTGAAATTGGCAATAAGCTTCTGTACGAAATCAGACGAATCGTATAATTCAAAAACATTTTGAATAACTTTTTGTTTCAAAATTTTGTAAATATATAATTAAATGAATGTATTTTTAAATAATATGCATTTAAAATATTATAAAAATACGAATAATCTATTTGTTATATTTTTTGTAAAAAATATTTGTCTAAATTAAAAAAATAATTCTAGCTTTGATTC
This sequence comes from Chishuiella changwenlii, assembly GCF_900142565.1. Lineage (GTDB taxonomy): Bacteria > Bacteroidota > Bacteroidia > Flavobacteriales > Weeksellaceae > Empedobacter > Empedobacter changwenlii. The sequence goes on from NZ_FRBH01000008.1 coordinate 129,960, forward strand.
ATCAAAAAAAAGAAAAATGAATTTAGTTCACAACTTTATTAACATTATTATTTTAGTCATTCTTTCGTAAAGGAGTGGTAATTAGTTGTGTACATACAAAATAACAATTAAAGCCACTTCGAGAAGAAGTGGCTTTTTTTATAAGTAAAAATTACAATATCATTATTATGAAAAATTTATTTGTCATTATTATCATTATTATTTTAGTCTTAATCTGGAGTTAGGAAAGGTGGTATATTGACAAATTTTTAAAAAATAATTTTAATTGAGCCACCTTAAAAAAGTGGCTTTTTTTATAAGTAAATCCCAATAATTAAATAAAAGTTATGAATAATAACGAACAAACATTAAACAAATTCAGTAGAACCATTACGCAAGATCCTACTCTTCCTGCTTCTCAGGCTATGCTACATGGAATTGGTTTAACAACCGACGATTTAAAAAAACCGCTCATCGGAATTGCAAGTATGGGCTACGACGGAAACACGTGTAACATGCATCTTAACCAGTTTGCACAATTGGTGCAAGATGGAATGAAATCTGATGATTTAATTGGTTTAAAATTTAACACAATCGGAATTAGCGATGGAATTACAAATGGTACTTCTGGAATGCGCTATTCTTTAGTTAGCCGAGAGGTCATCGCAGATTCTATAGAAGCTGTTTGTGCAGCTCATTTCTACGATGGTGTTATTACCATACCAGGTTGCGACAAAAATATGCCAGGATCTATAATGGCAATGGCACGTTTAAATCGTCCTTCTATCATGGTTTATGGAGGAACTATTGCTCCAGGTCATTATAAAGAAGAAGAATTAAATATTGTTTCTGCTTTTGAAGCGCTTGGAAAAAAACTGAATGGAAATCTTGATGACAAAGATTATTGTGGAATTATACAAAATGCTTGTCCCGGACCAGGAGCTTGTGGCGGAATGTACACAGCAAACACAATGGCAGCAGCTATTGAGGCGCTTGGAATGAGCTTACCTTATTCTTCTTCTTATCCTGCTATGAGTGAAGAAAAGAAAAATGAATGTTTAACTGCAGGAAAATTCTTAAAAAATCTATTAGAAAAAGATATAAAACCAAGTGATATCATCACTAAAAGTTCTTTAGAGAATGCAATAAAAATAATTGTTGTTCTTGGAGGAAGTACAAACGCAGTACTACATTTACTAGCTATTGCAGCAACAATGGAAATTGAATTAAGTTTAGATGATATTCAAGCAGTAAATGACAAAACTCCTGTTATTGCAGATCTTAAACCTAGTGGAAAATATTTAATGGAGCATTTAAGTAAAGTTGGAGGAATACCAGCTGTTATGAAATATATGCTTAGCGAAGGTTTATTAGATGGTGATTGTTTAACTGTTACAGGAAAAACAATTGCAGAAAATTTAAAAGATTTACCAGACCTTGATTTTTCTACACAAAATATTATTCGTCCACTAGACAATCCTATTAAAGAAACTGGTCACTTACAAATGTTATATGGAAATCTTGCTCCAAAAGGATCTGTGTCTAAAATATCTGGAAAAGAAGGTTTTTATTTCAAAGGAACTGCTCAAGTTTTTAACAGCGAAGTTGAAGTTTTAAAAGCAATTGAAGATTTACAAATAAAAGCAGGAAGTGTAATTGTTATTCGTAACGAAGGACCAAAAGGAGGTCCAGGAATGCCTGAAATGCTAAAACCAACTTCTGCGATTATTGGTGCTGGATTGGGAGATAAAGTAGCATTAATTACTGATGGTCGATTTAGTGGAGGAACGCACGGTTTTGTCGTCGGACATATTACGCCAGAAGCATTTGATGGAGGTCCAATTGCATTAATTGAAAATGGTGACCTTATCGAAATTGATATTGATAAAAAACAACTCAACTTATTAGTTGACGATATAACACTAAAAGAAAGAAAAAACAACTGGAAACAACCTAAATTAAAAGTAAAAAATGGAATCCTTTACAAATACGCAAGACAAGTTAGGGACGCATCTGAAGGATGCCTTACCGACAGATAATTTAACCGAAATATCAGGTTCTCAAGCTATTATTAATGCTTTATTAGCCGAAGGAGTATCAACAGTTTTTGGATACCCAGGTGGTGCTATTATGCCCATTTATGATGCTTTATATGATTATAAAGATTTATTAGAGCACATTTTAGTTCGTCATGAACAAGGTGGTGTTCATGCTGCACAAGGTTATGCAAGAACTTCTGGAAAAGTAGGTGTAGCTTTTGCTACAAGCGGACCTGGTGCTACAAACTTGGTTACAGGAATAGCAGATGCCATGATTGATAGTAATCCTATTGTATGTATAACAGGGCAAGTTTTTGCTTCTCTTTTAGGAACAGATGCTTTTCAGGAAACAGATGTAATTAACATTACTAATCCCATTACAAAATGGAATTATCAAATTACAGATGCAGAAGAAATAAATGATGTTTTAGCAAAAGCATTTCATATTGCGCGTAGTGGAAGACCTGGACCTGTTTTAATTGACATTACAAAAAATGCTCAAATTCAACTCATAGAAAAGAAAAAATATGAGAGATGTACGCACGTTCGTAGCTATAAACCAGAGCCAGAGATAAGATCTGAATATGTAAAAGCTGCTGCTGAAGTTATTAATGAAGCGAAGAAACCATTTGCAATAATTGGTCAAGGAATTATCCTTGGAAAAGCAGAACAAGAATTAAAAGATTTCTTAGAAAAATCTGGAATTCCTGTCGCTACAACTTTAATGGGGTTAAGCGCTTTAGATACAGATCATCCTCAATATGTAGGATTATTGGGAATGCATGGTAATTATGCACCCAATGTAAAAACCAATGATTGTGATGTGTTAATTGCTATAGGTATGAGGTTTGATGACCGTGTAACTGGACGCTTAGATAAATATGCTAAACAAGCAAAGGTTGTTCATCTTGATATTGATCCTGCAGAAATTGGTAAAAATGTAAAAGTTACTGTACCTGTTTGGGGAGATTGCAAGAAAACACTTCCAATGTTAACAAACTTAATTAATACAACTCAGCACAAAGAGTGGTTAAACGAGTTTAGAGAATTAGAAAAAGAAGAACGTAAAGAAGTTATTGATAAAGAATTTTATCCAACATCTGATGTAATGTCTATGGCGGAAGTTATTAACACATTAAATGAGTTAACAAATGGTGAAGCAGTAATCGTTACAGACGTTGGACAGCATCAAATGTCTGCTTGTCGTTATTCAAAATTTAAAGAATCTAAACTTATGGTTACATCTGGTGGTTTAGGAACTATGGGATTTGGTTTACCAGCAGCAATTGGCGCTTGGTACGGCGCTCCTGAAAAAGATGTAATAATGGTTTGTGGAGATGGTGGTTTCCAAATGACTTTACAAGAAATGGGAACTATTATGCAATTTGGAGCTAAAGTTAAAATGCTAATCTTAAACAATAGCTTTCTAGGAATGGTTCGTCAATGGCAAGAATTATTTAATGAGAAGCGCTATTCTTTTGTAGACATTACTAGTCCAGATTTTGTTGCTATTGCAAAAGCATATCAAATAGAAGGTAAAAAAGTAGACTTAAGAAGTGAATTAAAAAATGCGTTGAAAGAAATGTTAGAACACGATGGTTCTTATCTTTTAGAAGTTGTAGTAGGAAAAGAAAACAATGTATTTCCTATGGTACAACAAGGCACAAGTGTTTCTGAAATTAGACTAAAATAATTTATTATGGACTCAAAACAAGAATATACAATTACGCTATATACAGAAAATTCCATAGGAATTTTGGGTAGAATCGCAGGGATTTTTACTCGAAGAAAAATTAATATAGAAAGTTTAAGTACTTCTCCATCAGAAATAGAAAACATACACCGATTTACAATTGTTATTGTAGAATCTGAAGAAGTAGTACGAAAACTTTGTATGCAAATTGAAAAACAAATAGATGTCCTAAAAGCTTATTTCAACAGTAATGATGAACTAATTTGGCAGGAACAAGCGTTGTACAAAGTTCCTACAAATATCATCGTAGAAAAGGCTTATGTGGAACGTTTATTACGTCAATATGGTGCAAATACAGTTGTAATTCGTAATGATTACACGGTTTTTGAAACAGCTGGACATCGCGAAGAAATAGACAACCTTACACAAGAACTTACAAAATATGGTTTAATAGAATTTGTAAGAGGTGCAAGAATCGCTATTATAAAAGCAAGTGCTGGTTTCCACGAAAAATTAGTGCAATTCGAAAAAGATGAGCCATCAAAAGAAATTATAGAAAATGAATTCCTTAACGAAGGAAACTCAGTTTTCACAATGTAACAACAAACAATTCAACAAATAATATTATAAAAAAACAAAATGACTAATTACTTTAATTCAATATCACTAAGAGATCAATTACATCAACTAGGACAAGCAGAATTTTTAAATAACACCGAATTTTCAAAAGGTACAGACGCATTAAAAGGAAAAAAAATCGTTATTGTTGGTTGTGGCGCACAAGGGCTAAACCAAGGATTAAACTTACGAGATAGTGGTTTAGATGTTTCATACGCACTACGTAAAGAAGCTATCGATCAACAAAGAGATTCTTGGAAAAATGCAACAAGTAACAATTTTACAGTTGGTACTTTCGAAGAATTGGTTCCTTTAGCAGATGTAGTTGTTAACTTAACACCAGATAAACAACATACACCAGTAATTAATACAATTCAACCTTTTATAAAAGAAGGTGCTACATTATTATATTCTCACGGATTTAATATCGTAGAAGAAGGAATGCAAATTCGTAAAGATATAACAGTTATAATGGTTGCTCCTAAATGTCCTGGTTCTGAGGTTCGCGCAGAATATTTAAGAGGATTTGGAGTTCCTACATTAATCGCCGTTCACCCAGAAAATGATCCAGAAGGAAAAGGATTAGAACAAGCAAAAGCATATTGTGCTGGAACAGGTGGTCATAGAGCAGGAGTTTTAAAATCATCTTTTGTTGCCGAAGTAAAATCTGATTTAATGGGAGAGCAAACTATTTTATGTGGTCTTTTACAAACAGGCTCTATTCTTTCTTTCGAAAAAATGACTGAAAATAGGATTGATGCTGGTTATGCTTCAAAATTAGTTCAGTATGGTGTGGAAGTTATTACAGAAGCATTAAAACATGGTGGTGTTAGCGGTATGATGGATAGATTAAGTAATCCTGCTAAAGTTAAAGCTTTCGAATTATCAGAAGAATTAAAAGATATTATGCGTCCATTATTCCAAAAACATCAAGATGACATTATTTCTGGTGAGTTTAGTAAAACAATGATGGAAGATTGGGCAAATGATGATAAAAACTTATTAAAGTGGAGAGCTGAAACTGGAGAAACTGCTTTTGAAAAAACACCAGCTGGTGATGCAAATATTGCTGAACAAGAGTATTTTGATAACTATACATTAATGGTTGCATTTGTGCGTGCTGGAGTAGAATTAGCTTTTGAAACAATGGTAGAAGCAGGAATCAAAGCAGAATCTGCTTACTATGAATCATTACACGAAACACCATTAATTGCAAATACAATTGCTAGAAAAAAATTATTCGAGATGAATCGTGTAATTTCTGATACAGCAGAATATGGTTGTTATCTTTTCGACCAAGCTTGTAAACCTTTATTAAAAGAGTTTATGACAAAAGTAGACGTAGACGTTGTAGGGAAAAATTACAACGAAGGAAAAGATAATTCTGTTGACAATGCTACATTAGTACATATCAATGATGTTTTACGTAACCACCCAGTGGAAATCGTAGGAAAAAGACTTCGTAAAGATATGACTGCAATGAAATCTATAAAAACAGCATAATCTTTTGAATTAAAGAAATACCTGTTTCATAAAATTTAGAGAAAAGTAAATTGGAAAATGCAATTCTGAAAATAACAAATCTATCATTCGGATATCAACAAAATTCCGTTTTAAAAGATTTTTCATGGCAAATAAATGCTGGAGAAAACTGGATGATAAAAGGTATTAGTGGAAGTGGTAAAACTACTTTAGCTAAAATAATTTCGAACGAAATTAGCAATTATGAAGGTTCTCTTGAGATTAATTTTTCAGAAAAAAAATCTTTACCAAAACAAGTTATTTATGTTCCGAATTGGTTCCAATTTACAAGTCTCGACGGGCAACAAAATTTTTATTATCAGCAACGATATAATAAAATAGAACAAAATGATACTTTAACGGTTTTAGCTGAATTAAAACGATTTGAAAAGAAAGAAAACTTAACGTTTGAAAAAGCTGAAACCTTATTGAACATTTTTGGATTTGATAATTTTAAAAATCAACAATTAATTGAACTTTCAAGTGGTGAACATAAAAAATTACAACTCATAAAAGTTCTTTGGTTACAACCTCAATTGTTGATTATAGATCAGCCATACACAGGCTTAGATATTGAAACAAGAAGGAAACTCAATCAATATATTGATGAGTTGACAACAAAAGGAGTTACGTTTATTCTAATTAATAACGACAATGATAATCCAGATTCTATAAAGCATTTTGCAGAAATTAAAGATGGAAAATTAAATGAGATTTCGTTATCAGATGATACAATCAAAAACGTAAAAAAAGAATCAAAACCATTGCCTTATTTTTTACAAACCAACCAACAAAGTTCATCAGAAAGTATGATACAAATGAAGAACGTTGAGGTAATTTATGGAACTAAAAAAGTATTAGAAAACATCGATTGGGAAGTAAAAAGTGGAGAAAAATGGTTGGTTTATGGAGCTAATGGATCTGGGAAATCAACATTATTAAGTTTAATTAATGGCGATCATCCTCAAGCCTATGGTAACGATATATCGCTGTTTGGAAATAAACGTGGAAGTGGTGAAAGTATTTGGGAGATAAAAGAAAAAATTGGAATGATTTCCCCTGAATTACATTGGTATTTTGATATGAATACAAATGTAAAACAAGCTATTGCTTCTGGATTTTTTGATTCGATGTCTTTGTATCAAAAATTAGATTTTGAACAACAACAAAAATTAGAACAGCTTTTATATTTTTTCAATTTACAAGAAGATCAATCAAAAAAATTAAAAACACTTCCCATTGGTCAACAACGTTTAGTGTTATTAGCTAGAACCTTAGTCAAGAATCCTAAACTTTTGGTTTTAGATGAGCCTTGTCAAGGATTAGACAACGAACAAATTCATCATTTTAATCAAATAATCGATGATTTGGCTGCCAGTGGACAAACCTTAATTTATGTTGCACATTTCCACTCACAAATCCCAAATTGTATCTCGCATCAATTGCATTTAGAAAAAGGGAGAATAATAAACAAGACAAATAAAACAAATTAAAATGAACGAAGTTGCATATTTTCCTCAAATAGAATCTATAAAAAAGGCGAAAGAAAACATCAAAAAAATAATATCAGAAACACCCATACAAAAAAACTTACGTCTTTCTAATGAGTTTAATTCTAACATTTTTCTAAAAAGAGAAGATTTACAAATTGTTCGCTCTTATAAATTAAGAGGTGCATTTAACAAAATCCAAAGTTTACATTCTCAAAGTAAAGTTAACAACGGTGTTGTATGTGCTAGTGCAGGAAATCATGCACAAGGTGTTGCATATTCTTGTAGCATTCTAAAAATAAAAGGTGTCATTTTTATGCCAATTACCACACCTAAACAAAAACTTGAACAAGTACAAATGTTTGGAGGCGATTATGCTGAAATAAAATTAGTTGGTGATACTTTTGACGATTCTAAAAATGCTGCTATCGCTTATAGCCAAGAAACCAATGCTGCATTTATACATCCATTTGATGATCCATTAATTATAGAAGGACAAGCAACTGTTGGACTAGAAATCTTACAACAATTAGAGAATAAAATAGATTATGTTTTTATTCCAATTGGTGGTGGTGGTTTAGCTGCTGGTATTTCATCTGTATTTAAGCAACTATCTCCTGAAACAAAATTAATTGGAGTAGAACCAAAAGGTGCTCCTTCAATGAAAACATCTATTAAAAATGATTGCAATACAGAATTAGATAAGATAGATAAGTTTGTTGACGGTGCAGCAGTTCAAAAAGTAGGAGATTTAACATTTGATATATGCAAGAGTAACTTACACGACTGTATTACTGTTGATGAGGGGAAAGTTTGTGATATAATTCTACAAATGTATAACAGAGATGCTATTGTGTTAGAACCTGCTGGTGCATTATCTGTTGCTGCATTAGAAAAATATAAAGAGGAAATAAAAGGAAAAAATGTTGTTTGTATTCTAAGTGGAAGTAATAATGATATTACTAGAATGGAGGAAATAAAAGAACGTGCCTTGTTATACAATGGTTTAAAACACTATTTTATTATCAATTTCCCTCAAAGAGCTGGAGCATTAAGAGAATTAGTAAATGAAGTATTAGACGCGAGTAACGACATAAGTTATTTTCAATATATAAAGAAAAATAACAAAGAAACTGGACCTGCTGTGGTTGGGATAGAATTAGATAAAAAAGAAGATTTTGATAGTTTAATTTTTCGTTTAAAAAATCATAATTTCGAATATCAATACCTAAACACAGACAATAAATTATTCTCGTTAATGATAGGTTAATTTAAAAATTCAGTTTATATCTTATTGATTTATAAAAAAATAATTGCTTAATATCAATTTATTTCTTACATTGTTATAACAATTCACACAAAATAAAATGATATGAAAACAATTAAAACACTTATGCTAGGAGGAATTTTAATACTTGCTTCTTGTGGTGAAAAATCTGATTTACCACAATACAAAGTAGAAGAAGCAATATTAGACGTTTATAAATACAGAGCAGAAAAACCAGATTCTTTATTTGCTAAGATGGAAGGTGTACAAGTAAATGATGTAATGGCTCCAGTAAAACAATTTGGTCCAGTAGATGTTTATAATCTAGAAAAAGTAACGCCATTAGATGATGGTGATAAAACAGTTTACGAGGCTGTGTATAAAGTTTCTTTTAAAGGAGCAGAAGGAACAGAAACGTTTAAAGTAAAACGTATTAAAAAACTTGACGGAATAGTTGTTGGTTATTCAAGCGACATTAAACCTGTCACTGCAAAAGTAGATTCAACTAAGACAACTGTAGATTCAGCTCAAGTAAAAAAATAATTATAACAAAATTCAATTTTTGTTATTAGTTTTTCAAAAAATTTGTATATTCGTTGAAAATAATGAAACAAAATAGTTTAAATACAATCACAATTACGATTATCTCTGGTAAAAACACTTAGGGAAGTATCTTTTTGTATTTAAGAATCATATAAAGAAAGCATCTTCTCAGAACTGAGAAGATGCTTTTTTTATGTCAAAAACCTAACTTATGAAAATTTTAAAATTTGGAGGGACATCTGTCGGAAGTGTAAACAGCCTTAAAGCGGTTGTGGAAATTGTTAAAAAAGAAAAAGAACAAAACAATCCTATTATTATGGTTGTTTCTGCTGTTCATGGAATGACCAATTTATTAACTAAAATGGCAAAAGATGCTTCTTTAGGAGAATTAGACACAAATGATTTAGATCTTTTTCAAGAAAAGCATTTCGAAATTATTAGAGCATCTATTGATGTAAAAAATCAAAATCCAATCATTACAAAACTTAAATTATTAATGAATGAATTGGAAGAGTTATTACATGGTATTGCAGCATTAAAAGAACTAAGCGCACAATCTAAAGATTTAATAATTAGTTTTGGAGAGCGCTGTAGCACACTAATGATTTCTAAAATTTTAGAACAATCTATAAGTAATGTACAACCAATTGATGCATCTCAATACATTTTAACAGACAATCACTTTGGACAAGCGCAAGTTAACGAAGAAGTTACTTTTAGCAACATAAGAAAATTAGTTGAAGAAAATTCTGATAAACTTTTAGTTGTTACAGGATTTATAGCTGCTAATAAAGATGGGCGATTAACAACATTAGGAAGAGGTGGTTCTGATTATACTGCTGCCTTAATAGGTGCAGCACTTCATGCAGAGGAAATTCAGATTTGGACAGATGTTGATGGTATGATGACTGCCGATCCTCGTTTAGTGAAGAAAGCATTCTCTTTAGAGAATTTATCGTACACAGAGGCTATGGAATTATCTTATTTTGGTGCGAAAGTTATTTACCCACCAACAATGACACCTGCTTTTAAATTGAATATTCCTATTGTGATTAAAAATACATTTAATCCAAATTTTCCTGGAACTAAAATTCAGTTAGAATCTTCTGTAACAAAATTTCCAATAAAAGGAATTTCTTCTGTAAATGAAATTTCATTAATCAATATAAAAGGAAGCGATTTAGTTGGAAAATTAGGTTTCAGTGGACGTTTATTTTCTTTGTTAGCACAACATCATATTAATATTGTATTAATCACGCAATCTTCTTCGGAACATAGTATCACATTGGCTATTCATCATAACGATTTAGAAGATGCAAAGCATTTAATAGAAAACGAATTTTCTTTAGAAATACAAGCAAAAAGATTAGAACCTGTTGAGGTTGAACAAAACCTTGCAATTATTGCAATTGTAGGAGAAAATATGAAAAGAACTACTGGTGTATCTGGTAAGTTATTTTATGCATTAGGTCGAAATGGAATAAATGTTAGAGCAATTGCACAAGGATCATCTGAATATAATATTTCTGTTGTAATTAACGAGAAAGATTTATCAAAAGCATTAAATGCTGTTCACGATGCTTTCTTTAACCATCTAAATAAAACAATTCATGTTTTTAATGTTGGTGTTGGAAACATTGGTTCTACTTTCTTAAATCAATTAGAAAAACAGAAAGACTTTTTAGCTGAGAATAACGACATCGAAATAAAACTAGTTGGATTAGCCAATTCTAAAAAAATGGTTTTTGATGAAAATGGAATTGATTTATCAAATTGGAAACAAGCATTAAAACAAACAGATAGAGTTGTTGATTTAAATGATTTTATTTCTACAATGAAATGTTTCAATTTACCAAACTGTGTTTTTATAGATAATACTGCAAGTTCTGTTTTACCATCATTCTATAAGCAAATATTTCAGCATAGTATTTCTATTGTAACATGTAATAAAATTGCGAATTCATCTAGTTACAAAGACTATTTCGAATTAAAGCAAACTGCTCGCCAACATGGAGCAAAGTTTATGTACGAAACAAATGTTGGTGCTGGATTACCAATTGTAAATGTTTTAAAAGATTTACAAATGAGTGGTGATAAAATTGTAAAAATTGAAGCTATTCTTTCTGGAACTATCTCTTACATTTTTAATCATTTTAAAGGCGAAAATTCTTTTGGAAATGTAGTAAAAGAAGCACAAGAATTAGGTTATACAGAACCAGATCCTCGAGATGATTTAAGTGGTGTTGATTTTATGAGAAAAATGCTGATTTTAGCTCGTGATGCTGGGCATCATGTAGAAGCTGAAGATGTTGAAATAGCATCAATTTTACCTCAAAAATGTTTAGAGGCAGAATCTGTAGAAGACTTTTATAAAAGTTTACAAGAAGAAGATGCCTATTTTGAAGAAATAAAACAAAGAGCTGAAAAGGAACAAAAAGTAATTCGATACATCGGAATTTTAGAAAATGGAAAAATTTCTATTTCATTGGATTTAGTAAATGACCAACATCCATTTTATTCGTTATCTGGAAGTGATAATATTATTTTATTTACAACAGAACGTTACAAAGAAAGACCACTTGTTGTAAAAGGACCTGGTGCGGGAGCAGAAGTTACTGCTGCGGGAGTTTTTGCAGATTTAGTAAATGTTAGTTCTATAAAATAAAAAACATGGAAAATATTTTAAAACAAGATTATAAATTAGATCAAACTAAATTTTTAAACCAAGTCCATGTATTTGCTCCTGCTACCGTAGCTAATATGATTTGTGGATACGACATTTTAGGTTTTGCTGTAAATGAACCAGGAGACGAAGTAATTTTAAGAAAAACAGAAGAACTTGGTATCACAATTTTAAACATAACGGGTGATGATGGTAAATTACCATTAGATCCATTTAAAAATACTGTTTCACATTCTGCATGGAAATTATTTTGCGATTTAGGATTAGATGAATCGTTTGGTTTATCTGTAGAATTACATAAAAAAATGCCTATTGGTAGTGGACTAGGATCTAGTGCTGCAAGTACAGTTGCTGGTGTTTTTGCACTAAACGAATTATTAGGAAAACCTCTTTCTAAAGATCAATTATTACCTTATTGTATGGAAGGTGAACGTTTAGCATGTGGTTCTGCTCATGCAGACAATGTTGCTCCTTCTTTATTTGGTGGTATAACATTAATTCCTTCTCACGAACCGCTTATAGTTCGTTCGTTACCAGTTCCAGAAGAATTATATGTTGCATTAATTTATCCAAAGGTAGATGTTCCTACAAAAGAAGCTCGCCGATTAATTAAGAATAACGTTCCGTTAGAAAAAGCTGTAAAACAATGGGGAAATATCGCCAGTTTAATTGCGGCTATATACGAGAAAGATTATGATGAAATTGGACGCTCTATGCAAGACGAAGTTATAGAACCTCATCGTTCTTTGCTTATTCCATATTTCGATGAAATGAAAAAAATTGCATTAGAAAATAACGCATTAACATTCGGAATTTCAGGATCTGGACCTACTGTAATGGCACTTACAAAAAGTGAGCAAATTGCCGAAACTATCGTTTCAGAAATCGAAGAATTTCTAAATGAAAAATCGATAGAATATTTCTCTTACGTTTCTAAAATAAATCAACAAGGACCCTACCTAAAAAAATAATAAAATGAAATTTTACAGTACAAATAATTCAGAAAATAGTGTAAATTTTAAAGAAGCTGTTTTTCAATCTTTACCAAAAGACAATGGTTTATATATGCCTCAAAGTATAGATGCATTAGATGAAGAATGGTTAAATTCTATCGAAAATTATTCTTTTACAGAAATCGCTCAAAAAATAAGTTATCAATTATTAAAAGACGATTTTACAGAAGATGAAATAAATAAAATTATAAACGAAGTTGTTAACTTTCCTGCTCCATTACAATTCTTAGAAAAAGACTTAGCTGTTTTAGAATTATTTCACGGACCTTCTTTTGCTTTTAAAGATTTCGGCGCAAGATTTATGAGTCGTATTATGGCTCATTTCTCTAAAAAAGAAGATCAATTGTTAGATGTTTTAGTTGCGACTTCTGGCGATACAGGAGGAGCTGTTGCATTGGGCTTTCTTGATGTTGAGGGAACACGCGTAACAATTCTATATCCTAAAGGAAAAGTTTCTCCTATACAGGAATTACAATTAACAGCAAATGGAAAAAACATTAGAGCAATAGAAGTTGACGGAACTTTTGATGATTGTCAGCATTTAGTTAAACAAGCATTTCTTAATGAAGAATTACAACAGCAATTAAATTTAACCTCTGCTAATTCTATTAATATTGCGCGTTTAATTCCACAATCTTTTTATTATTTCGAAGCATTTGCTGAGGCAAAGAGACAAGGATTCGAAAATGTATCTTTTGTTGTCCCAAGTGGAAATTTCGGAAATATTACGGCTGGTGTATTAGCCTCTAAATTAGGTTTAAAAGTTGACAAATTTATTGCTGCTACAAATGCAAACGACACAGTTCCTGCTTTTTTAGAAACCAATATTTATCAACCAAAACCATCTGTGCAAACATTATCTAATGCCATGGATGTTGGGAATCCAAGCAATTGGACACGTTTAATGGCTTTCTTTAATAACGATGTCAATCTATTAAAAGAGAAAATAGAATCTTATTCTTTCTCCGACGAAGAAACACAAAAAGCTATAGAAGAAATTTACCAAGCCTATACTTATATTGCATGTCCACATACAGCAATTGCGTGGTTGGCTGCGAAAGATTATCAAGCAAAAAAATCGAATGATAAAGAAGCTATTTTATTTTTATCGACTGCTCATCCTTGCAAATTTCCTGAAGTTTTCTCGGAAGAAATTCGTTCTAAAATAACTTACCCAGCATCTTTAGAAGAATTAAAAAATAAACCAGCCAATAAAGTCTTAATGAACAATGACTTTGATGCTTTGAAAAATTGGTTAATTAACAACAAGTAAAAACATAAGTTTTATTTGGGCGACTGCCAGGCTTTCCACTTTATCTTTTGTTCGCTAGAACGCTACACAAAAGGATATCGTTACAATCCTTGTCGCATGAAGAGTTATAATAAAGAAAATTAAATTGAAAGCGAATTTACTTGAATAAACAAATGCCAATTGCGTTAGTGATTGCAATGGAAATCCTTTTTTAAAACGAAGTTCTACGTAGTTTTTAAAAAAGATTGTAATGGAAAGCACGCCCGAAGGGAACGCCCAAAACAAGATAAATTAATAAAAGCTGTTTCTCACGAAACAGCTTTTATTGTTATAAGTTAATTTTAACTTCGCTTAATTGCTGAAGCTCATCTTGTGTAAAAATCCTATAATTTACTTTGAATGTTTTTCCCAAAGGAACCTCTAAAGAGAACCCACCAGCACCAATTGCATCTATAACATCTAATTCGAAATGCGCATGTTTCCAATATTCAAATAAATCTTTGTCTACCCAAAACTCAACTCCTTCTATTTCGCCGATGCAAACATCTTTGTAACGAAGGTAAAATTCACCTTTTCTGAAACATTGTGGTTGCGTACCTTCGCAACAACCACCAGCCTGATAAAGCATTAAATCTCCGTGTTTTTCTTTTAATTCTAACAGAAGATCTTTTGCTTTGGCTGTTAAATCAACTCTATTCATAATTCATATTTTTTGTTGATTTTAATGAGATTATTCTCTAAAAGAATCCTAATTTTTTCTTGCTATAAGAAACTAACATATTCTTTGTTTGACGGTAATGATCTAACATCATTTTATGATTCTCACGTCCAATACCAGATTGTTTATAACCTCCAAATGGAGCTCCTGCTGGGTAACTGTGGTATTGATTTACCCAAACCCTACCTGCTTGTATTGCGCGAGGAACTTGGTATAATTGGTGTGCATCTCTAGTCCAAACACCAGCACCTAAACCATAGATAGTATCATTTGCTATTTTGATAGCTTCTTCCTCATCTTTAAAAGTTGTAACGGCTAATACTGGTCCGAAAATTTCTTCACGGAAAATTCTCATTTCGTTTGTACCTTTAAATAATGTTGGCTTAATGTAATATCCTGCTTCACATTCTCCTTGTAAGTGGTTGGCATCACCTCCAGTTAATACTTCTGCTCCTTCTTCTTTTCCTAATTTTATATAACCTAAAATTTTGTCATATTGAATTTGAGATGCTTGTGCTCCTATCATAGTTTCTGGATCTAGCGGATTTCCTGCTTTTATAGCATTTACACGCGCTACAACTTTCTCTATAAATTTATCGTAGATAGATTCCTGAATTAACAAACGAGATGGACATGTACAAATTTCACCTTGGTTTAAAGCGAATAATACTGCTCCTTCTACAGCCTTGTCTAAGAAATCATCGTCATGATCCATTACAGATTCAAAGAAAACATTTGGTGACTTCCCTCCTAATTCTAATGTAACTGGAATAATATTTTCTGTTGCATATTGCATTACGAAACGACCTGTTGCTGTAGATCCTGTAAATGCTGCTTTAGATACTTTAGGATTTGTTACCAAAGGACGTCCTAATTCTCCTCCGAAACCATTTACAATGTTTACTACTCCTTTTGGAATTAAATCTCCGATAAGCTCTATTAAATATAAGATAGAAATTGGTGTAGATTCTGCTGGTTTTAATACTACACAGTTACCTGCTGCTAAAGCTGGCGCTAATTTCCAAACTGCCATAAGAATTGGAAAGTTCCATGGAATAATTTGTGCTACAACACCAAGTGGCTCATGAACAATAATAGAAACAGTGTCTTTGTCTAATTCGTTTATAGAACCTTCTTCTGCTCTAATTACCGAAGCAAAATATCTGAAATGATCTATTGCTAATGGAATATCCGCATTTAATGTTTCACGAACTGGTTTTCCATTATCGTATGTTTCTACAGCTGCAATTTCTTGCAAATTTTCTTCTATACGATCTGCAATTTTATTCAGAATAATACTACGTTCTGTGGCAGATGTCTCGCTCCAAGATTTAAACGCTTCATGCGCTGCATTAACAGCTAATTCTAAATCTTCTTCCGAAGAATGTGCTGCTTTTGTAAATACTTTTCCTGTAATTGGTGTAACCACATCAAAATATTTTCCATTTTTAGGTGCTACGAATTCACCATTAATATAGTTCCCATATTCCGATTTAAAACTTGGAACATTTACTAAATTTCCCATATTTATATTATTTTTATTTGATTAATCTCTCTAAATTAATCCATTATAAAATCAATAACTGTTTACAAAAAGTTAATTTTATTTGGTATAAATTTTGTAGATTTGCCATCCGTCCGTAGTGATACGGATTTTACTTTATGGGGCTGACTGGTTTTGACAGCAGGGCCAATGGGTAAGTAAGCATGCAGTGATATGTTGTGTACTCACTTTAATCAGGCACTTCAACCTTTTAACTGGCAACGAAGAGTACGCTTTAGCTGCATAATTCTGAATTTTAGTAGGAATTCGCTTACATCTATACAAGGTATAGAAGCTGAATGTCCCTCAAAAGCCTTGACTTACGGCGTTTGATTAAGGGACACGGGAAAGTAAGAATAGGAATCTTGGCGTTTCGAATAGATTCCGAAATTTAAGAAACTAAGCGTTTGACAGAGTGTTTATTCTCAGGATTTCGCCGACAATTAAAAATAAACTAAGCATGTAGAAAGCTTATTTGTTGCTTGTTTGGACGCGGGTTCGAATCCCGCCAGCTCCACAGATAATATTAACCCAGACCATTTAAATGGCCTGGGTTTTTTATTGTTATTTCTTAATCTGTTAATATAGTTGACTAATAAAAAATATTTTTTTTCATTATGGTTTTCCATAAGGATAAATTATTTAAATATTATTAATTTGTGTTAATAATATTTAAATAAATGATTTTTATTCTAATGTAACATTGTGTTATGTATCCAATGATGAATATATTTTTTGTTATTTTTGTATAAAACAAAAATATATTCATTTCATTAAATAAATAATAAGCTTTTGTTTCATAAAAAGTTTATAAAAAGATGAATATAAATAACATTTTATAAAACATACAATGGTAATTATTAGAATTGAGATATAAAGAATGAAAGAATTAAATTACATAGATTTATTCGCAGGAGCAGGAGGACTTTCTGAGGGATTTATACGTGCTGGATTTAAACCTATTGCTCATGTTGAAATGAATAAAGATGCATGTGATACTTTGAGAACGAGAACAGCTTTTCATTGGCTAAAAGATAATGGTCGCATGGAGGAATATTATGATTATCTTAAAGGAAAAATTACAAGAAATGAGCTTTGGGAAAAAGTTCCGGCAAATCTTATAAAATCAGTTATAAATAAAGAAATATCTCCAGAAACATTACCTTATATTTTTGATGAAATTGATAAAGAACTGAAAAATAACACTATCGATTTAATCATTGGGGGGCCACCATGTCAAGCATATTCTGTTGCCGGAAGAGTAAGGAAAGATATGACTAATGATCCACGAAATCATCTATATAAACACTATGTAAAATTTTTGATAAAGTATCAACCAAAAATGTTTGTTTTTGAAAATGTACCAGGTATTCTTACAGCAAAAAATGGTCATTATCTTCAATTAATTTTTGAAGCTGTTCGAGAAGCTGGTTACGAATTGGATAAAAGAGTTTTAAATGCACAAGATTTTGGTGTTTTACAAAATCGAAAAAGAGTTATTATAATTGGATGGAAAAAGAATTTTAAATTAGAATACCCTGATTTCAACAAAGTTGAGGTTCAATTTGAAATAGGAAAACATCTTTTTTCTGATTTACCTAAAATAAAAAGTGGGCAAGGAAATTGGGGTGTTTCTCAATATGAAAAAAAAACTAATAATTATTTAGATTCTTTTGGAATTCGTAATGGAATTGATTTTACAACGCAACATATTTCGCGTTTCAATAATGAAAATGATCTTGAAATTTATAGAATTGCTGTTAATAAATGGGTTAATGAAGGTAAAAGATTAAATTATGGAGAATTACCAACTAGATTGATAAAGCACAATAATATAAAAACATTTACTAATCGTTTTCAAGTAGTCAATCATAAAGGCGTTTCACATACTGTGGTAGCACATATTTGTGCAGACGGACATTATTACATTCATCCTGATATTTCTCAAAATCGTTCTATTACTGTGAGAGAAGCTGCAAGAATTCAATCTTTCCCTGATGATTATTTTTTTGAATCTAACCGTACAGCAGCATTTAAACAAATTGGAAATGCTGTACCTGTATTGATGGGAGAAGGAATTGCTAAAAAAATTAAAAATATTTTAAAGTCAAATCAATAAAATATACCTCTCTTATTTAGAAATCTACTTATAGAATATTATCAAATAGACAAGCCATTACAACATTAAAGAAATTAAATATTAGTAGAAAAAACAGATTTAAATGAAGGAGTTCAAAGCCGAAATAGCCCAGCCAAATCCAAAATCAACAATTAACTCGTATCGGAGTTTTGGGTATAATTTATCGACAGCAATTGCTGACATTATTGACAATAGTATTTCTGCAAATGCAAAAGAAATTTCTATCTCGTATAAATGGAATGGTCAGGATTCATTTATTTCCATTAAAGATAATGGAGATGGAATGAATAAAGATGAATTGGTTTTAGCAATGACTCCCGGAAGTAAAGATCCAGAAGATGAACGCTTGGAGAAAGATTTGGGACGTTTCGGAATGGGGCTAAAAACTGCCTCTTTTTCACAATGTAAAAGATTAACTTGTATTTCGAAGCGAGTAAATTTTTCAACAGTTAAAAGATGTTGGGATATTGATTTTATCAACAGTGAAGAAAAATGGCAACTTTTAGATTACATTTCTGATTCAAGTTTACTTGATGAAATAAATAGGCAAAAATCTGGCACTTTAGTTTTATGGGAAAAACTAGATAGAATTGTTGGCAATGCTGAGAGCAATAATGAAAGTGTAAAAAATGCTTTTTACCAAGAAATGGAAAATGTACGAGAACATTTGAGTTTGGTATTTCATAAATTTGTTGAGAGCAAAAGAATTAAAATATTTTTTCAGAATGAGCAAATAGAAGCATACAATCCATTTTTATTAAATCTCGACCCAAAACCAGAAATGGGTTTGTCTGAAAAGTTTGAAAATGTTGAAATAACTTACTTTATTTTACCGCATATGTCAGAAATTGGTAAGGAAGATTACGATAAAACGGGCGGTTCTTTGGGTTGGTTTCAGCAACAAGGCTTTTATATTTACAGAGGAGATAGATTATTAGTTGCTGGAGATTGGCTTAGGCTTGAAAAAAAAAGAGATTATGCAAAACTCGCAAGAATTTCTGTTAATTTTTCTAATTCAAATGATTTCAATTGGAATTTAGATATTAAGAAATCTACTGCAACACCACCAATTGAAATTAGAAGAGAGCTTTTAAGAATTGCAAAAATTGCAATAATGAAATCTGCTAAAATCTACAATTGGAGAGGGCAAAAAACTTTTTCTGAAAATAAAAATTCAACTTTTGAACCTTTGTGGATGGATGAAATTACTCGTGAAGGAATCAAAAAATATAAAATCAACAGAAAGCATCCAATAATTAATTCATTGCTGACAGACAAAAACAAGTTAATGTCAAAAGCACTACAACTTCTGGAAGAAAATATTCCTATTGAATTGATTTTAACCAATCAAAATGAAGACCCAGCTTTTCATGAACTAGAAAAACATTCAGAAATACCGAGCGATGATTTGTTAAATCTTGCTGTTGAGTTGTACAAAATATATGTTCAGCAAGGCATTCCAGAATCTTTGGCGAAACAACAAATTATGTCATCCATGCCTTTTAATTTATTTCCACTAATTAACGATTATCTATAATGAATACATTACTACAATCTGCAAGAGCAATATCACATACTTTACTGTCTCTTCATCAGGGAGAAATCACAGACGATATTTTGCTCAAAGTAATTGAGAAAACTAAAGCAATGAATATTGTTGAAGGACAAATATTCGATAAAGATGAATTATTTGAAATTCTTCGTGCAGATTTTAGTATTGGAAATGGAGCAATTACAGAACTCTACGATGAAAAAGTAACGCCTTGGCTAAATGATGAAAAAGTAAATATCAATTTTGATTTGTGGGATAGATACAAATTGGATATGCAGAAAAATGACCCGTCATTTCCGGTTAATGATTTAGATGATTTTACAGATAAAATTTTAGATAAGTGCGTAAATCCTAAAGAAACAAAATCGTTTGACAGAAGAGGTATGGTTGTTGGCCACGTTCAATCTGGTAAAACTTCAAATTACGTTGGTTTGATAAATAAGGCTACAGATGCGGGTTACAAAGTAATCATTGTTATTGCTGGAACAATCAGTTCACTTAGAAGGCAAACACAAGAGAGGATTGATTCCGGATACATCGGTAGAAACAGTTCTGCATTTATCAGAGAAAATGAAAACAAAATTATTGGCGTTGGAAAATACAAAGTCAATACTGATATTTATTCTTTAACATCATCATATTATAAATCAGGAGATGAAGGCGATTTCAGTCAGTCTGTTGCCAACAGACTAAATATTCCAATAGGAAAAAATCCAGTCGTTTTTGTTATCAAAAAAAATAAAAGCATCCTTGAAAATCTAATTGATTGGTTTTCTAAAGATGTGAATGCAAAAATTATTGATGGCTCCACAAAATTATTTGATGTACCCGTTCTTGTGATTGATGATGAAGCAGATGCTGCTTCTGTAAACGCAAGTAAAAGTATTGAAGACATCAAAACGATTAATAAGTTAATCAGAACGTTACTTAATTTATTCAATCAGAATACGTTTATTGGTTACACTGCAACGCCGTACGCTAACTTGTTTATTTCTCAGACACACAATGATGAATTAACGACTATTGTAAAAAATAAAGAATATAAAATTGGTGAAGATTTATTTCCAAGAGATTTTATCATCAACATAAAAGCCCCAACCAATTACATCGGTGCAACAAAAATTTTTGGTTTTGAAAACCCAAATGGAGAAACAAAAGAACCTTTGGATATTTTCAGGGCAATTGATGATTATGACCCTCCGTTTTTCAAAACAGTAAATAAATTTAACAAAGAAGATTTACCGGAATACCTTCCAAAAAGTCTGGAAAAAGCCATAAAATCGTTTATTCTTACTTGTTCAATCCGCAGACTGAGAGGTCACGAAAATAAGCATAATTCAATGTTAGTTCATGTTGCCCTCTTGGTAAAATGGATTGACAAAGTTGCGTATTTGGTTAACGAAAAGACGAGAGAATATGCAAACGCAATCAAAGCTGAAGATACTGGAATTTTGCAGGAACTGAAAGAATTATTTGAATCTGATTTTATATCAACTACCGACAATGTTTTAGAAAATTTAGATTATAAAGACATCAGAATCAAGCAACACTCTTGGGAAGAAGTAAAGGACGAACTGAAAAAGGCCGTTTCAAAAATTGATGTCCGCTCTGTTCACGGAACACGTTCTACAGCCAATCTGGAGTATCATAATATTGAAGAAATAGATTACAACAGACATGAAAATGGTTTGTCTGTCATTGCAGTGGGTGGTAGCAGATTGTCGAGAGGAATTACTTTAGAAGGATTATCTGTGAGTTATTATTTGCGAACTACCAAAATGTACGATTCGCTGATGCAAATGGGCCGTTGGTTTGGTTATCGCCCTGGTTATGTCGATTTGTGCAGATTATACACCACCGAACAAATTTTTGAATGGTTCAACCACATAACAATGGCAACAGAAGAAATGCGGAATGATTTTGATGAAATGACTACTTCGCATCAACGACCGAAAGATTTTAGATTGAAAGTGAGAAACCATCACGGTTTGATGACTATTACAAGTTTAGCAAAAC
This sequence comes from Chishuiella changwenlii, assembly GCF_900142565.1. Lineage (GTDB taxonomy): Bacteria > Bacteroidota > Bacteroidia > Flavobacteriales > Weeksellaceae > Empedobacter > Empedobacter changwenlii. Next base: position 152,027 of record NZ_FRBH01000008.1, read on the forward strand.
TAAATTTTTCCAAGAATATTGAAATTTCATTTTCAGGAACAAATCCACAGACTTATCAATTATTGAAAACAAAATCGGCGATTGAAAGTAATTTCAAAAACTTCCAATCATTGTTGGATATTGGAAATAAACCTTTTGAAATAATCAAGCATAAAGAAAGTGACACCATCCCAAGATATGTTTTAATTAAAGATTTTGATAAAGAGAAAATAGCAACATTTTTAGATAATTTCAAAATAGATTTATTACGAATCAAAAATGCAAGCCTTGGTGAATATGTAATGAATCAAAATGAAATTAAAGAGTGGTCTATAGCAATAGTTTCAAATACTGATAAAGAAACTTTTATTGATTTTAAAGGCGGTTCAAAAAAAGGGGAACGAAGCAATAATGCAGAAGTAAAAACTTATGAAATTAAAATTGGTAACAAGAATTTAGAGTTGGGGTGTAGTGTACGTAACCAACAATTGTTAAGAGACGGTGAATATTATTTAATTTCTAAAAATCAAATTGATGATACAGTTGACCGTCAAGTTGATTTAAAGGTTTCCAATTTGAAAAAAAATGATGTTATAAAAATTGAAAGAGAAAAAGAGAAGAAAGGTTTGCTTTTAATTTATGCTTTGGACGAAAGAGGTACACCAAATGTGAACAACGAAATTCCTATTATTGGCTACAGTCTCCACTTTCCAAAAATTGAAAACGAAGTTAAAACTTCTTACACAACTACAATCTATGATAGTTTTGATGAAGAAATGCAGGAAGATGATGATTCTCCAAATGATAATAATTTGTAAGCTATGATAAATATTAAAACCATCTGGGAAGCCCAAAAACCAACCGGTGACATCATTATTATAAAAACAAGGATTGAAGATATTTTACATCTTAATTGTTATGCAGCAACCAATCATATTACCGGGCAACATTTATACATAATGTCGGTTTCCAAAAATGTGGAAATTCCGGATCTTAAAAATTATCGTTTCAAAGGTGTGGAGATCTTCATTTTAGAAATAGGTGATTTTTGTGAAATGAACATTTATTTGTTAGACAATGATTTAAAAGATATATTTTCTCTATTTATTCAAAATATTCTGGAGAATATTGCTGAAAGCGTTACAGAAAGTGAAGCGGTTACAAAAACACTGAACGTTATTTCTAAATGGAAAAAACTTTTTGATAAAATCAATTTCAACGGTTTAAGCATCGAACAACAAAAAGGGTTGATTGGCGAATTGCTTTTTATCAACCATCTTCTAGATAACCCAAAATCTTCATCAACTATTTTAAACGCTTGGACAGGACCAGATTTTGAGGACAAAGATTTTGTTTTTGGAGGAACTGGAATTGAAATTAAATTAACATCTTCAAAATATCCGAAAATAAAAATTACTAACGAAGGACAATTAGATTCTCAAAATCTAAACGAATTATTTTTGATTCTCTATACGGCAGAAGAAGTGAAAGAAAATGGTTTTACACTTAATTCTTTAATCAGTCAAACCCAACAAAAATTGTCTGCCAATATTGATGAACTAAAGTTTTTCAACGAAAGGCTGATGCTTCTAGGATATTTTGAAGATGATAATGAACATTATAACAAAATGTTTTCTTTAAAAAGAACTTATTCTTATTCTGTCTCAGAAGAATTTCCAAAGATCATCGAAAGTGAGCTTCCTAATGGCGTTTACAATACTTCTTATTTCATCGAACTTTCCGCTGTAGAAAATTTTTCGATCGAATTTGATGAGATTTCTCAAAAAATTTAATAAATGGAAAAAGCATTACAAAATTACATTGAAGAACTAAAATCTGATGTGGCATCTTTGGTTTATTCAGACGGAGATGGTGTAAGTTTTGAAGATAAATTTACCGAATATTGTATCGAAGTTTTTGAATCAATCGGAAAGTCTGAAGGTGCAAGAGTTCTGTCTTACATTCACCCCAATAACCAGGGCGGAATAGACTGGAAAATAAATGGTTATTGTCTGAAAGACCAATTTAAAGATGAAAATAATAAAACATATTTTGAAACCTTAGACTTGTTTATTACAAGTTTTAGAAATGACAGTTTTGAATACAATATTCCAAAAGATGAATACACAAAATCGCTGAACCAAATCAAAAGATTCATCAATTCTTCGCTCAAAAGACATATCGATTATATCGACCATTCACATACCGAACTCAATGAATTAATAAAAATTATTGGAAAACAAGGCAAAGATTTCGATAGGATTAATGTATATTTTCTTATTAATGGCTTTTCTAATCACGATAAAGAAAATCTAGAAATAAATGATAAAAGTGTTTTCGTACATACTTGGGATGTTTCTCGTTTGTTTAAAATCAATGAAACTAATAGTGTTCATGAACCAATAGAAGTTGAATTTGAAAAATTTTCTAAAGAAGGTAAAGGTTTGCAATGTTTACAAATTCCAAACATAGATGAAATGTACGATTGCTACTTAGCAATTATTCCTGGCGAAGTTTTAGCTAATTTATATAAAGAATTCTCAAATGAATTATTAGAAAGTAATGTGCGAGCTTTCTTAGGTCAAGCAGGAAAATTCAATAAAGGAATTAGAGATACTATTCGTACAAAACCACAAATGTTTCTACCTTATAATAATGGAATTACTGCTACTGCTGAATATGTCGAAACAAAATTAGTTGATGGGCAAATGGTAATAACTAAGTTAAATGATTTTCAAATTGTAAATGGCGGGCAAACTACAGCTTCACTTTATCACACTCAAAAAAAGTATAAAGAAGCAGATTTGAGCAAAATTTTCGTTCAAATGAAACTCACTGTTATTAAAGATACTGAACAGAAAAATATTGAAGTCCCTAATATTTCAAGATTTGCAAATAGTCAAAATAAAGTTTCTGAATTAGATTTGTCATCTAACAATCCTTATTTTGTACATATAGAAAATCTCTCAAGAAAGAAATATGTTGTTAATCCTGAGAATCGAAATCAATCTTTACTTTGGTTTTTTGAAAGAGCAAATGGGCAATATCGTGAAACTTTGAACAAACAAACTACAAGTCAGCAGAAGAAATTTAAAGAACAAAATCCATCTCATTTGAAGTTTGTTAAATCTGATATTGCTAAGTTTATTAATCTTTGGGAATTGGAACCACATTTTGTATCTCAAGGTTCACAGAAAAATTTCATCCATTTTACAAAAAAGATAAATATACTTGTAAGTAAGAATAAATTTCCAGGAGAAAATTTTTATAAAAAACTTATTGCAAATGCTATTTTATTCAAATCAATTAATAAATTATTTGGTCGTAAAAATGTAGATGCAATTGGTGATACCAACTTGAAATCTTTTACTGTTGCTTATACTCTTTCTTACTTTCATTATTTAACTAATAATAGATTGGATTTATGGAAAATCTATGAAAGTCAAAAAGTGGATTATGTATTGATGGATCACTTGAAAAAATTGTTATTTTTTGTTTATGAAAATTTGATAAATGAAGCGAATAACAGTTTAATTTCTGAATATGCTAAAAGAGAAACTTCTTGGATAAAATTAAAACAAATTCCTTATAATAATGATTTAATTAATATATTATCAGGATATTTAATTTCTTCAGAAGAAAAAGAAGAACGTGAAAAGGAAAAGGAAATTGATTCTGCTAATGTTGAATCAGGAGTTTTCCTTGTTAGTGAAATTCAAAAAATTGGTTTGAAATTTTGGGATGGCTTCAGAATTTATATTGATAAAGAAAAGTCTGTTGACTTTAATTGGGATATTGCTTTTGATTTAGTTAACAAATTAAGAAATAATAAAAATTTATCTACGAGGGAAATTAATTTTGGTAAAAAAGTTCTTGAACTTGTTCAAGAAAAACCAGAACTTATTGATGAAGTAAGAGCTTTATCAAAACTTATGGAAACTGAAATAATTGAAGTTAAATTCATATATGATAAACTTTTATTACTTTCAAAAGATGAATGGAATCGAATTATAGATGTAGCAAATCAAACAAAAATATTTAATGGACTTGAATTAGCTAATGTAAAGTCAGTTCAAATTTCATTATTGAAAAGAGAAAATATAAAAGAGCAAGCTCTAATAAAAGCTTTTGAATCATTAAAAAAGCTAAAGAAATTTGGAATAAATATGTAGATTTTATATTCATTAAAATCGTCCCCTTAATAATTCTTATTAAAGAATAATAAATTAAGTAAGTATTTAAATCTCCTTAATATAAACCCAGACCATTTAAATGGTCTGGGTTTTTTATAATTTCATGACATCGATCATAATTAAAATATAACACTAAAAAATGTCTTTTTCATCAAAACTATTTGAATTTTCATAAAATCAATATATCTTTATAGTAACGAAATTTATAAAAGGACTATTTTATTTCTATCAAAAAAACTATTTATAATGAGAATTTATCCCATAAATAGGGCGATTAAAAGAAATTTCATTTTAAAAAAACAAATGAAAATAGTATCTTTCGTAGGTTTTAACACCGTTAAATACGTCAACCTTTGTATAAAATTGGCTAGCTGAAACTGCTAAATTTATATAATTATCTATGAATTAAGCTTTACGAGTTTTTTATATACAGTTTTCTAATAGAAGACTGATGTAAAATATTGTTTTTAACGAAAGCTAATTTGATAGACAATGGAAGTATTTGAATTAACATTAAATGAATTGAATGAGTTCGCAATTGATTTTCACAAATTAATTGAGGATACGGATTTAGCTTCTAAACATGAAGAAAAGATTTTCATTCGCCCCGACTCAAACAAAATGAACTTAGCTAGAATAAATTTGTTGTATAATATCAATTATAGTAAAATAGACGAAATTGAATTAAACAACCATATTATTAATTTAGTTAATTTATGTTTTTACGATAATATAAATGAAGAAACTGGATTAACAGATAATTCGTTGTACTTCTTTTATTACATTATTAAATACTTTTATAAGTGTGATTATAAAAATGAAATAAAAGCGGAATGTACAAATAGCTTTAGCCATTTAAATAAACAAGAGTTTATTATTACTATTTATAGATACATTTATGATAAAATAGAATTATTGTCTGTTAATGAGAATAAAAACTATCAGTACAAAAAACGATTAACAGAAATTCTACAAGAAGTAAATAGCTATATGATTCGTTTTAAAATAAAAGATATTAAAACGATTAATAAATATAGAGATCAGATTTTAAACAATTTAGGGAATATAAACAACCTAAAGAAAATCTATTTCGAATTGTCTTGTCGTCAATATTCAGATCAAAATGATTCACAGCAAATTCTTAATATAATGAAAGGGCAACCTAATAAATTAAGAAGTATTTAGAACATGTTTCAAATTTTATTTATAAAAAAATCCTGCTAAATTATTTCTTAGCAGGATTTTTTGTTTATTTTCTATTCACAAAAAATTAGTTTTCGTCATCTTCAGCAGAATCTGGTTCATCTCTAAAATCTTCGATGAATTCTTCTTTAACTTTCAATTGAATTTGCTCTACAGAGTTTCGGTACATTTTTATAATTGTTCCCGTATATTCATTTAAATCAATTAAATCTCCTTCAACTAATTCTTGGTCATGGCAACATTCAGATATTAATCCAGCTAATGTGTCATAATGTTCGCTTTCATCAAATCTAAAAGGAATTAAGCGGTTTATATCACTAATTGCATTGTGCGCATTAACATTATAAACACCTTCAGAAACACGAGAAACTATAGGATCTTCGTTGTCATACTCATCTTGTATTTCTCCTACTAATTCTTCTAAGATATCTTCTAATGATACAATTCCTGCAACTTCTCCAACTTCGTTTGTTACAACAGCAATTTGCATGTGTCTTTTCTGAAATTGTTTCATTACATTTTTAATCAACGCATTCTCTGAAATAAAAATAGGCTCACGTAATAAACCTTCAATATCTGTTTGGTTTGGATTCTCTAATAATTGCTTAATTAAATCTTTCGCATAGATAATCCCTTTTATATTATCAAATTCTTCTTCGTAAACAGGGTAACGAGAATATCCCTCGTTAATCGCAAAGTCTAATGCTTCTTTTACAGTTGTATTGATATTAATTGCCGAAACATTTTTACGTAATGTTTGAATATTCATTACACGACGATCATCAAACTCGAATACATTTTGAATAAGGTTACGCTCAGATTCTTCTATCGCTCCTCCTTCTGTACTTTCTGTAATAATCATTTTTAACTCCTCTTCTGTATGAATTTCACCTCCATGAATAGGATGAACTCCAAAAGCACGTAAAATAACATTTGCTAAACCATTCATTAAAATAATTAAAGGTTTACAAACAAAATAAAATGCACGAAGTGGCCAAGCTACAGTAAATGTAGTTTTTGCAGGATATTGAATTGCTAAAGATTTTGGTGCTAATTCTCCAAAAACAATGTGTAAAATTGTAATAATAACAAAGGCAGCTGGAAAAGCAACATTTTGTGCAATAGCTATCCAAGATGGAGAAGTTAAACCTACAACTTCAAAAAGTTTGATAATAACCGGAGTTAAAGAGCTTTCTCCTACCCAACCTAAACCAAGCGAAGCTAATGTAATACCTAGCTGTGTAGCGGCAAGATAAGAATCTAAATGTGTAACAATGATTTTTGCAGCATTAGATGTTCTCTCGTTAATGTCTTGGTTAACCTCAATTTGAGAAGAACGTACTTTTACAATTGCAAACTCTGCTGCAACAAAAAATCCATTTAATAGGACAAGGAAAATAGTTAGCAAAAGTTTTGCTACTGAAATTTCATCTGTGACATTGTGATTAGCAACTAAAAACAATGTCGAAATCTGGGAGTATGTATCCATTCGTTGAATTTAATAACTGGCTTCGTTTTAGTTTTTTATGAGCCAGCAAATCATTACATCTAAATTAATAAATATTTTTAAAAATACAATGTTTTGATTTGAAGCAAATTTAAAAAAATTATCAATACAAAATTTATCTATTTCATTGCATTAAATAAATGATTAAAAAAATCACTAAATTTCCATTTCAAAAGAAGCTTCATAAATACATGCAAAATCAGGATTCAAATTATATCATTCAAGTTAAAAATCTTTCTATTTCCTTCGGAGATAAACAAGTTCTTAACAATGTAAGTTTTAATGTAAAAAAGGGTGATACTTTAGGTATTGTTGGTGAATCTGGTTCAGGTAAATCTCTTACATCGTTAGCTGTAATGGGTTTATTATCTCCAGCAGCTAAAATTAATCCGGAAAGTGAGATTCTATTTCGCTTACAAGATGAAATGGTTGATTTATTAAAACTTTCTCCAAAAGAATTAGAAAAAATTCGTGGAAATGAAATGGGTATGATTTTTCAAGAACCTATGACTTCTCTTAATCCAAGTTTACGTTGTGGTGAACAAGTTGAGGAAGCGATTAAACTTCATTTAAAATTACCTAAAAGTCAACTTAAAAAAGAAGTTATTTCTCTTTTTGAACAAGTAAAATTGCCAAATCCCGAACGTATTTATAAAGCTTATCCGCACGAGTTATCTGGTGGACAAAAACAACGTGTAATGATTGCAATGGCCATTTCTTGTAAGCCAAAATTATTAATTGCTGATGAGCCAACTACAGCATTAGATGTAACCGTACAAAAAGCAACATTGGATTTACTTAAAGAGTTACAAGAAAAAAATGGAATGAGTATGTTATTTATTTCTCATGATCTTGGCGTAATTGCAAATGTTTGTGAAGAGGTTTTAGTCATGTTTAGAGGAGATGTTGTTGAGCAAGGAAATGTAGCTACCATTTTTAATAATCCAAAAGAAAATTATACCAAAGGATTAATTGCATGTCGTCCTCGTTTAGAAGAAAGAGCAAAGCGTTTACCGACAGTAAAAGACTTTTTAACTAATCCTGATTATAAAACAGAAGAATATACAACAGAAGAGCGAAAAGCATTTCACGAAAAAATATATCACCAAACTCCAATCTTAGAAGTTAAAAACTTAAAAAAGTATTTTTATCCTTCTTCATTTTTTGGAAATAGTACAATACCAAATGTAAAAGCGGTTGATAATATTTCATTTAAAGTTTATCCTGGAGAAACAATGGGATTGGTAGGTGAATCTGGTTCTGGTAAAACAACATTAAGTAGAACAGTTTTATTATTAGAAAAACCCACAGAAGGTGAAATCTTTTTTAATGGAGTTGATATTACAACTTTAAAAAAGGAAGAAGTTAGAAAATTAAGAAAAGAAATTCAGATTATCTTTCAAGACCCTTATTCTAGCTTAAATCCAAGACAAACTGTTGCACAAATTATCACAGAACCTATGCAGGTTCATAAAATAGGTAAAACGAAAGCAGAACGCATAGAAACAGCTTCTATCTTGTTAGAAAAAGTTGGTTTATCTGCACAGGACTTAGAAAAGTATCCTCATGAGTTTTCTGGAGGGCAACGTCAACGAATTGGTATTGCGAGAGCATTGGCATTAAATCCTAAATTTATTATTTGTGATGAGTCTGTTTCAGCTTTAGATGTTTCTGTACAGGCACAGGTTTTAAATTTATTAAATGACTTAAAATCTGAATTTGGTTTTACATACATTTTTATTTCGCACGACTTAGCTGTTGTAAAGTATATGAGCGATCAACTATTGGTGATGCAACATGGAGAAATGAAAGAATTAAACGATGCTGACGAAGTTTATTCTAATCCGTCTACTTCTTATACAAAAGAATTGATTGAAGCAATTCCGAAACTGTAAGTAGCAAGTTTATATTATAAGATACCTATTAAGATTTCTGAAATATATTAAACTCTTAAATTTTATACCTTATTATATATAGTGAAGAAATAAAAAAAGCATCTAAAAAATTTAGATGCTTTTTTTTGTAGTCCCTAGGGGAATCGAACCCCTCTTTCTAGAATGAAAATCTAGTGTCCTAACCGATAGACGAAGGGACCGCCTTTCGAATTATTGTGGTGCAAAATTAATAGAATAATTCTTATCACCAAATAATTTTTATATTTTTTTTAATTAAATCAAATTTTGTAGTCCCTAGGGGAATCGAACCCCTCTTTCTAGAATGAAAATCTAGTGTCCTAACCGATAGACGAAGGGACCACTATACTATGAATTAATTATTCTAATATTCTTTTTGAATGAACGTCAAGTTGTGAATTTCCTTGTAGAAAAGTCGTTGTATAATTCTAAAAAATTGAACCAAGTTGAATTATACAGCGACATTTTCATTCCCGATTAATCAAGTAAACAAATTTGATTAACCTTTACAAACAAAACACAAAAAACAATTTCCTTTACACAGTATTCTACTTGTTGTTTAATAAACATCAACAACTATGAATAAGGAAAAAAAAGATTGCAATAATGCAATCCATCTATTAATTTGTAGTCCCTAGGGGAATCGAACCCCTCTTTCTAGAATGAAAATCTAGTGTCCTAACCGATAGACGAAGGGACCACTTATATTTTTGATTAAGCTAATCCCGCGATATGCTTAGCTAACTTTGATTTTAAGTTTGAAGCTTTATTCTTGTGAATAATGTTTCTTTTAGCTAATTTATCAATGATTGAAGAAACTTTTGGAAAAACTGTTTCTGCTTCATTTTTATCAGTCTCACCTCTTAAAGCTTTGATTGCTGTACGAGCAGACTTGTGATAATATTTGTTACGATCGCGTCTAACCGCTGATTGTCTAATTCTTTTTAATGCTGACTTATGATTTGCCATAACTTTAAATCTCTTTCTATTTTAGTTCGGCAAAGATAAAAACAAAAAGTTTATCTTACCAAATAATTTAATTAATTTTCTAAAACACTTTTATGTAGCCCATAGGAGAATCGAACTCCTGTTTCCAGGATGAAAACCTGATGTCCTAACCACTAGACGAATGGGCCGCAAAACGGCTCTACAGTTCTTGTGAAAAGCGAGTGCAAATGTAGCACTATTTTTTATATACACAAATTATTTTTGAAATTTATTTCATAATAATTATGTTAAAAAGTGTTAAGGAAGTTAATATTTTGTCAAAATAGTGTTTATATATAATTACTTACACTATTAACATATATTTTAGCAATCGTTAAAAAACACATTAGTACAAAATATAACATATGAAGGCATCGATCTTAGGTGTAGTTGCGATAGTATCCACGATGTTTATTACATCGTGTTCCTCATTGACCCCTGTTAATGAAGCTACAGAATATTCTTCGAGAAGTTTCATCCCAAAACCAAGAGCATTTGAAGCTCAAGCTAAAATAATCAATAAGCAGGCCAATTTAGATGTTTCTCCTATTGAAATTAATAGCGAAGCAAAATCAATGGTAGTTTTAAATAGCGTTCTTGAAGAAACAAATGAATTATTTGCTGGATTTTTATTAAAAGAAGCTGAAACATATATTGGTACACCATACCGATACGGAGGCACAACAAGAAGTGGTATTGATTGTTCTGCCTTTGTTAGAAATGTTTTTGAAAGCTTTGATAAAAGTTTACCTCGTGTTTCTGCTGATCAAGCAAAAGAAGGCGTTACAATTTCTAGAGAAGAAGCAAGAGAAGGAGATTTAGTCTTTTTTGCAACTAGAGGTCGAGGAAGAGTTTCACATGTTGGAATTATTCACGGAAGAAATGAAGATGGCGAATTAGAGTTTATTCATTCTTCAACATCTAAAGGAGTAATGGTTTCATCTCTTAATGATAAGTATTGGGGACCTAAATTTCTTTACCTTAAAAGAGTATTATAAAAATTTAATCTAATATATAAAAAAACGCTTCAAATGTATTTGAAGCGTTTTTTTATATCTGTATAAATTAAGTTATTAAAGTATTTTCTTAATTCTTAATTCTTAATTCTTAATTCTTAATTCTTAATTCTTAATTCTTAATTCTTAATTCTTAATTCTTAATTCTTAATTCTTAATTCTTAATTCTTAATTCTTAATTCTTAATTCTTAATTACTTTCTATTTCTATTATCTCGTAAAATCATCACAAATAATATAATTAAAGGAACTACCATTCCTAAGATATAATAAGTGTTAAGCTGTAACAATGCAGGATAAAAAAGTATTGTACTTAACATACCAACAATTGCTCCTCCTAAATGCGCTGAGTGTCCTATATTACCTAGATTAGTTTTCATTCCATAAACAGAATAACCTAAATATAAGATAGCAAAAGCCCAAGCAGGAACATCTATTATAAAATACAATCCTATTTCCTGTTCTGGAAAAGCAGCTATTGCAGCAAATAACACTCCAGAAACACCTCCAGAAGCTCCTACAGCAGAATACCAATTATCTTTTTTATGTACCAATAAAGACAGTAGATTACCCCCAACTATTGAGGCAAGAAAAATTAACAAGAACATTCCGTAACCTACATTTATTTTTGCATTAGAGAAATCTCCAAATAAAAAACCTTCTGGACTTGCAAAGAACGTTATAACTGAGTTTGCAAAAAAGAACAGCGTTAACATATTAAACAACAAGTGTGTAAGATCAACATGTAGAAAACCTGAACTTAAAATTCTGTGATATTCTTTATTATGAAGAATAGAACCTACTTGAAATTTATATTTATCAAAAAAACTGTAATCATTAAACCCTTTCCAACTTACTAACACATTAATACCTATAATTATTAATGTTACAATTGAAATATCTCCCATTATTCTCCTTCTTCTATATTTGTTTCTTTCTCTTCAACCTCATCAAATAATGTTGGTTGTTGATCTTCTTCATTTTCTATTTCTTCCTCCTCTGTTTCTTCGAATGGTAAAGGAGCTAAAACATTAATTTGTTTTAGTTTACTTGTTGTTAATTGATTTCCTTGAGCCTTTATTCCTTTAACAGTTATAAACTCTTCTAAACTAATAACTTCAGGCTCTTTTTCTTCTCCTTTTACTTTAGGATAAATTAGCTCAATTACTGGTAAATAATCTGTTGATATAACCTTTATCGAAGATTTAGCATCCTCTAAATTATAAAATACTTGAGGCGAAACTGTATCTTCTAAAAGGAAACGTTTTACAAAATATCTTTCTTTTTCTGCATCGAAATAAACACATGAAATTGGTTTATTTGGTCGCCATTTTTCAATAACTTCTAACTCTTCATCAAAACGATTACTTAAGTCAAATGAAACTAATTTAGCTTCACCTTTTTTATTGATTGTTAATATTTTATCTTCTCCTTTAAAAGAACCCAATAAGACTCCTAATCCGTCTGCATTTAAACGTTTTATATCTTCATCAAACCAAATCTGACGAGGTGCTAAAGTAGAGACCCCATCTTCTTTAAATTCGACTTTTTTAATTGGATATTTGGTAACTAAATTTCCTTTAGATGCTCTACCTTTTATAGCTAAATCTGCAAAATCTAAATCGAATTTTAATTTTTTAATTCGTTGATGTGATTTTAAGATTACCGAAACTACTTGCGCTTCACCATTCGGATTTGCAGTAAAATACAATACTTCCGATCCTTTATTACCAGCAGTTAAATCGTACTCTTTATCTCGTGTAATTCCAGTAACAGCAAAACGTTTTTGATAAGCTGGACCATTCTTACCATCTCGATAAATTAAATTATAAATCGTTCGTTTATCGTTTTTATGCCAAACTGCAACATGCATAATTCCTTTACCTACAAATGTTTTTGCATCTGCTTTTGTTACAATCATAGATCCATCATCTTTAAACACGATGATATCATCAATATCAGAACATTCAAAAAGAAACTCATCTTTCTTTAATGATGTTCCTATAAACCCTTCTGTTCTATCAATGTAAAATCTTGTATTGGCAACAGCAACTTTTGTAGCATCAATCGTATCAAAGGTTCTGATTTCTGTTTTACGTTCTTTACCTTTTCCGTATTTCGCTTTTAATGCTTTAAAATACTCAATCGCATATTCAATTAAATTTGCTAAATGATGCTTAACATTTTCTATTTTCTCTTCTAAAGATTCTATGAATTGTTGCGCTTTATCTAAATCGAATTTAGAAATACGTTTAATTCTTATTTCTGTTAGTCGTGTAATATCCTCTTCAGTAACTGGACGAATTAAATGAGCTATATGAGGTTTAAGCCCCTTATCTATTGCAGAAATAACACCTTCCCATGTTTCTTCTTCTTCTATATCGTGGTAAATTCTATTTTCAATAAAAATTCTTTCTAAAGAAGAAAAATGCCACTGCTCTTGTAATTCATTCAACTCGATTTCTAATTCACTTTTCAGTAAATCGACTGTGTTATTCGTGTTATGAATTAATATTTCTGAAACAGTTAAGAATTCAGGTGTTTGCTTATTAATTACACACGCATTTGGAGAAACAGAAATTTCACAATCTGTGAATGCATACAAAGCATCAATTGTTTTATCTGTGCTACTTCCCGGTACAAGATGAATTAAAATCTCAACCTCAGCTGCAGTATTATCTTCAATTTTTTTAATTTTTATTTTGCCTTTATCATTGGCTTTTAAAATTGAATCTATTAACGAACCTGTTGTTGTTCCGAAAGGAATTTCGGTTATTTTTAATGTTGTTTTATCTTCTTGGACAATCTTTGCTCTAATTCTTACTTTTCCACCTCTTAATCCATCATTATAATCAGAAACATCGACTGATCCTGCTGTTAAAAAATCTGGAAATATTTGAAATTTCTTTCCTTTAAGATGTAGAATAGAAGCATCTATAAGCTCAATAAAATTATGCGGTAATATCTTAGTTGATAAACCGACAGCAATACCTTCCACTCCTTGTGCTAAAAGCAAAGGAAATTTAATAGGTAAATCTATTGGTTCTTTATTTCTACCATCATAAGAGGGCTGCCATTTTGTAGTTTTTGGATTAAAAACAACTTCTAATGCAAATTTTGTTAATCTTGCTTCTATGTAACGAGACGCTGCAGCTCTATCTCCAGTGTAGATATTTCCCCAGTTTCCTTGCATATCGATTAACAATTCTTTCTGCCCAATTTGTACCATAGCGTCAGAAATTGCCATATCTCCATGTGGATGATACTTCATTGTATTTCCAACAATGTTAGCAACTTTGTTATATCGACCATCTTCTAATTCGCGCATAGAATGTAAAATTCTTCGTTGCACAGGTTTTAAACCATCGTAAATAGAAGGAATTGCTCGTTCTAAGATTACATAAGAGGCATAATCAAGAAACCATTCTTGATACATACCCGAAACTTTTTTGATGCTCTCTTGATTGTCTTGCGTCATTTTAAATTGATACTTCCAAATTATTTTTGACTAACCGATTAGTCTTTACTATTTGTTCTAACTCATTTATAATATTATCCATATCTTGTTCTGAGATAAAAGCTAATCGAAATCTTGTTTTTGATAAATTCACTTTGTTTTTACTGTTAATATAAAACACCAATTCTTTAGATATTAAACCTTTGTGGTATTCATAGTTAATCAGCTTATATTTAGGCAGGTCTATTTTATTTGTTTTTGAATTGATAAAAGAAAAAAATCCAATATTCTTTGTTTCAAAAGTTATTGTTTCTCCTTTGGTATCAATTGAGTAAAATTGATTCCCAATTCTAGAACTTATAAATATTAATAACATTATAAGTCCAGTTATAAAAAACTTTGGTACAGAATGATAACGATGTAATGTTACATCTATATACATTAGAATATTAAAAATAATTAGCAAAAGAATAACTATATTGAATATCTTAAAATATCTAATAATATATTTATTATTTGTTTTCATAATATGGCTGGTTGTAGGTTGTAAAAGTTTGTAATATTTCTAATTTTTTATGGTTTCTATAGCTAAGTTATTAATAATAAACTCTTGTCGAGTTGGAGTATTTTTCCCCATGTAAAATTCTAATAATTCATCTATAGTCTGATCTTTACCGATCATAACAGGCTCTAATCTAATATCTTTACCTATGAAGTGTTTAAACTCGTCTGGAGAAATTTCTCCTAACCCTTTAAATCGGGTTATTTCTGGATTTTTAACTTCTTCTAAAGCTTTTAATCTTTCTTCTTCTGAGTAACAATAGCGTGTTTCTTTCTTATTCCTTACACGAAAAAGTGGTGTTTGTAAAATATACAAATGTCCTTCTTTTATTAACTCTGGAAAAAATTGCAAGAAAAATGTAATTATCAATAAACGAATGTGCATTCCATCCACATCGGCATCCGTAGCAATGACAACATTATTGTATCGTAAATCTTCTAAACCTTCTTCTATATTAAGTGCGGCTTGTAAAAGATTAAATTCCTCGTTCTCGTAAACAATTTTCTTTGATAAACCGTAAGAGTTTAAAGGCTTTCCTCTTAAACTAAAAACGGCTTGCGTTTCTACACTTCTACTTTTTGTGATAGATCCACTTGCTGAATCTCCCTCTGTAATAAAAATTGTAGAATCTAATCTTAACTCAGCTTTAGCATCATTATAATGTTGGCGGCAATCACGTAATTTTTTATTATGTAAACTTACTTTCTTTGCTCTATCTCTTGCTAATTTTCTAATTCCAGAAAGTTCTTTTCTTTCATTTTCCGATTGTTTAATCTTTCTTTCTATAGCTTGTGCTACTTCAATATTCTTATGCAAGAAATTATCAAGATTTGTTTTAATAAAATCGTTAACAAAAGTACGAACAGTTGACAAACCTGGACCTATTTCATTAGAACCTAATTTTGTCTTTGTTTGAGACTCAAAAACTGGTTCGATAACTTTAATAGAAATTGCTCCAATAATTGATTTACGAATATCTGCAGGATCGTAATTTTTATTATAAAACTCACGAACTGTTTTAACTATAGCTTCCTTAAAAGCAGCTAAATGCGTTCCTCCTTGTGTTGTATTTTGTCCATTTACAAAAGAATAATATGTTTCCGAATAAGATTTAGAACTATGAGTCATCGCTAACTCTATATCTTCTCCTTTTAAATGGATAATATCATAAATCGTTTCTTCTTCTATATTATCTTTTAATAAATCTTTTAATCCATCTTTTGAAAAGAACTCTTCTCCATTGAAAATAATTTTTAATCCTGGATTTAAGTAAACATAGTTTTTCAACATTTTGTCTACATATTCTTTTCTAAATTTAAAGTTTAGGAAAATAGATTTATCTGGGACAAATGTAATTTTTGTTCCTTTTCTTAAAGAAGTTTCTTTTTCATCTTCTTGTTCAATTAAAATTCCTCTTTCAAATTCAGCAACACGTGTTTTTCCATCTCGAACAGATTGTACTCTAAAGTTAGTTGATAAGGCATTAACAGCCTTTGTACCAACACCATTTAACCCGACAGATTTTTTAAATGCCTGAGAATCATATTTACCTCCCGTATTCATTTTAGAAACGGCATCAACCATTTTTCCTAATGGAATACCACGTCCATAATCTCTTACAGTTACTTCTTCATCGCGTAAATTAATCTCAATTGTTTTCCCTGCACCCATAACAAATTCATCGATACAGTTATCCACAATCTCTTTAAGTAAAATATAAATTCCATCGTCCTGAGAAGAACCATCTCCTAATTTACCAATATACATCCCAGGTCGCATACGAATATGTTCGCGCCAATCTAGGGTTTTTATATTATCTTCTGTGTAATTTGCTTGCTGATTTAGTTCTGACATTTGATTATCTGAGTATTAAAACGAGTTTTACAAAAATACTATTTTTTTTTATAATTTTTTTAAGGTTTACTATTTTGATTTTGAGTAAAATCAATATAATTTAACGACATGATAAAATCTAAATTACCAAACGTTTCTACAACTATTTTCTCTGTTATGAGCAAATTGGCAATCGATTATAATGCAATTAATCTTGCGCAAGGTTTTCCCGATTTTGATACTGATGAAGAATTGATTAATTTATTAAATCACTACTCTTCTAATGGGTATAATCAATACGCACCAATGATAGGAATTGAAAAATTACGTCATTCTATTACAGATAAATTCCATAAACTATATAAGAGTAATTATGATTATCAGACCGAAGTAAATATTACAAGTGGTGCAAGTCAAGCAATTTTTAATGTAATTTCGACTTTAATACATCCAAATGATGAAGTCATTATTTTCGAACCAGCTTACGACATGTATCAACCGTGTGTTGAATTATTTGGTGGAAAAGTAGTTCCTATCGAATTAAAATATCCTGAATTTTCTATTGATTTTAACGAGTTAGAGCAAAAAATAACTTCTAAAACTAAACTTATTATTGTTAATAACCCTAATAATCCAAGTGGAAAAATCTTAACAGAAAATGATTTAAAATCTTTTGAAGATATTTTAAAAAAAACAGATTGTTATTTATTAGCAGATGAAGTCTATGAACATATTACTTTTGATGAGCAGGAACATCAAAGTTTTGCAAAACTACATTCTTTAAAGGATCGTATTTTTATAGTTGGCTCTTTCGGGAAATTATTTCACATAACGGGTTGGAAAATAGGTTATATTTTAGCTGAAGAAAGTTTTATGAATGAGTTTAGAAAATGTCATCAATTTAATACATTTTCCACGCATACTCCTTCTCAATACGCACTTGCAGATTATTTAGAAAATGAGAGTAATTATTTAAATCTAAGTAAATTCTTTCAAGATAAAAGAGACTTATTTATTAATGGCTTATCTCAGACTAAGTTTGATGTTTTACCATCTGAAGGAACATATTTCGTAAATGCAAATTATTCTAAAATTAGTGATTTACCAGATAATGAATTTGCAGAGTTTTTAACAAAAGAATATAAAGTAGCAACTATTCCACTTTCAGCATTTTATAATCAGAAAAAAGATTATAAAATTGTTCGATTCTGTTTTGCTAAAAAAGATAAAACTTTATTAGATGCAATTAATAACTTAATGACGTTGTAATAAAAAGAGAACCTCCGAAAGTTATTTCGGAGGTTCTCTTTTTATAGTTTCCTAACAATTAGTTATTGTTTAATACTTTCTTCATTTGTTCTTTATCTAATTGTCCTTCCCAATTAGATACAACAACTGTCGCAACACCATTCCCTATAACATTAGTAAGCGCTCTACATTCTGACATAAATTTATCTATCCCAAGAATTAATGTCATTCCAGCAATTGGAATATCAGGAACAACTGCTAACGTTGCAGCTAATGTTATAAAACCTGCACCAGTAACTCCTGCTGCTCCTTTAGAACTTAATATTGCTACACCTAAAAGGATAACCATTTGTTCTACAGACAAATCTATATTACAAGCTTGTGCAATAAACAAAGCTGCTAATGTCATATAAATATTTGTCCCGTCGAGATTAAAAGAATAACCAGTTGGTATAACTAATCCTACAACACTTTTTTCACATCCCATAGCGGTTAACTTTTGCATCATTCCTGGTAAAGCAGGCTCAGAAGAACTTGTTCCTAAAACTAAAAAGACTTCTTCTTTTATATAATATATAAATTTAAAGATGTTAAAGCCATTCATTTTTGCAACAAAACCTAAAATTACAGTTACAAATAAGAAAGATGTAAAATAGAATGTTAACACTAATCCGAAAAGATTTTTCAAGGAGTCTATTCCAAATTTACCTATTGTAAAGGCTATTGCTCCAAAGGCTCCAATTGGTGCTAACTTCATTAATAACTCAACAACTTTAAATACAGGAATCATACAAGTATTTAATAAATCAATTACTGGTTTGCTACGATCAGCAGTAAGAGCTAATCCAATTCCAAACATAATTGCAACAAATAATACTTGTAAAATAATATCGCCAGTAAGTGGCTGAAATAAAGAGTCTGGAATAATATTAAATACAAAGCTTTTCAAATCGCTTTCTTCTGCAGCTTTTACATATTTTGTAATTTGACTTGCATCTAATTTTTCTGGATTAATATTTAATCCTTTCCCTGGTTGAATATAATGACTAACAACTAATCCTACTATCAACGCTAGAGTTGAAAAAAATATAAAATAGGCAAATGCTTTTCCCGCAACTCGACCTACTTTTTTTAGGTCATTCATTCCTGCAATTCCTGTAGAAACAGTTAGAAAAATTACAGGTGCAATTATCATTTTTACTAATTTTATGAAACCATCTCCCAATGGTTGCATTTTTTCTCCAGTTGATGGATAATAATATCCTAATGCAACACCTAAAATAATTGCGAATATTACTTGCACATATAGCAGTTGATAAAACTTTTTTGGTTTTCTTTCTTGTACTTGATCTAAATCAATATTCATAAGGTAGTAGTTTTTAAAATTTTCTAAATATAGAAATCCTTTTTATATAATAATTAATTGTAACTAATTATTTGGGAAAAAAAATGCTTAATTAAAAATTAATTAAGCATTTTCATATATCACACTTTTATTAGATTAAAAACTATAACCTACTGAAATCATATAATTTCTTGGTGTTCCTGGAAATAATCTAGCATAACTAAATCCTCCAACCCAATATGTTTTATCAAAAACATTATTAACATTTAACGCTAATCTAAAGTGATTCTGCTGATAAAATATAGCTGCATTACTTACAACGTAACCTGGCAACTCTAAAATAGTTTCATTTGTTAAACGTTTTGTAGCATAATTCATTCCACCAGCAATTCCAATTCCATCTAAGAAAGAACCTGTTTTAAAGTTATATCTCACCCAAACATTCCCTTGACTTTTTGGAGCATTAGCCATTGTTTGCCCTATTTCTTCTGCATTATCACTTTCTGTAATTTTAGCATCATTATATGAGAAAGCCGCTACTACGCTTAAGTTATGTAAAATCTGACCACTAATATCTAGCTCAACACCTTTTGCCTGCTGTTGCCCAACCTGTCTTAATAAATCAGGATTTGAAGGGTCTAAGGCATTTATAAGAATGTTATTTTGTTCTATATAATAAGCCGATGTCGTAAGAGAAAGTCTTTTATGGAAAAATTCAAATTTTGCCCCGGCTTCAACCATTTTACTTTTTAAAGGATCAAAAGGACCTCCAAATGTTGCCGGATCACCGATTGTTCCAGCACTTTGAGGTTGATAACCTTGGTTATAAGTTGCGTATAAACTTGTATTTTTACTTGGTTCAAAAACTAATCCTACTCTTGGTGTTAAAGCTTTCTGTTGAATATTTCTCTGTTTATTTGTTGTATAACCTTGCACATCTGTATAATACTCTTGTCTTAACCCTAACAATGCTTTCCACTTTCTCCAAGAAATTTGCTGTTGAATATAAATACCATTTAAAAAGTATTTGGAAGGAGTTTCTTCTTTACTTACATTAATATAATTAGATATTTCTGATATTGAATAATCAGGGTTTTCTAAATTAAAATAAGGAACATTCGGTACAGGCATTCCATCTTTTATCATATATAATTCTGGATGTTTTGGATCGTATTTACTAATAACTTTTGTTCCATCAGCAGATAAAAACCCAGAAGCATTGTATGTAGAATTTCCTTTCGGGAAAATTTCTTGGATATGATCGTACCCTACTAATGTTTTATGTTTTACCTCACCAGTATTATAATCAAAAGTGAAATAACCAGAGAAATTATCAATATAATTCTTTCTCAGTCTTCTTATTGTATTCATTCCCATTAATGTCGGAATTGTATTTCCTTCAACATCTGTAGCAAATGAATTAGAAGTTCTGTGTTCTAATAAATCTTCATCATACATTGATCTCAAGTACGATGCATTGAATGAAATATTATCATTAAACTTATGCTGTAAAGATAGAGTTGTAAAAATATTTGCCTCTTTTTGATAATCATTTTCTTTACCTATGGCAAATGAAATAGGAACAGAATATAAATCAGTTCCCTGTGTTGCTCCAAAAATTGGTTGTCCACGATCTAATCTTCCATCTGTATTTTGATAAACAAAATCGAAATTTACACTTGTTTTCTTATTTGGTATAAATGAGAAAGACGGCGCTATTACCAATGCTTTCTGATCCTGTAGAATACGAAAAGAACCTGCATTTTGATATGCTAAATTTAATCTATAAAGCAAGGTTTTATCTTCATTCATTGCTCCTGTAAAATCTCCTGTTAATCTATACGTATTAAAACTTCCTGTAGAAAAATTAACTGAGTTTCTTGTTTCTTTTAATGGTTTTTTAGTAATTGTATTTATTGTACCACCCGGATCTGTATTTGCAAATAATGCTGAAGCAGGTCCTTTTATCACCTCAATTCTCTCAACATAAGGTGTTAAGTTTTGTGCCCAACCTCTTGTGGAAATTCTTTGACCATTTACTAAAGTATTAGAAGCTCTAAAACCACGTAAAACAAAATCATTATTATTGTAAGAAGCTTGATTTACACCACTAATATTTTTTACAGCATCACTCGTTTTAAATGCTCCCTGATCATTAAGTGTTTCCTTTGTTACATAATTAATAGATTGTGGAATATCCATTAAATCCGTATTTGTCTTTGTACCACTAAATGTTGAAGAATTTTTATACCCTTTCTCTGTTCTTCCTGTAATTTCTACAGTTTGTAGATTTTCTACATCATTTTGTATAGCACTTACCTCATCTTTCTCTGTCTGAATGATAAAAGTATTTCCTCTTGAAGTAATTTTCTTAATAGAATTATCATCTAAAATAATATTTAATAGTTCTGTTAATGTGTAATCAACTGGATCTATTTCTACTGTTTTATTTAAATTTACCACTGAACTATCTACAAACACAAGTTTTGTATTTGTTTCTTTCTCATACAGTTTTATTATTTCCCTAACCGAAATTTTCTGATTGTCTATTTTAACAACTTTTGTAGAGTAATCTAAAGTCTGTGCTTTTACAACAACAGTTGATACCAAGAGACAACATAGCGAAAAACCTATTAAACCGCTTCTCTTTTTCATAATTTTATATCTAATTTCTAAACCTTTCTTTCCTTTCGTTTTTTAATAAAAACGAACAAATGTATTTATTTAGATTAAATAAATATAACGTTGCAATAGTTTTATCACTAAATACTTTCAAAAGTCATTTTTTTGCATAAAAAAATGCTGAGTTATTCACTCAGCATTTAAAAAGTATCTTTAAAATATATTTTAAACATTAAATAAGAAGTGCATAATATCACCATCTTGTACAACGTAAGCTTTACCTTCTACGTTTAATTTACCTGCCTCACGACATTTAGATTCTGAACCATAAGTTACATAATCATCAAATTTGATAACCTCAGCACGAATAAATCCTTTTTCAAAATCTGTATGGATAACACCTGCCGCTTGTGGAGCAGTAGACGCTTTCTTAATTGTCCAAGCACGAACTTCTTTTACTCCAGCAGTAAAATATGTTTCTAAATCTAATAATGTATATGCTGAACGAATTAAACGATTTACACCTGGTTCTTCTAAACCTAACTCTTCTAAAAAGATTTGACGCTCGTCATAAGTTTCTAACTCGTTAATATCAGCTTCAATTTGTGCAGCTAAAACTAAAACTTCAGCTTGCTCATTTTTAACAGCTTCTTTTACTTGCGCAACAAATTCATTCCCATCTTTTGCAGCTGACTCATCTACATTACATAAATATAAAACTGGTTTAGCTGTAATTAGTTGTAAAGAATCAACAATTTCTTGTTCTTTTTCATCTAACTCCATTTCGCGAACATTTTTCATTTCTTCTAAATGAGCAGTTACAGCCGTTAAAACTTCAACAACTTTTTGTTCGTCTTTATTACCAGCTTTAGCAGCTTTTTTAGATTTATCTATACGTTTTACAACTGTATCTAAATCTTTTAATTGTAATTCAAGATCTATCGTTTCTTTATCACGAATAGGATTTACAGTTCCATCTACGTGTGTAATATTTTCATTTTCGAAACAACGTAAAACATGAATAATTGCATTACACTCACGAATGTTTCCTAAAAATTGATTCCCTAAACCTTCACCTTTACTCGCTCCTTTAACTAAACCTGCGATATCTACAATCTCTACAACTGCAGGTACAACTCGTTCTGGATTTACAATTTCTTCTAATTTATTTAATCGAGCATCAGGAACAGAAACAGTTCCTACGTTCGGTTCTATTGTACAGAAAGGATAGTTTGCCGATTGTGCTTTTGCATTCGATAAACAGTTAAATAAAGTAGATTTACCAACATTAGGTAATCCAACAATTCCACATTTCATATATGTTGTATCTTATTTTTTAATATTGAAAAATTAGAACAATGTTCTAAAAATTTTGTGCAAAGATAATGAATTCCTTTCAAACTATTTATGCACTAAAATTCTAGTTAATTTTATATTCAAAATATTACCAGAAAAAGATTCCATTTCTCCCAAAAAACAATCACATGACTGATGATAAACTAAGTCATAATAATTTGCTTGCTTATCTAAATTGATCTTTTTAAACTTTAATTGAGGAAATTGAAATTCAATAGAGTCAGTTTTATCATTATCATAACCATCATTAAAATTAAACTCTATTAATAATTTTGATCGTTTTTTAGCAATATCTATTAAAGGTTCATCATTTGGAGCTAATATAATTGTTGGATTTGATTTATAACTTATAAATTCTTGTTTCCAACTTCCTTTTATCGTCCTAATATCATTAGAAGCACAACTAGAAAAAAATATAGCTATCAAAAAATAAGAAAAGTATTTCATAAATTGTTAATTAGTTATTGAATTTACTATTTATTTTTTAAATTTACTTGAATACATTTTCTAAAGATTTATGAAAAAATTATTGATATTTGGATTACTGATAGCATTTTCAGGATTCTTAAATGCACAAACTGCAACTGAAATTTTAACAAAAGCGCAGAAAGAAGCAAAAGCAGAAAATAAAAACGTTTTCCTAATTTTCCATGCTTCTTGGTGTGGGTGGTGTAAAAAAATGGAAAAAAATATGGATGACCCTAGTGTAAAAACGTTTTTTGATTCAAATTACGTAAAAACGTTTATTACTGTCCAAGAAAGAGCTGCTAAGAAAAATTTAGAAACTCCAGGCGGCGATGCTGTCAATGAAAAATTAGGAGGAAAAGATCAAGGTTTACCATTTTGGGTAATTTTAGATGCTAATGGAAAAGTTTTAGAAGATTCACGAGTTAATGGGCAAAATATTGGAGGGCCTGCATCTGAAGAAGAAGTGAATAATTTAATAGCTAAGTTAAAAACAACTTCTAAAAATGATAAAATTAACGAAGAAAAAATAAAAGAAGTTTTTATTCTTAAAAAGGATTAATTTTTAAAAAGAAAGAAGCTCGACCTACAACAATCGAGCTTCTAAAACAAAAATCATCTAAAAAATTATATGTAAAAATTACATTATTCTAATTTTATAGCCAAAATCGATCGTGCCAATCCATGTTAGTTAACAAGGTATTGAAACGTTCGTTTATTTTTTTCAACTTTGTTGGAGTTGCATTTTTTTCTAGTTCAGGAAATATTTGTTTTTCTTCAAAACGAATATGTAAATCCAATTCCTCTTCAATGTAAATTAAGTTTTTCATCGGATTTTTAACATCTATTTTAAATAACCTTTTTATTCTACGATGCTCTTTTAAAGCTCTTTTTATTAAATAATGATCTTCATCTAACAAAGCAAAAAGATAATTTTCTTCAATCTCAAATTTTTTAAATAAAATCTCTTCACCATACCAATTTACATAATCTATCATGCGTTGTATATCAACACCTCTATCTATACCTGTTCGTATATTAGAACAGAAAAATAAAGTTTTATGATGTCTTGCACACGCTTCATTTAAATTAATCGCAACCGAAAAATTTAAGTTTTTCGGGTTTTCATTTGGTACTTTTACTGTTAATTTCATCTCTCAATTATTTAACTCGGATATTAAGATATTTTTATCTTATTTAATTTTAAAACTTTTCTTAATGTTTAAGAAATGCTAAACCATTTTCTAAATCATTAATTAAATTAGACATTGATGTATCTTCTAGCATATTTCTTAAATCTTGTCTTATAGAATAAATTCTATTATGCAAAGCACATGGTTTTTTAGAATCACATTCTACTAACCCTAATATACAACTGTGGTATAATCCATCACCATCTATTGCCTTTATAATGTGAACCAATTTTATGTTTTCTAAATTTGTATTATTCATGGTAAAACCTCCTGTTTTTCCTTTAACAGAAGAAATAACATCTGCTTTAACTAATTGCTGTAATATTTTTGCAGTATAGGCTTCTGGAGAATTAATTGAATTTGCAATTTGTTTTAAATTGACCCTATTACCAGAAACAGATTCTTGAGCAATAAATACACAAGCTTTTATACCATATTCGCACGCCTTAGAAAACATTATTATCTTTTACCCATTATAAATTATGAAGCAAATATAAATTAAAAATTTAAATCGGACAAATTTATCTTTATTATATTTTTTAAAATAAAAAACCACTCAAAAAATTTTGAGTGGTCAATATAATTAAGATAAAAAAATCTTATTCTTCGTCTTCGTCTTGATCTGCATCCTTAACTGCATTACGAGAAGTACGTATAGCAACTACTACTGCGTTATCTGGATGAGCAAAAGTGTAATTATCATTTTTCAATGTTTCTACATACATTTTGTGACCAATTCTCATTGGAGTGATATCGATTTCGATTTCGTCTGGTAAGTTAGCTGGAATAGCACGAACTTTTAATTTACGCATGTTAAAACGTAAAACCCCTCCGGCTACTAAACCACGAGCACGTCCTACTAAACGAACAGGAACTTCCATAGTAACAACTTTATCATCGCTTAATTGGTAGAAATCTACGTGTAAGATACGATCTGTTACTGGGTGAAATTGAATATCTTGTAAGATAGCTTCAATTTTAGTTCCATCTGCTAATTCGATAGAAGCTGTATGAGCATCTGGAGTATAAACTAATCCTTTGAATGCTTTCTCATCAGCTGAAAAGTGGATAGGCTCTCCTGAACCATAAACCACACAAGGTACTTGTTCAGCATTACGTAGGTTACGTGTTGCCACTTTACCTAAGTCTTCTCTTTTTACACCTTGAATTGTAATTGACTTCATAATATATATTAAATAAAAATAATTTTAATTTTTAGCTAAACCATTAAATAACAAAACGTTGACTTATTGATTTATTGCTATGTACTAAATGCATAACATCAGCAAAAAGCGGAGCGCAAGATAACACTTTTATTTTACTTATGGAATTATTTTTTAATGGAATACTATCAGTTATAGCAATTTCCGCTAACATAGAGTTATCAAGTCGCTCATAAGCTTGTCCAGATAAAATTCCGTGTGTTGCAATTGCACGAACAGATTTCGCACCTTTCTCCATTATTAATTCTGCAGCTTTAGCTAAAGTTCCAGCAGTGTCAATCATGTCATCTACTAAAATGACATTTTTTCCTTCTACTTCTCCAATTAGCATCATACTGTCTACTTGATTGGCTACTTTTCGCTCTTTATGACATATAACAATATCTGCATTTAGATATTTAGCATAAGTATTAGCTCTTTTTGCTCCTCCCATATCTGGTGAAGCAATACATAAGTTATCTAAACCTAAACCATTAATATATTCTACAAAAATTGTTGATGCAAATAAATGATCAACAGGAATTTCAAAAAATCCTTGAATTTGATCTGCATGTAAATCCATTGTCATTACACGTGTTGCACCTGCTGTCATTAGCATTTTCGCTACCAATTTTGCACCAATAGGTACACGGGGAGCGTCTTTACGATCTTGACGTGCAAAACCAAAATATGGGATAACAACAGTAATACTCTTTGCTGATGCTCTCTTTGCTGCATCACACATTAAAAGTAATTCCATTAAGTTATCTGTAGGTTGCATTGTAGATCCAATTAAAAATACACGAGCTCCTCGTATTGGTTGTTCAAAAGCAGGCACAAATTCGCCATCGCTGAACTCTACTATTTTAGATTTACCAAGTTCTTGTCCATAATAATCAGCAATTTGCGTTGCTAAACCTATTGAACCTCTAGTTGAAAAAAGAAATGCTGATTGTTCCATTGTTTGTTTTGGGAAATATTTGTACAAAAATACTTTAAATGAATCAAAATAGAAATAAAAAACTCGAAAATTAATTTCGGCACAGTAATTGAAGTAATAAAAACCAACAATTTTGTATAATATTAACATAATTAACTTATTTAAGTGTTAATATTATTTTATTAACTAAAAATGTATATAAATCGTAATTAAATATATTTTCTCATGAAAAAAATTTCGTACTTATTAAGTATAGTAGGTTTGGGTATTTTTGCTCAAGCGCAAGAAGTAACTGAAACTAAAAGTAACGACGATTACAACAAATGGTCTATAGAAGCTAACGGAGGTGCTACAAAAGCAAGAAAAGCATTAACTCCTGGTTATTTTTCTGAAACACCTAGTTTTTACCACGCAGATTTTGGTGTACGTTACATGTTCAACCCTAAATTTGGTTTAAAATTAGATGGTGGTTATGACCGTATTAAAGAAGGTGAAGGAGTAGAAAGATTTAGATCTAACTATTACCGTGTAGACTTACAAGGGGTTGTAAACTTAGGTAGAGTTTTAAATTTTGAAACTTGGACAAGCCGTATCGGTTTATTAGCTCACGGGGGTGCTGGATATTCTTGGATGAATAATGAAGCAACTAAAGGTGTTGATGGAAAACTTTTCGATGATAACGATAACATGGTAAATGTTATGGCTGGTATTACTCCACAATTAAGATTAACTGATAGAGTTGTTTTAACTGGAGACTTATCATACATCAGAAATATTCGTCAAGATGTTGCATTTGATGGTAATTCTAAAACTTCAGGTTCTGGATTTGGAGGTGAATTATGGAATGCTACATTAGGTTTAACATTTTACTTAGGTAAAAATGAAAAACATGCTGACTGGGTTTATGAACCAAAACGTTCTGATTTAGAAGATCGTATTGCTAACATCGAAGAAATGTTAAAAGATACTGACGGAGATGGTGTTGCTGATTATTTAGATCAAGAGCCAAATTCAGCTCCAGGAGCAGTTGTTGATACTAAAGGTGTTACAATTGACCACAATGGAAATGGTATCCCTGATAACATCGAAGAATACATCAAGCAAAATGCACAAAACAATTCAACAGTTGTTAATGATGCTGATTTCTTAGAGCAAATGATTAACTCTGGAATTATCAATGTATATTTTGACTACAATTCTGATAAACCATATCAACAATCAGTTGGAGGTATCAAATTTGTTTCTGAATACTTAAAATCTAAACCAGAAGCTCAAATTGAGATTTTAGGTTATGCTGATCCAGTTGGTGGAGCTGCTTTCAATAAAGATTTATCTCGTAGAAGAGCTGAGAATGTTAAAGCATTATTAGTAAGTCAAGGAGCAAGTGCATCTCAATTAACTGCAATTGGAGAAGGTGAAGACGCTGAGTTCAAAAAATCTCAAGTTTCTTCTCACCAATTAGCTAGAAGAGTTGTATTTAGAGTAAAATAAATACTATAAACAATAATAATCAGGAATAGTTTAACCATTATAATGGAATTCTATTCCTGATTTTTTTATATATTCGCATTACTAAATTTACTATAATATTGAGCCCTTTTAATCAACACTTTAATGCACCACGTTGGGTTGTATTGTTAATTGACATTTTTATTGTCTTATTTAGCTATGTTTTAAGTAATTTTATCTTAAATAGTTTTTTAAATACATTTAGCATTGAGCGTTTAATTTATAAATGTCCATTAATTTTATTTACATTTATATGTTGTTTTTTATACTACAAAACATATAAAGGAGTAATTAAACAAACAGGGTTAAAAGATGCAGAAAATGTATTCTTATCTAATGCTACAGCTTCTTTATTTTTATTTTTATTATCTTTTACTTTTAGACAATTTATAGAATTAAAATTTAGTGATTCTTCATTTTTTAATATGGCATTTAGAATGTCATATTCTATCATATTTGTTCATCTGTTTGTTTGTACTGTAATTATGGTTATTGCAAGATTATACTACAAATGGTTATATGAATTTCTTATTATTAGAAAAAGAAGAATTAAAAAAGTATTAATTTACGGTGCAGGAAACGCAGGTTACGTTACCCGAGATATTTTACAAGGTGAAACTGAAGTTAATTATAAAATTCTAGGTTTTATTGATAATAATCCAAATAAAATAGGAAAAACAATAGATGGAATAAAAATTTATTCAGTAGATGAAATCAATGAGCAATTTATCGTGCGTCATGAAATTTCTGAAATTATTATCTCAATCCAAAATATTAGTGCTAATCAAATTTTAGAACTTTCTAAATCTTTAGAAGATTTCCCTGTCGAAATAAAAATAACTCCTCCAATTACGAAATGGATTGACGGAACTTATAAATCTAGTCAAATTAAGCAATTGAAAATTGAAGATTTATTAGGAAGAGAATCTATAAAAGTTAAGAATCCTATTTTAAATGAGCATATAAGAGGAAAAAGAGTGTTAGTAACTGGTGCTGCTGGTTCTATTGGAAGTGAAATTGCTCGTCAGCTTGCAAGAATGGATTTCGATAAATTGATTGTTTTAGATCAGGCAGAATCTGCAATCTATGATCTTCAACAAGCTTTAAAAGTAAACATTTCAGAAGAAAGGTATAGTGCTATTGAATATGTTGTTTCTGATGTTCGAGATTTACATAGAATGGAAAATTTATTTAGGGAACATAATCCTCAAATAGTATTCCATGCTGCAGCTTATAAACATGTTCCTTTAATGGAAAAATTCCCATCTGAAGCGATTAATACAAATATATTAGGAACTAAAATTATAGCTGATTTAGCAAATAAATATGAAGCTGAAAAATTTGTAATGATTTCGACTGATAAAGCTGTAAATCCTACAAATGTAATGGGTGCTACAAAAAGAGCTGCTGAAATCTACGTTAGTTCAATTAATTGTATTTCTAAAACAAATTATATTGTTACACGTTTTGGAAATGTATTAGGATCTAATGGATCAGTAATTCCATTGTTTAAAAAGCAACTTGAAAATGGGGGTCCTTTAACAGTAACACATCCAGATATTACACGATATTTTATGACAATTCCAGAAGCTTGTAATTTAGTTTTAGAAGCTGCTGTAATGGGACAAGGTGGAGAAGTTTTCGTTTTTGATATGGGAAAATCCATGAAAATTATTGATCTTGCAAAAAGAATGATTCGATTAAGTGGTTTTAAATACCCTGAAGAGATTGACATAGAAATCGTTGGACTTCGACCAGGAGAGAAAATTTATGAAGAATTATTAGCAAATGATGAAAACACAATAAAAACTCATCATGAAAAAATAATGATTGCGAAAGTAAATACATTAAGATTCTCTGAAAATAAAATAATGATTGATGATTTGTGCAAAATATCATCAAAAATAAACAATAAAGAACATGTAATTCTGTTAGTAACAAAGCTGAAAGAAATTGTTCCAGAATTTAAATCACAAAACTCAGAATTTGAAAAACTCGATAATTATATTTATGAAAGATAAATACCTGAAATTCTTAATCTTAACTTTTGTATTAATTATTTCATCTTGCGCCAAAAGAGAAGAATTAGTTTATTTTCAAGGCAATCAACCATCTGTTACAAAATACGAAGAATTTATTCCAAAAATACAGTCTTCTGATATGCTAGCTATAAGCGTAACTGCTGCTGATATGAAGGCTACAGAACCTTTTAATCAGCAAAGTATTTATCAGATGAATTCTGGAATGCAAAATAATCCATATGCGAAAGTTTATACAGTTGATCAAAACGGAAATATAAATTATCCATTACTTGGTCAAATTAAAGTTGGAGGTTTTACAAGAGTTGAGGCGGAAAATATATTAAAAGAAAAATTATCAAAATATATTGTTAATCCAGGTGTAAATATCAATTATACTAATTTTAGAATTAGTGTTATAGGTGAAGTTACAAGACCTGGTTATTTTACTATTCCAAATGATCGTGTAACTATTTTAGAGGCACTAGGTATGGCTGGAGATTTAACAATTAATGGTGTTAGAAAAAATATTATGGTGATTAGAGAACAAAATGGAGTAAAAAACACCTACAATGTAGATATAACATCTAAAGATATTTTAGATTCACCAGTATATTATTTAGCTCAAAATGATGTAGTATATGTAGAACCTAACAGGGCTAGAATGTCAGGTTCTAAGGTTGGACCAAACTATTCAGTGTTGATATCAGTAGCTGGTATTATTATATCAGTAACATCTACCATTGCAATTATTTTAAGAAAGTAATATGAATACTCAAAATAAATACAAAGAAAATACCTTCTCTGAAGAAATCGAAGAAAACATAAATATTAGACAACTTATAGAACAATACTTATATTATTGGAAATGGTTTGTTTTAGGATTAATATTAGCTATTACAATAGCTATTATTTATGTAAAAACAGTTGAAAAACAATATAAAGTTTCTTCTAAAATATTATTGAATGATAAAGATGCAGGAGGAAAAGGAGATATTGCTAGTATGATGGATCAAGCTTTATTAGGTGGATCTTCACTAAATGCTGAAGTTGGTGATCAAATAGATATCTTAAAATCAAAGCGATTAATTACTAAAGTAGTTCAGAAAAATAATTTAAATATTGAATATTTTGATTCAAAGGGCATAGTAAAAAAACAATTATATGAGACTAATTCTCCTGTAAAAATCATTTTAATTCATAAAAGAAATGAAGAGGTCTTAAACGATGACAATTTTATCATCAAAGTCTTATCAAATACTAAATTTAAATTAGAAAATAAGCAAACTAAAGATGAAAAAGAGTATTCTTTTGGACAAAAAATCACTGGAGAATTAGGGAACTATATTATTAGTCCAAATCATAATATTTCTGAAAATATTGATAAAAAAATTATTTTATCAATTACAACAGTTGATAAAAAAGTTGCGCAAATTCAAAAAGCTATTGTTATAGAACCAAATAGTGAATCAAGTTCAAAGATTATTAATTTTTCTTTAATTGGAGCTGTACCAGAAATATCTAAAATAGTTATAAATGATTTAGTTACTGCTTATAATAATGATATTGTTGAAGATGAGCAAAAACTAACTCAAACAACTTCAAAATTTATTAATAGTCGTTTAGAAATTGTTTCTAAAGATTTAAGTGATTCTGATAAGAATATTGAAGATTATAAAGTTAAAAATAAAATTACCGATATAGGTTCAGAAGCTGGAATATTCTTAGAAAGTGCTGCTGAAAATGATAAAAAACTTTTAGAATCAACCACTCAGGTTCAGTTAGTTAATTACATGTCAAATGAATTAAATTCATCAAAGACAAATTTATTACCTTCAAACATTGGGTTAGATGATAAAGCTATTTCAGCAGAAATTAGTTCATATAATGAATTAATTTTAACAAAAGAGGATATGCTAAAATCTGTAACAGTAGAACATCCTAATGTAATCAAGTTACAAGAACAAATAAATGATGTAAAAAGGAATTTGAAGAATAGTTTGAGATTATATAAAAATAACACTCAGACAATGTTAAATTCCATTCAGAGCAAACAAAATCAAATCGAAGGAAGAATTCAGAAAGTTCCAACACACGAACGTGGTTTTAGAAATATTGCCCGTCAGCAACAAATTGTTGAGTCTTTATATTTATTTTTATTACAAAAGCGTGAAGAAAATGAAATAAAATCTGCTTCAACTCCACAAAATATTAAAATTGTTGATTATGCATATGAGGACAAAATTCCTGTTGCTCCTAAAAAAATCATAATTCTTGGAGCTGCATTAATTTTAGGTTTTTTAATTCCTTTTATTATTATTTACATCTATAAATTATTAAATAATACTGTTCACTCTAAAGAAGATGTCGAAAAAGCTGTAGGTGCTCCAATTGCAGGACAAATACCTAAAAGTAATATATCAATCATTGAAAACAATGATAATTCAAGTGCATCAGAAGCATTTAGAATTTTAAGAACGAATATCAACTTTTTGTTGAAAAATACAAATGATTCTAAAGCAATTTTTATTACCTCAACAACAAGTGGAGAAGGTAAATCTTTTGTATCTACAAATTTTGCTCAAATCTTAACCATGTCTGGAAAATCTGTCTTATTAATTGGTGCTGATATTCGTAGTCCTAAAGTTTTAGATTATTTAGGCATTACAAGCGAATATAATCATAGATATGGTGTAACTGAATACTTATCATCTAAAGATGTTTCAATGGATGATATTATAATTAAGAAGCCTGCTAATTATAAATTTGATGTAATCTATTCTGGACAAATAGCTCCTAACCCATCAGAATTATTAATGAACGGACGTTTTGACGAAATAGTGCAATATGGAAAACAGCATTATGATTATGTTCTTGTTGATACAGCTCCTGTTAGCTTAGTTACTGATACATTGCTATTGACTGAAAGTGCTGATTTAACAATGTATGTTGTAAGAGCTCACTATTTAGACAAACGTATGTTAGCTGTTCCGCGAGAAATGTATACTGAAAACCGTATTAAAAATATGAGTATGGTAATCAATGATGTAGACTTCTCAAAAGGTTATGGTTATGGTTATGGTTATGGTTATGGTGACCATCATAATGGGAATAATTTTTTTAAGAAATTATTTAAACGAAAATAGGTTTTAATAAAAACCCAGAAGTAAAAACTTCTGGGTTTTTATTTAATATCTTAATTAAGTAATCTTACTTAAAGAAATCTACAACTACTTTTGATATTCTAAATCTATCTTGATCAGTTAAATTAGAGCCAGAAGGTAGACATAGTCCGTTTTCAAAAAGTTTTTCAGAAACATTACTACCATAATAAGGCAAATTCTTAAAAATAGGTTGTAAATGCATTGGCTTCCATAAAGGACGAGATTCAATATTATCTTCTAAAAAAGCTAACAGTAAATCTTCTCTTGTTTTACCTGTTACTTTTGAATCAATCAAAATAGCGGATAACCAATGATTAGAATAAAAATCTGTAGATGGTTCTTTAAATACTTCTACTCCATTAATATCAGCAAATAAATTTTGATAAAAACTATTCATCGCTCTCCGAGCAATTATTCTATCTTCTAAAACCTCCATTTGTCCCCTTCCTATACCAGCTAAAATATTACTCATTCGATAATTGTAACCAATCTGTGAATGCTGATAGTGTGGAGCATCATCTCTTGCCTGAGTCGCTAAAAAAATTACTCTTTCTTTTTCTTTTTTTGATTGACAGATTAAAGCTCCTCCTCCTGAAGTTGTAATAATTTTATTCCCATTGAACGATATCGTACCGAATCGACCAAAAGTTCCTGTAGCTTTACCTTTATATGTAGAGCCTAATGCTTCTGCAGCATCCTCAATAATAGGAATATTATGTTTATGTGCAACTCTATGAATCTCATCTATTTTATAAGGCATTCCATATAAATGTACAGCAATAATTGCTTTTGGTTTAACCCCTTTAGAAATTCTATCTACAATAGCTTCTTCTAAAGCAATTGGACAAATATTCCAAGTATCAGATTCTGAATCTACAAAAATTGGAGTAGCTCCACAATAAGTAATTGGATTAGCGGAGGCAGAAAATGTCATCGACTGACAAATTACCTCATCTCCATATCCGATTCCACATTCTATCAAAGCTAAATGTATAGCTGAAGTACAAGTATTAAGTAAAATTACGTATGAATCTTCACCTAAATATTCTTCAAGTTTATTTTCAAAATCATTTAAATTATCACCTATTGAAGTAACCCAGTTTTTTTCAAAAGCATCTTCAATATATTTTATCTCATTACCAGAAAGATGAGGAGAAGATAACCAAATTCTTGAATTCATATAGTTTGTGTTGATTTAGCAACAAGATAAAAAAAGAAGTTCAAATTTTGAACTTCTTTTAAATTTTATTTTCCAACTTTATCTCCCTGTCCACTTCCTGTAAGTGTTGCTAATATATATTTAAAATAATTTGAAATTGAAATTGTCTGGTACATTTCAGCATCTAATTTTGCTAATTTTTCAGGAGTTGACATATCAACATTATTGATTTGACCTAAACCTGTTATTCCAGGCAAATGATTAAACACACCTCTCTTTTCTCTTTCAGCAATTAATTCTTCTTGATTAAATAAGCATGGACGAGCACCAACTAAACTCATGTCTCCGATCAATACATTAATTAATTGAGGTAATTCATCTAGTTTAGATTTTCTAAGAAATGATCCAAATTTTGTTACTTGAGCTTGGCTAGCTAAATGAGAAGCAACAGATTTGGTATTAATATCCATTGTTCTAAATTTTATAAGTTTAAATGCCTTTTTATTTTTTCCAACTCGTTCTTGTAGAAAAATAGGAGATCCAGTATCAAATAAACCTATGATATATAAAAGTATTCCTATTGGCCATAAAAATAGTAATCCAAAAAATGAAAATATGAAATCAAATAATCGTGTCATTGTTATTTATTTTTAAAGCTTTTTATTGTTTTTATTAAGCCTGCTTCAGCTGTTAAAGGTAATTTATCAATACCTAAAGCTGTTTTTATTTTTTGGTTGGATACTTCTAAATCACTTGTCATCTTTTTCAATCTAATACTATTTAATGGTATAGGAATATAATCTCCAATTATAGCAATTCCTTTAATAACGAATTTAGGAAAAGCTAAATTTATTATACTTTTATTCTCAACTTTTTTAATTACACTTATAAGCTCATTTGTAGACAAAGACTCATCATCCGCTACATGATAAATTCCTGAATCTAAACTTTCATAATTCTGGACTATCTTCTCTATAAAGAAATTAAAATTATCTATAGAAAGAAAAGATCTTTTATTTTTAAAAGATGATAACGGGTAAGGTATTCCTTTAGATATTAATTTATATAACAATCCTAAATTTCCTTTATCTCCAACTCCATGAATCATAGGCGGTCTCAAAATTATTATTTTTTTATGAGGTGGAATATTTTGGTTCATCAACCATAATTCTGCTTCTAGCTTTGATTTTCCATACCAAGAATTTGGATTACATTTTTCTTCTTCATCCAACGGTTTTATAGATTCAAATTCTTCTAATGCTGCTAAAGAACTTACATGAATTAACAATTTTGCTTCAGAATTAATAAACTCGTTAAAAATATCTTTAGTCAGACTAACATTCACATAAAAAAATTCTTGTTCAGTTGCCAAATTTTGATGATCATGTGCTTTACCTATAAGATTTATAAGAATCTCAGAATACTTGATTTGAGAAGACCAATCAGTTTGTCTTAATG
Source organism: Chishuiella changwenlii (assembly GCF_900142565.1). Taxonomy (GTDB): domain Bacteria; phylum Bacteroidota; class Bacteroidia; order Flavobacteriales; family Weeksellaceae; genus Empedobacter; species Empedobacter changwenlii. The sequence goes on from NZ_FRBH01000008.1 coordinate 188,355, forward strand.
AAACTTTAATAATTTCATGTGATGAAAAAAATGAAAATAAATTATTTCCAATGAAACTATTTGCTCCAAGAATAGAAATCATCATTGTGATAAAATATTTTTATATATCGAAATTGTTTCTTTTATCATTTTATCTCTAGTAAGAAATTCTCTATACCTCTCCAGGCTATTTTTTGAATATGTATTATACAATTCTTCATCATATAAGATATTGTTTATTGCATTTGAAATGCTTTTAGAATCCATAATAGGAACTGTTATACCAGTAATACCATTAACATTTACCCAATCAACACCAGATCCATGAATTTGTGTTGATATAATTGGAATACCATAAGATAAAGCTTCAACTTGAACTATAGCATAAGCTTCGGTTTTAAAAATAGAACTCAAAACAAAAATCTTAGCTATTCTGAAAAAAAAATCTTTTTCTGTTTCATTAATCTTACCTATTAAAAAAACTTTATTTTTTAATTTATGTTTTTCAATAATAGCTTCAAGTTTTTTTTGCTCATCTCCTTCACCAGCAATTACAATATTCACATCATCTGGTAAATCTATTCCTGCCTCTATTAAATACTGAAATCCTTTATAATAAGCTAATCTTCCTAAAGAAAAGATAATTTTTTTATTTTCAAAAGACAAAAATCTATTATTTTCTTCAGTTCTCTTATGTGTATCAATACCAATGGGAACAACTTTACATTTTTCTACAAATAGATTTAATAATTTCGAACCTTCAATATAATTAGGGCTTGTTGCTATTATAACTTCTGATTTTTTCATTAACCATTTAAGTAAAGGTTTATAAAAAAACAAAAGAAGCTTTTGTTTTAATATATCACTATGCCAGTGAAGTACTATAGGTTTCTTAGGTTTTATTAAGAATAGAGCTATAGCTGCCATAGGATCAGGTGAATGAACATGAATTATATCATAGTTATCTTTTATTTTATTTAATTTTCTTACAACTTGAAATGAAAAAAGAGTAGAAAATTTTTTTAAAACCAATTTACATCTAAATATAGTTCCATTTTTATACTTATCCTCCTTATATATTCTTTTATCATTAACCCCTAAAGTATCACACAAAACTTCATTATCATTTAATCCTTCCATTAATAATTGTATGACAACCTCTACTCCTCCTAAATTTGCAGGAGGATACGCTTTCCCAAATTGTAATATTTTCATTATAAATTTTTATAATTTTTCTTTATCAGTTCTATAAGAATTATTATCTATAATTTTTACTTTTTTATTGTTCTCAACTATTTTAATTGCCTTTCTTTTTTCTGAAGGATTATACGTTCCTGCTGAAAAAAACCCATTTCCTATAGTTGTTACAGTATTATCAAAAAAATCAGGTACTGATGAATCTATTTCAACAAAAATATTATGATCCGTGAATTTATCTTTTGAAACTCTATTAAATGTATTTCCATAAAAGTTGTGACTTCCTTGGCCATATGATTTTAAATAAATATCGTAGCCCTTATTAGCTTCAAAGTAAGAATTGTTAACATTAATTGATACAGCTCCATTAGAGTTATTATATGTTGTATATATTCCTCCTTTACCATTATCTTCAAATAGTGAATTGTAAAAGTTCACATTATGAGCATTATCAATTTTTATTCCCCATTCCAAATTTGAATTAAAAATACATGATCTAAATTCTATTAGATTTGGATTTGACATACCATTTGGCTCCATTGTAAGTATAACACCATTTTCTCCCCATCTTCCATTAACATTTTTGAAGCTTGAAGATGAAACATCATTTGCTAACAATGCTGTTTTAAAACGAAAAATATCTATATTTTCAAAGTTTGAATAAACCAGTTTGTTTAATTTTATACCAATTCCTCCACTAGGTTTTTCTCCATCTATTCTTTCTATACTAAAATCTTTCATAGAAAACATATCATAATAATTACCATTGACATTTAATACGATTTCCGTTTTTTCACCAATATTTAAAATAATTGTGTTTGATATTCCATTTCCAATTAATCTAAATTTAGTTGATGCATTTTTATCTAAGTTTATATTTAAATCTCTAGAAGTTATAATTTTACCTGTGGGTAGAAATAATGTTAATCCTTTTTTAGTACAAAAATTTATTGCATCTTGTAAATTAGTCGTATCATCAGACACTCCATCTGCCTTAACACCAAAAAATTTTGCATTTATTTGATTACCTAATAGAAAATCATTTAATATATAAATTTTATTTTCAAATTTTACAACAATTTTACCATCAATATCTGATGAATTTGATTGCTCTACTTCTGTATAATAATGATTTAAATATTCCTTGCTAAATTTCTGGCCAAAACCATTTATACTTATGAAAAATATAAAAGTTAAAATCAGTTTCTTCATACTATTCTTTTTAAAAAAGCTTTTATAAATATTATTCTATATAGAACTTTAAATAAAAAACTATTTCTACTTTTTTCTCCTGAAGGAGATAAATTATTACCATGCCTTCTATATGAAATCAATTTTTTATCCGTAATAATTGATTTACCAAAATAATCATAAATGATACCAATCCACATATCATGAGGAACAGATTCTTCTGGAAAAGGTAATATTCTATCAATATATTTTTTATTAATAGCCATACAACATCCTAAATATGAATTTTTTAATATATTTTTAAAAATACCTTTCTTAGAATTATTTACAGAAAAATATGAGTTTATTATTACTTCATTATTTTGGTCAATTATATTACAATCATGCAAAATAGCATCATATCCTTGATTAAAAATTTTTAAACATTCTTCAACTTTGTTATTTTCCCAAATATCATCTTGATCTGCAAAAAAAATATAATCCCCTTTGGCTTCTCTTAATGCATTTTCAAAATTATTTGTTGTTAGGGTAAATTTATATTTACTTTTTTTAGGCTTATGATGTAAAACTTTTATTCTGTTATCATTATAATGCTCAAGAATTTGTAGTGTTATATCACTTGATCCATCATCAGAAACAATAATTTCATCATTCTCATCTAGCTGCATTATAATAGAATCTAATTGTTGTTTAATAAACAAACCTCCATTATATGTTGTTATACAAACACTTACCATTTTTTTAATCTTATTTTAATGAAATCGAAAGATTTATATTGAATTACTAACTTTACAAGCCTTCGTAAATCTGCATTGATAAAAAGAGAAAGTCTATTTTCTTTCTTTATTTTAAATGCTTTTAAGTCTCTTAAATAAAGAGAATATCTTTTAATTGCTTGCTCCTTAGTATTCGTTATGGATGAAAAATCTTGTACTAGCTTAATAGGTAATACCTCAAATTTATTAATAAATTTCTTACATTTATATATAAAATCATGATCACTAAAATCCAGTTTAATATTTTCATTATATCCTTTTATTTTTATAAAGAAATCAGTGTTAATAAACATTCCTGTATTAATAAAAGAATGACCATTTAAATTCATAATCCCTTTATTTAAATCATTATACAAGATAGATCTATAATTAATATATTTAGCAGGAGATAAAATTTTATCATTATCAATTAATATTAACGGAACCTTTAAAGGTATGTTATCATCATTATTAATTGCATCATTATATTCATCAAAAAAATTTGTAGGAAGCATTGTATCTTGATCTAGTAGGACTAACCATGAATAATTATTCTCTTTTGCAAATTCAGCACCTTTATTATATGCAAAAGACAGCCCTGGATTATCATATTTTTGATAATTAATAAAAATATTATTATCAGGTTTTATAATGCTACATTCCCATCCTTCTATATCTGTATTATCAGCAATAAAAATATTAAGCTTTTTATTTTCAAGAGATGAGCTATTAAAACTATTTATCAAAGTTGTATAAGAATTACATTTATAGAATTCTTCTTTATAAGTTACTATGATAAATAAAATTTGATTTAAAAAAACCATGATTTATAAGGTTTAAAAATGTCTTGTATTGAAATAATATAGTAAAGTTGTATTACAGAAAAACCTAAAACAATTGCATATCCAATCCATCTAGATTTTAAATCGAATAGATAAATTAACATAGGAGCTAAAAATATTTGAATGATTGATAATAATTCAAATGACCTTAAAGAAAATACAATATTTGTGGGACTAAGAGCATAAAATATTGCTATACTAATGATATGTATCTTGAATAATACATCAAAATACTTTTTTTTAGACAAGAATTTATAATTATAACAAAATATTATAAATATAAATAATGAAAATAATATTTTGAAATTAAATAAATTAACTTTTGCTATTTTCATTGAATCGGTCATCTCAATGTATGCTTTTATTTTAGGAAATACTCTATCTAAAAACAATAACTGAAGAATATTAATTTTAAGAATTCCTATAATAATACTAGCAATTAATATGTAATAATAATATTTGATATTTTTAATAAATCTTAGTACAATATAAAGTGGTATTAATAATATACTTGAATAATGAAAAATTAATGATATTAATAGTTTTATAGAAAATAGTTTATCATTTTCTTCTTCGAAATCATTAATCATTAATAATAATATTCCTGCAGAAACTCCTGCTCTTATTGTTGTTAGCTCATGCATAAAGTATAAGCTTGTTACATAGAAAATTGTACTAAGTATAAAAAAATTAGAATATTTATATATACTGTACATTTTCAATGAAACAGCAATTAATGCAAATGAGAAAAAACTAGCATTTATAATATCTGATTGTGTAGAAAAAAATAGTTTACTAGAATTAACTATAAAAAAAATACATAATTCTAAGTTTTTATAATTTACTTTAAAATATTCATAACCAAATTTAATAGTGCTAAAAAAATATTTATAAAGATAATAATCATTATCTACGTTTAATCTAGTCCCTGCAAAAAAGATTAAAATTACTGATAATAATATTGTTGCTAATTTTTTACTGAAAAAACTCAGTAATAATATCGGTATTAAAATAATTACTAGTAAATAATATGATTCCAAAGTTATAAAATAATAATTGTTAATTTTTCAATAAATTAGTCTATTACCAATTTATTAAGTATTTTGTTCCAACTAAAAATAGGCATTATTTGGTTTACATTTTTTTTCTTGTCATAGATTTTTTCCTTTGTTAAATTATTTATCTGATCTACAAATTCATCTTTATCTAAAAAATATGCTACATTGAGACTATTCAATAATTGATATGATTCTCTTAGTTTAGTTGATAAAAAAGGTATTCCAGAACATATATAAAAAGAATTTTTAGTTGGATAACATAGATTATAATAAAATCTATTATCATCATATGGAACAATACCAAGATCACAATGACTTGCAATTATTTGGGCCTCATCTTCACTAAACTCTCCTAAGTAAGAAACATTATTGCTTTTTTTGAAACTATTTATCCAATTCCCACTTTCACCCAATAATAATAAATTAGATTCTAAGTTGTTAAATATATCAATAAGCCACTCTATTTGCCTGCCTTTATTTAAACTACCAGCATAAATAATGTTAATTTTTGAACTATCAATTTTTATATTCAATTCTTTAATCGAGATTGAATTATTCTTAAGCTCGTTTCCACCATTAATAATAACTTGATTATTAGACTTATTTTGACTATATTTTAGTCTATTGTACTTTTCCATCTCATAAGAGGCATATATATAATGTGTATCTTTTAATGAATATATCACATCTTGAAAGTAAACATAGTTATTATTAATTATTAAATCTAAATCTTTAGCTTGTTCAATTGGCAAATCATTTACTTCTATGTAAAGCTTATTTTTTGAAGAAATTTTTTCTAGATATAATTTATAAATATTTCTCATAATTTTCCAAGTAAAAATTGGAAATAATAGGATTATTGAACTTTGATGAATAATAATTTTTTTATCTCTAACATAAAATAATTTTAAAAGGAGTATAAAATTATTTATAAATCTTATTAAATATATTTTATGATACGCGTTAATAATTAAAAAATTTTTCTCTTTGAGATGATTATAAAATGCAACGTTTCTAGACATACCACCTTCTCGTACAGTATTTCTATAATTTGATATGTAAATGTATTTGCCTCTCATTGTATATTTATATAGTTTTTTTGAATAAATCTTTTTTTATAAAATTTAGAAATTTAATACAAACTTCCTTTTTTGATTTATTATCTGTAATTAATCCAAAAAATAGGCTTCTTAACATGCTTAAATATAGTAGATACTGAGAAATTTTATAAAATGATGTTCTTGTTTTTCTATAATATAATTTTTTACTCTCAAACAACCAAGAAATCTTAAGATCACTGAATCCTTCTTGTGAACCACCTTCCAAATGTATAATTTTAGCTTCTGGTATTGAATAGAATTCATACCCTAAGTTTTTAATTCTTTTTGATAATTCAGTTTCCTCAGAATACATAAAGAAATCTTCATCGAAAGTTCCAGATTTCTCAAAAATATCTTTTCTAATAAAAAAGTCTGCACCATAGATATAACCACCTATTTTTTTTATTTCAAGGGTTTTGTTAAAGCGCAGATAATTTCTATATTTCAATTTAAATATTAGATCATTAAATAACAAATTAATATCTGACATAAGCCCTGGAAAAGTATTTTCATAAGAACCTATTGCCTTTAAATCTTCTGAATAAAGATTAGCTCCAACAACTCCAGCTTTGGGAAGTTTCTCGAAATTTATAGTCAAAATACTAATTGCGTCATTAATTAAAATAGTATCTGAATTTAACAAAAACAAATATTTTCCTAGAGCATGTTTAGCACCTATATTATTTGCTGCTCCAAAACCTGCATTTTTATTATTTAAAACAAGCTTTACATCTGGAAATAATAAATTTAATTCTTCTATCTCTCTATTCGGAGATAAATTATCAACTACAATAATTTCAAACTTTGTGTCTTTAGTTTTCTCATATACAGAACGTATACAATCTACAACAAGCTGATATGTATTATAGTTTACTATTATTATAGAGACCTCTACCATTATTTATCTATTCATATTAATGATAAAATCATTAGAAAATTCATTTTTAACTAATAAATTACAAATTCCTAAGATTTTTCAATATTCTTTATTTTGCTTAAAATATCCGTTGATAAGTCTTCATAAAAAAGATTTATATTATCTATAAATTTTTCTTTAGAAATATCATTAATATCAACATCCTCTCTTAATTTAATTAGGTTTTCAGAAAAACGATATTTAATAAATTTAGCAGGATTTCCTCCAACAATAGAAAAAGGCTTCACATCTTTTGTTACTACACTTCCTGCTGCTATTATTGCTCCTTTTCCTATTGTAACTCCAGATAGAACAATTACTCCATTTCCTATCCATACTTCATCATCAACTATAATTTTACCTTTTGACTTAGCGTCTACACTAGGTGTTTTTTCTATAAAAGATGATTTTAAAGGATAGCTTGTAAATGTATTAATTTGATGATTACCTCCTAAAATGAATTTGACACCTGATGCAATACTAACATAATTTCCAATAACTAAACCTTCTATTTCATTCTCGAAAGACTCTACATTTATATTTCCGTAAGAATTATTTCCTACTTTTATCATATCGTAGTTTTTCAATAATGTTTCTATGACTATTGAATTATGTTTGTTTTTAGAACGCCATTTAACAATTTTGTATTTCTTTTTTAAATAGATAATGATATCAACTCGAATACTATTTAAAACTTTTAACAATATTATCATATACTATTATATATATTTAAGAGTTCTGTCATGTGTTCTGCAGCTTTTTTTGTTCCTTTAATTTTATTTATCCTTTCATTATAAAAGTTATAAATTTCATCTGAATCAATAAAAGATTTCATATTATCTATCTCATTTGGGGTGTTTTCAAATAACCTTCCATTCTGATCATTAATAAAGTCAGGTAACCCTCCCATTCTAGTTCCTATAATTGGTATTCCAGAATTTAAAAATTCAAAAACAACTTGTGGAGCATTATCTTCCCAAACAGGTAGAACTAAACCTATATCAATATTCATTAAGATATTTTTTAAATCTTCATGATTATATTTCCCATGATAAAATATATTAGGTTCATTTTTTATTCTATTTAGTACTGAATCACTAATATTACCATATATGTGAAAATCATGATAACTATTTTTTGCAAATTCTATAAAAATTTCAGAACCTTTATAAAAATCTAAAAAACCAATAAATCCAAATTTTATCTTTTGTTCAATCTCTATATTATCTTTTCTTCCAAAAGAACTTCTAAATTCTTCTTCTGCTGTATAATTACCTATGTGGTTAACAAAAAAATTATCATTAGTAAATCCATTTGACAAGTATATTTCTTTTACTCTATTAGAAACAGCAGTAATTCCATTTATCTCAGAGAATAGTTTTTGACTATACTTCAATCTTTCATGATGATAACTTGAATTTGATAATTTATTTACTCCTAAAATTTTAGCTGTTTTTCTCAAAACACCAGCAATTATTCTATTATCAATTGTTTCTTCAAAAGGAATACAACTTTCACATTTTCTATTTTGATTATTATTTATACAATTATTTCCTTCTCTATCCATTAAAATTATGCGATTACATATATATGAATAATCATGAAGAGAAATAACAACTTTACTATATTTTTTAAAAATTTCTAAAATCCCTGCTGGTAAATCAATCATCATATGAACATGAATAATATCAGGATTTAGTTTTTTAATTATTTTCTCAACCTTTTCAATATCAGTATTAGATATAACACTATTTAAATGAAAAGGTTTTAAAATTGGATGAATATTGATTAAATTAAAGTTATAGTCTTTCTCTTGATTATTATCTTGAGAATATAAAACTGTTACTTTATGCCCAAAATCTACTAAAGTAGATGATATATTTCGAACATAATTTGTTATTCCTCCATTATGAGAAATATCAAATCCTGTTGAAACCTGTAAAATATTCATTTTAATAATTTTTATCTATTAAATCTAGTGCTTCTCCTATTACATGATGCATATCCATATAACGATATGTAGCCAACCTTCCCAAAAAAGTGATGTTATTTAGATTATTGACATCATTTTGATATTTCTCATAAATATCCATATCTGATTTTAAACGCTTAGGATAATACGGTACATCAGTCTCTAATGTTTCTTTACTATATTCTTTAAAATATACTGTTTTATCATGACTTTCCCAAGGAGTGAAATGTTTGTGTTCATGTACTCTAGTGTAAGAAATTTCTGGATCAGCATAATTAATTACTGGATTGCCTTGATAATCTCCGTCTGAAACATATTTTTCAAAATAAACAGTTCTATAAGATAATCTACCGTATTTAAAATCAAAAAAAGAATCTATAGGTCCTGTATAAAAAGTATGTTCATATTCAGATAAATCCCAAGAAGAATCAAATTTAGTATTTAATTTAACTTCAATATTTGAAGCTGAAAGCATATTTTCAAAAATTTCAGTGTAACCATTCTTTGGTATTCCTTGATAAGGATTTACATAATAATTATCATCGTAATTAAAACGCACCGGTAATCTTTTTAAAATTGTTGCAGGCAATTCAGTAGGCTCACATCCCCATTGTTTTTTTGTATAACCATAGAAAAAAGCTTTATATAAATCCTTACCTATAAATTTCATCGCTTGCTCTTCAAAATTTTTAGGCTCATCAATTGTTTTATCAGAAATAGAATTTATAAATTCTTTAGCTTCTTCTGGATTAAATGATTTATCAAAAAATTGATTGATTGTATGTAAGTTTATTGGTAGCGAATATACTTTTCCTTTATAAATAGTTTTAACACGATTTATAAATGGAATCATCTCACAAAACTGCTGAATATAATCCCAAACTTCTTTATTATCTGTATTAAAAATATGAGGTCCATATTTATGAATCATCACATTGGTTTCTGAATCTCTTTCAGTGTAACAATTACCCCCTATATGATCTCTTTCCTCAATTATTGTTATTTTATTTTCTGGATTTTTACTTAATTTTTCTGCTATTACTGCACCAGAAAATCCTGAACCTATTATTAAATATTTTTTCATTTTTATTTTTTTAAATTAATGAACATATTATAAATATATTTTAAACGAAAATTTTCTAAAACAAAGACATTAATTCCTTTATTTCTTAATGCTATATACATTAAAAATGTCACAAATGATTCTACTATAAGACAATTCCATGCAGTTCCAATATATCCAAAAGTTATACTCATATATATATTAAGCAATATTCCTAATAAACTTGCTATTGTAGTTAACAATAAAAACAATTTATCTAATCCCATATTTAACATTAATTGAATTCCAAATATATTAGATAGGCATATTACAAAAGGTAAAAAAGATATGATTTTCAATGTTATAATAGAATTGTAAAATTTCGATCCATAAATTATATCTATTAAATGTGGAGCTAAGAATAATAGACAAAATGAAGCAAATAATGTAATATAAAAAACTAAAGGTATTATTCTTTGAACTGTTTTAATTCCCTCTTCTTTAGAAGACGCAAAAGACTTGCTAATATATGGAAATAAAGCTGTTGACAAAGGCATTGCAAGAATGGAAATTATAATATTAAGAAAATTTTGACTTGTTGTATAATATCCAACTTCTTCTTTTAATACAAAAAAGCCTAAAACAACTACGTTTGTAGTTGTATACAAACTAATAACTACAGTTGAAAAGAATATTATTCTCTCTGAATAAATTATTCTTAGAATTTCTTTTAAATTTATTACTATTAATTTTATTTTGTATTTTTTTAGTGCATATAGGAAAAGAAATAGATTAATTCCAATTAAAAAACTAGAACTTATAATTGGTAAAATAATATAATCTGATGTTTTTTTTATTAATAAAAAAATTAAAATTGCATTTAACAAACCCTTAAAAAAATTTATCTTGGCAAAAATTATCAAATCTTGAAACCCTTGATATAAATACTGTGGAGATATAACCGTACCTAAGCAACCTATAAATAATATTATAGCAACAAACGGATCGCTATTTAAAGGTTTTGAAAATAGAAATGTTACAATGAATAAAATTGTTGATAATAAGAATAAAATAACTCTTGAGAAAAATACTTCTGAAACAATCCTATTAATATCAATTTTGTTATCAGGATTTATTTTTGCAATTTTTCTTGTTGCCGTTAAATCAAATCCGTAAGAAACTAATAGCGTAAAATAAGCTATAAAAGCTGTTGCATAATTAATTATACCATATCCTTCTGGTCCAATTATACGAGAAATATAAGGTATAGTAATCAATGGAAAAATATAGTTAACAATTTGTACTATACCTAAAGATGCTATATTTTGAATTAATTTACTCTTACTCAATTTAATAATTCTAAAAAACACATAAATTAATTATTCTCTACCATAATCATCTTCAATACGAACAATATCATCCTCACCGAAGTATGTCCCGTATTGTACCTCAATAAATACAACGGGTTCATTAGTTTTATTTTCTATCCTATGATGAGCTCCTTGTGGAATTTCTGCAACTTGACCAGCTCTATAATCTTTTATTTCTTCATCTATAGTTATTGTACCTACTCCAGAAACTATCGTCCAAACCTCACTTCTTTTATAATGATATTGCAAAGATAACTTACCTCCTGGATTTACTTTTATTCTTTTTACTTTATGAGTTTCCGAATCTTCTAAAACCCAGTATTCACCCCATGGTCTAACATCATGTTCCATTTATTCTTTAATTTTTTAATTTTATTTCAAAAAAAGCATCCATATCAATCATTTCCAAAAAGATCTCTAGTGTAAACTTTTTCTTGTACATCAAACAATTCTGGAGCATTTCGGTTAGAAATAATTATATCACAATCTTTTTTAAATTGCTCCAAGTCTCTAACAACTTTCGAGCCAAAAAACAATTCTTCCTCTAAAGCTGGTTCAAAAACCTCAACTTCAATACCTTTGGCTTTTATTCTTTTCATTACACCTTGTATTGCAGAAGCGCGAAAATTATCAGAACCTGATTTCATAATCAGACGATAAACACCCACTTTTTTAGGTTTTTTAGCTAAAATAGAGTCTGCTATAAAGTCTTTTCTAGTTCTATTGGCATCTACTATTGCTTGAATTATATTATTAGGAACTGTGTTGTAGTTTGCTAATAATTGTTTTGTATCTTTTGGTAAGCAATAACCTCCATAACCAAAAGATGGATTATTATAATGCATTCCAATTCTTGGATCTAAACCAACACCTTCTATAATTTGTTTAGAATCTAAACCATATATCTGTGCGTAACTATCCAATTCATTAAAATACGCAACACGCATTGCTAAATAAGTATTCGAAAATAATTTTATAGCTTCTGCCTCGGTAGAATTTGTAAAAAGAGTTTTAATATCTTTCTTAATTGCACCTTCTTCTAATAGCTGAGCAAAATCTCTTGCTCTTTCACTTTGCTCTCCAATAATTATTCGTGATGGGTATAAGTTATCGTATAAAGCTTTACCCTCTCTTAAAAATTCTGGCGAAAAGATAATATTATCTGTATTAAACTTTTCTCTAGCATCTTTTGTAAAACCTACAGGAACTGTTGATTTTATAATAATTACCGCATTCGAATTATATTCTAAAACATCTTCAATTACAGATTCAACACTATTTGTATTAAAATAATTTGTTTCAGGATCATAATCCGTTGGAGTAGCAATAATTACATAAGATGAATCTTTATAAGCATCTTTTTTATCTAAAGTTGCTCTAAAGTTTAAATCTTTTTCAGATAAAAATTCAGTTATCTCTTTATCTTCTATTGGAGATTGTCCTGCATTCAGCATTTCCACTTTAGCTTCAATAACATCCAACGCAACAACTTCATTGTGTTGAGCTATCAAAACCGCATTAGATAAACCAACGTATCCCGTTCCTACAACTGTAATTTTCATTGATAGTTGTTATTTATTTTCTAAATTCTTCAAAAGATTGTGCCTCTTGATCTTTTTCAGAAATAATCATTTTATCTACTGGAATTCCCCAATCTATATTAATTTGCGCATCTAATGGATTAACTCCATTTTCTGACTCTTTATTGTAACCATTATCGCATTTATAAAAGAAAGTCGCTTTCTCTGTAATTACAGAAAAACCATGTAAAAATCCTCTTGGAATAAACAATTGTTTTTTGTTTTCTGCTGATAATTCTACTGCAACAGATTGTCCAAAAGTTTCTGAATCTGGACGTGCATCAACAGCTACATCAATAACAGCACCTTCTACAACACGTACTAATTTTGCTTGTGAATGGTCCCCTGCTTGCATATGTAAACCTCTAATTACTCCATAAGAAGAATTAGATTGATTATCTTGTACAAAGGTTGGTTTGTATCCTAAAATTTCTTCTAACTTATTTTCATTATAAGATTCGAAAAAATATCCTCTTGAATCTTCGAAAACCGTTGGTTCTAGGATAAAACATCCTTTTAATTTTGTTTCTGTTGCTTTCATTATAATCTTTTATCAACTTGTTCTTTCGGTAAAACTCCTTTTACATCATAGATTACTCCATTATCATTAAGAAGTTTTGATAAATCTAAATTTAAAAATTCTTTATGACCAACTGTTAATACAATTGCATCAAAATTTGATAATTGAGAGATATCTGAAAAACAAGAAATATTATACTCTTCTTTTACTTCATCTAAGTTTGCCCAAGGGTCATACGTTATAACTTCTATCCCGTAATCTTCTAAAGATGTAACGACATCAATCGCTTTAGAGTTTCTAATATCAGGACAATTTTCTTTAAACGTAATTCCTAAATTAAGAATTCTCGCTCCTTTTATTTTCACATCATTTTGTATTAATAATTTAACAACTTGTGATGCGACAAATGATCCCATCGAATCATTTAAACGTCTTGCTGCTAGTATTAACTCTGAATAATAGCCTATTTCTTGTGCTTTTTGTGCTAAATAAAATGGATCAACACCAATACAGTGTCCTCCAACTAATCCTGGTTGAAATTTTAAGAAATTCCATTTTGTTCCAGCTGCTTCTAAAACATCATTCGTATCTATATCCATTAAAGAGAAAATCTTCGATAACTCATTAATGAAAGCAATATTAATATCTCGTTGAGAATTCTCTATTACTTTTGATGCCTCTGCTACTTTAATAGTGGGAGCTAGATGTGTTCCAGCCGTAATTACTGATTGATATAATTCGTCAACAACTTTTCCTATTTCGGGAGTTGAACCAGAAGTTACTTTCAGAATTTTTTCTACTGTATGTTGTTTATCTCCTGGATTAATTCTTTCAGGGGAATAACCTGCGAAAAAATCTTTATTAAAAACTAATCCCGAAATTCCTTCTAAAACAGGAATACATTCTTCTTCTGTTACACCAGGATAAACTGTAGATTCATAAATAACAATATCATTCTTAGACAATACTTTTCCTACTGTTTCTGATGATTTTAATAATGGTGAAAGATCTGGACGATTATTTTTATCTACAGGAGTAGGAACTGTTACGATATAGATTGTAGCATCTTCAATATCATCTAGTTTTGTTGAACAGTATAAACCATTTTTATTTTGTTTAAATGGATTATCATTCATTAAAACATCTTGTAAGACTTCATTATCAACTTCTAAAGTTGAATCAATTCCTACATTTAATTCATCAATGCGCTTTTGATTAATATCAAATCCAACAACTTGATATTTTGTTGCAAATAATCTCGCTAAAGGTAAACCTACGTACCCTAAACCAATAATTGCAATTTTATATTGTTGACTCATTTATTTTAGTATATTTCGTGCGTTTATTTATAAAAAACGATACATCATTTCTTATATTATTTAAAACAACACATTACTTTTGTATTTTATGATAACTTACTTTTCGTTTTCTGAAGTTGCAACAACTTTTCTTAGTCCAGAACTAGAAAAACGATGTGTACGTTTATTGTAATACAATTGTATGTTATTATCTATACAATACTGTTTACCATTGAAGTTTTTATCTCGATATTCTTCCCCAATAATTCTAATATTTACTGGCAAAGCACTCAACATATCAAATAAATCTTGAGAAGTTTCGTAGGGAATAATTTCATCAACATAACGACAACCCTCTAATTGAACATAACGCTCAACAATTGATTGTGTTGGATGATTTTTTGATGGATCTATTTGTGTAGGATCTGTATTTAGACCTACAATTAAATAATCACATTGTCTTTTTGCTTCTTCAAGCATCATAATATGCCCTGCATGAAGTAAGTCAAATATTCCAAAAGTTATCCCTATAGTCATTTAAAATAGTATTGTTGTTTAGCAAAATTAGTTAATATAATTCAATTTTATCTAAATTAAAACATAAAAAAAGCTCTCAAAATAGAGAGCTTTTTCAAATTATATTAATTCTGAATTTCTTTTTTCTAAATGCGTGTAAACATTTTTTACCTCTTGAGAATATTCTTTTTGTAAAATAAGATTCGCTGTCGGTGTATTAACAAAAATACAATTTTGTAAACCTACAAATGATGTGTAAATATCTGTTCCAATCACCATATTCCCACTTCTATCTACATAATGACCATTCATTACAAAGTAATCATATAAAGACTCAAAAGACCCTAAATCATTCCAAATAAAACTAGCTGGAACAACTTTTATTTTTTTACTTCGCTCCATTACAGCATAATCTATACTATTTGATGGAATATCCATTGAAAGTTTCTCATCCAAAACTCCATCTTCATTATTCTTCCAAGCTATTACTGATTTTTCGTAAATCTCTTTTTCAAATTTTTTCAACTCTTTAAGTAATACTCTTGCTTTAAAACAAAACATTCCACTATTCCATAAAAAATTTCCTTGTTCGATAAAATCTTGAGCAGTAATATGATTTGGTTTTTCACGAAAAGAAATTACATTTTCTTTGCTATGTTCAATGTATCCATAACCAGTCTCTGGTCGCGTTGGTTGAACTCCAAACGTTACAATGAAATCATTCTGTGCTAACTCAATTGCTTTTTGCATTGCCTCTTTGTAAGCTTCCATATCCTCAATCAAATGATCAGAAGGCGTTACAATCAAAATATCATCTTCGTCAACTGCAAGCGCAGCAAAAGCTATTGCTGCTGCTGTATTACGAGGCACAGCCTCAACAACTTTGGAATAATCGATATCAAATTTATCTAAAATCTCTTGACTTAAATGGTCATTGTCCTTATTTCCAATCACCATTAATTTATCTGCTACAAAACGATTTCTTTCTATTGTTAATTCAAACAATGACTTACCGTTAAATAAAGGTAAATATTGTTTAGGATGTGTTTTTCTAGAAAGAGGCCAAAGACGACTTCCTACACCTCCCGACAATATAACATTGTGTATGTACATAATTATTCTTATTCAAGCTAGCTAAGATATAAAATTTATTTTAGATTGTACTTTTCATTTCATAGCTTAGTAAGCAATACTTAACTAAAAAGTCCTATCAAAAAATTGATAGGACTTCTATATTTATCTTTATAAAGATTTTATTAGATCATTGAGAAACGAACTGTATTCGTAATACCTTTTTCAAACGCTGGCATTGCATTTAAATTGATAATGAAATCTCCATAATCTACAAAACCTGCATTTTTAGCTAAAATATTAACCTCTGTAATAGTCTGATCTGTAGACGTATCACGTGGGTCATAATTAATTGCTTTAACTCCCCATAATAAATTCAACATACGGTTAATTCTTTTACTTGGGTTAAAAACCAAGATAAATGAATTTGGACGGTGTGAAGAAATTTGGAATGCTGTGTAACCAGAATATGTTAATGTAGCAATCGCTTTAGATCCTGTATCTTGAGCCATTTTTGCAGCACTATAACAAACCATATCTGTAACAAAACGTTCATTTTGAACTTTTGGTTTATGTTCTGGTACATTAATATGATCATCATCTTCAACAGTTTGAAGAATTTTTGTCATTTTCTCAATTACTTGTACTGGGTATTGTCCAACTGAAGTTTCTCCAGATAACATTACCGCATCAGCTCCATCAAAAACAGCATTTGCAACGTCAGAAACTTCTGCACGTGTAGGTGTTAAACTAGAAATCATTGTTTCCATCATTTGTGTTGCAACGATAACCGGTTTTCTAGCTAATTTAGATTTATCAATTAATTGTTTTTGAGCTTTTGGTACAATTTCAAAAGGAACCTCAACTCCTAAATCACCTCTAGCTACCATTAAACCATCAGAAAATTCTAAAATATCATCAATATTTTCTAATGCTTCTGGTTTTTCAATTTTAGAGATAATTGGAATTTTAATAGATCCATTTTCTTTTATAAAATCTGCTAAATCTTTAACATCTTGTCCAGAACGAACAAATGATAATGCAAACCAATCTACTCTTTGATCAATTGCAAATTTTGCATCTTCTTTATCTTTCTCTGTTAACGCAGGTAAAGAAATGTTTGTATTTGGTAAATTAACTCCTTTTTTAGAACGTAATGGACCTCCTTGTATAGTTTCTGCTTTTACAGTATCAGTTCCATTTGTTTCGATAACTTTCAAAATTAATTTTCCATCATCAATTAAAATGTTTTCACCAACTTGTACATCTTGAGCAAATCTTTGGTAAGTCATAAAAACTTTTTCATTAGTTCCTACCACTTCCTCATTTGTAAATGTTAAGATATCCCCGTTGTTGATAACAAAGTCTTCATGTTCCATTTTACCAATACGTAATTTTGGACCTTGTAAATCGGCTAAAATTGCTGTATTGTATCCATGCTCTTCATTTAATTGATGAATTGTATCTATTTTACGTTTCACATCTTCATAATCTGCGTGTGAAAAATTGATACGGAACACATCTGTTCCTTTTTGCATCATCTCTAATAAAATTTCAGGACGTTCTGTAGCTGGACCTAATGTTGCTACAATTTTTGTCTTTTTTAGAAATTGTTTATCGTAAACCATAATTTTTTCCCTTTTTTTATGCACAATATTTTGTTAGAAAACCAATCTATCAGCAGTGCTAATTAAATCGATTTCTGTTTTTTTGATCACTTTTATAAAATCCTTTTCTGTAAATGGAAGTGAAAGATTTTGTAAATCATCTTCCCAACCAGATATTTTTACAATATAATTACAGTCCTTATAATTTGGGACAAGAATAATACTCTCTTTGAAAAGATTTGTTAAATCTACTTCATTTTTTTGAGAATTTGACTGATTTGGAATATTTTTAATGATATGATAATCTATTTTATTGGCTTCATCTAACCATTCATATGTCTCGAAATAATATGTATGATCGTCTAGCCAAATATCCAAATCCTTGATACGTTGAAAATGCGTATCAAAAGTTGAGTTAAGATGGAATATAAATTGTGTAGAAGTACTGTAAATAGAATTTACCCCTATTAGATGAAAATCTATCCAATCATCATACAAGAGTAAATCTGCCATTTTTTATACTTTTTCTATTTTCTTTTGTAGGGAATAATATGCTCTTTTTGCTGCACTTTCTTCCGCTTTTTTCTTGGAAGTTCCTCTTCCTTTTGAAATAACTTTGTCATTTAGACGAACTACAGAAACAAAAATTTGCAAATCTTCTGCGTTTTGCTCATCAAAAGTATTGAATCTTATCGTATTTCTTGTTTTTTGACTCCATTCCAAAATCAATGATTTATGACTTGTAATAGTATGTTCTAAACGATCTAAATCCGCGTAAGGGTCAATAATTTTAACTTGAATAAATTCTTGTACTGCGTTTATACCTCCATCAACATAAATTGCTCCAACCAAAGCTTCCAGAATATCACCATTTACATCTTCTCCAAGATTATGGTGATTATTTAGTGGTTCTAAATGATCTAAAAGTCCTAACTGTTTAGAAACAGCATTTAATTGTCTACGTGAAACAATTTTTGAGCGCATTTTAGTTAAATATCCCTCTTGTTGACCTGGTGCTTTATAATATAAGTGCATTGCTGCAGAAGCACCAAGTAATGCATCTCCTAAAAACTCTAATCTTTCAAAATTAATACTATTTCCGTTTTCGTCTTTTTTTTGAGCCGATCTATGAGTAAATGCTTCTTTAAATACCTCAATATTTTGAGGATTGTAACCCAAGATTGATTTCAAAAATTTCAAAAATGAATCAGATGAATTCTTATTATCATCACGACTATTTAGAAAAGAATATATTTTTTTTAAGAAAGACATTACTTATACTTCTTAAATATCACGCAAGCGTTGTGTCCACCGAAACCAAAAGTATTACTTAATGCATATTCTACATTTTTCTCTTTTGCTTTGTTAAATGTATAATCAATTTTTGGATCTAGATTTTCATCATCCGTAAAGTGATTAATTGTTGGTGGTACAATGCTGTTATTAATTGCTCCAATAGTCGAAATCGCCTCAATAATTCCAGCTCCACCTAATAAGTGTCCTGTCATTGATTTAGTTGAATTGATTTGAATATTATAAGCGTGTTCTCCAAATAATTTTTGAATTGCTTTAGATTCTGCAATATCTCCTAATGGAGTAGAAGTACCGTGCATATTAATATGATCGATGTCTTCTGCATTGATATTTGCATCTAATAAAGCTTCTCTCATCACATTTAATGCTCCTAATCCTTCTGGATGTGGTGCAGTAATATGATGTGCATCTGCTGTCATCCCTGTCCCTACTAATTCACCGTAAATTGTAGCTCCTCTTGCAATTGCATGCTCGTATTCTTCTAAAATAATACATCCTGCACCTTCTCCCATAACAAAACCGTCTCGGTCGTTGTCAAATGGACGTGAAGCTGTTTGTGGATCATCATTTCTAGTAGATAACGCATGTAAAGCATTAAAACCTCCAATACTAGAACCAGTTACTGCTGCTTCTGAACCTCCAGTTACTATTGCTTCTGCTTTTCCAAGTCTTAATAACATGTAAGCATCTATAATAGCATTTGTTGATGAAGCACAAGCTGAAACAGTTGTATAATTAGGTCCCATAAGACCAAATTCCATTGATATATGACCAGGTGTGATATCTGCAATCATCTTAGGAATAAAGAACGGATTGAAACGTGGTGTTCCATTTCCTGTTGCGTAATTAGAAACTTCTTCTTCAAAAGTTTTAATTCCACCAATTCCTGACCCCCATATAACACCGATACGCTCTTTGTTTACATTAGTAGCATCTAAAATCCCACTGTGTTTGATTGCTTCTCTTGCAGCAACTATTCCTAGTTGAGCACAACGATCAATTTTACGTGCTTCCTTACGGTCAAAGTGATCTTCGATATTGAAGTTCTTAACCTCACAGGCAAATTGTGTCTTAAACAGAGATGCATCAAAAAGCGTAATAGGCGCAGCGCCACTTACACCATTCACTAATCCATCCCAAAATTCTTGGTATGTATTCCCGATTGGTGTTAGCGCGCCTAAACCTGTTACTACTACTCGTTTTAATTCCATAAATAGAAGGAACTATTACTTGTTTAAGTCTTCGATGTATTTTACAGCTTGACCTACAGTAGAAATTTTCTCAGCTTGATCGTCTGGAATTTGGATATCAAATTCTTTTTCGAATTCCATGATTAATTCTACAGTGTCTAATGAATCAGCACCTAAATCGTTTGTGAAGCTTGCTTCTAAAGTTACTTCTGTCTCGTCAACTCCTAACTTATCTACGATAATTGCTTTCACTCTTGATGTAATGTCAGACATAATTTTCTAATTTTAATTGTTGTAAACTAGTGCAAAAATATAAAACTTATATTAAATACAAGCTTTTTTTTATATGCACGCATAAGAACTAGCTAAAATAATTTAAATTAACATGAACGAAATCGTTGTAGTTGATGATATAAGTCAAAGTTTTTGAGTAACTTTTTGTTGTACTTTTGCATAAAGTTTTTAACTTTATTATTTAAAAAATCACTATAAAAATCTAATAATGAGTATTGAATTGGCATCTTACGGAATAAAAAATTCCAAAATCAACTATCAATTATCTTCTAAAGAGCTTACGGAAAAGATGATTGAAACTGGACAAGGAGAAGTTAGTTCTTCTGGAGCAGTTAATTTTTTGACAGGTGAATTTACTGGTCGTTCTCCGAAAGACCGTTTTATCGTTAAGGATGATATAACATCTGACAACGTTTGGTGGGACGGAAATATTAATATTCCATTTGACTCTGATAAATTTGATGCCTTATACGATAAAGTTGTAGAGCATTTAAGTAATCGTGAAGTCTATGTAAGAGATGCATTCGCATGTGCTGATGATGCTTATAAAGTAAAAATTAGAGCTATTACAGAAACTCCTGGAGCAAACCTATTTATTTATAATATGTTTATTCGCCCAACTGAAGAAGAGTTAAAAAACTTTGGTGATGCTGAATGGACAATTATTAATGCACCTACATTCCTTGCTGAAGCAAATACTGATGGAACAAGACAACACAATTTTTCTATTTTAAATTTTAAACGCAAAATTGTTTTAAATGGAGGAACGGGTTATACAGGTGAAATGAAAAAGGGAATTTTCTCTGCTTTAAATTTCATTATGCCGGTATTTAAAAATACATTACCTATGCATTGTTCTGCTAACTCTGGTAAAGATGGAGATACAGCAATGTTCTTTGGTTTATCTGGAACAGGTAAAACAACTTTATCTGCAGATAAAAATAGACAATTAATTGGTGATGATGAACATGGTTGGACTGAAGATAATACAGTATTCAATTTTGAAGGTGGATGTTATGCGAAAGTAATTAATTTATCTGCAGAAGGTGAACCTGAAATCTTTGGAGCAATTAAAGACGGTGCTTTACTAGAAAACTGTAAATTAGTTAAAGAAACAAACGATGTAGATTATACAGATGGTTCTATTACAGAAAATACGCGTGTTTCTTATCCTATTGATTATATTGAAAATATCGCTACACCATCATTAGGAAAAAATCCTAAAAATATTTTCTTCTTATCATTTGATGCTTATGGTGTTTTTCCTCCAATTGCTAAATTAAATCCAGACCAGGCAGCTTATTTATTTATTTCTGGTTATACTTCTAAAGTTGCTGGAACAGAAGCTGGTGTCACAGAACCACAAACTACATTCTCTTCTTGTTTTGGAGCTCCATTTATGCCTTTACATCCAACAAAATATGCTGAGATGTTAAGTAATAAAGTAGAAGCTACTGGTATCAACGTATGGTTAATTAATACGGGATGGAATGGTCAGAAAAAACGTATGTCTTTAAAAGATACTCGTGCAGTAATTAATGCAGCATTAAATGGAGATTTAGACAACATAGAATATAGACAAGATCAATATTTTGGTTTTGAGGTTCCTGTTTCTATCAATGGTGTTGAAGCTGATAAATTAAATCCAGCTACATCTTTTGAATCGCAAGAAGCATATGAAGCAAATGCTCAAATATTAGCTGACAAGTTTAAAGAAAATTTCAAGAAATTTGAAGAATTTGCTACGGCAGATTTATTAGCTGGTGGTCCTAGAATCTAAAGCTAAATCAATTATTAAATAGTTTTTCCCTTTAAGAGATTTTATAATCTTTTAAAGGGATTTTTTATATAATAAATGTAATCTTGTTTTAAAGTATATTATTTTTTACTCACTTCAATAATTTTATCACTCATAAACATCTATTACTTTTTATTTACAAACTAAAATAATTTCTGCATAAAAAAAGCCCGATTATTATCGGACTTTTAAATATAAACTTGTATTATTTTCTAGTTTTCTGGCTCTTCTGTAGGAGGTTCATAATTTTCTCCTATACTTTCGCTACCACTACCTTCTACAATTGGTCCTGGATCATAAATTTGATCTTGTTGATGGAATCCATATGTATTTGTACAATCCCAACGTTTTTCAATATCTTTTGGCTTGTCGAATTTATCACTCGCAGTAACACCAAATTTACCTCCTTCCTTATAAACACCTTGCATGTAATAAGCCCAAATTGGTAAAGCAGTGTTTGCTCCTTGTCCAGTGGCAGTACTTATAAAGTGAGCAAAACGGTCTTCGGCTCCAACCCAAACTCCTGTTACTAAGTTTGGTGTTAATCCCATAAACCAACCATCAGAGTTTTCATTCGTTGTACCTGTTTTACCAGCAATCTCTGCTGTTAAACCATAGCGATTTCTTAAACGTGCTCCAGAACCTCTGTCAACAACACCTTTCATTAAATCAACCATTGTATAAGCTACATGCTCATTAACAACTTCACGTGTTTTTGGCGTATAATCTTTAATAACTTTTCCTTGTTTATCTTCTATTCTAAGAATTAACTGAGGCTTAATGTAAATTCCTCCATTTGCAAAAGCGCTCATTGCTCCTACCATTTCATACAATGATAAATCTGCAGAACCTAAAGCAATTGTTGGATCATTTACAATAGGAGATTCAACTCCTAAGTCTCTTGTCATTTGTATAACCGGTTCAGTACCTGTTTGCATAATTAATCTAGCAGCAACAATATTTGTTGAGTATGCCAAGGCTGTTCTTAAATCTTGAGAACCTCCATAACGACCATTTGCATTACGAGGAGACCAATTTCCTGGAATACGTTCGTTAGATACAGTATGACATGGTGTTAAACCTAACTGATTAATCGCAGTTGCATAAACAAAAGGCTTAAATGTAGAACCTACTTGACGACGCGCTTGTTTTACGTGGTCAAACTTGAAATAATTCCAATCAATTCCACCAACCCATGCTTTTATAGTTCCGTCTTTAGGATCCATTGACATTAATCCAGCCTGTAAAATATGCTTATGGTATTCGATAGAATCCATTAATGTTTTTCCTTTCTTATACTGAATTCCATTCCATGTAAAAAATTGTACAGAATCTCTAGGTGTTGTGAATACAGTTTCTATTTCAGCATCCGATTTCCCTTCTTCTTTCATTTTCTTGTACAAATCTGTACGTTGCATAGCTTGTTTAAAGATACCTTGTCTTTTCGCTACAGAAACATTATAGAAAGGTGCTAAACTACGACCTCTTTGTTCTCCAAAGAATTGATCTTGTAAAACTTTTAAATGTCTTTTTACAGCTTCTTCAGCTAAAGATTGTAATCTAGAATCTAATGTTACATAGATTTTCAATCCATCTTTTTCAAGATTATATGATTTTCCAGTTTCTTTTTCATATTCAACCATCCACTCTTTGATTTCTTTTCTCAAAGCAGATTTAAAATAAGCAGAGTGTGCATCGCCACGCTCCATAATATCTTGTTTATCTGTTACCAAAGGAGCAGCTTTTGCAGCCTCAGCTTCAGCTTTAGAGATTTTGTTGTATTTCATCATCTGATCCAATACAAGATCTCTTTTCTGTTTAGATACTGCAGGATATTTTACAGGATTATATGCAACTGGATTTTGGAACATTGAAACTAATGTCGCAGACTCATCCAAATTTAACTCTTGTGTCGTTTTATTAAAATAAACTTTAGACGCAGATTCAATTCCTTTAGCTCCATAAATAAAATCGAACTTATTAAAATACATTGCAATGATTTCTTCTTTTGTATACAATTTTTCTAATTGCACAGAAGTAACCCATTCTTTGATTTTTTGTAAAGCTCTTTTTACTTTATTAGAAGACGGATCTTTTGTATAAAGTTGTTTTGCTAACTGTTGAGTAATAGTAGAACCTCCTCCCGATTCTCCAGCAGATGATATAGCACGGAATGCCGCTTTGATATCAACCCCAGAATGATCAAAGAATCGCACATCTTCTTTTGCCAACAACGCATCAACCAAATGTGGTGGTAAATCTTTATAATCTACTGGTGTTCTTCGTTCTGCTTCAAAACGATCTAACAAAACGCCATCAGAAGAAATAATTTCTGATGCAACATAAATATCTGGATTCTCTAAATCTCTTACATTTGGTATTTCACCTAACCAGCCGTTAGATGCTCCCCAAAAAATAGCAAAGATTCCTAATATTCCAGCAAAAAATAATACCCAAATTGTGATAATTATTCTTTTAACGATTGAAAAGCTTAAAAACTTCTTTTTTGCTTTTGAAGTTGTGCTTTTTTTAGGATTTTTTTTATTTTCCATTCTGTTTTATTCAGCTTTATCTACAATCAAACTAATATCTTCAATTCCTTTTAAATTGTTTGTTCGCATTCCTTGCCAAACTTTTAATTGGTATTTACCAGAATCTTTGATTGGTAATTTTTCTCGATAAACCAACATCATTTCTTTTGTTGTCATTCCTTTTCCTATCCAACTTCCATCAGGATTTGCGATATAATACTGTAATGTATCAATCATTTCATTTCCTTTTGGATCAATAAATTTCGTGAACAAGTATAAATTACTAAACTCGTACGATGTGTTATTTCTCAATACAAATCCAATGTTTACAGCACTTGGAATAGAATCTTTTACATCAAACGTAAAAGTTTGAGGTTGATTCTTTTTCCATTCATTTTTAACATTCTTTGTATCTTGATAATAATGTTTTGCTTCGCAACTAAACAGTAAAACAATTACAATAAAAAGCAAGCTAATCTTGCGTATTATCTGGTTTTGGTCCACGATTAAATCTTTTTTTATTTGGATTTTTCGATTTATTTGGATTCGGTTGAGAAGAATTATTTTTATTCTCTCCCGAATTATTTGTCTTTGCTTCAGCATTTACATTATTCTGCTGATTTGGTTTTTGGTTGGGTTGACTATTTTTATTATTCTGATTCGGATTATTTTGATTCGGATTATTCGGTTTTCGCTTTTGTTGTGGGCGATTACGAGGTTTTCCTTGTTTATTTTCCTGACCTTGAGATTGCTCTTGATTAGGAACTTTTTGAGAATCCTTTACCTGATCTTGTTGTTTATTTTGATTCGGGTTATTCGGTTTTCTATTTGGTTTATTTTGATTATTCTTTTTATTCTGATTTGGATTATTAGGCTTTACTTCAGATTTATTTTGAATATTTTTATCATCAACTTGCGGTTTATTTTTCGCTTGTTGAGGACGAGTATTATTCGCATTTGCTTTGTCTGAATTTGGCTTTTTAATCTTTTTACGTTTACGATTTTGCTTTTCTTTACGCTCAAATCGTTCTAAAGAATCTTCTCCAATTACATCTGAAAAATCTGGTTTTGCTTCTTCTACATTTTTAGCTAAATCTTCTAAAGGCTCAGTTTTTTTACCTTTCGCACTCATTGCTAAAAATTCTTGAATATCATCCACAGAAAATTTATACCAAACAATTCCTCCTTTTTCGTACGCAAACCACATTTCTCTTTTAAAAACGTCTACTTTAACACAGTGAGTCCAACCTTTTTCTGTTTCAAAGCGACTTTCCATAGAAGGAAATGCATTTAATGCATCTAAATATGAGTCTAACTCAAAATTTAAACAACATTTCAATTTACCACATTGTCCTGCTAATTTTTGCGAATTAATAGACAATTGTTGATAACGAGCTGCTGCTGTACTTACAGAGCGAAAGTCTGTTAACCATGTAGAACAACATAATTCTCGTCCACATGACCCTATTCCTCCAACTTTTGCAGCTTCTTGACGGTATCCGATTTGCTTCATCTCAATTCTTACGCCAAACTTTCCTGCGTAATCCTTAATTAACTGACGAAAATCTACACGTCCTTCTGCTGTATAATAAAACGTTACTTTGGCTCCATCTCCCTGATATTCTACATCAGAAATTTTCATCTCTAAATTAAGGTTTTTTGCCATAATTCGAGAATCAACCATTGTTTGTTTTTCTCTATCTCGAAACTCTTGCCAAGTTTCTATATCTTTTTGGTTTGCTTTACGATAAACCTTTTTTACATCTTCCGCTGTCCACGAAAGATTCTTCTTTTTCATTTGGATCCTAACAAGCTCACCCGTAAGTGTAACAACCCCAATATCATGACCGGGGCTTCCTTCAACAGCGATTACATCGCCAATATTTAGAGATATGTTGTTTTCGTTTTTATAATAAAACTTTCGATCATTTTTGAATCGCACTTCTACAAAATTGAACTTCTCTTGTCCATTTGGAAGTTGCATATTCGATAACCAATCGAAAACTGATAATTTTCCACAACCATCAGTGCCACAAGCACCATTATTGTTACATCCTTTCGGAAGGCCATTAGAAGTTCCACAAGATCCACATCCCATGCTTCTATATTTTTATTAATGACAACACAAAGGTATGAAAATATTCTTCTGTATTTGTGAAATCATTTTTATTACTAATTTCTAATTACATAGAATCAAAAACTTCTGAAAATGAATACGTTTCATCTACTCTAACACCTTTTTCTGTTTGCTTTAAAGTCGCTAATTCGTTCACATGATCATGCTCAAAAAATAAAATGTAATCATTTTCAATTGCATTATTCAAAAAAGTAGCTTTTTCATCTATTGTTATTAAAGGTCTTGTATCAAACCCTACTACATATATCAAAGGAATATTTCCTACAGTAGGTATTAAATCAGCTATATAAACAATTTTCTTTCCTTTATAATGGATAATTGGTAACATTTGTTTATCTGTATGTCCATCTACAAATAGGATATCAAAACCAAGAGGAGAATTTTCTAATAAATTTCCATCCTTAGGCACATGAATAAAATTTAATTGTCCACTTTCTTGCAATGGTAAAATATTTTCTTTTAAAAATGAAGCTTTTTCTCTTGGATTTGGGTTAATTGACCAATCCCAATGATCTGCATTCGACCAAAATTTTGCATTTTTAAAAGCAGCTTCTAAATAATCTTTCTCTTTATTGTACTGAATTGCGCCTCCGCAATGATCAAAATGTAAATGTGTTAAAAATACATCTGTGATATCATCTCTATGAAACCCGTGTTTAGCTAATGAATTGTCTAATGAAAAATCTCCCCATAAATAATAAAATCCGAAAAATTTAGCATCTTGTTTCGTTCCAATTCCAGTATCAATCAAAATTAATTTATCACCATCTTCTATTAGTAAACAACGCATCGATAAATCAATTAAATTTCTTTCATCTGCAGGGTTCGTTTTATTCCAAATTGATTTCGGTACAATTCCAAACATTGCGCCTCCATCTAATTTAAAATTCCCTGTTTCTATTTTATATAATTTCATTGTATCATGATTAAATTTTATTCTTCCTTACTTACGAAGATAAAAAAATAGAAGATTATCTGAAATAAATAGTTAATATAGAACGGAAGAACTTAAATTTGCATAAATTTTAATACAATGGCAAAAGAAGTTCGTGTAAGATTTGCGCCTAGTCCAACTGGTGCATTACACATTGGAGGAGTTCGTACAGCGTTATACAATTATCTTTTCGCAAAACACCACAACGGAAAGTTTTTATTAAGAATAGAAGATACAGACCAAACACGTTATGTGGAAGGAGCTGAACAATATATTATTGATTCGTTGAAATGGTTAGGATTAACTCCAGACGAAGGAGTTGGGTTTGGAGGAGATTTAGGATCTTATCGCCAATCTGAAAGAAAAGAAATATACAAACAGTATGTAGACGAATTGCTAGCTAAAGGAAAAGCATATTATGCATTTGATACTGCTGAAGAATTAGATGAAGCTCGTGCAAAAGCAGAAGAAAATAAAGAAACTTTTATCTATAATTGGTCGACAAGAGGAAAATTAAAAAATTCTCTATCGTTTTCTGAAACAGAAACAAAAGAATTATTAGCAAATAATACACCTTATGTTATTCGTTTTAAGATTGATGATTCTCGTACTGTTTTATTAGATGATATGATTCGTGGAAAAATTTCAATTGATGCATCTACTTTAGATGATAAAGTGTTATTTAAATCGGACGGAATGCCAACTTATCATTTAGCAAATATTGTAGATGATCATTTAATGGGAATTTCGCACGTTATTCGTGGAGAAGAATGGTTACCATCTATGGCTTTACACGAGTTATTATATGATGCATTTGGTTGGGAAGCTCCTCGATTTGCTCATTTACCTTTAATCTTAAAACCAGAAGGTAAAGGAAAATTAAGTAAACGTGATGGTGACAAACATGGTTTCCCTGTTTTTCCTATGGAATGGAAAACAGAAGAAGGAACTGCAAAAGGATATAAACAAGAAGGTTATTTCCCAGATGCTGTTTTAAATATGTTAGCATTATTAGGATGGAATCCTGGTACAGATCAAGAGATTTTTACATTAGATGAATTAGTACAAGCTTTTAGCTTAGAAAAAGTTTCTAAATCTGGTGCTCGTTTCTCTCCTGAGAAAGCAACTTGGTTTAATCACCAATATTTACAACAAAAATCAACTGAAGAATTACTTCCAGCTTTTGAAGAAGTTTTAAAAGAAAAAGGAATTAATGCTTCTTCTGATTTAAATATAAAAGTGATTGAATTATTAAAAGAGCGTGCAAATTTTGTACAAGATATTTTTACTCAAGGTGAATTCTTTTATATAGCTCCATCTTCTTACGATGAAAAAGCAGCTAAAAAAGCTTGGAAAGATGATTCTAAAGAAATATTGAACAAATTTATTGAAGTTTTAAATACATCAGATTTTAATGCTGAAACATTACATGATGTAATGGCTAATTTTGTAACAACTCAAGAAATTGGTTTCGGAAAAATTGGAATGCCTTTACGTCTTAGTTTAGTTGGTGCATTACAAGGTCCTGATGTTCCTGTTATTATGGCAACTTTAGGAAAAGAAGAAACAATAGCGCGTATCAATAAAATTATTGAAGTTTTAGGATAGATTTTCTATCTACAATAAAATAAAAAAACTCCTCAACTTTCGTTGAGGAGTTTTTTGTTATGTTTTTAAAATTTATAAAATACTTTTTGAATTATCTTTTTAAATTATAGTAATTAAAAATTATAACCTAAAGACATTGTAATTCCATATATACTATAATTGTAATCTATATTATCTTTTCTATTCTTTAGATTAGACATATATGTCAGATTAACTCCTGAATAAAATGAATTAAAATTATATATAGCACCTGCCTCAGATTTGTATCCAATAAAAAAGGATGGAAATTTAAGAGAATCCTTAAAAATAACACTATTAAAAGATGTATTGGTTATATAATCTATTTTTGGGCCTAGACCTACATAAAAAATATAATTATTATTTGTATTTAACTTATATCTAAAAGTTGTATTAAATTGAATTATATCAAATTTCTCTTTTTGACTTATAGGTTCGTTATTTAATATATAATCTCCTTTTGATCCTATAGAAACATATCCTAACTCACTTGATAAGCTAATTTTTTCTTTATCAAGATAGTCTATTCCCAAAAAAACAGGAACACTTGTTAAGCTATTTTCTAGAATCTTATTATCGTTAACTTTCAAGTTAGAAACATATATTCCTGTTGATACTTTAAGTTTTTGAGAAAAAGAGAAAATAGGTACTAAAATCAATAAAATTATTATTCGTAGTTGCATATATTTAGAGTTTAGGAAAGATTTTCTTTTATTTTTTAATAAGCTATATATTGATATGGAAAAGTTAATGTTCCCATATTCGCGAATGAACTATCAGGAATAGATCTATTAATTCTTTGTCCGAAAGCATTGCTGACAACTAAAATATATTTAGTATTTATTAATAATTTCCCATTGCTTGACATTGAATAAGTTACTCCGAATTCTTCAGAATTTTGATGAGGAGTGAAACCTATGTAACCTCTAGGAGTAGACTCTAAAGCTCTAGCAACTAAAGTATTTGGTGGCAATTGAACTTCAGCAGTAAAAGACCAAACTTCACAGTTATAATAACCTGCAGATAACCCATATTTTCTTGCTATTTCTGGCCTAAAACCGAAAGAGAATACTCTTAGAGGATGCCCTGAACTCATTCTAGTTTTTGTACCAGTAACATAAAGAACTTCCCTTCCATTCCAAGGGTTACTCCTTGTAGAAATATTTTCTGAATTTCTATTTAAAACTGAAGGCATATCAGTATTACTAGTTAGATAATTATTTCCTAAAATATTTAAATCAATTTTTTTAAAAAATAATGAATTTTCTGTTGATTCTCTAAACTTAATTTGATTATTTTCTATATTGGTTGCATCTGGAGAAAAAGATTCGTCTTCATTACAACTTTGAATAAATAATGATAAAATTAGGAGTTTTGAGAATAAAATGATTTTTTTCATAATTAATGTTTTTTTGTTAATAAAGCTGTTTTTCAGCTTACATATACAAATATATTTATCAATTATTAAAAAACACATTATTAAGTACTTAAAACCGAATAAATAAAAACAACAATGCTTTTTATTTATAAATAATTAGAAAATTTTAATAGAGGATAAAATTCATCTCATTACTTAATTATAGATTTTTCTTAAAATACTTGCTTGTTCAATTCAATTAAAGGATCTATAAATTCTCTCGTATTTGATAAACGAGGAACTTTATTTTGTCCACCTAATTTCCCACGAGAAGCCATCCATTCTACAAATAATTTTTTACGAGCTTTATGAACTACTGGAGGATTAAGTGTCATATTATTAAATCTTTTTGCTTCATAATCAGAATTAATATTCTGTAAAGACTGATCTAAAACAGAAATAAATAACTCAAAATTCTCTGGCTCTTGGTCAAATTCTATCATCCATTCATGTGCTCCTTTTTCTTTCTGCTGCATGAAAACTGGTCCAGCTGTATATTCAGAAACTCTCGCATTTGTACGCTCACAAGCTATTTTTAAGGCTTCTTCTGCATTTTCAATTACCAATTCTTCACCAAAAGCATTAATATAATGTTTTGTTCTACCAGAAACTACAATTCTATGTGGATCTGTTGAAGTAAAACGTACGGTATCACCAATAATATAGCGCCACAAACCTCCATTTGTCGTAATTACCATGGCGTAATTTTTACCAACCTCTACCTCAGCAATTGTTAAGAAACGTTGTTTGTCTGATCCAAATTCTTCCATTGGAATAAATTCGTAGAAAATTCCATTGTCTAATAAAAGCAACAAATCTTTACTATGAAGCTGATCTTGAACTCCAAAAAAACCTTCGGAAGCATTATACAACTCAAAATAATTTAATTGTTTTTGCGTAATCAGATTATAATTTTCCTCGTAAGGTTTAAAGCTGATTCCTCCATGAAAAAAAACTTCTAGATTAGGCCACAACTCATCCAAATAATTATTTCCTGTTTCTTCTAATAATTTATTCAAAACAACTAACATCCAAGATGGAACTCCTGTTAAAGAACCAACATCTTCATTTTTTGTTGCATTAATAATTGCATTCATCTTTAGGTTCCAATCCGACATCAACGAAATTTCTCTATTCGGAATGTTTTTCATTTCTGCATAGAAAGGTAAATTATCAATCAGAATTGCAGATAAATCACCAAAACGAGTATCATATTTTTGATATAATTCACTACTTCCTCCAATTCGTAAATTTTTACACATAAAAATTTCGGTTTCTGGAAAAGCATTTAAATACAATGCAAACATTGTTTTACCTGCTGCATAATGACAATCTTCTAAAGACTCTTTACTAATTGGAATAAATTTACTTTTGGCATTTGTTGTACCAGAAGATTTGGCAAACCATTTTATCTTCCCATGCCATGTTACGTCTTTTTCTCCTTTACGTGCTAATTCTATATAGTGTTGAAAATCTTCGTAGAAAACAGCAGGAACACGTTTCTGAAATTTATGAACTTTCTTAATCTCATCAAAATGAAACTCTTTTCCATAAATAGTCGTTTTGGCTTTTTTGATATTCTCAAAAAGCACGCGTTCTTGTGTACCAATTGGATCTTTGATGCTAGCTTCTATTACATTCATTCGGCTTCGCATCATGACTTCCATAATCTTATTGACTATTCCCATCCAATAAAAGTTTTGTAGATTTACACAAAATTAATAAACTTTAGTTAGCAAATGCAGTTTGAAGGGCAAATTCGTAAAATGACGACAGAAAATGGAAGTCCAATTCAATATTATTGGAATTTCAAACACGATTTTATTGTGATGAATCAGTTGTTGGGAAAGAAAATTAAAATAAATTTTGATCATTACGAATGCTTAGGTTGTCATGAGGATAAAGAGATTTATCAAATGGGATATTGTAAAAATTGTTTTTTTACTTTACCACAAGCTAACCCAAGTATTATTAGTCCAGAATTATCAACTGCACATTTAGGAATTGCTCAACGTGATTTAGAGTGGGAACAAAAATTCGAATTACAACCACATATTGTTTATTTAGCTAATTCATCAGGAATAAAAGTTGGTGTAACGCGCTTAACACAAATTCCGACTCGTTGGATAGATCAAGGTGCTTCGGAAGCTATTGTAATTGCTAGAACAGACAATCGTTATGAAGCTGGAATGATTGAGGTTTCTTTAAAAAATGTGATTGCTGATAAAACAAATTGGCAACGAATGTTGAAAAACGACGTTCCTGAAATTGATTTGTATACTCAATACCAAGAAATAAGAAAAGAGGTTAACGAAGAATTTAGACAATTTTTGGTTGAGGAACCAGAAGTATTAAAATTAGATTATCCTGTTTTAAGCTATCCTGAAAAAGTAAAATCGACAAACCTAAAAAAGATGCCAACAGTAGAAGGTGTTTTGAAAGGAATAAAAGGTCAGTATTTAATTTTCGAAGATAATACTGTTTTTAATGTTCGTGCACACGAAGGTTACTATGTAACTTTTGAGGTTTAAATAGTAAAATTATTTTTAAATATATCCAAAAAAAATTCCCAATCTTAAAAAATTGGGAATTTCATTTTTAATTAATTTTAGAGTCAAATATTATATACTTGTCGGTTGATATATTTCTCTTAATTCTTTTGTTGCTGCGACCATTTCAATTAATGCCTTTTCTGTTTCTTCCCAATGGCGTGTTTTTAGCCCACAATCTGGATTTATCCACAACTGATTGGTTGGAATTACATTAGAAGCTTTTTTAATTAAATCTATCATTTCTTGTTTTGTTGGTACACGAGGAGAATGAATGTCATAAACACCAGGACCAATATCATTAGGATAGTTAAAATCGGAGAATGCATTTAATAATTCCATCTGACTACGAGAACATTCTATCGTAATAACATCTGCATCTAAAGCAGCTATGCTGTCTATAATATCATTAAATTCTGAATAACACATATGTGTATGAATTTGTGTAGAATCTGAAACATTACTCGATGATAATTTAAACGAATCTACTGCCCATTTAAGGTATTCTTGCCATTCTGTTTTTCTTAATGGTAAACCTTCTCTAATTGCAGGCTCATCTATCTGAATAATTTTTATACCTGCTGCTTCTAAGTCTTTTACTTCGTCTTGTATAGCCAGTGCAATTTGTTGACAAGTAGTAGATCTTGGTTGATCATCTCTTACAAAAGACCATTGCAAAATTGTTACTGGACCAGTTAACATTCCTTTTACCCATTTATCTGAAATTGATTGTGCATAACTTGACCAATAAACTGTCATAGCTTCTTCACGGTAAACATCGCCATAAATTACTGGAGGTTTTACACATCGGCTACCATAACTTTGTACCCAACCATTTTTAGAAAAAGCAAAGCCTTTTAGTTTTTCACCAAAATATTCTACCATATCATTTCGTTCATATTCACCATGAACCAATACATCTATTCCTATTTCTTCTTGCCAACGAATTGTTCGTTCCGTTTCTTGTTTTAATAAATCGTCGTATTGTTCTGTAGTTAGTTCGCCTTTTTTATATTTAGATCGCCAACTTCTTACTTCTTGTGTTTGAGGAAATGATCCTATTGTTGTTGTTGGATATAAAGGAAGATGAAGCACATGTTGTTGAGTTTCTTTTCTATCAATAAACGCACTGTCTCGAGAAAAATCTGAAGGTTGTACTTCATCTAATCTATTTTTAACATGTTCTTTATGAATTAATTTTGATGTTGTTCGTCTATAAATTGCATCTTGATTCTCTTTATATTTTTCAACCAATGCATCATTTTCAGGATTATTTACAAAATCTCGTAAAAAAGCAATTTCACTTACTTTTTGTTTAGCAAATGCTAACCAATCTTTTATTTCTGATGGTAAATTATCTTCGTTTGTTTCTAAATCTAAATCGTAAGGAGAATGAAGAAGTGAACAAGATGAGGCAATAATAACACGTTCTTCTCCTATTTTTTGAACTGCATTCTGAATAGTTTCAATTGATTTTTTGTAATCATTTTTCCAAATGTTTCGTCCGTCAACTAATCCTAATGATAGATTTAAATGTGCTGGAATTTCATTTAAAACAGTATCTAATTGCTCTAAATTTCGAACTAAATCTAAATGCAAAATATCAATAGGTAAATTAACTGCAAGTGAAGTGTTATCTTTTAATCCATCAAAGTAAGTAGCAACTTGTATAACAAGTTGAGGAAATTGTTTTCTAATTTTCTGATAAACATTTTGATAGATTTCTTTTGTCTTATCGTTAATATCCAATGCTAAAAAAGGTTCATCGAACTGAATAACTTTCGCACCATGTTTTACTAAATCTTCTAAAATTTGTGTGTAAACAGGTAATAAACGATCTATTAAATCTAAACGATCAAAATTTTCTTCTTTTTCTTTTCCTAATAATAAATAAGTAACAGCTCCTATTAAAACTGTTTTTGGCTCGAATCCTTCTTTTTTAGCTGAAATAAATTCATTTAAAATTGATTGAGAAAAATAATTAAAATTCTGATTTTTTGTAAACTCTGGTACAATGTAATGATAATTCGTATCGAACCATTTTGTCATTTCCATTGCAGTAATATCTAAATCATCTTTTTGATAACCTCTTGCCATTGCAAAATATAAATCTAATTCAGAATTCTTTTTATTTAATGCTACTGCATTAAATCTTTCTGGTATTGCACCTAAGGAAAGTGTTAAATCTAAAACTTGATCATAAAAAGAGAAATCATTACATGGAATTAAATCTATGCCAGCTGCTTGCTGAATGTCCCAATTGTTTTTTGTAATTTCTCGTCTACATTTTAGCAATGTTTCTAACTGAATTTTTCCTGCCCAATAATTTTCACAGGCTTTTTTTAATTCTCTGTTTGCTCCAATTCGTGGATAACCTAAAATTTGTGTTTGCATTTTTGTTTTGGTTGTTTTTAATTTTACAAAAAATACAAACGCGAAGTGATGAATAAATACAGCATACTTATTCCCTTTTAACTACAACTTAATTTTACTTAATGTTATATGATAGACTGACTTCAAATCGCGAAAGTATCATCTTATGTTTTTATTGGTAATCTGACTTGTAATTCATCATTACTTACAGTTGCGCGACAGTTCGTGATTCTCACACGATTCTCCAATTTTTTAACTCATAAATTCTATACAAAGTTAATAACTCAAAACAAATAACTTCAATAGTTTAAAAAATAAGTTATAATATCTTATATATAATCTAAAAACAAAATATTAAACTTTAAACAGCCTATATTTAATCACTGAAAAGAATAATATTTGGTCGTGATAAAATTATTTTAAATAAAAAAAGGTTGAGCAATGCTCAACCTTCATAACAAATAAATAATAACACTACTTTTTAATAATCTTATAAGTTGTGTTGTTGGTTTTAATGATATAAACACCTTTTGATAGGTTGTTAACATCTATATTATTTTTACCTTTTTGTAATACTTTTTCTGCAACTTTTAATCCAGCCAAATTATAGATTTCAGCTTTATCCGCTTTATCCGTCTCTATAAATAAAGTATTAGTTACTGGATTAGGATAGATATTTGTTCCTGATTTATTTGCATCAATTAATCCTAAAACTGCTGTAGAAATTGTAATTGGTTGTTCAACAACTTTTCCATTAGAATTAAATGATAAATTGATTGTTGCTGTTCCATTTTTTAATGGTTTGATAATTAACTCTTCCTCAGCATTAATTGATATATCTACTACTTCTTCATTTTCTATAATAGTTAACTCTTTTAAAATCGCTGATGATAAATTATCTTCATCAAAAACTTTATCTTTTAAATCTATTTTCGTTTCAGAATTAATATGATAAGTTGCTTCTAATCCATTTATTTGTGGTGCACTTACATCAGGAAAAACAGGTAAAGCTTGAAACCAATAGTAATCATTTAATTGAATTGTTTTT
This sequence comes from Chishuiella changwenlii, assembly GCF_900142565.1. GTDB lineage: Bacteria > Bacteroidota > Bacteroidia > Flavobacteriales > Weeksellaceae > Empedobacter > Empedobacter changwenlii. The sequence continues at coordinate 225,580 of NZ_FRBH01000008.1, forward strand.
ACCAAATTACCTTGATTATCATATCTATGTACCCAGTTTTTTTCATAATGAGCTCCAAAACCACTTTCTGTTGTCGTAATAACTAATTCATCAGAAACAGGATCTACTCTTACTCCTGCTCCATAAGCTGTTTGTTTATATTGATTTTCTTGACCTGGAATTGTTAAAAAGTTTTCATTGAATTGATTATTATCGATGTCATATTTCACCAAATTAGGTTTTCGTGACCAACTAGAACCTGTAAAGAAATAAAGTACATTACTTTTTGTAGAAGCACAAAAATTACCTGCGTTCCATGCACTTGCATCACTTGAAATATTAGTAGGAACAGTAATTTCTAATGTTTCTAATGTTACAGGATTAATTTTTATGATTTTATTCGATTGTGCTGCCCAAACGTTCCCATCTTTTGATTGAACAACAGAATTAAAAGAACCTAAGATTGTTTGTTTAATTTTATGAGATTTTGGATCTATAATTAGCATACCTCCAGATTGAGAAACTGCAAAAACATAATTTTGAGTTCTAACCATATTTCCTATTTGTCCTTTCTTATTTGTTCCTTCTATTAATGTACCTACTTGTAGATTTTTAATATCAAATAAATATATTCCTTCTGATGTTCCGATGTAACCTGTTTTAGAATCTACTCCTAGAAATGATCTCCCGTCCCCACCAATTGTTGTAAATGAAGCTTCCTTTGTTAATGTTTTAGCATCTGCAACAACTAAACGATTTCCTTGCTTTGAAACGAAGTAAAATTTATCACCATAGATTGTTCCAGATTGAGTAGTTACACCAAACTCTTCTCCAGGATTTACAGTTTTATAGGCATTATAATCTACCGTATTATCTGAATTAATAAAATTAACTGAACCGTTTGAGTGACCAAACCAGTCTTCGTTTACGATAAATACGCCATTATTAAATTCTTTTGTTTGAGCAAAAGAGTAGTGAAGTGCACAAATTGAAACGATAGAAAGTAAAGTTTTTCTCATAATTATATATTCTTTGTTTGTTTTTTAATGAAAAATACAAACGCAAATTGAGCATGAATTAATTTCTAATTCATCTTTCTATCTATTAAGAATGAGATGTAATAGACTGCTACTTCAATCGCGAAAGTATGATCTTATAAGTATTGGTAATCTGACTTTGTAATTAGAAATTACTTACAGTTGCGCGACAGTTCGTGATTTACACACGATTCCCCAATATTTCTAGTTGCCAAAAGTACAACATTATTCGGTTTATAAACAATAAAGGTTGAGCGCTGCTCAACCTTTATAAAAATTACTTATATAAAAAGTTTTATAATTTCTCTACTTTCAGTTTATCCATTGTAAAGTAAAGTGCTGTATTTGCATAACCTGCACTCATGTCTGTTGATTCTAAGAAGAATACTAAATATTTTACTTCTCCTAAAGTAGATAAATCAACATCTTGCCATGTTGTAGAAATATTACCTACTGCATTACGAAAATCAACAAAGTAATGCGTTACAGGTTTTGCTGTAGTAATTTGATTGTTTGCAGAAACACCGTAAATATGAATTGCAAAATAATCTCCTTTTACAAATTTTCTTGCAAACTGATCTCCATTTAAAACTCCATAATAAGACCAAGGACTAATTGCTAATTTTACACTCTTCGCCTTATACTTATTTGTAGTATCGTTGATCTTTACAACACTTGAAAATTTATTAACATCAATATTTTCTCCAACTTTTAATTCGCCATTCAAATTATATTGATCTGCATAAGAAACTAAAAATGGTGTTCCCACTCCATCTGCACCACCTTTTGGCATTGTTCCGTATTGATTTGGAATCCATCCTCCTTCAGACTTTATGTGATCTGTATTATCATTACTATTAGAAACTGTGAAACCTGTCCATGATCCCCATGAAGTTACATCATGGCTAAAATTAAAAATTCCTACATTTAATTCAGAGTTTGCTGTAAGTGTTTTCGACCATATTTTTCCTCCATTTGCATCTAATCCATTCGATAAATCAAATTTTGAGACATCTGCCGTCACAACATTTTGTTCAACTAATTCTGATGCATCGTCGTCGTTATTACATGATGCTAAAAATAGAATAGAAGATGAAACAAATAAAAGATTAAGAAAAATCTTTTTAGTAAAGTTAAATTTCATTTTATATGTGTTTAATTATTTAAATTTTTAATTATTAGAACCTATTTATATTCTAATTATTTCTGATTATCAGTATATTGATAAAGTATTCCTTTATCAAATGCAACCCATTTAGAAGCTTTCATTCCACTAAATTTTAATGCATTATTTGTCCAAGTATTACACGTATGAAAGATACTATAAGATCCTTTTGCTTCATAAAATGCATCATTACGTCCGTATTGAGCTGTAGTTTCAATTAAGATACTTTTATCATCAGCTCTTTTTTGTAATGAGTTACTTATAAATTGAATTAATTTTTTATACTGAGCTATAGAAATCATTGCTGTCTTCGACAGCTCATTTTCCTTCATCGTATCATAATAAGTAACATGCAAAGCTGTAGTACCATTACCAATTGCCGCATTTATTGCTGTTGAAGCTTTTAAATCTGACCATTCTGGTGTATCAAGATAAAACCCCTTATCTCCCCATCCTATTGCTACATATTTAAAATCTGTTCTCTTACCTATTGTGTTTTCAAATGGAAAAATAGTATTCCAATCTATTTCTTCTGTTTTTACTGGCAATACAATATCTGTATGTACACCATTAGATAAAAGATATACTTGTATACTTTTGACTTCTTCTTGTGGAATTTCTTCAACAGTAGATCGTGATAAAACTCTCTCAGTAATTAAATAAACTGCCAAAATAGAAACGATACCAAAAATTAAGTAAAGGATGTATTTTAAAGTCTTTTTAAGTATTTTCATTAAATATGAGCTTATTTATTATTACTTAATATGAAGATCATAAGCTCCTCCAACTTCAGTTGAAATCTCTCCTAACCAACCTGCTTCTTGATTAATAGCTGTATAAACCTTAATAAAATCTATTCCCATTAATTTTACTGGATTTCCATTTTTATCAACTGCCCAATCAATATCTATATTAGAATCTTCACTATCATTAGACGCATTATCTGCATATCCAAAAGCGTATTGCTTACCTGTCCAATATGTTCCATTTCCACTCTGATCTGTATAATTGTCTGGTAAACGAGTTCCTGTAAATTTCAGTTCATTTTGTGCAAACCATAAAGGATAGTAAGATTGTTTATGAAATGAGTTCTTTACTTTAAAACCAGAATTTCCTTGATTATCAGACCATTTAATATATTCATTATTTGGTTTTTCATCTTCAACAGTTGGTTTTTGATAAGTGATTGTATAGTTCTTTATTGCATTAGGATTTTTATACTCACTTCCTGCAATTTCATACCACTCATCTTCGTCTGGTTTTCCATTTTTATTTTTGTCATAAGCAACCATTATAATACCTGGTTCAGATGATCCAGCAAAACCATTTCCAAGAATTTTAAAATCTCTTACATTTGGTTTATTCACAATTGTATGATCAAATCCAAAAACAACATAACCTCCAAAACCTCCAAGACTGATTACTTTTGGCGCACTACCAACTAAATCTGCGGCAGCATTAGCCACCATTTCTGTTTGAGAATTTCCAGTTGTATAAGCTGGAAGTTTATTCACAAATTGTCCAACTGCTGGTAAAAAATCAAATACTTGAGCAATATGTTTACTATACGTTACTGTTTCTTGAGCTATATTAACTGTCGTTGTATATGTTTTTGTTCCTGCAGCAGTTTTAATTTCTAAACTCAAATTATAAGAACCTGCTTGTTCAGAAACAAAACCTAAAACTTTTTCGTTACCAACAACTTCATTACCCAATTTCCAAGTATACGCTGCACTATCATTTCCTAGCGCTTTAGGTACTATTGATAATGTTTTTAATCGCGTACCGTTATAAGAACTTTCTAATGCAACTTCATCATCTAAATGGATAATTGTTTCATCCTCACTACAGCTTTGTAATACAACTAAACTTAATGCGGTTAATAATAGATTTTTTGTGTTTTTCATCGTTTTTTATTTATAGACAAATGCAAAATGAGCAGGAATATTTCCTGTTGTTGTTTTCCACTTAAACATTCCATTCTTGTCAAAACAATAAACAAATCCCATCGAAACATAATCGCCAACATCTGTTAAGAAAATATCTTTCGTATTTGGATGTACAGCTATCCCATATGGTGTTCGTATATTGTTTAATTCTGCATCATTGATTAATTTATTATTGATAATTTCTTCTGTATTTGTATTAATTATACCATAAGATTTTGTTGACTGTGATGTGTTGTAATTAAATTCGTTTGAATAATAATATAACTTATCATCATCTATTGTAAAATTTGAAACAGGTATATTAAAGGTTTTCTTAATCTGATATGTTTGTGAATTGATCACATATAAATTTGATGGAACATCTCTGTAATCTCCTCTAGAAGTTACATATAAATCTCCTTGCGAATCTTTCTTTAATCGGTGAAGATTTATTCCTACTTCTATTTTTTCTGTTTCTTTAAATGTGCTTAAATCTACAACAGATATCGTTTTGTCATAATTTGGAGCTTTATAACCACCAGAATTAGCGACAAATAATTTGTTGCCAATTACCTCCAATTCTTCGGGTTGATAGCCTACTGTTACTTCTCTCATTACAGATAAACTCAATGTATCTATTTCTACAACTTTTCCTAATGGTGCTTTCGGATCAATTGATACTGGTCCTGCATAAGAAGAAGCATAGGCTTTTCCATTTGCAAAAGTTATATACCTTCCATTTTCTAATGGAATTGTTCCGATATGTTTAGCTGTTTTTAAATCCATTACTTCAATAAAATTAGACACATTAATTACTGCATATAATTTATTTCCATAAACTTTTATATCGTTCCCTACATCACCTAATTCTTTTACCATTGTGGGATTTGCAGTCGCATATATGTTTTTTCTATAAACACCTAAAGAGAAGTCCATAAAATCTATTGTAGCAGAATTACTTCCCATATTTCCTTCATTTAATAAGTAAAATCCTTTTACATTATTATTTTCTGGATTAGTAACACCTTCCTCTTCTTCTTCAATAATATAATTATCTTGCGTACAACTATTGATGAAGATTAACAAGAACAAGCAACTTATTATTTGGATTATATTTCTCATAAATTTGCACTTAAAATTATTTTAAATTGACGTCCTGGCATAGGATAATTATAAACGACATCGTATTGTTGATTTAGAACATTATTCAGCTCAAATGAAACTTTTAATAGATTTTGATTAATCTGAAATTCTTTATGTACCCCTAAATCATTCGTAAACCAAGGATTTAATCTATTTACTCTGATATTATCTTTGTGTACATTGTAACGCTCTCCTACATAAATAAAACTATAATTAAAATTCCATGTTCTGTATTTCGCACTCATTACAAAAGATCCACTATTTTTTGGTGTATATGGAATTTGATTTTTATAAAATGTATCGCTAGGGTTGCTTACATCTTGTGCTTCTAAAAAGCTATAGTTCGCTGAAGGTGAAAAATGAATTTCTCCTAATTGAAAAGAAGAACGAACTTTTATATCAACTCCTTTCATTTTTGTTTTTGCGAGATTTAGCATCGTAAATCGAAATAAACTTCCCGATGGTGCTGCAACAATTTTATCTGTAACCTCATTATAATAAGCATCCGCATCTATACTGAATGATTTAAAGAATCCATCTAACAATTTTTTATAAGAAAATCCAAGATTATACTGTGAACTATATTCTGGTTTTAAATTTGAAAAACCAACATTCGTATAATACAAATCATTAAAAGTTGGCATTCTAAATATTCGTTTATAAAATGCTCTAATATTAAAATCTTCTCTTGTAAATGGTTGATAATTGGCAATAATTGTAGGTGTCCACACATTTTTATCTGGCGAACTTGTATTTTTTTCAACACTTTCTTTTACAAAACTCCCTAATAAACTTCCTTGTAAATAAAATTTATCCCAACGATAAGTTGATGCAAATGCAACTAAATTAGTATGTCGTGTAGGATAAGAAAATTCCGCAAGATCTGCATCTAAATTATTAAACTGATAATCGGTAGAGAAACTTACATCCCATTTATCTGTAATAGAATATATGTTTGCCCAAGAAACATAAGCCTCTCTTTGTATATATTTATTTTCAGCTTTTACAGTAGAAACAGTATCTGTATAATGTGTAAAATCGTATGCAAACTTTGCATTTACTTTAGATTGAAATTTATTGAATCTTTTCTCATAGCTTCCTTGTAGAAAATAATTCTTATCTACCCAAGTTTGCCCTCTTCCATCAAAACGTCCACGAACAATAGCTGCAGGAACACCTCTATCCGAGTCGTACAAATACCCTTTAACATTCCAATTCGAATTGTATCCTTTTCCAACTAAGCCTAATTCTACTCGTTTAGCATCTACTTGTCCATCTCTTCTTTTCAAAACAGTATCATAAGCAGTAGAGCCGTCTCTATTTTTTCGTTGATAACGAAATTTATACACACCATTAGTTTTGACATACTCTGCACTCAAAAATGCTGCTAATTGATCTGTAATTTTTTGTTCTACTCTTACAGATGGATTAATTAATTGTATTGAACCTAATTTATAACGTAAAGTAACATTGGTATTCTTATTATCTTTAAATGATGGTCTTTTTGTTTGTAGATAAATTGCGGAAGCGGAAGCATAATCTTTTGCTGGTTGAAAAATATTACTTTTTTGACCATTATAAAGCGAAATAACTTCCATATCATCTAAAGAAAACTTTCCTAAGTCAACCATTCCATTTTGTGCATTTCCAAGTTGAATACCATCATAGAAAACACCAACGTGTTGTGACCCCATTCCTCGGACATCAACAGTTTTTAATCCGCCAACTCCACCATAATCCTTTATTTGTACTCCTGCGAAATAACGAATAGCATCAGCAACTGAATGGCTGTTTAGAGCTTCGAGCTGTTCTCCTTTTAATTCTTGAGCTGGGATAACCGCTTTCTGATTTATTGATAAAATTTCAACCTGTTGTAATTCCATAATACTATCACGCTCAATTTGAGCAAAAGTATTTATAGAACACATTAAGAAAAAACAATAAGCTAGAACCTTTAGAGAATTCATTATCAATTTCTATCAATTAGTGCTAACAGAATTATAGGAAGAAATGAATAGATTACAGAAATAATCTACAAAATTTCCTGCTTCAATCCACGAAAGCATTCAACAATATTCATAAAATTGGTAGGTCTTCTGACTTGCTCTTTCTGAAAAATCCTTCCCATTCTTTCAAATAGTGAATTTATATTATCTTTTCAGAAACTATAGAACTTACAGCAGCGGGTCTGTTCAGGATTTTCACCTGATTCCCTGTTATTAAACGGTTAAGTTTACACCAATCATTCAAAAGTAGAAATATATTTCTATATAAACAATTATATAAGAACGAGATTGGAATTTAGGTTTAAGATATAAGATTATAAGGAAGGGTTGCTAGAAGTTGGAAGTTCGAGGTTAGAAGTTAGTTTTAAGAAGTCTAAGCTACATTGTACTCTTTACATTGTACATTGTACATTATACTTTTTACATTGTACAATAATCTCCTATCTAGTTTCTACTATCTCAAATCTATAAACACAAAAAAAGCCTCAAGTTATTCACTTGAGGCTTTCAATTAAAAACTGGCGACGACCTACTCTCCCGTAGTAACAGTACCATCGGCGCAGGCAGGCTTAACTTCTCTGTTCGGAATGGGAAGAGGTGAGCC
>NZ_FRBH01000016.1 GCF_900142565.1 Chishuiella changwenlii
ATGCCTTGGTCGTATTCTGTGAATACGTCTTTGTATTTTATTCACGAGAAACAAAGAAATGCGAAAGAGATTCTTTTACCAACAGCAAAAATTACGGACAATGAAAAATCAGTTGTGGTATTAGTAATAGGAGAATCTGCAAGAAGCGAGAATTTCTCTTTATATGGTTATAAAAAAGATACGAATCCATTGCTTTCTAAAGTAGAAAATCTCCATCATTTTAAAGCCAATTCTTGCGCAACTTATACAACCGCAGGAGTAAAGTGTATATTGGAACATACGAATAGCAACGAACTTTACGAGATTTTACCGAATTATTTATATCGTAATAATGTAGAAGTAATTTGGCGTACGACGAATTGGGGAGAGCCACCTGTTCATATTAAGAAGTATGAAACCAGAGATTATCTACGTCCAAAATGTGAGGGAGAAGATTGTGATTATGATGGTGTACTATTAAGTGGTTTAAAAGAAGAAATAAAGGCAAGTAATAAAAATAAGATATTGGTTATTTTACACACGAGTACAAGTCATGGCCCTACTTACAGTAAGAAATATCCACCAAGATTTGAGAAATTTAAACCTGTTTGTAACAGTGTGGACTTAGGGAAATGCACACAAACAGAATTAATGAATGCGTATGACAACACAATAGTTTACACAGATTACATCTTAAATAGCATTATAACAGATTTAACAGATTTGAAAGAATACAATAGTACCATGCTTTTTGTGTCTGATCATGGAGAATCTTTAGGAGAAAAGAATTTATACATGCATGGTGTTCCGAAAAGTTTAGCACCTAAGCAGCAATATGAGATTCCATTTATAGTTTGGGTATCTGATAGCAACAACCAATTAAAACCAGCTAATAATACAATTCTATCGCAGAATAATGTCTTTCATAGTGTGCTTAATTTTCTATCCATAGATAGTCCTATTTACGATGAAAACATGAATATATTTAAGAAGTAATTAGATAAAATAAAAAATATAAGTCCAAGAATTAAGTTTTAGTTCTTGGATTTTTTTTATCTAAAATTTTTATACTAAAAAATTAGAGTTTGATTACGTTTCTAACGTTGTAGCTTACACTTTACAATCTATTTTTAATTACATATTTATCATTATTTAAAATGATTATAATTTAATAAAAGGTTAATTTTATGATATTATATTTAAAAAAATAATATATTAGATGAAATATTTATATGTTTTAAGTTTAAATATTGAGTGTTTAATAATTTAATAAAAGTATTTTTATGCCGATGTTAGAGAGTTTTGGATTATATCAACCCGAGTTTGAATTTGATTCTTGTGGAGTTGGTTTTGTGGCCAATATGAAAGGAGTAAAAAGTTTTAAAATAGTAAGCGATGCCATTACCATGTTAGAAAATATGGAGCATCGTGGAGCGACAGGATACGAAAGTAATACTGGAGATGGAGCTGGAATTCAAATTCAAATTCCGCACGAATTATTATTTGATGAAGCTTTAACTTACGGAATAGATTTACCAGATCCAGGATTTTATGGCGTAGGAATGTTATTTTTTCCACAAAATAATTTTATTCGAGAAGAATGCAAAGAAATCATTCAGCAATCGGCAGATAAATTAAATTTAAAAATATTAGGTTATAGACCACTTCCAGTAAATAATCTTGATTTAGGAGACTTAGCAAAAAGTGTGGAACCAGTAATGGAAATGCTTTTTATTGAAAGACCTTATGATATAGAAACAGAAAAAGACTTTGAAAAAAAGCTTTTTGTGTTTAAAAATTACATTTCACACCAAGTAACAAGTGTTACGAATAATGATCCAATTGGTTTTTATTCAGCTTCATTTTCATGTAAAAAGGTTATTTATAAAGGACAACTTCGCTCAGTTCAGGTTCGTGATTATTTTAAAGATTTAACAGATCCTAGAACACGATCTGCTTTTGGAATGGTTCATTCTAGGTTTGCAACCAATACATCTCCTACTTGGAGTCTTGCCCAACCATTTCGTTTTATTGCCCATAATGGTGAAATTAATACAATTGGAGGGAACTTAAATTGGTTAAAATCATCGGAAAAGACATTTAAAAGTCAGTTTTTTACTCCTCAAGAAATGGATATGATTCTTCCTTTAACAAAAGCAGGACAATCAGATTCTTCTTATTTAGATAATATGGTAGAAATGCTTTATCATTCTGGACGAACATTACCGCACGTTATGATGATGTTGATTCCTGAGGCTTGGGATGGAAATGAACAAATGGAAAATTACAAGAAAGATTTTTACGAATTCCATGCTTGTATGATGGAACCTTGGGACGGTCCCGCTTCTATTTCTTTTACAGATGGAGAAATGATAGGAGCGACTTTAGATAGAAATGGTTTACGTCCATCAAGATACTGCATAACATCTGACGATATTGTAATCATGGCTTCAGAATCTGGAGCTCTTCCAGTTGATCCTTCAAAAGTAATAGAAAGAGGAAGACTACAACCTGGTAAAATGTTTCTTGTAGACATGAAAAAAGGGAGAGTAATTAGTGATGAAGAACTTAAAAAAGAAATTTGTTCGTCTAAGCCATACAGAGATTGGTTAGATAATATGAACATTAATATAAAAGAATTACCACGACCAAGAATCCGATTTAATAAATTACAAACAGAAGATATTTTTAAATATCAAAAGGCATTTGGTTACACAAGAGAAGATTTAAGTGTTTTAATAAAAGAAATGGCAGCTGGAGGTAAAGAACCCGTTGGTTCTATGGGATTTGATGCTCCTTTAGCTGTTTTAAGCGAAAAACCACAGCACTTAAGTTATTACTTTAAACAATTATTTGCTCAGGTAACTAATCCACCAATAGATCCAATTAGAGAACGATTGGTAATGTCTTTAACAACTATTATCGGAGGAAATGGAAATCTTTTAGAAGAAGATAAAAATTTTGCACACTCTATTAAATTAGAAAATCCGATTTTAAGTAACGAGCAATTAGAAAAACTACGAAGTGTAGATACTGGTAAATTTCAGTCTAAAACAATCTACACTTATTTCAAAACAGATGCAAAAGAAGGAAATTTAAAAAAAGCGATAGATCGAATTTGTCGTTACGCAATAGATGCTGTTGACGATGGTTTTGAAGTCATCGTTCTTTCAGATCGTTCTATTGATTCTCAACATGCTGCAATTCCTTCTTTACTTGCTTGTTCTGCTGTACATCATCATTTAATAAGAAAAGGTGTTCGTAAGAAAATTGGTATTGTAATGGAAGTTGGTGATGTTTGGGAAGTACATCATTTTGCAACACTTTTAGGATATGGTGCAACTGCAATTAATCCTTACTTAGCATTGGCTTCTATTCGTCAAATGTTTGATGAAGGAGAATTTGAGGAAAAAGAAAATTTAGAACAATTAAAATACAATTACAAGAAAGCTGTTGGAGATGGTTTATTAAAAATATTCTCTAAAATGGGAATATCTACATTACAATCCTATCATGGAGCTCAAATTTTTGAAATTATTGGATTAAATAAATTGGTTGTGAATACTTGTTTTTCAGGATCAGTTTCTAGAATAGAAGGAATAGGGTTTGATGAAATTGCAAAAGAGGCATTATCAAAACATTTAAAAGCTTTTGGTAGAGATGATGAAAAATTATTAGATGCTGGAGGAATTTATCAATGGAAAAAAGACAATGAATATCATCAGTATAATCCTCAATCTATTCATTTATTACAACAAGCAACTTGGAATAATAAATATGATATTTTTAAAAAATATTCACGTGTAGTGAATCAAGTTTCAGAGAATGCGACATCATTACGAGGTTTACTCGATTTTAAAAATGATAGAGAACCTATTTCTATTGATGAGGTTGAACCTATTGAAAATATATTAAAACGTTTTGCTACAGGAGCAATGTCTTTCGGCTCTATTTCTTGGGAAGCACATACAACGCTTGCTATTGCAATGAATAGGATTGGTGCAAAAAGTAATACAGGAGAAGGTGGTGAGGATGAGAAAAGATACGAACTAAAAGAAAACGGAGAAAACATGAGATCTGCTGTTAAGCAAGTTGCATCTGGAAGATTTGGTGTCACAGCTCGTTATTTAGCCGAAGCAGATGAAATTCAGATTAAAATGGCACAAGGTGCAAAACCAGGAGAAGGAGGACAGTTATCTGGTGATAAAGTAGATAGTTGGATTGGTAAAATGCGTCATTCAACGCCAGGAGTTGGATTAATTTCTCCGCCTCCACACCACGATATTTATTCTATAGAAGATTTAGCACAACTTATTTTTGATCTTAAAAATGCTAATCGTCATGCTCGTATTTCAGTAAAATTAGTTTCTAAGGCTGGTGTTGGAACAATAGCTTCTGGTGTGGCAAAAGCAAAAGCAGATCATGTTTTAATTTCTGGATATGATGGTGGTACTGGTGCATCGCCTTTAGGTTCTATCCGACACACTGGATTGCCATGGGAATTAGGAATAGTAGAAACACATCAAACATTAATTAAAAATAAATTGCGCCAACGCGTAAGATTACAAGTCGATGGTCAGTTAAAAACAGGACGAGATATCGTAATGGCTACTTTATTGGGCGCAGAAGAATGGGGTATCGGAACATCTGCTTTGGTGGTTGAGGGTTGTATTTTAATGAGAAAATGCCACCTTAATACTTGTCCAGTTGGTGTGGCAACACAAGACGAAAATTTACGTAAAAAGTTTACAGGAAAGGCTGAGCATTTAGTGAATTACTTTACGTTTTTAGCAATGGAAGTACGTGAATTAATGGCGAGTTTAGGTTTTAGAACGATTGATGAAATGGTTGGTCAATCTCAATGTTTAGAGCAAAAATCGAATATCAACTTCTGGAAACATAAACACATCAATTTAGAACCTTTACTGCATAAGGTAAAAACAGATTTACCCATTATTAAAGACGAGGAGCAAGATCACGGAATTGATGATTCTCTTTCATGGGAAATGTTAGCTATAGCAAATGATGCAATTAAAAACAATAGCTCAATAGAATCTTGTTTATCAATTAAAAATACAGACCGTACAGTAGGTACAATTCTTTCACATGAGGTAACTAAAATTTATCAGTCAAAAGGAATGAAAGATGATGCATTGAAGTTTCATTTTAAAGGAACTGCTGGACAAAGTTTTGGTGCTTTTTGTAATAAAGGAATTACACTTTCTTTAGAAGGAGATGCAAACGATTATTTTGGTAAAGGTCTTTCGGGTGCTAAGTTGGCCGTTTTTCCAGATAAAAATTCAATTATTAATGCAAACGAAAATAGTATTATCGGAAATGTAGCACTATATGGAGCTACTTCTGGAAAAGTTTTTATTAACGGAATGGCAGGAGAGCGATTTGCTGTAAGAAACTCTGGAGCAACAGCAGTAGTTGAAGGAATTGGTGACCATGGATGTGAGTATATGACAGGAGGAGTTGTAGTTGTTTTAGGTGATGTCGGAAGAAATTTTGGAGCTGGAATGAGTGGAGGAATTGCTTATGTATGGGATATTAACCAATCTCTAGAGAAGAATTTTAATAGAGATATGGCGAATCTGGAATCCTTAACAGATGATGATAAAGAATTGATATTTCAATTAATAAAAGAGCATTATTTAATTACAACGAGTTCGTTGGCAAAATATCTTTTAGAAGATTGGGAAACAAACTTTAAATTCTTTACAAAAGTTTATCCAAGAGAGTATAAAAAAGCAATTGAAAAACAAATTAAAACAACGAAGTAATGGGAAAGGCAGATGGATTTTTAATGTATAAAAGAGAGGTTCCTACTAAAATAAATGTTGAAGAACGAGTAAAGAACTATAAAGAATTTATAAAAAGACCTACAGAGAAGATTCTAAATGAGCAATCTGCTCGCTGTATGGATTGTGGTATTCCTTTTTGTCAAAGTGGTTGTCCACTTGGAAATGTAATTCCAGAATTTAACGAAGCTGTTTATAAAAAACAGTGGGAAAAAGCGTATGACATCTTAATTTCTACAAATAATTTTCCTGAATTTACAGGGAGAATTTGTCCTGCGCCATGTGAAGGAGCTTGTGTATTAGGAATTAATAATCTTCCTGTAACAATAGAAGAAATAGAAAAAAATATTATAGAAATTGCTTTTGAACAAGGTTTTGCAAAACCTAAAATTCCTTATTTAAGAACAACTAAAAAAATTGCTGTTATTGGTTCTGGTCCAGCAGGATTAGCTGCTGCGTACCAACTCAATCAAAAAGGTCATTATGTAACGGTTTTTGAAAAAGATTCGGAAATAGGAGGCTTACTTCGTTTTGGTATTCCCGATTTTAAATTAGAAAAAAATATCATTGAGAGAAGAAAAGATTGGATGCAAGAGGAAGGTATCAGATTTATAACAAGTTGTAACGTTGGTGTAGATTATTCTGTAGAGGAATTAAATCGAAATTTTGATGCAATTGTATTGGCATTAGGAAGTACAATTCCTAGAGAATTAAGTATTCCAGGTAAAAATGCAGATGGTGTGTATTATGCAATGGATTTTCTTACACAAGCCAATAAAAAAGTAAGTGAAATACCTTTTTCTGAAGAAGAAATTAATGTAAAAGGTAAAAAAGTAATTGTAATTGGAGGTGGAGATACAGCCTCAGATTGTATAGGAACATCTAATCGTCAGGGAGCAGATACAATTTATCAGATTTATTATAAACCAATTTTACCAACACATAGAGACGAAACGATGCCTTGGCCAACTTTCCCTATGACGTTACAAATTACATCTTCTCATGAAGAGGGGTGTGTAAGAAAATGGGCAGTTAATTCGAGAGAGTTTATAAAAGATGAGAATGGTAAATTAATCGGATTAAAACTTGTTGAGGTTGAATGGGCAAAAGATGAAGATAATGGAAATTGGTCGTCGTACATCGAAAAACCAAACTCTGAATTTATTATAGAATGTGATGTTGCATTTATTGCTTTAGGATATAAACATGTGCAACAAAAAGGTTTGGTAGAATATTTAGATGTGAATTTAGATCCGAAAGGAAATCTTATCGGAAATGATACAGAATATAAAACGAATCAACAAAAAGTTTTCTCATGTGGTGATGCACGAAAAGGACAAAGTTTAGTTGTTTGGGCAATTCACGAAGGAAGACAATGTGCAGAAAAAGTACATGAGTTTTTAGGAAATTGAGAATTGAGAATTGAGAATTAAGAATTGAGAATTAAGAATTAAGAATTAAGAATTAAGAATTAAGAATTAACACATTAACACATCAACACATCAACACATCAACACATCAACACTATTTATAAAGTAAAAAAGTATAATGTACAAAATAGCTATTTACACATCCAGTTTGTAATTCCGAATTCATTTCGGAATCACATTACGTACGATATCTAAAAGCTGAAAAATAATCTATAATTTCTCATATTCCAAGAACAATAACAAACTGTTTTATACCATTGTTTTGTTTATAGAATAAATAACCTTTGTGTGCTTCTATAATTGTTTTAGATAGCGTTAATCCAATTCCAGCTCCATTTTTACGAGTGGTATAAAAAGGAAGGAATATTTTTGAAACGATGGTTTCATCAATTAAATTTCCAGAATCGTGAACAATAATTTGTAATCTATTTTCTGATTGTATTGTGCTTATTTCAATTAATCTTTCTGGAGAATTTTCGACAGAATAAATAGCATTTTTTATAAGATTAATAAAAACCTGTTCCAATTGTATTCGATCTACATTAACCGTGATTTCATACGAAACAGAGGAAGTGAAGTTGATATTTTTCTCTATAAATTCATTTCGAAAAGATTGTTGAATGGCTTGAATAATCTCACTTAAATTGTGAATAGATTTTATAGGACTTGGTAACATTGTAAGTTGTCTATATTGGTCTATAAATGTTTGTAAATGCTGACTTCTATTCATAATAGTGTCCAAGCTCAATTTTATATCTTCATAATCTTGCTTGTCTAATTCATCACTTTCAAAATACATTTTTGTTGTATTGGCAAGTGAATAAATTGGCGTCAAAGAATTAATGATTTCATGTGCAATTACTTTCATTATATTCATCCAAGCTTCTTTTTCTGTAACGTCTATTACTCTTTGTATAGAGTCTAGAAAGATAACATCATATTCTTCATTTGTAATTTGAGTTTTAGAATTCTGAATAACATATGTTTGACGTTCTTCACCGTTTATCTGAATATCAATTGTGGTTTTTATTTCTTCAAATTGTCTTTCTTCTAATGCATTTGTAAATTGAGGAATAAACTTTTTTAGGTAATTCCAAGAACTAAGCTGCGGAATATTAAACATATTTTGAAAATGTTTATTCATGAAAATAATCTTACGATCATTTTCTTCTTTTTTCAAAATCAAAAATCCAGAAGATACTGCATTTAATAACTGATGATATAAGATTTCTTTAGAAGAATTAAATGTATGTTCATCTTTTATTTTCTGATATAATTTTACTGTTGAATTCTCTTTTTTAGATTCACTTTGAGAGATGTTTAAACTAAAATCATCATGCAACAAAGCATGAATAATTTTTTGATTTTGAGAAATATTTTTTTGAATAAATAAGATCGTCTCAATAAGAACTATACTTGTAATAATAAGTAAAAGCGTAATAGAAAAAGGATACTTTTTTAAAATAAAAAATGCAATAAAAAACAACAATATTGTTATGATTAAGATTCTTATTACTAGAGAAATATTAAAATTGAGTTTTTTCATACCATTAGTTTGAAATATTATATTTTTCTAATTTTCTGTACAATGAAGCACGAGAAATTCCTAAATCTTCTGCTGTTTTTGTAATATTTCCATCAAAGAAAAGCAAGCGTTCTACTATTTTCTGTTTTTCTATTTCGTTTAAATTATTTGTATTTTTTGAATGAGTTGAAGGAAGAAAATAATCAAACCCCAGATTCTCTAAAGTAATTTCGTCATTCTCTGCTAAAATAATTGCACGTTCTACACGGTTTTGTAATTCACGAATATTTCCGTTCCATTCATAATGCTGTAATTGATTTAGAATTTCTTCATTTATATTCGGAATATCCATTTCGTACTTATTGGCATAAATTTCTATAAAATAATGTAGAAGAGGAATAATGTCTTCTTTTCTTTCGTTTAAATTCGGCATTTTTACAGAAATCGCATTAATACGGTAATACAAATCTTCTCTAAAAAGTCCTTGCTCCACAGCTTTTTCTAAATTCGTGTTAGTAGCAGTAATTAATCTAAAATCTACTTTACGAGATTTACTTTCACCTAATCGAATAATTTCTTTATTCTGAATAACCTGAAGGAGTTTCGCTTGTAGATGTAAGGGAATATTTCCTATTTCATCAAGAAAAATTGTTCCTCCATTTGCAGCTTCAAAACGACCAATTGTATCTTGTTTAGCATCTGTAAAAGCACCTTTTGCATAGCCAAATAATTCACTTTCGAATAAGTTTTCGTTTAGTGCGCCCAAATCGACATGTATAAATTGTTCTGTTTTACGATTAGAATTTTCGTGTATAGATTTAGCTAAAGCAGATTTTCCTGTTCCATTTTCACCCAAAATTAAAACGTTAGCATCTGTCTTAGCGACTTTATCTGTTATTTTGTAAACTTTTTCCATTGAAGAAGAGCGACCAACAAAAAGAGATTTTTCTTTAACTTCTACAATTTGTTTTGCTTTTCTATGTTGTTTAATAGCATCTTTTATTAAATCAATTAATTTTTGATTATCCCATGGTTTTAATAAATAATCAATTGCACCTAATTTTAAACTTTCAACAGCAGTTTCAACACTTCCATAAGATGTCATTAAAATAACTTTTGTCTTAGGTTTTAATAAAAGAATTTCTTTTAACCAGAAAACACCTTCTTTTCCATCTTCATATCCAGTTCTAAAATTCATATCCATTAAAACAACATCTATTTCATTTTCTAATAGAATTTCTGGAATATTTTTAGGGTTAGAACATGTTATAATTGTTTCAAAAAGTCTTTTCAAAAGCAATTTACCAGCGATTAAAATCTCTTCCTGATCGTCAATTATTAGAATTGTAGCCTGTGTTTTTTTCATTTTAGTTTTGTTCGTGTGTACCATTCTGAACAATTTACTGTTCGTTTTCGGACAGTTGATTGTTCATTCTATTTTCTAAAATTACTCTTATCAATTGTTTAGAAAATTATAAAATTTGGGCACGTTTATTACGTATTGATAATTAGCAAAATAGCAATATTTAAACAACTATTTTGGTAAATTTAAGAAATAATGGATACGAAAATCAAGCAAAAAAATAAAAAATACAAACGCATTGGATTATTGATTTTATCTGCTACAATTTTGGGAGGAAGTAGTTTTTATTTAATGAAAAAACCTCGAGTATTAAAAGTAGACAGAAATGAATTAACAGTAAAAGAGGTAACAGAAGAAAACTTTGAAGATTTTGTAATTTTTCAAGGACAATTAGAACCCATCAATTCTATTTTAATTAATGTTGTAGAAGGAGGTTCTGTTCAAGAAATTTTTGTAGAAAACGGAGAAATGTTAACCAAAGGAATGCCAATTGCTCGTTTGTACAATCCCAATACAGAACTCAATTTCTTAACACAAGAAACGGCAATTATAGAGCAAATGAATCAGTTGAATGTAGCCAAACTATCTATAAGAAATCAGGAGTTGGATATGTCGAAAGATTTTGTTGCGATAGAACACGATTACAACCAATCAAAATTAGATTACGAACTCAATAAAAAATTATATGACCGTGAGGTTTTAGCTAAAAACGAATGGGAAACTGCACAAGAAAAATTAAGATTCCAGAAAGAGCGAAAAGGAATTATACAGAAAACTCTAATAAAAGAAAAAGAATCAAATAATATACAATTACGTCAAATAGACGAAGCATTAAATATTATGCGTAAAAGTTTGTCTACTTTAAGACAAAATAAAAAGAATTTTCTAGTGTTAGCGCCAGCAACAGGAAGATTAAGTTCGTTTGAATCGACTTTAGGACAGTCAATAGAAGCAAGTAAAAGTATAGGAAAAATAGATATTCTTAGTGGCTACAAATTAGTTGCAATGGTAGATGAATATTACTTAGATAGAATACAAGTCAATCAATACGGGCAAATTGAAATGAAAGGAAAAATTATCAAAGTAAAAGTGACTAAAATTTCTCCAGAAATAAAAGCAGGGAAATTTAAAACAGAACTAGAGTTTATAGATAAAATTCCATCTAATTTGCAAGAAGGATTGTCCGTTGGTGTAAAACTAATTTTATCAGAAAAGGAAAAGAAATTAGTTATTCCAAAAGGCTCTTTTTATTCAACAACACAAGGTAAATGGATTTTTGTTGTGAATGATAACAAAGCGACAAGAAGAAAAATAGAACTAGGAAGAGAAAACCCAGCGTATTACGAAATAAATTCTGGATTAAAATCTGGTGAAAAAGTAATTATTTCAAATTACGAAGATTATAAAGATGTACAAGAATTAGCAATAAAAAATAACAGCAATGATTAAAATAGAAAACCTTTCGAAAATATTTGTAACAGAAGAAGTTCAAACAAAAGCATTAAATGGAGTTAGTTTAACTATTAATTCAGGAGAGTTTGTTTCTATCATGGGACCATCTGGTTGTGGTAAATCGACATTATTAAACATTATAGGATTATTAGATTCTTTTAACGAGGGTAGTTATTTAATCAATAATCAAGAAATGGCGAATATTACTGAATCTAAAAGAGCAACAGTTAGAAAAGAGAATATTGGATTTATTTTTCAGAATTTTAATTTAATTGATGAGCTTTCGGTTTATGATAATATAGAATTACCAATGATTTATGCAAAAGTTTCTAGTTCCGAAAGAAAAAAACGTGTACAAGAAATTGCAGAAAAACTAAATATCGTACATCGTTTACAACACTTTCCTCAACAACTTTCTGGTGGTCAGCAACAGCGTGTTGCAGTAGCAAGAGCATTGGTTATAAATCCTAAAATTATTTTAGCAGATGAGCCAACAGGAAATTTAGATAGTACAAATGGAAACGAAGTAATGGAATTACTAACAGATTTACATGCGCAAGGAGCAACAATTTTAATGGTGACACACTCTTCTCATGATGCTGCATTTTCTGAAAAAGTTATTACCATGAAAGATGGTGAGATTCTTTCGACAAAAGTGAATCAAAAAGATGTGAATTTCTTTGAAAAAACTGAGATCTAATTTATTATGCTAAAAAATTGGTTTAAAATATATATACATAATGCCATTAAGAATAAATGGTTTACGTTTTTAACGATTATTGGATTGGCAATAGGAATTGCGGGTGTTATTTTTTCGACATTATATTGGAAAGATGAAACAAGTTACGATCAATGGAATCCAGATAAAGATCGCATTTACGAAACGCTATCTGTATTTCCTATCGCTGGAGAAGAATGGCCAACCAGTGTGGAGCCTTTACCACGTTATTTGAAAGAAAAGTCAGATAAAGTAGAAAATTATTGTTGGTTTGAAGGTTGGTATGGTAAAGAAACTTTTTATGTTGATCAAAAAAAGGTTTATATAGAAGGAATTGTTAGTACAGATCAAAATTTTTTCGATTTTATTCCATTCAAATTTATAAAAGGAAATGTAAATGATTTTCGTAAAAACAAATATGGAATTGCATTAGAAGAAAGCGAAGCAATTAAAATTTTTGGTAATGAAAATCCAGTTGGGAAAATCTTAACCAACTATGATGGACGAAAGATGCCAATTTATGGCGTTTTTAAAGGAAATAAATTTAGTGGATTTCAACCTAAAATTGTTATTTCTAATATTTACACTCGTTTTGATGATATTAAAGATAATTGGGGAGCTTATGGTCCTGGATTATTGATAAAGCTTAAAGATTCTAAATATAAATCAGAAATAGAAAAATTAGGAACAGATTTATTTTATGAAAATAGTACCCTAAAAAATGCCAAAGCAGAAGGTATAGCTGTTGAAGAATTTTTAAAAATTTATGAGCCTGTAAAAGTAAAATTTCAAGCTTTAAAAGATTCTAGGTTAAATGCTAAAGTATCAAAACTTCCAGAAGGAATGGGGAATAAGCTGTTTTTGCAAATTAACTTAGGATTATCTTATCTCATTTTAATTTTATCGATGATTAACTATGTTAATTTATCTACAGCACAAGCAATACGAAGAGCAAAAGAAGTTGGTATTAGAAAAATTGTTGGAGCATCTAAGCGTAATATTATTTTACAGTTTATGATAGAAACTATTATAACAACAGTTTTAGCATTTTTTGTAGCATTGGCTTTAGTAGAAGTAGGATTGTCAAGTTATAATCAATTAATTAATAAAAATTTAGAAATTGATATTATTGATTTTATACCCAATTTAATTCTCATTTTTACTATTGTGGTTGTGATTGCTGGAATATTTCCTGCTATTTATGTTTCGAATTTCAAAGAATTAAACGTTTTAAAAGGGAATTTTTCACGAAGTAAAAATGGTATTTGGTTAAGAAATGCTATGCTAGTTTTGCAGTTTTCTATTGCAACATTTTTTATTGTAGGAGGTACATTTATTATTCAGCAAATGAATTATTTATCGAATAAAGATTTAGGCTTTTCTGGAGATCAAATTATTAGTATACGATTTAGAAGACAAGATTTAGGTGAGCGGAAATTTGATTTTTATAAAAGCTTTCAACAAGATTTATTAAAAGTAAAAGGTGTACAAGATGTTAATGCAACAGTATTCACATTTGGTTCTAGTAATGCAGGTTCTAATACAAGTTTTAGAGTAAAAGACAAACAATTAATTACAGAAAATATGGCGATGGATTTTGGTTTTCTTAATATGATGAAAATAAATGTTATCGAAGGAAGAGATTTAAATCCTACCATTTCATCTGATACCATCTCCAATGTTTTGATTAACGAAACGGCTAAAAAATATTTTGGTGAAACATTAAAAATAAATGATGAATTTTATTGGAATGATCAAAAACTAAAATTAGTTGGTGTAACAAAAGATTTTAATTTAGGAGAACCACAATTGAAAATAAAACCTATGATGTTTTTCAATTTTAAAGTTGTAAAATGGTTGAGTGCTAATGTGGATAATATACTTATTAAAGTAGATGCAAAAGACACCCAACAAACAATTGATAATATCGAGAAATTTTGGAAAGCAAAAGTAGACCAAGATTATCCTTTCGAATATGAATTTATTAATAAGCAATTTGCTCGTTCTTATGAAAATTACACAAAGCAAGAACAAATGTTTAAAATTCTAAATGTTATTGTAATCACCATAGCCTTATTCGGATTATTTGCATTGTCATCTTATACGATAGAACGTAAATACAAAGAAATTGCTATACGCAAAGTTTTAGGAGCAGAAACGGGATCGTTATTAAAAATTCTTTCTAAACAATATATTTATTTATCTATAATTGGTTTTACCATTGCAGTTGTACCTAGTTATCTTTTTGTTCAAAAATGGTTAGATAGTTTTGTTTACAGAATAGATATTTCTATTTGGGTTTATGTATTGGCCTTTGTTTTATTATTAACCTTAACGCTTTGTGTTGTTTTATTAAAAGCCTACAATGCAACAAGAATTAATATCCTCAATTATTTAAAATACGAATAAAATGAAATTAAAGTATTTTTTATTCATCTGTGTGCTTTTCTGTATAAATGGAAAAGCACAGCAGTTGTCGTTGGAAGATTGTATAAAAATAGGAAAAGAAAATCAGCCCGATTTTAAAATACAAGCTGTAAAAATAGAGCGTGAAAAAACAGAAAAACGTTCTTTTTCTTCTCAGTTTTTACCAAAGATAGATGCATCTGTTACACATGCTTATAATTTCGGATCATCTATTGATCCATCAACAAACACACGAGAACCATCTAATATTCAGTCGGATAATTTATCTATCAATGCACAAGTTAATTTATTTGATTTCTCGAAATGGAATCAAACAAAAATTCAAAACTTAAGCATTGAGCTAGAAAAAATGGAATTTCAGATAATTGAAAACCAATACGAGTTATTGGTTTTAGATAAATTCATGAAAGCTTTAGCTGTCCAGGAATGGCAATTGGTATTAACTAATCAATTAAAAAATGCAGAAAATCAATTAAATAGAATTTCTAAAGAAGTAGAAGAGGGGAAGCGTCCAAAAAGTGATTGGTATGACATTAATGTAATTTTTCTTCAAGAAAAAAATAACTTAGAAATAGCTAAAAACGATGAGGTTGTAAAGAAAACAGAATTAATACAATTACTAAATCAAATGGATTTAGATGTACAAAGTTTAACGTTAGAACAACCCATTTTATTAACTTCATCAGAAATAAGTACTATTATTAATGATTATCCAACATTAAGAAAGATAGATTTAAATAACGAAAAGCTTAGTAAAGAGTACACACAATTATTATCTAATTTCTTGCCCAGAGTTTCATTAAACTATTCTTATGGGACGTTTTATTCTCAGAAAATAAAAAGTTTAGCCGATACAAATTTTAGTTTTGGTAATCAACTAAAAGATAATAAAAGTCAATATGTTGGAGTCGGTTTTTCAGTTCCGATTTATTCTAGAGGAGATAATAATCAATTGTTACAATTAAATAAAATAGAACAAAACTTAAACAATGAATTAAAACAGAAAGAAGAAAAACGTTTAAATGATTTAGTAGCAATTGAAACTAAAAAATTACAATTACTAGAAAATTTAGATCAATCCTTGAATGAAGTCTTAAAAGCATCCGATCAATCATTAAGCACAACAGAAGCAAAATATATGTTTGATAAAGTCGATGCTTCTGTTTATAAATCCGCTAAAAATCAGGTTTTACAAGCAAATTACAGCGAACTAAATAATACATTAGATAAAATTTATATACAATATCAACTTCAAATATTGAGAGGAGAGTAGTTGAATACATCTTTAGAAGAATATTGTTATTTAATTTTCCCAGATAGGGCGAGCATACTTACTACTCGTGTTAAAAAAAAGATAATTTGAAATAAATAAAAGCCAGCTAAATTAGCTGGCTTTTGTTATTTTTCCGACATGTACCGAATCTTGAATAATAATGACTTAAATTTACTTGCTTAAATTTTTGAAAGATTGAGCGTCATATTAATGGAACAAAAGTGTCCTTACAATGAGAAAATATATAATTCCAACAATAATTAGTACTATTGTTTTTCTTATAATTATAAGACCAGGAGTTTTTAATTTACTTCCTTATACTATACATGAATTTTTGTTTAGAAATATAATAGATGAAAGTCTTTTTATTTATACTTTCGATTCAATTTTCAGTATTATAATATGGATAATTATTTATAAAATTTTAAAATGATTAATATTTTAATACGTTCATTAATAATAAAAGCTATAGACAATAAATGAACTAAAAAATGAGTGAAAAACAACAAATCCTACTTAGAATATTTTCTTCTATATTAATCAGTTTTTTATTATTCATTATCTTTTCTGTTAAAGATGGTTTATTTATTTTTATTATATTATTATCATTTGTAGGATTAATTGATTCATTAAGTATTTTGTTGAAGAGAAAATTTAAAATTTTATTCTTCTCATTAATTTGGTACTTACTTTTAACAAGTTTTTACTATCTACTTATTGATAATGGTTTTAGGATTATTTAAATGTAGTATTCAAAAAAATGTTCATTATAAAAAGTCTCATCAGTTGAAATAATTGTAATAATGAAAAAAAAATTAAACTATATTATATTCCACTTTGTTGAATTTCAAAAAAAAGTAGGTAATAATGATATTTCAATATTTACAACATCAGTATTTTTTACAATAATGCTATGGATGAATATTTTAACAATATTAAATTATATTCTTATTAAGAATTATTATCCTAATAAAAATTATTTAATTCCAATCATTTTATTTTGTGTAGGATTATTCTTAATTATAAATAATTATATCAGAAAAAGGAAGTACGAGAATTATAATTTTGAATCCTCTTTTTTTGGTTATTTGTATTTGTTAATCTATATAATAATTAGTTTTGTATCTTTTGTATTTAGTGTTGAATTATTAAGAGCATAATAGTAATTTTTCTAATAAGTAATTGTTATATAATTATTTATTGTTTTAATAAATTAAAATATGAGATAATGGAAAATATATATAGGCTAATCTTATTATTTATTTTTTTAAGTTCATGTAATAGTACTTGTGCACATAAGAATATTGAGGTTAGTGAATTACTTAGTATTGCAGCTGAAAAAAAATCTATTGATTATTGTAAATTATTAAACTCGGCTTTATCTGGAAATGAAGATTCAATAAAAGAAATTTCTTTATTAGAATTTGACGATGCTGTTGGATACGATCATGGAAGTGTTATTGTCGATTTAATTTTAGAAATAGGGGAAGAGAAATATTTAAGATCAATTTTTATGATAAGTAAAGAAGAAAAATATTTAATTAACTCTTACTTAGATGTTGGTTTGATTTATGGAAATAATCCTAAAGTAGATAAGAAAGATTTAAAAAAGTATCTTTCCTAAAATATATGATTTTTTAAAAAGATAGAGAATAGAAAGTATATATTTTGATTCAACTGTAATATACAAAAAAGAAGATGAAAAATATTTTAAATCCATTTATTAGCATTGGTGAATTTAGATTAAATAGTCATATATCAGATTATTTTGAAGAGTTTAATCTCATCAAAGATGAATATGATAATGTTACTAAATGGACGACTTATTATGTAGAAAATAATGACATTATATTATTTACAGAAGAAGAATACATTATTTCAATAAAATGTAAAGAACAATGTATCATTAATAATGTAAATTTGATAAGTTCTTCTATAAATGTTTTTACACGAATGAATATAGATTTTCAATTTGATGAAGAATTATACATTGATGATTATGAAATGCAAAAAGTATATAATGTTGATTCAATTGGGCTACAATGTTGGACTAATAAAAATGATGTAATTGTTAGTATTCTCATTTCAGGATAAAGCTAATTTTATGAAATACGTAATAATATTTTTATTTTTTTTAGCCTTTTCTTGTACTAAGGATATTGAAAATGTAACTTTTGAAGGAAAAGTAATAGATTACAATAAAAGTAATCCAATAGTTGATGTGAAAGTTATTTTTACATGCTGGAAATATGGGAATAGTCCTGATTCAAGTTATTCAGAAAATGAAACAATTATTGTAAAAACTGATAAAAATGGTAACTATCAAGTGAGTTTTGATAAAGGAGCTTTTATAGAAGTTAAAGTATTTCGTTATGGATATTTAGGTTATAATTATAGTGAAGAAATATTTAATCAAAATAATAAATTAAATATATATTTAAAAAATAAGTAATCTAGCTAACAAACATTTGCTCTTGACTTTAAAAATGACTAAATATTGAATAAGCACCATGGAAAAACTTTTTATATTACATCACGAATATGAATACACTTATAAAAAAGAGATATTTGACGAAGTTAAATTTATTGGAGTTTTCTCTTCAAAACAAAAAGCTGAAGAAGCTAAAAATTTATTAAAAAATAAAAAGGGATTTATCAATTACCCTGAAGACTGTTTTATAATCGGTGAAATAGGAGTAGATACAGTAGAATGGTTAGAAGGATTTATTACTACAGAAGAGGCTGAAAAAGATATAAATCTTTAATTTTTATGAAAACTAAATTTCTTATAATCACGGTTGTACTTACTCTTTTTGGATGTAAGAATTTTCTTGAAGATAAAGTCTTAATGTTAAAAACTATTGAAAGTTCAACCTATAAAATAGAATGGCATACAAAAAGTGGTATTACAAAAGTTTACCCTAATTATATAGATATCACTAATAAAATAGAAAACAAGAAATATCAAATAGTTGATGATTTAAATATATTAGATGTTAACTTAATAGGTAATGATAGTTTATTTATTATTTATAATAAAAATGATAGACTTAATGAAATTAGAAAAACGAATGAAAAGTTAGGTTTAAAAATAGTACCAAAAAACTATTATGTTTATTATACAGGAAAAAGAATGTATTAATAATATTCTAAAAAAAATAACTGTAAAGTGTTATAAGAGAAATAGTCATAAATAATGAAGATTTGATTTAAAACAATGAGAATAATAAGAATTATTTTATTGATATTTATTATTACAATATCGAGTTGTAATGATGATTATAAAAAAGAACATTATATAAACAAAAATCTCAAGTTGTACGAATTAAAATGTAACGACAAAAATATCTTAACTTTTGAAAAATGTAGTTGTAAATCAATACCTAAAAACTATTTTATTCCTATAGTTAATGATTCTGACGGATTTTATGTATTATATATTAAAAACAATGATTATAAAACTTCTATATATACCTTATATACAACTTTTAAAACTTATGGAAGCATAAAAGAAGATGTGAATTTTATAACTATTAATGATAATGTATATTTTCAAGATTCTATTGCACGAAATAAAGACTATAGAGTAATTAGAGGTTATATAAAATAATTTTTATTCTCTTCAGCTTGCGCGAGCATCCTGCTCGTGACTATAAAAATATGAAAAGGCAGCTAAATTAGCTTGCTTTTGTTATTCATTTAAAATTGATGATTATAGGTTCTCAGCAAGAAAAATTTTCAATTCTTCTGTAGAAATGTCTCGTTTAATTATAGTACCATTTTTATCAATAAGAAAATTAGTTGGATAATCGTTGATTTGATTATTCTTAGCAAAATTCCCATTTTCATCTAAAATATTAATCCAAGGTAATTCGTGTTTTTTTATAACATTTTTCCATTGAGGAATATATTTTTTAGCATCTACTGAAATACCAATTATTTCGAAACCTTTAGAATTAAATTCTTTGTGAACATTCTTTAAACCTGGAAAAGTGATTAAACAAGGTTTACATGCATGATACCAAAAATCAATTAGTGTATATTTATTTTCAGAATAATCAATTCTATAAGGATCATTATTTATATCTTTTAAATTATTAATTTCTGGAAATGTATTTCCATTTGCATAAGTTTTAAATTTAATTATTTTGTTTTTTAAAACTTGATAAGGATATGAAGCTTTTATAAAAGGATCGAATTTTTCTAAAAGATTATCATAATTATAAGTTTTATGAATTTCATATTTCTGTACTATTCTCCAGAATGCAATTACAGATTTTGGATTTTTAGAAATGTATTGATTTAATAAATTCATTTCTTGTTGCCAATTTCTTTTGTGCCAACTATTAATTGAATCGTTGACTTCTTTAGGAAAATTAAGCTTATATTTTAAGAACATTTCTCCATGAAAATTATTATATTTCATTTCTTCTTTTAGGAAGTCTTTAAAAAAGGTATTGTATTCCTTTCTTTCGTCTATATCAGAATCTATATCAGAATTCAGTTTAGTTAAGTTTAAATTAAGGTCACGATCCTTTAAATAAAATGTTTTTGATAAAAAAGAAAGGTTTTTTTCCGCTTGATATTTAAATATGTATGGATAATAAAAATTAGTTTTCTCTAGTTTGATATGATTTTTATTAACTGAATTTTGTAAAGAATCCTCTACAGCATTTTCGTAATAGTCTTTTTGAAATACAGGATTTAATATAAGTATAGATTCTTTATTTAAATTATTGATTTTTAATTGTAAATCAATTTTTTGAGCGTTTAGGATAAGACAAGTAAATAAGCTACTTAAAAGTAAAGTTATCTTCATTAATTTTTTTTGATAAATGTAAAAAAATATAAATACTAAACTAACTTGTTTGCGCTTTAGTAATGTTATTTTTACTCTAAAGTTATCTTAAAATATTCTAAATGTGCCAAGGATTGTAGCGACATCCTTTGTGGAGTAAGTATATAGGAAAGCCTGCTTGGGCGTCTATAAAAAAAGCTACCTCAATAGAGATAGCTTTTGATATATGAAAGTGTTGTTTTTTAAACTTCTTCAAAAAATTCTGCAACATAACGCTCTGCATCTAAAGCAGCAGCACATCCAGAACCAGCAGCAGTAATAGCTTGTCTGTAAACAGAATCTTGTACATCACCAGCAGCAAAAACTCCAGGGATATTTGTACTATATGAACGATCTTGAGTAATTAAATAACCAGTTTCGTCCATTACCAATTTACCTTTAAATAAATCTGTATTTGGCTTGTGACCAATAGCGATAAAAACACCATCTACAATTAACTCTTTTTCTTCGTTAGATTGATTGTCGATAATTTTAGCTTTTTCTACCACATTATTTCCTTCTAAACCAATTAATTCGTGGTGATATAAAACCTCTAAATTTGCAGTATGCTCAACTCTATGTTGCATTGCTTTAGAAGCACGCATTTCATCTTTACGAACTAATAAATAAACTTTTTTACAAAGCTTTGCTAAATAAGTTGCTTCTTCTGCAGCAGTATCTCCACCACCAACAACAGCAACGTCTTTACCACGGTAAAAGAAACCATCACAAGTAGCACAAGCAGAGACTCCGCTACCAGCATATTTTTTCTCGTCGTCTAAACCTAAATATTTAGCAGTTGCACCAGTACTAATTACAATAGATTTTGCAACATATTCCGCAATATTTGTTTTTACAGTATGTGTATCACCTTGTTTATCTCCGAAAATTACTTCTGTTACATACTCGTATTTTATTTCTGTACCAAAACGTTCTGCTTGTTTTTGTAAGTCAGCCATTAATTCTGGTCCAGTAATACTTTCTGGATATCCTGGGAAATTCTCAACTTCTGTTGTTGTTGTTAATTGTCCACCTGGCTCCATTCCTGTTAAAATTAACGGACTCATGTTTGCACGTGCAGCATAAATTCCTGCTGTATAACCTGCAGGTCCAGATCCTATAATGATAACATCTCTTACGTTATTTTCCATTGCGAGTTCTTATTTTTTTACAAATTTAGTTCTTATTTTTCTACTATTTATGATGTAATTATTTCAAAAAATTATAGATGCATAATTTTATACACTAATTCTATTAATAATTGACTTGATGTTACACTTCCTGTTGTACCAACACCTTTTCCTTTCATATCATATTCTCTAATAAAAGAGATAATTCTTGTTGCTTTTTTTAAAGGATAATTACCTGCAGCAGTTGTCATTCCTTGTACAAAATAAGGGTTTATTCCTAATACTTTTGCCAAGTTTTGTTTAGATTTATCTGCTGTTACATGTACCTGAATAATATTGGTAAACAAATTGAAAATTGTAGTAATTGAAACCACATAAGGATTGTCTTTCGGATTTTTCTCGAAATATTTAATAATCTTATATGCCTTTTCTATATTCTTAGTTTCTATAGCATTCCTCAACTCGAAAACATTATAATCTTTACTAATTCCAATATTATCTTCTATTAGTTTTGGTGTAATTGTTTTATCATCGTTAGCAATTGTAAACAGCTTCTCTAATTCATTGTTTAATCGAGATAAATCTGCACCAACATATTCCGTCAACAAAAATTTTGCTTTGGGTTCTATTTGGAAATTATTTTCGGTTACTTTTTGTTCTATCCAAGCAGGAAGTTCGCTTTCGTAAATCTTTTTAAACTCAGTATAAAACCCTTTTTCATTTAAGAGTTTATATACTTTTTTTCGTTTATCTAATGTATTTCCTTTGTAATTGATGATTAGTATAGTAGAATCCTGAATCTGATTTACATACATTTCCAGTTGATCTATTGTTCTACTAAGATGTTGTGCTTCTTTTACAATAACAACAGCTTTGTCTGCACCCATAGGGTATTGACGTGCCATTCCGATTAATTGTCCAACTTCTACATCTTGTCCATAAACAATTGTTTGGTTAAACCCTTTTTCTTCTTCGTTTAGAATAGATTTTTCTAATAAATCTGTTACTTGATCAATAAAAAATGGCTCATCGCCAGCCAAGAAGTAAATCGGTTTATAGTTTTTGTTTTTTATATCTTTGATTAAAGATTCTACAGGACTCATACAATGACTGAATTAGTACAATTAAATTTTTCCGAAAAATACCAAATAAGATTGAAACAAGCCCAAGATAAATTATATATATTTTGCTTGATTAGAAAAAAATGGTTTGTCTATACACCAGAAGAATGGGTTAGGCAACATGTACTGAATTATTTAATAACAGATTTGGGGTATTCTACTTCTGCAATTGCCTTAGAAGTTATTGTTCCTATTACTGGAATGAAGAAACGTGCGGATATTGTAATTTATCAAAAAGAAAAACCATTGATAATGGTAGAATGCAAAGCACCACATATTGGGATTACACAAGCTACTTTTGATCAGATCGCACGTTATAATATTATTTTAGGAAGTCAGTTTTTGATGGTGACAAATGGTTTAAATCACTTTTATTGTATGATGGATTTTGAACAAAAACGTTACAATTTTCTAAAAGAACTACCTAAAATTTAATATTTAAGACTAACGTTTAACCTAATTTTACTTTGTTAAACGCTAGTCAAAAACTAATTTTTATTTAATATCTAACTGAAATACAGTTTCTAAATCATCATTAGAATCTAATGTTACATCTAAATCTTTAACTAATCCAGATCCTACACCATACACCCAACCATGGATATGTAATTCTTGTCCTTTTGCCCAAGCATTTTGTACGATAGAAGTTTTTGCTAAATTATAAACTTGTTCTATTGCATTAATTTCTACAAAACGATCAAATTTTTCTTCTTCATTTTCAATAACATCTAATTCAGCTTTATTAAAACGGTAAGAATCTTTTATGTGACGAATCCAGTTATCTATTAAACCTACAGAAGCATTTCCCATTGCAGTTTTTACACCTCCACATCCGTAGTGTCCACAAACAATAACCTCTTTTACTTTTAATACGTTTACTGCGTAATCTAAAACAGACAGCATACTCATATCAGAATGCACAACCATATTCGCAATGTTACGGTGTACAAACACTTCTCCTGGTTGTGCACCAATAATTTCGTTTGCAGGAACACGACTATCTGCACAACCAATCCATAAAAGTGGAGGTTGTTGACCATGTGCTAGTCTGTTAAAAAATTCTGAATCTAAATTTAATTTTGATTCAACCCATGCTTTATTATTATCTAAAATTTGTTTGTAATAATTGTTTGCCATTTTGTTGCTTTTTAATATTTTGTTTGATTTTGTGTTGGTTTATAGTGTGTATAATGCTTTTATCTTTAATGCTTTATATTAAAAATAAAAGTACACCAAAAAGTTAAACACATTCTCTTTGTAATGTGTTTTTTTGAAATTTAATTTTGAGTCCCTTAACAATTCTTATTCCAATTCGGAATAAATGAGATTAAAAATTGATTAAGATAAAAATTGAGGAGGTGGAGTTGTAACTCTACTATTAGTAAAATTATACTTTTTTGCGTGATGAAAATCGATAACTAAAGTTAGTTGGCTATTGTAAAATCTAAATGATTTTATCTGATGATAAAAATGCATTTTCTCGGTAATTTCTTTAGCAGAATTATTATTTTCTTCTTCTGAAGAGGTTTGAGAAAATACTTTTTTTGATTTTTTTTGATGAGAAACTTTACTTTCTAGCTTCATTTGGTAATCCATATAACCAGCAATCCCTTGCATACTAGTGCTAAAAACTAATAAGAAAGTAAAAAAAATGCCGATAATATGTGTTGCTAAGTTGCTGTTCATACCGGAACAAAAATATAGGAATAATTTTAATTCTAAAATGCTTTAAGGCTATTTTAATAAATGTTTATAGTTTTATTAAATAGTCTATGGTTAATTTTATTGATTTTAAATATCAAATCATATTATTTTTATATCAAAAATCATGTTTGCGAATTATTTTAAAGAATAGCTTTGCATAAAAATTCAAGATTTGAAAAAATATATCAATTTATTATTCTTATTTGCGTTTGTTGCAGTAAGTTTTGGACAAGGGAAAAATAACAAGGGAAAATTTTATGTTTATTGGGGATGGAACCATGCTCAGTATACTAAATCTGATATTCAATTTAAAGGAGATGGTTACGATTTTACATTAGATAATGTTGCAGCTCATGACCGTCAAACTGCTTTTGGAATGAAATATTTCAATCCAAGTTCTATGACAATTCCACAATATAATTTTCGTTTAGGATATTTTATTTCTGATAATTGGAATATCTCTTTTGGGATAGATCACATGAAATATGTAATGGATCAAGATCAAACAGTAAAAATGAATGGACACATTAATACAGGTTCTGAATTTGATGGTACATACACAAATGCAGATCAGAAATTAACGGAAGACTTTTTAACTTTTGAACATACAGATGGACTTAACTACGCAAATTTAGAAATTCGTCGTTTTGATAATCTTGTTCATTTACCTATCTCTAAAAATGGAAAAGGAATAGATGTAAATATTACAGAAGGTGTTGGTGCAGGTATTATGTATCCAAAATCTAATGTAAAATTATTAGGAAGAGAGCGTAATGATGAATTCCATTTAGCAGGATTTGCAACAGCAGCAATGGTCGGAATCAACTTTACTTTTTGGGACTACTTCTTTGTACAAGCAGAGCTAAAAGGTGGGTATGCTAACTTAAGTGATATTAGAACTACAGCAGACAAATCTGACAAGGCAAAACAGAATATTGTATTCTCTCAACAAAACCTAGTGTTTGGAGCAATTATCCCTGTTTTTACTCATAAAAATAAGTTAAATTTTTAATTAACATATTCAAAATAAATTATTTAGTTTAATTTTGAGTGTAGATTAAATTTTTTTAAAAAATCAATTAAGGCATCATTTGTTCACATTATTAGTGAATAATTGATGCCTTTTTTATGCTGTTTTGTAACGCTTTCTAAATTAAGAATTACTATTTTTACAACTAGTTTAGAATAAAAGTTTAAGAAATCGATATGAATAAAATTACTCTACTGGTTGCAAGTATTTTGGTAACTACAACAGCAATGGGACAAAAAGTAATGACGCCAGAACTTCTATGGCAAGTAAAAAAAGTTTCTCCGATCGGAGTTACAAAAGATCAAAAGAATTTAATTTATAAGGTAACTTCTACAGATGTTAAAACACAAGAAGATACTTCAAAAACTTATATGATTTCTTTGGCTGGAGGAAAAGCTTCGGAAGTACAAGATTATAAAACTTTGTTAGATGATAAGTCATTAAACAAAGATCAGAAATATAAAGCTGAAACAGATAAAGTAAAATTAGAAAAAGTTTTTGGTTCAGATTATTATCCAGCATTTGACAAATCAAATGTTCAGATTTATGATGCATTAAATTACAGACATTGGGATACTTGGAACGATGGTAATTATGAGCATTTATTTGTTTCAGAAAATAAAGATAATGCAACTAAAGTAGATGTGTTAAAAGATGAACCTTTTGCTGTTTCAGAATTTGTATGGACACCAGATGGGACAAAAGTTTTATATGTTTCTAAAAAGAAATCTGGAACAAACTATGCGTTAAGTACAAATACAGATATTTTTCAGTACGACTTAGTAACTAAGAAAACAACAAACATTACAGAAGGAAAAATGGGTTATGATAATACACCAAGTTTTTCTTCTCAAGGAGATTTTGCTTTCTTAAGTATGGAGCGTGATGGTTATGAAGCAGATAAAAACGATTTAATTGTTCGTAAAGGAGATATAGAAATTAATCTTACAAAGAATTGGGACGGAACTGTACAAGGCTACAAATGGAGCAATGATGGGAAAAAAATCTATTTTAACGCTCCAGTAGGAGGAACTATTCAATTATTTGAAGTTGATGTAAACTTTAAAGCAAAAAAACTACCTACAGTAAAACAAATTACAAAAGGAGATTTTGATATTGCAGATTTAAAAGAGATAGTTGGTAATAAAGCTATTGTAACTAAAACAGATATCAACCATGCAGCAGAAATTTACAGTGTAGATTTAAAATCTGGTGCATTAACTCAATTAACAAATGAGAATAAAGAAATATTTGAATCTATTGCATTGAGTGATGTAAAAGCAAGAAAAATAAAAACAACAGACGGAAAAGAAATGCACGCTTGGGTAGTTTATCCACCAAATTTTGATCCGAATAAAAAATACCCAACTTTATTATATTGTCAAGGAGGACCACAATCTGCATTAACTCAGTTTTATTCTCCTCGTTGGAATTTCCAATTAATGGCAGCGCAAGGATATATTGTTATTGCACCAAATCGTCGTGGAATGCCAGGACATGGAGTAGAATGGAACGAACAAATTTCTAAAGACTGGGGAGGACAAGTAATGCAAGATTATTTGGCTGCTATAGATGATATATCAAAAGAGTCTTATGTAGATAAAGATAGAAGAGGAGCAGTAGGAGCTTCTTACGGAGGATATTCTGTTTATTATTTAGCAGGAATTCACGAAGGTCGTTTTAAATCGTTTATTGCGCATAACGGTGTTTTCGATTTAAAATCGATGTATGGTACAACAGAAGAAATTTTCTTTACAAACTGGGATGCCGGAGGTGCTTGGTGGGAAAAAGATAACAAAGCTGCACAAAAAACATACGCACAATTTGATCCTAGTAGTACAGATTTAGTTAATAAATGGAATACGCCTATGTTAATTTACGTTGGAGGTAGAGATTATCGTGTACCAATGGGACAAGGACAAGAAGCTTATCAAATTTTACAGTTAAAAGGAATAAAATCTAGATTTATCTATTTTCCAGAAGAAAATCACTGGGTTTTAAAGCCTCAAAATTCTGTAATATGGCATTCAGAGTTCTTTAAATGGTTAAAAGAAACATTATAAATAGACTATAAAACACAACTTGAAAAAGTTGTGTTTTTTTATTCGGTTGAACTGTAGTTGATTATAAAAACTAGTTGCGTCATATTTTTATTTAATTTTGTTTAATAGAATAAACGTTGTAAATTCATTGACGCAAGTCAAAACCATATTATAAAATGAGTAAGGAAAATAACAAAATATATATATCAAATAGTCCATTTACAAACGGTCATAAGATAGTAGATTTTGTTTGGAGCGCTCGTCTAGATGAAGACTTCGAGCTATGGATGGATTTCCATTTGGAAACCGATAAGTATGACGAAGAAGAAGAATACAAAGATGATTTAGATGAAATAGATGATATTTCTGAGGAAAATGCAGAAAAACAACTATGGATTAACTACGATCATTGTACAATTTCTAGTACATTCTGGAATAATAAAGGAATTAAAATAGAAAATTTTAAAGATTTAGACTTTAATAACTTAAATAATAAAACAATTTTAGTTGATGAGTTACCAGTTGATTTAGAAAATACGAAAGATTTAGCTTTCGGTATTTCAATGCTTGGTAACGATACAATAGCAAATCACGAGATTACTTTTATAGATACAAAAGAAGTAGGTGTTTTCGATATAAAATGGAAAGGTAAAATTGCCAATACATATTTAGGAGAAACAGATTTTGATTATGATTTTTATGTTTACATGAAAAATATAAGATTTGCAGGAATAAAGATTAACCCTAACCTAGAGAAGAAGCAAGTAGTAGAATTTTTTAAATCAAACTCAATTCATTTTGTTGATTTTGAATTAATTGATGCAAATGAATTTGAATTAGAAAATTATGTAATTAAACTAAAAAAATAAGGTAAAATTAATCTTCATTATTGTTAAGTCGTATTATATTTGCGTTTAGCCTATAGTGTTTTTTAAAACGCGTATTAATATGACAAATGAAATCATTCAAAATTGTGAAGATGAGAAAATACAATTTCTTAACGAAGTACAGAATTTAGGTTACTTAATTGGAATTGACCAATCATCTCATCAAATAAAATTTGTTTCTAATAATATCAACGAGATATTTGATAGAAACCCATCAGAATTAATTTCTTTAAAATTAGATGAGGTTTATAACTTCGCTCTAAACTTATCCGCAATTTATAGTTTAGAAAGTGGCGAATTTTTAAGAGAGTCTATCACCATTAATGGTAGAGATTTTCATAAAACTATTTACACCGTAAACAATTTTATTTACATAGAGCTAGAAGAGTTAATTATTTCAGAAAATAGAATGTTTTACTACAATACTTCTGAACAAATTCTTTTCTCTAAATCTAAGAATGATATTTGGGAAGCCCTTTTATCTGCGGTACAAAAGATGATCGGCTATGATCGTGTAATGTTATACCAATTCTTGGAAGATGATAGTGGAATCGTCATTAAAGAAAAAGTAAATAATAAATTAGATTCTTATAATGGACTTCGTTTTCCTGAATTTGATATTCCTCAACAAGCCAGAAAATTATATTTAAAAAAGAAAAGTAGACTTGTTGCAGATGTTGATTCACCAAGAGTAAAAATTATTTCTCAGACCAATTCTCCTATAGACTTAACATATACTTCGATTAGAGCATTATCTCCCGTTCACATAGAATATGTTAAAAATTCTGGAGCAAAAGCCAGTTTTTCAATTTCTATTGTGATAGATAATGAACTATGGGGATTAATTACTTGTCAAAATTCTACTGCTAAGAATATTCCGTACCAAATAAGATTACAATGCGAGCTATTATCGAGACTAGCGAGAATAACTTACGTTAATTTTAAATCGACAGAACAAATTGAATTTCAGAATAAGTTTAGTGAAACAGCTATAAAACTTAAAGAAAATTTATTAGTAGAAGAAAATTTAAAAGATTCGATTTCTAAAAATCTAAAACCAATTTTTAAATTAACAGAAGCCGACGGAATGGCTTTTATTTATAAAGATACGGTTATAAAAGATGGTGAAACTCCACCAGACGATGAGATTATACGTATTAAGAATTGGGCAAAGAAAAATAATATAAAAAACTTCTATCATTCAAATTCTTTCAAAAAAACATTCGGAGAAGAATTAAATCTTTCATCTTCGTCAACAGGTGTAATGTTTAGTTTTTTAGATCAATTCAATAAAAATTTTATTATTTGGTTTAAGAAAGAAGAAAACTTAAAATTAAATTGGGCAGGAGAGCCACAAAAATATCTTAAAGAAAAGTTAGATGATAAGGGAAATCCAATCTCTTATTTTTCACCAAGAAACTCATTTAAATTTTGGCAAGAAGAGGTTGTAGATCGTTCTTTTATCTGGAAAGAGAATGAAATTTATGTAGCAAAAGAAGTTATAAAACTTGTAATAGAAACGCTTCATGTACAATCTTTTAAAATTCACAGTTTATACGAACAATTAAAAGAGATTAACGAAGAACTGGATGCTTTTTCTTACACAGTTTCTCACGATTTACGTACGCCTTTGACGGTTATGAAATTAAATTGTCAGATGCTAGAAAGAAAACTAAATGAGAACCCAGAAAATTCTAGTCAAGTAAAAAGTGTAATCAAAGAAATTGATAAGATTACAGAAATGATGGAAGAGATTTTAGCATTAAGTAAAGCAAAAAAATCTGAAATCGAATTAATTGAAATTAACTCGGAAGAGGTGATTAATAAAATTGTAAATGACCTTAAAGTCTATTACAATGCAGAAACTACTGTTATTAATATCGGAAGTATTAGAAATGTTTTTGCCGAGAAAACAATGGCTTATGAAGTCTTTCTAAATATTATTGGTAATGCTATAAAATATTCTTCAAAAGAAACAACGCCAGTAGTAACAATATCTTCTACAGACGATAAGAATTACATCTGTTATAAGATTACAGATAATGGAATTGGTATTAAACAAGAAGACCATGACAAAATGTTTAAATTGTTTAGCAGAATGTCCAATACAGCAGATATAAAAGGAAATGGAGTAGGGCTAACAATTGCTCAAACCATGATGAGAAGAATGGACGGTGAAATTTCTTTTGAAAGTAAAGAGGGAGTGGGAACAACTTTCTCATTAAAATTTAAAAAACCTTAAACAATGTTGACAAATTATTTAAAAGAGAATACAGCAGATTTTCATAATGAAATTGAAAGTAAATTAGAATCAAAAAAATTATTCGAAGGAACTTTTTCAGATGAAAATTATTACAAGATGTTACGAGTTAATCATCTATTTTTAAAAGAATACGAAGATAAAATCAAAAAATTATTAACGGTTAAAGATTTTGGAATTTTACACCAAACAAATTTTGATAAATGCCGATTAATTGAAAAAGATTTATCAGAATTAAACTTAACAGAACTAGAACCTCAAAACGCATCTGAATTAGAGGATAGAGCAGAAGCTTTCGGAGCACTTTATGTTATAGAAGGCTCTATGTTAGGAGGAAATGTAATTGCAAAAACATTAAAAAAATATCCTAGTTTAAAAGATAAAAGTTTTAATTATTTTGGTCATTATGGCGAAAAATTAGGACAAAGTTGGAAAACTTTTTTACGTTACATTAATGAAGAGTTTACGACAGAAAAAGAACAAAGTCAAGTAATTGCTGGAGCAAAAAAAGCATACGAAGATTTAATACGTTTTGCTTAATTGTAATGAAGAATAAATTTCTTGTAAGATTTTTTATAGCATTTATTCTGCTTTTATATTCTACATTTTCGTATTTTATAAATACAGATTTTGATATGTCAATCTTCTTTATCTGTGCACTTATTTACCTTTTTATATTTTTTGATTTCTTTTTTCAAATTTATAAATCGATTAAAGTGAAGTATACAGATAAAGTTAGAAATTATCTGTGTATTTTTTATGCTTTAGTATTGATAATTGTTTTTATAAAACCTAGAGGAATTATCGATTTTGAAGAGTTAGGAAGTAAAATTATTCTTACAGGTTTTTATGAAGGCGTAGCTAGCTGCACAACAACATTAAAACTTAAAGAAAACAATACATATAGATTAAATAGTATTTGTTTTGGTAGTGATACTAAGATAGGGAAATATGTAATACGTAACGATTCTATTTTCTTCGATAAAAAAGATGATATACCATACAGTTTTGGTGTTATTGATGGTAATAGTTTGGATTTGTATTATAAAGAATCTTCTGAAAAATATAATTATTTTAGTTTAATGATAATTAAAAATTAATAAGACACCATTAGGTGTTTTTTTATTAAAAATATCTCATTTAATAAAAATATATTTTTATGTTTGTTGCAATTAAAAATAATTAACACAAGATGAAATTAATTGTAACAACTTCTCTATTTATAATAGGAAGTTTATTTCTGCAAGCACAAAATTGCGACTGTAAAGCTAATTTTTTATGGTTAAAAAAAACATTCGAAGAGAATGATGCAGGTTTTGCTCACATATTAAAAAATAAAGGAGAAAGTGTTTATCTACTACACAATCTACAAACAGAAAAAAAAGTTGAAAAAATAACGGACTACGACCTTTGTCAACAAGAATTAACTAATTGGGTTTATT
Organism: Chishuiella changwenlii; assembly: GCF_900142565.1. Classification (GTDB taxonomy): domain Bacteria; phylum Bacteroidota; class Bacteroidia; order Flavobacteriales; family Weeksellaceae; genus Empedobacter; species Empedobacter changwenlii. The sequence continues at coordinate 32,425 of NZ_FRBH01000016.1, forward strand.
TTTTTAGAAAAGATCACTTTAGAGTTATTACGACACAAAAAGGACTTCAAAAACAAAAAGAATTAAAGACTTATAGCCCTTTAGTCGAAAAAAGCATTCAATTAAAATCTTTTAAATCTTATTTATCTTCTAAAAAGACAGATGATATAGAAGGAATTTGGAAAACAGGTAAGAATACAATTGCTGTAAAGAAAATTGGAAATGATTTTATAGGAACAGTAATAGAAGCAGCTTCAACTTCAACATTTAAGGTTAACGAAGTTGTTTTTAAAGTAAATAGCGATTTAAGTAAAGGAACTTATTACTTACAAAATTATAAACCGGTAGATACAGATGCTATTCATTATTTTGGTCAAAATTTATTACAAGTAGGTAACAGCTTTTTCGAAAGAACTTTTCCTGTATATCCGTATTCAGAAAAGACGAAAGAGTATTTAAAGCTGAAAACAGATAACAAACCATTTGGTTATAAAAGAGATGAGAATACAGTATACATACATATTCCTAGTTTTCATCAAAATAAAAAAGATATAGATAGTATCTTTCAAGCATTAAACAAAGAAATTACTTCTACGCCCAATCTTATTATAGATGTAAGAGATGCACAAGGAGGTCAGGACAGAAACTTTTTAGCAATTACACCATACTTATATACAAATCCTGTAAGAAGTGTTTTAGCAGAATTTTATTCAACGGAGAAGAATAATCAATTTATAAAAGATGCTGCAAGTGATCCTGATTTAGATGAGGATTCGAAAAAGTTTTATGATGGAATGATTAAGAAATTAGAAAATAATTTAGGCAAATATGTCAATATCTTTTCAGAGGAAAATGTATCTATTCTAAAAAAGGATAGAGTTTTTCCTTACCCAAAAAATGTTGGAATTATTATTCACGAAAATAACTTTAGTACAACAGAAGAATTTATCTTAACAGCTAAACAAAGCCGAAAAGTAAAGTTTTTTGGTCGAAAAACAGGTGGTGCGTTAGATGTTTCGAATATGATAGAAACAGAATCACCAACGGGAGATTTCATTCTTTCTTATTGTATTTCTCGTTCTTTCCGTATACCAGAAAACACGGTAGATGATATGGGAATTCATCCAGACTTTTATTTAGATAAAACTGTTCCAGAAGATGAATGGGTAGATAAAGTAACCGAAATTATGAATTATTGGAAATAAATTTAAAACGCTCAACTTTGAGCGTTTTTTTATTGAATAACATCTATTATTGACTTTCCTACATAACATAAAATTACAATCATTAGGAGAACTAATAAGAATCCACTATTTTAGCGTTTCGTAAAATTGAAGACAAATAAAAAATGAGAAAAATTTTATTATCCACACTTTTAGTGGTTATGCTTTTTCCTTTTAAAGTAAAGGCGGACGAGGGAATGTGGTTCTTGATGTTCATAGAACGATTGAATCAGAGAGATATGCAGAAAGAAGGTTTGCAATTAACTTCAGAAGAAATTTATAGCATTAATAATAATTCTTTAAAAGATGCAATTGTTCAGTTTGGTGGAGGTTGTACAGCCGAAATGGTTTCTGGACAAGGATTAGTTTTAACAAATCACCACTGTGGTTATGGTTCTATTGCAGAATTATCTGCACCTGAGCATGATTATTTAAAAGATGGTTTTTGGGCAAAAGATAAAAAAGAAGAATTAAAACCTAAAAGTTTAAAAGTTCGCTTTTTTGTTCGTATGGACGATGTTTCTAAACGAATTTTAGGAGTTGTAAACGATAAAATGTCTGAGGCTGATCGTGAAAAAGCGATTAACCAAGAGATTGCAAAAATTGAAAAAGAAAATAACGAAAACGGAAAATACGTTGTTTCTGTTCGTTCATTTTTTCAAGGAAACGAATATTACTATTTCGTATACCAAGATTATGAAGATGTACGTTTAGTAGGTACACCTCCAAGTTCTATTGGAAAATTTGGTGGAGATACAGATAACTGGGAATGGCCACGTCATACAGGAGATTTCTCTATGTTCCGTGTTTATGCAGATAAAGATGGAAATCCAGCACCATATTCAACAGAAAATGTTCCATTAAAACCAAAACATCATTTACCAGTTTCATTAAAAGGTTATCAACCAAATGATTTTGCTATGATTTTAGGTTACCCTGGTCGTACTAATCGTTGGATGCCTGCACAAGGAGTTGCTCAAAATGTAGAATTTGCTTATCCTGCTTGGGTAGAGGCTTCTAAGGTAACTATGGATCAGATGAAAAAATACATGGAGAAAAGTCAAAAAGTAAATATTGACTATGCTTCTAAGTATGCTGGTGTTGCAAATTACTGGAAAAACCGTGATGGAATGATTGAGGCTTTAAAACTTCATGGAACTGTTGCTAAAAAAACAAAAGAAGAAGAGAAGTTTAATAAGTGGGCAAACAAGTCTAAAAATAAAGCTGAATACGGAAATGTTGTATCAAGTTTAAATGACTATTATGCGAAAACAAATTTAGATGCTCGTCATAATAATTACATCAATATTTTATTACGTTATTCTACTTTAGCTAGTGCGCCATATTCTATAGGTAAAGCTTTAGAGGTTTATGCTGATGCTAATGATGCAAAACGTAACGAGTTACGTCCACGTATTCAGAATGCAATAAATACATATTACGAAAAAATGTATTTACCATTAGAGAAAGATTTATTAACGGCTCAACTTAATTTATATACTACAAAAGCAAAAGAAGCTGGTTTAGCTCCTTATGTTGCAGAGTTAGCACAGAAAAACAATAACAACTTTACAGCATTTGTAAATGATGCAGTTGAAAGAAGTTTCTTTGCAGATCAAAAACAAGTTGAGAATTTCTTAATTTCTCCAGATGTAGAAGTACTTAAAAAAGATCCATTGTATGTTTTATCGAATGCATTGGTAGAAAGAGCTTCTAAAGAAACAGAAGAGCAAAAAGCTTCAGCAGATGTTTATGCTAAAAACTTCCGTTTATTAGTAAAAGGATTACGCGAATCTAAAATTGGAAATATCCTTTACCCAGACGCTAATTCAACTTTACGTTTAACTTATGGTTCAGTAAAACCTTTACCAAAAAGTACAAATCCAAAACGTCAACCAGATGTAGCTTCTAACTATTTCACAACATTAGAAGGAACTGTTGCAAAACATATTGCTGGTGACGAAGAATTCGAAAATCCACAACGTTTGTTAGATTTAGCAAAAGCTAAAGATTACGGACAATATGCAGATAAAGACGGATATTTACATATCAACTTCTTATCTAATAATGATATTACAGGAGGTAACTCTGGTTCTCCAGTAATGAATGGAAAAGGAGAATTAATCGGTATTGCTTTCGATGGAAATATTGAAGCAATGGCTGGTGATGTTATTTTCGACGAAAAATTACAACGTACAATTTCTGTTGACATTCGTTACGTGTTATGGGTTGTCGACCGTTTCGCCGGAGCAACTAATATTATTGATGAAATGACAATTGTTAAGTAATAATCAGCTTATAAGTTGATACTTATTAAAAAGACTATTTTATATTAATGTATAGTATAAAATAGTCTTTCTTTTTTCGCAAAAATTTAAAAAAGTAAAGATGACAGAGAAAGATAAAATGTTAAAGGGGCTTGTTTATAATGCAAACCATGACGAGGAGTTAATTAATGAAAGAATTGCTTGTAAAGAGTTATGCGAACAATACAACAAAACAAGTTATTCGGATTTTGACAAAAAAAGAGAACTTATAAAAGAAATTGTAAAAACAGCAAAAGGAACTTTTTTAGTAGAGCAACCTTTTTATTGTGATTATGGATATAATATAGAAATTGGAGAAAATTTCTATTCTAACCATAACTTAGTAATATTAGATGGCGCTCCTGTTATTTTTGGTGATAATGTTTTTATAGGACCTAATTGTGGTTTTTACACTGCTGGTCATGCTATTAATGCAAAAGAGAGAAGTGAAGGATTAGAATTTACAAAACCAATTACGGTAGGAAACGATGTTTGGTTAGGAGGGAATGTTGTTGTAATGCCAGGTGTAACAATAGGAGATAGCTCAATTATTGGTGCAGGAAGTGTTGTTACGAAAGATATACCTAGTGGTGTTATAGCAGTTGGTAATCCTTGTAAAGTCTTGAGAGAAATAGATGATGAAGATAAATAACCGAATATTATATTAGAATCATTTGCTTATAAAAAATCCCAAAAAGATAATCTTTTTGGGATTTTTTATAATGAAGTTTTTTTTAACTTTCAACAACTTTAATTTAATTATCCTTTTTAATACATTTTACCAAGGAATTTCACCTGTTTCAGGATTAGTTTCTTCACAGAAAAATTTTCCTGTTACACCATCATTTTCAATTAATACATATTTTATAATTCTTTTTGCAGCATCTTCAACAGTACCTGTACCTAAATTATTATTAAAATCTGTTTTAGTAAAACCTGGACTTACAGCATTAATTCGGAAATTAGTGTTCTGAAATTCATATGCTAAATTTACTGTGTACATGTTAAGAGCTGATTTGGAAGATAGATAAACAGCACCTTTAAAGTGATAATATTTGTAATTAGGATCACTGTGTAAAGTAATAGAACCTTGACTAGAACTTACCATAACAATTCTTGGTTCGTCCGATTTTTTTAATAAATCTAAAAAAGCCTGTGTAACTCTTATTACACCATATACATTGATATCATATACTTCCTTAAAAACATCTACACTTGTATCTGCAGCAGTTTGTGGAATAAAGTTACCCTCTACATCAAATTTACCACCAGAAATCCCAGAATTATTAATTAACACATCTAATACTTCAGTTGATTTACCTATTGCTTCACGAGCATTTTTTACTGAATTCTCATCTGTTACATCAATCTGTATTGTTTCTACATTTTCTAGTCCTTCGGCCTTTAATTGTTCTACAGCTTTTTGTCCGTTTTGTAAATTACGGCTTCCAAGGTAAACATAGAATCCTTGTTGTAATAATTGTCTTGCAGTTTCAAAACCAATACTTTTATTGGCTCCTGTTATAAATACTGTTTTCATTTTTCTTTATTTTATTTTGATAAAGCAAAGTTGTATCAAAATAAAATGGAGTTATTTACCATTTGGTAAAAAATGAAATTTATCTAATATTCTTTCTAATTCTACTTAAAGATTGTTGAGTAATACCTAAATAAGAAGCGATGTAAGCTAATGGAACTCGATTTGCAAGTGTGGGAAATTTTTCTAAAAAAGTTAAATAACGTGTTGTTGCATCTTCCGAAACTAAAGAACTTCTTCTGTCTAACTTTTCTACTAAAGCTTTCTGAAAAATTTTATCAGTAATAGTATCCCAACCAACAATTGTATTAGAAAGATCATTCCAATCTTTCTGAGAAAAGACAATCAGTTTACAATTCGTAATGGCTTGTATATATTCTGTCATTGGTTCTCCTTTGTAAGGATTGGTCATTAGATGATTTTCATCTACAAAGTATTTAGTAATTTCTTCTCCTTTGTTATTGTAATAAGAAATACGTAAAATACCTTCTAAAGTAAAAACAACATGATTAAACATTTTTCCAGGTTCAATAAAATATTCATCCTTTTTTAGTTGTAGTTCAGTTGTTCTATTTTTAATTAGCTCAATTTGCTGTTGGTTTAAATTACCAAAAAGCAATAAGTAATTTATCAGTTCTTCCATTATACAAAATTAGTAAAGCTAATTTTGTGAAAATTTACCAAATGGTAAAAAATATTGTTTAATAAGGGAACTATTTAACATTTAGCGAATTCTCTTTTTTAAATAACTTTATTATTATTCCATTAACAATCATTAAATTATAAAATGTATTTTGTCTAACAACATTATAATTTTATCCTGTTTTATAATCTCTTGATAAGAAGTAAATAATAAACTAACACCAGAAATAACCATAGCTATATATCCAATCTTTTTAAATAAATTTTCACTAAACAAAGGAAGTATATACCTTACACTTATAGAAGAAACTATTGTAGCAAGACTTATAGAAAGACCTATATACAAGGCTGTTTTAGAATATAAACCAAGTGATATATAAATAATAAGCTTTATAAGATGTAGAAAGACTTCGTTTGCAGCACGTGTGGCAACAATTTCTTCTTTTGTTAAACCATATTTTAAATAAAATCTATTAAACAATAATCCAACAGCACCTGTAATTCCAGAAAAGAAACCCGCAAAGAATCCTATAATTGCTAATATAGATTTAGGATACATTTTACTCGAGTTCTCATCGTTTTTAGAAGATTTAAAAAGTTGAGGAATATTACCAATTAAAAACAAAGCAATAATAAATTGTAAATATGTTGGATTGATATATTTAATTAAAAAAGCACCTAACAAAACAGATGGAATTGAGAAAGGAACAAACCAAAGAAATATTTTCCAATTTATATGTTTTTTAAAAACGGCTATTCTCGATACTGAGCTTGTAAATGTTCCTATCGTTAGCGAAAAAGGAACAACAGATGTAGGTAATAGTAAATTAAGGATAGGTATAAGTATAAGACTTGCACCTCCTCCACAAATAGCACTTAACCAAAATGCTAAAATAGTTCCAGTAAATAATAATATTAAGTTTAAAATCATTTTCTTCTAATTTGATGACAAAGTTGTATCATGATTTAGAAGAAATTTTGAACTTAACTTCGATATGGATAGTTCGTTACTTTTTAGTATTTTTAATTGACAAGTGTATATATAATCTTATTAATCAAAAATTTTGAAACCCGAAAGGAGAATCAAAAACTAAAATTCTAAATTTCTTCTAAATTGCAGTTGTAATTTGTAAGCGTTAAAGACATCATACGAGCATGAAAATATTAATAATAGAAGATGAGGTAGAACTTGCTAAAAGCATGGAAGAATATCTTTCAGAAGAAAATTATTTGTGCGAAATAGCATTTTCTTTTAAAGAAGCAATGGATAAAATATTTACGTTTAATTACGATTGTATTCTTTTAGATATTACACTTCCTGATGGGAATGGACTTAAGATTCTCGAAGAATTGAAAAAGGAAAATAAGCAAGATGGTGTTATTATTATTTCTGCAAAAAACTCGATAGACGACAAAATTAAAGGACTGCATATTGGGGCAGATGATTATTTAACAAAGCCTTTTCATTTATCAGAACTTACCGCTCGTATTTATTCTTTGATAAGAAGAAAGCAATTCAATAATTCGAATATAATTATTCAAGACGAATTAGAAATAGATTTGCTTGCAAAGACTGTCTCATTCAATAATAAATTAATAGAACTAACAAAAAAAGAATTTGATTTACTGATTTATTTTATCGGAAATAAAAATAGAGTATTATCTAAAAGTACTTTAGCAGAACACCTTTCAGGAGATTTTGCAGATATGCTAGATAATCATGATTTTGTATATGCACATGTAAAAAATCTGAAGAAGAAATTAATAGATGCTGGATGTAAAAAATATATAAAAACAGTATACGGAACAGGATATAAATGGCAAGCATGAAAAACTTATTACAAAAATCCATTCGTCAACTTACAATATTTGCTTTTGTAGTTTTTGCACTTAGTGTTCCGTCATATTTTTTATTAGTAGACTGGATATGGCTAAAAGAGTTAGACGAAAATAATAAACTTATTGCGCAAAGAATAGAAAATGAATTTAATGAGCAAAAAATAAGTGAGGAAACTTTAGCAGCAAACATTAAATTCTGGAATGAAATACAACCTGTAAGTAGAATAGAATATGCTACAAAACCTTTAGAAAAAGATAGTTTATATACAGCTACTAGACAAAATATATATGAGAGTAAAGAATCTATAGAACGTTTTAGAGGTTTAAAAACACCCATTAAAATCAACAATCATAATTACGTATTAGTTGTAGAAACAAATGTTGAGGAAACGGAAGAAACAGTAGGTTATATTGCAATGGTTACTTTATTGTTTTTCTTAATTTTAGTAATAGGTTTTTGGGTATTAAATAGAAGACTTTCTAAAAAATTGTGGGCACCTTTTCAAGATACTTTATCTAAACTGAAAGCCTTTAACTTAAGTAGTCAAAATAAAATTTCTTTCTTAGAAACTGATACAACAGAGTTTGTTGAATTAAATGAAACCCTAGATAAACTATTAGAAAATAGTATTAGGATGTATAAAAATCAGAAAGAATTTACAGAAAATGCTTCTCATGAATTACAAACGCCATTGGCAGTACTAAAAAATAAATTAGATATTCTTTTACAAAGTAAAGATTTAACAGAAAAGCAGTATCATATTGCAGAGGAAATGAATAAGGCTTTGATAAGAAGTTCTCGAATAAATAAGAATCTTTTATTACTTTCTAAAATAGAAAATAGTCAATTTGATAGTTCCGAAACTGTTGATTTTGGTCATTTAGTTCTTCAAACAATGGAGAATTTAGAAGAACACTTTAAAGAAAAAGATATAAGTCTAATCTCAAATATAGAGTCAGAGGTTAAGGTTAAAAGTAATAGTGTTTTAACAGAAGTATTAATTAATAATTTGATTATTAATGCTATTCGACATACGTCTTATGGAGGAGCAATAACAGTAGAATTATCGAAATCAAGTTTTAGTGTCAGAAACTCTGGAATAGAAATGCTTAATCCTGATTTATTATTTAAAAGATTTTCTAGGATGTCTGTAGATAATAGTGGAAGTGGTCTTGGTTTGTCTATTGTGAAGGAAATAACGAAATTTCAAAATTGGAAAGTTTCTTATAGTTTTGAAAATAACGAACATATTTTTACAATTGTTTTTTAAGGGATTTATAAAATTCTAAATTTCTTCTAAATTGGTTTTGACATTTGCTATTCAATAAATAGTAAAACATGTATACCAATACTAAAATTATTAATAAGGTTAATAATAATTTTTTAAGATTAAATTTATTTTTATTCCTGGCGCCTGTATTTTTATTAATAGTGATCTTTTTATTTCTGCTAAGTAATAATGCTTTAAATATTGAAAACTATATAGGAATACAAAAAGGAAGCTTCTTTTATATTAATCATGTATTAGGACAGTTTCCAATGATTCAATATAATTTGACACAATTTGGAGATGCCTTTGTATTTCTTTCTCTTTTAACAATTTTAATCATTCATGCACCCAAAATTTGGGAAGCTTTAATTTGTGCTTCTTTGGTATCAATTGTTTTTTGTAGCCTTTTCAAAAAACTATTTTCAGTACCACGACCAGCTGAGGTGCTTAATCATAATAGTTTTGTTATTGTTGGAAAAACATTGTTAGGTCATAATAGTTTGCCATCTGGTCATTCTATGACCGTTTTTACGATTCTTACTATTTTATTATTTGCATTTATGCCAGCTGAAAAATATAAAAAAATAATTTGGACAATCTCTGTTCTAATGATTGGCTTAGTGTTAGTTTTTACTAGAGTAGGCGTAGGTGCTCATTATCCTTTAGATGTTATGGTTGGAAGTATAATTGGTTATATTTCGGGGCTTTTAGGCATATTTATTTGTAGAAAATATAGTTTGTGTCAATGGATTGGTAACAAGAAAATCTATCCCTTTTT